>NZ_JAAEDM010000216.1 GCF_018129065.1 Neoroseomonas soli | reverse complement strand
CTCGATCCCATGCCGGCCGCGCCGCTGCCCGCCGCGCCCGCGCCGGTGGATGGGGAAGCCGCGCTCGAAGCCGCGCGCGCGGCGGACGCGGCTGCCGACATGACGGAGGCCGCGCTGCTGCTGGAAGGCTTCACCGCCTCCGCCGCCATCGCCGCCTTGCCTGCCGCGCCGCCGCTCGCCACGCCCTATCGCCGCGCCCTGTGGCGCGGACTGACGGAGTCCGGCTTCGCGGAGGAAACCCCTTCCGGCTGGCGCATGGCCGAGGACCAGCCATTGCCTCCGCCCGGGGAAATCTGGCGCTCGGTGCTGGCCGAGCAGCCGCGGCTCGCCCTCGACATGGCCTGGCTCGCCCGTGCGGCGGAGGCGCTGCCCGCCGCCCTCGCCGGTGAATCCCGCGCTGCCGCCCCGCCGCCGCCCGAGGCCGGGGCCTTCGCGCGCCTCGCCACGGTGATGGAGGCGGCGATCGCGGCGCTGGTCGCCGCCTGGCCGGAAGGGCGGCCGTTGCGGGT
>NZ_JAAEDM010000215.1 GCF_018129065.1 Neoroseomonas soli | reverse complement strand
CGCGCCCCGCCCACCAGCGCCAGCAGCCCGCCCAGGGCCGCAAGCCCGGCCGCATCCCGCCCCAGCGCCGCTGGCTCCACCCGAGCGAAGCCTTCCGGCCGGATCTCGGCGGCGCGGGCGAGCCGCCGCGCGATGTCGGCGGCCGCCCTCTCCCGCCGGGCCGCGAAGGCGGTCGCAGCCGCCGCGAGCGCCGCCACCCCCTCCCCCGTGCCGTCGGGATCGCCCAGCACCTGCCGCAGCCGAACCCGGGCGAAGCGGGCATCCCGGTTGCTCGGGTCGCGTACCGGGGCGATCCCCGCCGCCGCCACCACGGCCTCAAGCGCCGCCGGCGCCACGCCGAGCAGCGGCCGCAGCACCAGCACCGCACCGCCGTCCCGCACGGGTGCCATCGCCGCGAGCCCCGTCGCCCCGCTGCCGCGCAGCGCCCGGAACAGCAAGGTTTCTGCCTGGTCCGCCCGATGATGGCCGAGCAGCAGCCAGGGCCGGCCATCACCCGCCGCCGCGGCGGCCAG
>NZ_JAAEDM010000214.1 GCF_018129065.1 Neoroseomonas soli | reverse complement strand
CCTATACGGTTGAACAGGTCGCAGACCGCTTGCGCAGCTTTCTCTTCGAGGAGAAGGCCGCGGTCTGTGCGGATCCGACGAACATCCAGCTGCGGGTCTGCGGCTACTCCGCCGGTCGCCCCCTGGCCGAGATCTGGGAAGTCAACCTGACGCAGCATGCTTGCCCACCGCCGAGGCGCGTCATGGACGAGAACGGCTTCGGCGTGCTGTGGGACGGACAGTACGAAGCCTTGAATCGGCTCATCCTGGGTATCGGCTTCGACATCGACGCCGTCCTGATACGCCATGGCATGGCGCCGCAGCAGGCAGCCGACCTTCAGAAGAGACTGGTCAAGGATCTGTATGCGACGCTCACCGTCCCGGCGATGCCGATCCAGGACGCGATCGACCTCGCGCGGTTCCTGGTCGAGACGACGATCGGCTTTGTCCGCTTCGCCGTCTTCCTGCCGAAATCCGTTGGCGGAGCGGTCGAGATTGCGACCATCACGAAGCATGAGGGCTTCCGCTGGGTGCAGCGGAAGAGCTTCCACCT
>NZ_JAAEDM010000213.1 GCF_018129065.1 Neoroseomonas soli | reverse complement strand
CTGCCGGGCGTCGCCCAGCGCCGCCTCGGCGCGGCCGCGTGCGTCGCGGGCCGCACCTTCGGCCTTTCGCGCCTCCTCTTCCTGCGCCGCGGCGGCGGCGCGGGCGGTGTCGGAGGTGGCCGCCTCGGCCTCGGCGTGGTCGAGCCGCGTCTCGGCCGCCCGCAGCGCATTCCGCTGGGCGAGCCGCACGGCACCGGGTGTCGGCGCCCCTGCGCGGGCAGTATGGCCGTCCCAGCGCCACAGAGCGCCTTCCTCGGTCACCAGCGACTGGCCGGGCTTCAGAGCCGCCTGCAACGCCGCGCCGTCGGTGCCGCGCGGCAGCAGGCCGATCCGGGACAGGGCGCGGCTCAGGGCGGCCGGGGCCTCGACCAGCCGCGACAGCGGCACCGCGCCGCCCGGCAGCGGCGCAGTGACGTCGAGCGGCGGCAGGTTCCGCCAGTGGCGCGGCGCGGCTTCGTCCGCCGGGCTTTCCAGCGCCTCGCCCAGCGCGGCGCCGAGGGCCGCTTCCAGGCCGGCCGGGACACCCACCTGGTCGAGGATCGGCGCCGCCGCCCCCGGCTCGCGGGAGGAGAGCACGGCCTTCAGCGCATCCACCTCGGCGGCGGCGCGCGCGCGGTCGCCGGCGGCGGCGGTC
>NZ_JAAEDM010000212.1 GCF_018129065.1 Neoroseomonas soli | reverse complement strand
GACGAGCCGACCAACACGGTGAGCTACCTGGTGTGGGATCCCGCGACGAAGCGTGGCGCGGTGATCGACCCGGTGCTCGACTGGGACAACCGCTCCGGCACCGCCGATGTCGCCTTCGCCGACCGCATTCTCGCCGCCGCCGTGGACGAGGGCGTGACCATCGACTGGGTGCTCGAAACCCATGCGCACGCCGACCACCTGACCGCGGCGCCCTACATCAAGGCGAAGACCGGCGCGCCGATCGGCATCGGCGAGCACATCAGGGAGGTGCAGGCGATCTTCCGCCCCGTCTTCCACGCGGATGACGTCAAGCCCGGCGGCGGCGACTTCGACCACCTGTTCAAGGATGGCGAACGCTTCCCGCTGGGCTCGCTCGAGGTCGAGGTGATCCACACGCCGGGCCACACCCCGGCCTGCATCTCCTACCGGATCGGCGATGACGTCTTCGTCGGCGACACGCTGTTCATGCACGACTACGGCACGGCGCGCGCCGACTTCCCCGGCGGCGATGCGCGGGTGCTGTACCGTTCGATGAAGAAGCTGCTGGCGCTGCCGCCGCAGACGCGGCTGTGGATGTGCCACGACTACAAGGCGCCGGGGCGGGATGTCTTCGCCTGGCAGTCGAGCGTCGCCGAGCAGCGCGCGCACAACCCGCA
>NZ_JAAEDM010000211.1 GCF_018129065.1 Neoroseomonas soli | reverse complement strand
CCGCAGACCCGCAGCTGGATGTTCGTCGGATCCGCACAGACCGCGGCCTTCTCCTCGAAGAGAAAGCTGCGCAAGCGGTCTGCGACCTGTTCAACCGTATAGGTTTCGGGATCGAGCCGCCAATCCCCGTGGTCCGCGCTGAGACCGGCAAAGCGTCGCCGCAGGTCCTTGAGGAGGGTCTCGACAGACTCGTTCCCGATGCCACCCGATCCGGTGGACATGGCTCCTATGGACAGGCCTTCGCATAGATTGGCGATCTTGTGCGCGTGTGCGTAGATCTGTCCGCTCTCCATGGACCCCGCGCTATCGGCGGCCATGACGATGCCGTCGTTGATCTTCACCGAGACAATGACCGTCACAACGAGATCCCTTCCTGCGGTGTTGTCTTCGACTGCGGTCCCTCGCCGCGCGCAGCCTCCCGCTCAGAGAAGGCCGGGCACCCAGCCCGTGGCACTTGCCGTTTCCCATATGACGATGCCAGTCGCCGCAAGGATGGAGAGTGCGGCCAGCAGCGCGGCGCAGAGCAGCAGGCCGTCCTCCTCCAGATACGCGAAGGCGATCAGCGTGATAACCAGGGCGGGCAGGACATTGCTCAGCGGCACCGGGGCAAGAAGGCAGGCGCCCAGCAGCAGCACGATGCCGCCGACCACCCGCTTCGTCGCCTCGAACGG
>NZ_JAAEDM010000210.1 GCF_018129065.1 Neoroseomonas soli | reverse complement strand
CCGCAGACCCGCAGCTGGATGTTCGTCGGATCCGCACAGACCGCGGCCTTCTCCTCGAAGAGAAAGCTGCGCAAGCGGTCTGCGACCTGTTCAACCGTATAGGCTTCGGGATCGAGCCGCCAATTCCCGTGGTCCGCGCTGAGACCGGCAAAGCGTCGCCGCAGGTCCTTGAGGAGGGTCTCGACAGACTCGTTCCCGATGCCACCCGATCCGGTGGACATGGCCCCTATGGACAGGCCTTCGCATAGATTGGCGATCTTGTGCGCGTGTGCGTAGACCTGTCCGCTCTCCATGGAACCCGCGCTATCGGCGGCCATGACGATGCCGTCGTTGATCTTCACCGAGACAATGACCGTCACAACGAGACCCCTTCCTGCGGTGATGCCTTCAACTGCGGTCCCTCGCCGCGCGCAGCCTCCCGCTCAGAGAAGGCCGGGCACCCAGCCCGTGGCACTTGCCGTTTCCCATATGACGATGCCAGTCGCCGCGAGGATGGAGAGTGCGGCCAACAGCGCGGTGCAGAGCAGCAGGCCGTCCTCCTCCAGATACGCGAAGGCGATCAGCGTGGTAACCAGGGCGGGCAGGACATTGCTCAGCGGCACCGGGGCAAGAAGGCAGGCGCCCAGCAGCAGCACGATGCCGCCGACCACCCGCTTCGTCGCCTCGAACGG
>NZ_JAAEDM010000209.1 GCF_018129065.1 Neoroseomonas soli | reverse complement strand
CCGGCCGCCGCGAGGCTCGCGCGGGTCGAGAGCAACGCCTGCTGCATCAGCGCGGCCGCCTCCTCCCCGCTGTCCGCGGCGCAGCCAAGGACCAGCAGCGGCAGAAGGAGGGTGGCGCGCGGTGGGGCCATCAGGCGCGGGAATGCTCCACGGCGGCCTCGCGGGGAGGCCGCCGCCGGGTCAGGGATCGCCCTTTCAGGCGTCGGCGGGCTCGGCGCTGCGCGGCGCCGGGGTGGCGGACGGTGCGAGGCGCGGCGCCGTGGTCGCCGACGGCGCCTCGGTGATCATCTCCATCTTGCCGGAGAGCTGGCCGCCATCCTCGACCGAGAGCCGGCGCGACCGGGCGGTGCCGATCACCCGGCCGGTGGCGCGGATGGTCAGGCTGCCATTGGCCGTGAGCGTGCCGTCGAAGACGCCGGCGATCTCGGCGTCCTCGACCTGGACCTCGCCCTTGAAGACGCCGGAATGGCTGATCACCAGTTCCTGCGCCTGCAGGAGCTGGCTTTCCATGGTGCCTTCGATGATCAGGCGCTCGGCCTCGGTCACCGTCCCCTGAAGGCTGATGCCCTTGCCGACCACCAGGGTGCGGCGGTCGGAGACCTCGGCACGTGCCGGGGCGCGCGTCTGCGCGGCGGCGGCGGTGGACGGCGGCGACGGCACGCGGGCCACGGC
>NZ_JAAEDM010000208.1 GCF_018129065.1 Neoroseomonas soli | reverse complement strand
AGCACCTCCCGCGCGAACGCGAAGGCGGCGGGGTCGGCGGCGGCCTCCTCCGCGGCGACGGCGACGGTCAGGGCGCCGCGCAGCGCGGCGGGCCAGAGCGCGTCCAGCCGCAGGAACTCGGCCGAGGTCACCGCCTCCGTCCCCAGCGAAAGGCAGAGCGGGCCGATGGCCCGCAATTCCTCCGGCCGCGTCAGCCCGGCCAGCAGCCGGCGGTCGAGCGAGCGGCGCAGGCGGCGGGCCAGCGCCGGCGCCAGCGCCAGGTCGCAGCCCGACAGCAGCGCGTCGCGCACGTCGCCGAGGTCGATGCGCCGGTCCTCCCACAGCGGTTCCGGCGCGCCGCCACCCGGCGTCAGGCGGCAGACCTTCCGCCGCCGCAGGAACGCCGTGAGGTCGGCCGAGAGCAGAGCACGCTCCGCGTGCGCAATCGCCCTGCCGTCCGGCGCACGCCCGGCCGGTTGGGGCACCGCCGCGCGCACCGCGGCAGCGAGGCCGAGCGACTCCTCCACCGCCGCCAGCACCGCCGCCGCCTGCTCCGGCAGGCGCAGCAGGGCGATGGCGCCCGCGGACTCGCGCTCTTCCAGCATGGCGGCGATGGCGTCGCGCGCCTCGGCCAGGTGGTGGGCGGGCGGGGCCTCGAGCGCGGCGAGGCCGCCGCGCGGCAGGTCGAAGATGCGGGCGCGGGAGGTGCGGCGCGGCCCCTCCAGCGCTTCGCGCAG
>NZ_JAAEDM010000207.1 GCF_018129065.1 Neoroseomonas soli | reverse complement strand
CAGCCCCCGCCAACCGGGCCGCGAACCGCTGAGCGCGCCCTGGCCGACGGCCAGTCCGCGCTCGGGCGCGGCGATTTCGCCGCCGCCGAGGCCGCGGCGCGTGAAGTGATCGCCGGCCGCCCCGGCCCGCGGGCGCAGGATGCGCAGATTCTGCTGGGAGAGGCGCTGCTCGGCCGCCGCCAGTACCAGAATGCGGCCCTTGCCTTTGACGAGGCCTACCGCCGCAACCGCCAGTCCGGTCGCGCGCCCGAGGCGCTGCTCGGCCTTTCCAACGCCTTCGTCGGCTTCGGCGCGCGGCGCGAGGCCTGCGACACGCTGGACCAGCTCACCTCCGAATACACCCGCCTGGCGCCACCCGTGGCGCAGCGTGTCGCCGACACGCGCCGGCGGGCGCAGTGTCGCTGACCCGCAGATGGGGATAGCGGCGCGCTGACGCCGGATCGCTTCGCGGCGCTGATGGCGCCGCTCGGGCCGTTCGGCCCTTCTCCACGCATTGCCGCCGGGGTGTCGGGCGGGCCGCACAGCCTGGCGCTCGCGCTGCTGGCCGCGGAATGGGCGCGCGCGCGCGGCGGGGATCTGCTGGCCCTGGTGGCGGACCACGGGCTGCGCCCGGAAAGCGGGGCGGAAGCCGAGGGCGTCGCGGCGCTGCTCGCCGCGCGAGGCATTGCGGCGCGGGTGCTGCGGCTCGGGCTGGCGGGCGGGCCGGGGTTGCAGGAACGGGCGCGG
>NZ_JAAEDM010000206.1 GCF_018129065.1 Neoroseomonas soli | reverse complement strand
GCGCCCGCGCCCCCGCCGCGCCCGAGGCGGCGCGCCCCGGCCGCGCATGAGCGCGACGCTCTACCTCGACGCCAACGCCACCGAGCCGCTGCGGCCGGAGGCGCGGGCGGCCGTCATCGCGGCGCTGGACCTGCCGGGCAATCCTTCCTCGGTCCATGCCGAGGGTCGGGCCGCGCGGCGGGCGCTGGAAGACGCGCGGGCGCGCCTTGCCGCCCGGTTCGGCGCGCGGCCGCAGGACGTGGTCTTCACCTCGGGCGGGACCGAGGCGAATGCGCTCGCGATCCGCGCCCTGGCCGCCGGGCGCCGCGTGCTGGCCGGCGCCACCGAACACCCCGCGGTGCTGCGTGCGGTGCCGGAGGCCGCGCTGCTGCCAGTGCGCGCCGACGGCAGGATCGACCTCGCGGCGCTCGAGGCGGCGCTCGCCACGGCGGGCCCGGCCCTGGTCTGCCTGATGGCGGCGAACAACGAGACCGGCGTGCTGCATCCGCTGGAGGACGCCGCCGCGATCTGCCGCCGCCATGGCGCGCTGCTGCATGTGGACGCGGTGCAGGCCGCCGGGCGCGTCGCGACATTGCGGGAAGATTACGACGCCGACACGATGACGCTGTCGGGCCACAAGATGGGCGGGCCCAAGGGCGCGGGGGCGCTGCTGCTCCGTCCGGGCCTCGATCTCGCGCCGCCGATGGCAGGCGGCGGGCAGGAACGCGGCCGCCGCGGCGGGACCGAGCCCTTGCCGGCGATCATGGGCCTCGCCGCCGCGGCCGAGGCCGCGCGGCCCGAGCAT
>NZ_JAAEDM010000205.1 GCF_018129065.1 Neoroseomonas soli | reverse complement strand
CGTGCCGCCCGCCGGCGCGCTGCCCGCCGGCCAGCCCCTGCCGCGCGGCTCGCTGCTCGACCTGCGCGTCTGACCGGCCGCCGGCACCCGAAGGCGAAGCGCGCGCGTCCCCACACCACCGCTTGCAGCGGCGTGGGGGGACAGCCCATGATTCGCCCATGTCCCGCTTCGTCCGGCGCATTCCCGAAGGCGATGACCGCGAGCGCCTGATGTGCCCCGATTGCGGGCACGTGGCCTATGAGAACCCCAAGGTCGTCGTCGGCAGCATCGTCGCCGAGGGCGACAGCGTCCTCCTCTGCCGCCGCGCCATCGAACCGCGCTCCGGCTTCTGGACCATCCCCGCCGGCTACATGGAGATGGGCGAGACCGTCGAGGAAGGCGCCCGCCGCGAGGCGTGGGAGGAAGCCCGCGCCCGCATCGCGCTCGAAGGCGTGCTCGCCGTCTATTCCATCGCCCGGCTGGGCCAGGTGCAGGTGATCTTCCGCGCCCGGCTGGAGGAGCCCGGCTTCGAGCCCGGCCCGGAAAGCCTCGAGGTCCGCCACTTCGCCTGGGGCGACATCCCCTGGGACGACATCGCCTTCCCCTCCGTCCGCTGGGCGCTGCGCGCCTGGCGGGAGGGCCGCCCGGGCGAGGTCGCGCTGAACCCGCCCGAGGACCGGCGCGGCATCCGCCCCCTGCCGGGAGGCGCGGAATGACCGGCCGGCGCGCGCTTCTCCTGGCGGGGCTCCTGATCCTGCCGGGCGTTGCCGCCGCGCAGACCGGCCCCGCCACGCCGGCGCGCCCGGCAACCCCGCGCCGCCGC
>NZ_JAAEDM010000204.1 GCF_018129065.1 Neoroseomonas soli | reverse complement strand
GTGCCCGTCGCCTGCAGCGCGACGCGGCCGCCGCGCTCGCGTGCGCCGCCGGTCGCGGCGACGCGGCCCTCGACGCGGACATTGCCGCCCTCGGCGCGGATCGCGACCTCGCCGGTGCGGGTGCCGAGGGTCGGCGCCTCGATGCGGCCGGTCTGGCGCACCAGGTCCTCGACCAGGCCGGAGGCGGCGTGCGCGCTGAGTAGCACGGAGCCGCCCGGTGCCTCGATGACGCCGCTGTTGGTGACGAGCGCGGTGCCGCCCTCGGGCGCGGTGCGCACCGCCTGCGTCACGTCGATGCCGATCAGGCCGTCGCCCGCGAGGTCGAGGACGAAGGTCTCCGCCGCACCGAGCGCCACGCGCCCGAGCCGCGCGCGGATCACGCCGGAATTGGCCACGCCCGGCGCCACCAGCGCGGCGAGGCCGCGGTCGGCGACGGTGATGGTGCCGTGGTTCTCGACCCGCGCGCCCGGCCGCGGGGCGCCATCGAAGGCCATGCGGCCGGCCATGAAGTTCTGGTTGGTGATGTCGGCGGCGGAGGCGATCAGCCCGCCCACATCCACCTGCGCACCGCGGGCGAAGACCATGCCCGACCGGTTGACGATGGCGACGTTGCCATTGGCCTGGACGCGCCCCGCGATGACCGAGGGATCCGGCCCCGTCACGCGGTTCAGCGTCCAGGACCCCTGGTTCGGCTGCACGAACTGGACGGTGTGCTGGCTGCCGACGTTGAACTGCTGCCAGTCGATCGCCGCGCGGTCGCTGCCCTGCGTGATGGTGGTCCGGCCCGGCGCGCGCGCGACCGCCGCCTGGCCCGCGACCACCTGGCCGCCGGTCGGGCCGGTGCCCGGCGCGGGCATCGTCTGCGCCATGACGGGC
>NZ_JAAEDM010000203.1 GCF_018129065.1 Neoroseomonas soli | reverse complement strand
TGGAGCGGCCCCCAATTCGACCGGACAGGCGGCATAGCCCGGAGGGCCTAGGTTCAAGCCTAGGCGCACGCCTATGTCGAAGCCCATCGAGCGCGTTGAGATCATCACCGGCATTCACCGCCGGCGGCGCTACACTGCCGAGGAAAAGGTCCGGCTGGTCGAGCAGACCATGCAGCCCGGCACGACAGTCTCCGCCGTCGCCCGGCTCCATGGCGTCTCACCCAGCCTGCTGTTCCAGTGGAGGCGGCGCATGGCCGAGGGCGGGCAGGAGGCGGTCAGGGCCGACGAGGAGGTCGTCCCGATCAGCCGCCTGCGGGAACTCGAGAACCGTGTCCGCGAGCTCGAGCGCCTGCTCGGCCGCAAGACCATGGAGACCGAGATCCTGCGCGAGGCCCTCGAACAGGCTCGCCCAAAAAACACGCCTTGCGCTTGCCGTCGCCGCCACCGGCAGGTTCCCGGTGAAAGCCGTGGCCGACACGATCGGCGTCGCCAGGTCCAACCTGGTCGATCATCTCCGCCGGCCCGAGCGGCCTCGGCGCGACCCCTATCGCCGTGCCGAGGACGAGGCCGTCCTGGCCGAGATCCGCGCCATCACCGACGCGCGCCCGACCTACGGCTATCGCCGTGTCACGGCGCTGCTCAACCGCGCCAGGCGCAGTTCGGGCAAGCCACCGCTCAATCACAAGCGCGTCTATCGCCTCATGCGCCAGGCTTCCTTGCTGCTGCAGCCTCACACCGGCCGGCGCGCCATTCGCGCGCACGAGGGCACCGTCGCCGCCGCGGCCTCGAACCAGCGCTGGGCGTCGGACGGTTTCGAGATCCGCTGCTGGAACGGCGAGGTGGTCCGCGTCGCCTTTGCCATCGACACTCATGACCGTGAGATCATGGCCTGGGTCGGCACCTCCGG
>NZ_JAAEDM010000202.1 GCF_018129065.1 Neoroseomonas soli | reverse complement strand
GCTCCGGCGGGCGCGGCGGCGGGGGCGGCGGGGGCGGCGGCCGGCACAGCAACCGGCGTTCCCCCGCCTCGCCGACGATGCGCGCGAGTTCGGCCCGCAGCGCACCCTCGCGCGCCTCCTCCTCCCGCAGCACGTCGAGCGTGGAGACCTGCCCCTCGGGCGCCACGCATTGCGCCTGCGGCGTGGGGAACCAGCCGAAGGGATCGCGCCAGAGCAGCCACAGCGCCAGCAGCAGCAACAGCAGCGCGAGCAGGAAGGCGAGCAGCCAGGGCCAGATGCGCGAGCGTACGGCGGCGGCGGCGGCCGGCGGGCCGACGATTGCCATCGGCGCCACTGGCTGCGGCATCATCTTCACCAGCAGCTCGCGCACCGCGCCCGGCCCGGCGGCCGTGTGCCCCCAGGGGGCGAGCACCGGCACGCCGCCGCGCACGCGGATCGCGCCCTGGTCCGGGATCTCCAGCGCCAGGCGCAGCAACTCGCCGAGGAAGCGTTCCCCCTCGCTGGGCGAGGCGTGCAGCTTCGCCGCCGCGTCCTGGATATCCCGCACCATCGCCATCAGCGGCTCGAGGATCATCTGCCGCGTGGCGGGGTCGAGCTGCGTCAGCGGCACTGCCGGCCCGCTGCCGGGTGCGTACCAGTCGATGCTGCCCTTCTCGGGGTCCGGATTGGGCTCGGCAAACAGCGCCGCATGGCGCGGGGAGAGCGCGCGGCGCAGATACTGCGTCAGCTGCTCCCAGTGCTGCACCGCGAGCTGCCCGCCGACGCCCTGCGCCAGCAGGTCCCGGTTCAGCGTGGTGGCGATCAGGCTTTCGTCCACGGGCGTGCTCCGCCGGGCCCGGTCAGCGCGGCGCGGCCGGCGCCGCGGGCGGCGCGGCGTCCGGTTGCGGCGCGGAAGGGGCAGGCGCCAC
>NZ_JAAEDM010000201.1 GCF_018129065.1 Neoroseomonas soli | reverse complement strand
CGAGCGGCGGCGGCTTGGCCGTGGGCAGCGCCGGCTGCGGCGCGCCCTGGGGGGCAGGCTTGGGCTGCGCCACGGCGCCCCCTGCCAGCGCCAGCCCCGCCACGGTGGCGAGCGCCGCGGCCCTGATGCCCAACCTGGCTGCTGCGTGCATCCGGCGAATCCTCCTGTTGCGGCGCCGCAGTAAAGCCCGCGGCGCGCGGCTCCGCCAGCATTGCGGGCCAAGCCCTTGGCGCAGGGTGTGAGCGGTTTCACATGTTGCTGCGCACAGGCCATCATCGCAGGAATCCATGTCCCGCCCACCCGCCCGTACCGGTCCAGGCACCGAGGTCGCCGCCTTCCTCGACAAGGTCGCGCGGCTTCCGGCCGCGACGCCCGCGCGGGGGCGGCCGGGGCGGCTGGTCTTCGCCGTGGATGCCACCGCCTCCCGCCAACCGGCCTGGGACCGCGCCTGCGCGCTGACGGGGGAGATGTTCCTCGCCACGCGGGACCTTGGCGGGCTCGCCGTCTCCCTCGCCTATTGGCGCGGCTTCATGGAGTTCGCCGCGACCCCCTTCCTGACCGACGGCGCGGAACTGGCGCGGCGCATGTCCACCGTGACCTGCCTCGGCGGGCAGACGCAGATCCTGCGCGCGCTGCGCCACGCGCTGAACGAATCCCACAAGGAGAAGGTGGGTGCGCTCGTCCTGGTCGGGGACGCGGTGGAGGAGGATGTGGACGCGCTCTGCCACGCGGCGGGGGAACTCGGCCTCTTCGGCACGCCGGTCTTCTGTTTCCACGAAGGCGCGAACCAGGTTGCCGGCAACGTGTTCCGCCAGATCGCCAAGGTCTCGGGCGGCGCCTATGCGCCCTTCGATTCCTCGGCGGCCGGCGCGCTGCGCGACCTGCTGCGCGCGGTGGCGGTCTTCGCCGCCGGCGGGCGCCGGGCGCTCGCGGCC
>NZ_JAAEDM010000200.1 GCF_018129065.1 Neoroseomonas soli | reverse complement strand
GCCTGCCGCCAGGCCGCGCCCCGCGCTTCAGCCTCGGCATCGCCGCCTGGGACCCGGCCACGGGGGAGAGCGCCAAGCGGCTGCTCGCCCGCGCCGATGCGGCGCTCTACGACGCCAAGCGCAACGGCCGCGGCGGGTGGCGGCTGGCGGAGGGAGCGGCATGATCCGGCTGAGCGACGCGGCACGCATCCTGGGCGAGGGGCCGGCCGAGGCCCGCCGCATGCTGGCCTCCGACGCCGAGGCGCCGCCCGAGGCGCTCTACTACCTGACGGGTGACGCCGACCCGGACCTGCGCCGCGCCGTCGCGGCCAATCCCGCGACGCCGGAGCAGAGCTTCGCCGCCCTCGCCGCCGATGAGGAGAGCGAGGTGCGCGCCGCACTCGCCCGCCGGCTCTCGGTGCTGGCACCGGGGCTGCCGGCGCCGCAGCAGGACCGGTTGGCGCAGATGGCATGGTCGGCGCTGACATTGCTGGCCGCCGATGCGGCGGCGGAGATCCGCGCCACCATCGCCGAAGCGGTGAAGGAATTGCCCGCGGCGCCGCGGGACCTGGTGCTGACCCTCGCGCATGACCGGGACATTCGCGTCTGCGGCCCGGTGTTGCGCCTCTCCCCCCTGCTGACCGAGCAGGACCTGCTCAGCCTGGTTGCCGCGCCGCCCATGGCCGAGACGCTGGCCGCCATCGCGCGCCGGCCCGAGATCAGCGAAACCGTCTCCGAGGCGCTGGTGGCCAGCGGCGATGTCGCCGCGATCGGCGCGCTGCTCGGCAACCGCACCGCGGCGATCCGTGAGAGCACGCTGGACGCGCTGGTGGTCCAGGCCGCCGAGGTCACCGCCTGGCAGGAACCCCTGGTGCGCCGGCCCGCCCTGCCGCCGCGGGCCGCGGTGGCCCTCGCGGCCTTCGTCGCCGAGCGCCTCCTCGCCCCGCTTGCCGAGCGCACCGACCTGCCGGCGGAGGCCGCCGCGCAGGTCC
>NZ_JAAEDM010000199.1 GCF_018129065.1 Neoroseomonas soli | reverse complement strand
GGCGGCGCGGCCTTCGCCGGCCCGGCCGCGCGCGCCCTGCCGCGCACGCCCTTCGCCCGCACGCCGACCTGGTTCCCGCGCACGGTGGAAAGCGCGCGGCTGACGGACCCGCTGCGCGACCACCCGCTGCTCGGCATCCGCGGCGGTGCGGAGCCGGGCACCTGGACAGGCTTCCTCGACACCGAACTGCAGCCCTGGCTCGCCGATCACCGGCTGATGGGCGAGGCCGTGCTGCCCGCGGCCGGCATGGCCGAGATGGCGCTCGGTGCCGCCGCTGCGATCTACCCGGAGGCGGCGGCGCTGGAGGTCAGTGACCTGGCCATCCTGCGCCCGCTCTCGCTCGAGCCCGACCGCACGCGGGAGGTGCGCACCACCGCCGATGCCGAGGGCGGCTTCGCACTGGAAAGCCGCCGCCGCCTCGCGGATGAGCCCTGGAGCCTCTCGGCCCGCGCCCGCATCGCGGCCCTGCCGCGCCTGCCATCCGTGGCCGGCCCGTCGATCGTGGCGCACCGCACGGTGCCGGGTGCGGAGGTCGTCGCCATCGCGGCCCGCTGCGGGCTCGACTACGGCCCCGCCTTCCGGCCGGTCGAGCGCGTGCAGGTGGACGATGCCGACGCGCGTGGCCGCATCGCGCTGCGCCTGCCGGATGCCGCACCGCCCGCCGAGGACTTCCTGCTGCATCCCGTGCTGCTGGACGGCGCGCTGCAAGGGCTGATCGCACTGCTCTCCGCCGTGGTGCGGCCGGAGGGGCAGTCGCTGGTGCCGGTGCGCATCGGGCGGCTCGCGGTGCTGCGCGGCGCCGCCCAGCCGGCGGCGGCCGACATCGCCCTGACGCGGCGGGGCGAACGCTTCCTTGCCGCCGACCTGGTGCTGCGCGACGCGGCCGGCACGGTTGTCGCCACCTGCCACGACGTCTGGCTGCAGCGGGTGCGCCTGCCGGGGCGGCTCGCCGCGGCGGAGCACGCGTTCCGGCT
>NZ_JAAEDM010000198.1 GCF_018129065.1 Neoroseomonas soli | reverse complement strand
CCGCGCCGGCGGCGAAGAGGTCGCGGATCTCCTCGTTGACGGCGGCGGCGTAGTCCATCGCCATCTCCGCCTCGTCCTCGTAGAAGTCGTTCTGCGCCTGCTGAGCCATGGTGAAGGGGCCGGGCACGGTGATCTTGATGACGCGGTCGGTGTTGGCGCGCAGGAACTGCACGTCGCGCGTCTCGACCGCATGGCGGCGGCGGATGCGCCCCACGACGCGCGGCACCGGGTTCGGATGCCCGCTGCGGTCGAGCGCGCTGCCCGGATTGTCGATGTCCACGCCGTCCAGCGCGGTCGCGAAGCGGTTCGAGTAGCTCTCCCGCCGCATCTCGCCGTCGGTGACGATGTCGAGCCCCGCGCGTTCCTGCGCGCGGATCGCCAGGAGCGTCGCGTCGTCCTGCGCCTGGTCGAGGAACTCCGGCGCGACGCGCCACAGCTCACGCGCGCGCACCCGTGGCGGAAAGCGGCCCGCCAGGCGCTTGCGGTCGATCAGCCACTCGGGCTGGGGATAGGAGCCGACGAGCGAGGTCGGCAGCAGCGGCAGCTTGCGGGTCATGCGGCGTCCTCCGTTGCGAGGAGGCTAGCGCCACCCCCTTGGCGCGACCAGGGGCACGCCCCCGTGACGCATGGCGGCCGGCGCTCTAACGTCCGCGCCAATACGGAGGAACCGACCATGCAGTTCGACCGCCGTGCCCTGCTGACTGCCGCGTTGTCGCCGGCCCTGCCGGGCATTGCCCGCGCGCAGGCCTTCCCGACCCAGCCGATCCGCCTCATCCCGCCTTATCCGCCCGGCGGCGGCACGGACACGGTCGCGCGCCTGCTGCAACCGCATCTCGCCGCACAGCTCGGCCAGAACATCGTCATCGAGAACCGCGGCGGCGCGGGGGGCTCGATCGGCGCGGCGGAAGTCGCGCGTTCACCGAAGGACGGCCACACGCTTCTGCTCGACAGCATGGGCCACGTCGTCAACCCGACCCTGATGCCGGGTCTGCCCTTCGACTACGCCACCG
>NZ_JAAEDM010000197.1 GCF_018129065.1 Neoroseomonas soli | reverse complement strand
ACCGGCGCAGCCCGTCCTCGGCCGCGAGGCGCAGCAGCGCCGCCGCGACGCCCGCGCAGACGGCGGCATCCGGGCCGTCCGGCACGAGCAACCCGTCGGCGCCGTGCGCCACTGCCTCGGCCACCGCCCCGACATCGGTCGCCACCGGCACGCAGCCCATGCGCTGCGCCTCCAGCACCGTCAGCGGCACGCCTTCGAAGCGGGAAGGCAGCACCACGGCATCGGCCCAGGCATAGAGCGCGTCGAGCGCCGCCGGATCGTCGACCGGCGGCTCGGCCGCGACCGGCAGGGCGGGCGGCGCGTCCAGCACCGGCGCGCCGACGATGCGCCATTCCACCGCCTCCGCGGTCGCTGCCACGATCGCCGCCAGCCGGTCCGGCCCCTTCTGCCGGTCGAGCCGGCCGAGGAAGAGCGCACGCAAGGGGCGCCCCCGGCGCGGGCCCCGCCGCGCTTCCACCGCCGCCGCCACGCGCTGCGGGTCCGCCGCGTAGCCGGGGGCATTGGCGATGTGCAGGATCTTCTCCTCCGGCATGCCGACGGCCGCGCACCACTCCGCGAGGCGTCTCGAATGCGCGACCATGACGTCGTAGCCGTGCTCATAGGCCAGCGCGCTCTGCGGGTTGCCGAGGGGCTCGCCGAAGGCGCCGCGCTCGGCGATGTGCAGCGCACAGGCGGTGCGCACGCCGAGGCGCCGCAGCCGTCCGGCCAGTGCATGCCCGGCGAAGGCGTGCGTCACCAGGACCGCCTGCATCGGCGCCAGCAGGCCGAGCAGCGCCTCCGCTTCCTCGGAATCCTCCGGCAGCAGGGAGGTCGCCGCCCCGGCATAGGCGTTGGGCCCGCCGCCGTGTCGTTCGGCATCGAAGCCCGGCAGCAGCAGCAGGCTGTCGAAGGCACCCAGCGGCGGCCGGGCGGCACGCTCCGCGCCGGTGACGAGGAGATGCGTGCGCCAGCCCATCCGGCGCATCTCGGCGGCCAGGCAGCCGAGCACCCGCTCCACTCCGCCCAGGCCGAAGACCGGGGTGAGGAAGGCGATGTCCCGCCTGTCCCCGCGCGGCGCCAGCGGCAGCAGGGGCCAGGCGCGCAGCGCCGAGCGCGCGACGCGCCCCGCCGCCTCCGCCCGCGGCACCCGGCC
>NZ_JAAEDM010000196.1 GCF_018129065.1 Neoroseomonas soli | reverse complement strand
CGGCAGGTGCTCCCGCCGGCGGCGTAGCGGGTGCCCCGGCCGGCGCAGCCCCGCCCGGCGCGGTAACCGGCGCCGGCGTGCAGGCGCCCGTCAGTTCCGTGACGTTCACCCCGTTCGCCGCGAGGAAAGCGATCACCGCCTCCGCCTTCTGCGCGTAGGAGACGCGCTCCCCCTGCTCCGCGTTGAAGAACCCGAAGGTGTTCACGCCGACGACGCGGCCGCAGCGATCCACCAGAGGCCCGCCCGAATTGCCGCGGCTGATCGCCGCCGTGTGCGGCATCACCGTCAGGCCGGAAGGCAGCGCCTGCACGGCGCTGATCAGCCCGTCCGTCACCGCCAGTTCCGGGATCGCCTGCGAATTGCCATCAAGCAGGGCGCGGAAATTCGCGTCGGTCTGCATGATCGCCTGCGGGTAGCCGGCGGCGATCACCGGGTCGAGCCGGCTCGCCACGCGCGTCAGGCCGATCGGGCTCAGCGCCGTCGCATCGGCCGGCAGCCGCAGCATGGCGAAGTCGGGCCGTCCCGGCTGCGGGTCGGGCGTCTGCGCCGCCACCTGCACCGTCACCGGCCGCCCGAGCCGCCGGTTCACCACATAGACGCGCTGCGGGTCGATCGGCGCCACGACATGCGCGTTTGTGACGACGACGCCCGGCGCGACGACGAAGCCGGTTCCCGTGCCCACCCCCTGCCCGTTCGCCAGCGGCCCGAGCACCAGCACCGTCGCCTGGTCCAGCAACTCGATGAGCGTGCCCTGGAAGGCCTGCTGGCCCGGCGCGGGCGGCGGCACGGCGGAAGGCTGCATCGGCGTGATCTGCGGCGGCACCAGCGGCGAGAGCCCGAAATCGCCCGGCCGGCAGACGTCGCCCGCGAGCCCGGCGCGCGCCTGCTCGATCTCCCGCCGCAGGGCGTCGTTGGTCTCGCGCTGGCGGGTCACCTGCTCGGTGATGCGGGTCTCGTCGGCGACATGCGCGACCAGGCGCTGCTGCGTAATGCGCTCGGCGATCAACTGCCAGCCGAGCCAGAAGCCGAGCGCCAGGAAGGCCAGCGCCACCAGCACGCCCGTGGGCAGCAGCCACCAGTTCCAGGCCGAGGAGGTGGCGCGCGCTGCCGGCACCGCGGCGGCCGCGGCAACGGGTACGACCGGCGGCGGCACCGGCGCGGCGGCGGGGCG
>NZ_JAAEDM010000195.1 GCF_018129065.1 Neoroseomonas soli | reverse complement strand
CGCCCGAACCGCCCGCACGGCCGCCCGAGCCCCCCGCCCAGCCGCCGCAGCCGCCGCCGGAGCAGCCGCGCAATACGGATATCGACCGCGCCGACCGCCAGGGCGCGCGGCGCGGGCGGACGCAGATCATCCTCGCCTGGGATGACCGCAACGACCTCGACCTCGCGGTGATCTGCCCGAACGGGCAGCGGATCGACTACCGGAGCCGCGCGGGCTGCGGCGGGGCGCTCGACATCGACCGCAATGCGGCGGGCGGGCCGACCACGCGCACGCCGGTGGAGAACATCGTCTTCGACCGTGACCCGGCGCCTGGCACCTATCGCATCGTCGTCGACTACTTCGACCGGGTGGATGCGCCGAGCACGCCCTATCGCGTGACGGTGCGGCAGGAAGGCCAGCCGGATCGCGTCATCACCGGCACCGCGCGCCAAGGCGTGCGCGACCAGGTGGTCGGGGAGTTCACCGTCCCATGATCCCGCTGGTCACCACTCGCCCGCAGGACCTGCGGCCGCTGCTGCCGATGCCGCCGGCCGAGGCCTTCTCCGCGCTGCAGGAGGCGGCGGGGCGGCTCTCGCCTGCCCATGCCGCGCTGTTCGCCATGCCGGTGGCCGAGGACGGTGCCATCGCCTGGGGCGCGCCGGGGCAGCGCATGGCGCGCTATGCCGACCTCGATGCGGCGTCGCGCGCGGCGCTGACGGCGGAGGCGGGGCGCATCCTGTCCGATCTGCGGCGGGAGGCGGAACGCGAAGCGGCCTCCGGCGGCGGGATGCTGGCGCGGCTGTGGCCGGCGATCGCGGAGATTCCATCCTTCGACCTGGTCTTCGCGGTGGACGGGCGGCCGGTGCTGGCGGGCTGGGGGCATGTCGGCGCGGCGGCGCCAGGGCCGCTCGGGTTGCTGGCGCGCTTCGACGACGGCGTGCACTGGCAACCGCCGGCGCGCCGGCCCTGGGGGGTGTGGCTGGTGACGCTGGGCGCGCTCGCGCTGCTGGCGCTGCTGGCAGGGCTGATCGGGCCGCTGGTGGCCTGGCGCTTCTTCACGCCGCCGCAGGCGGCCTGCGTCGCGGCGCAGGGCGATCTCGAGGCCCTGGCGCGGCTGATCGATGCCGAGCGCGGCGAGCGCGACCTGCGGCGGGAACTGGCGCGGCTGGAGGAGGAACTCGGCCGCCGGCGGCTCGCCTGCCCGCTGCC
>NZ_JAAEDM010000194.1 GCF_018129065.1 Neoroseomonas soli | reverse complement strand
GGCGATGGTTCGGCAGCCTGGGTTCTTCGACGTGGAGGAACGGCTGCGGGAGTTGTCGGCCAAGGGCGATGACCTTGAGCGGATCGCCGTGCTGGTGGATTTCGCGATGTTCCGCGCTGAGCTGGAGCAGGCCGTGCTGCGCGCAGATGGGGCGAAGGGCGGCCGTCCTGCCTTCGATCACGTGCTGATGTTGAAGATCCTGCTGCTGCAGGCGATGCACGGTCTGTCGGACGAGCGCTGCGAGTACCTCATCAAGGACCGCCTGTCCTTCATGCGCTTCCTCGGCCTCGGGCTGGCCGACCCGGTGCCGGACGCCAACACGATCTGGGCGTTCCGCGAGGCGCTGAAGCGAGCCGGCGCGGTGGAGCGGTTGTTCGCGCAGTTCGACGCTACGCTGCGCGCCGCCGGCTACCTGGCGATGGGCGGGCAGATCGTGGACGCGACCATCGTCGCCGCGCCCAAGCAGCGCAACACTGAGGCCGCGCGGGCGGCCATCAAGGCGGGGCAGATCCCGGAAGGCTGGGCGGCGAAGCCTGCGAAGCTGCGCCAGAAGGACCGCGATGCCCGCTGGACGGTGAAGTTCTCCAAGGCCAGGCCGCGTGAGGATGGCGCCCCGCAGGTCGATCTCGCGGTCCCGGCCTTTGGGTACAAGAACCACATCGCGATCGACCGCCGGCACGGGCTGATCCGCGGCTGGACCGCGAGCCACGCCGCAGCCCATGACGGCGCTCGGCTGGCGGAGGTGATCGACGCCGACAACACTGCCGCCGATGTCTGGGCCGACACGGCCTATCGTTCGGCGAAGAACCAGGCGTGGCTGGCTGAGCGCGGCCTGGTCTCGCGCATCCACCGCAGGAAGCCGCCGGGGCGGCCAATGGCGGCACGCACCCGCCAGGCCAATGCCCGCAAATCGGCCGTGCGCTCGGCCGTCGAGCATGTCTTTGCCCAGCAGAAGGGGCCGATGGCGCTGGTCGTGCGCACCATTGGCATCGCTCGGGCGCGGGTGAAGATCGGCCTCGCCAACCTCGCCTACAACCTCAAGCGGTTCGTCTGGCTCAGCAGCAAGGCCGCGCCGGCGTAGGGCCTGAAACCGCCGCGCCCGTCACCCGTGCGCCCAGGCAAACATCCATCAGCAGCGTGACGTCCGCGACCCCAACGCACAGCGACTGACCACGCACCACGCAACCATCACGATCCCAAAAATCAGGGTTTCTGGAGGGGGCCAGCTG
>NZ_JAAEDM010000193.1 GCF_018129065.1 Neoroseomonas soli | reverse complement strand
CGCCGTCGAGCGGCAACGCCGGCGCGGCGGCGCGCCAGTCAGCCGGCTGCGCCGCCGCGGGCAGCGCGAGGGCAAGGGCCAGCGCGGCCGACCCGATGAGGCGAAGCCCGCCGCCTCGATTCCTCACTCTCGCCAGGTCCGGTTCCACCCGGGCACCCTATCCCGCCCCCGTGCGGCGCGGCTAGAACGGCAGGCATGAGCGGCAGCACGATGGATGCGGTGCGGGAAGGGCTGGTGCGCGGACTGGCGCGTTTCCTCGCCCCGGCACGGCTGCCGGACGGATTCGCCCCTGCCTTCGCCACCGCCCCGCGCGGGGCGGTCTTCGACCTCGCTGCCAATGCGGCGGCGGCCGAGGCCATCGCCCATCCGCTGCTCGGCGGCGCGGAAGGGGCGCTCGACCTGCTGCTCGCCGTGGGTGCCGGCGGGCTGGCGCCGCGCGCCCTCGGCCCGGCGCGGCTGACGGTCGAGGATGAATCGCCGCGCGACTTCCGCGTCGCCACGCCGCACCATCTCTTCACCGGCAACCTCTTCCGTGGGGAAATCCGCCAGCACCTGCACGGCCAGGCAGGGCCGCCCGCCCTGCTGCACGGCGGCAACCTGGTGGAATTCACTTTCAAGGGCCGCAGGCACTGCCTGGACGTGGAGGACGCCATCGTCGCCGCCGGCATCGAGCCCTGCGAGGGCGGCGTGCGCCTGTTCCACGAAAGCGCCGTCGCCGGGCGCGGCCGCTTCTCCCGCGGCGCGCCGCAGCAGGTCGCGCGCCTGCGCTACGCCTACGAGATCCGCGCCGACAGCCCTGCCGTCACGGTGGCCATCAGCCTCACCCCACTGCCCGGCGTCACGCTCGATCGCGTGCGCGTCACCACCGCCTGCGACGCGATGAGCCCGGGGGATGGCGTGGACTACGGCACGCTGCTCCTCGGCGAGGGCGCCGAGGCCCGCCGCCTGCCGAGCCCGAACGGCGAGAACGTCACCGTGCAGGACGGCCCCGTCCCGGCCTTCGCTGTGCTGCAGGACCGCGCGCCCTCGCGCGCATTGTCGCTGCGGCTGCGCCCGCTCGGCCCCGCGCCGCTGCTCAGCGTGAAGGCAAGCGGGCCGGCCGAGGGGCGGCTGCACTGGCTGCTCGCGCGCTACGCCGCGGAGCGCCTCGAACCGGGCGCGACGCTGACGGCGGGCGAGGAACGCATCCTGCTGCGCGGCCTCTCCTCGCCCCTGGCCGTGCCGCGCGGGGCGGAC
>NZ_JAAEDM010000192.1 GCF_018129065.1 Neoroseomonas soli | reverse complement strand
GCCGCAGGCCGCGGCGACGCAGCCCGCCGCTCCCGCCGCTGCCCCGGCCCAACCTGCCGCCCCAGCGGCGCGCCCGGCACCGGTGGCGAACGGCTCGATCCGCGTGCAGCTCGGCGCGCTGACCTCGGAGGAATCCGCCCGTGGCGAATGGGACCGCCTGGCGCGCCGGCACGCCGACCTGCTCGGCGCCTTCCGCCCGCAGGTGGTGCGCTTCGAGCGGGAAGGGCAGGCGACGCTGTTCCGCCTGCGCACCGGCGGCTTCGCGGACGTTGCGAGCGCGCAGGCCTTCTGCGAGCAGGCGCGCGCCCGCAGCGTGCCCTGCACCGTGATCCGCTGACGCGCCGCATCGCTCCGTGACCCCCCGCGCGGCGATCATCGGCCTGTCCGGGCCGTCCCTCACGGCTGAGGAAGCGGCGCTGCTGCGTGCGCACCGCCCGGTTGGCGCCATCCTTTTCGCGCGCAACGTCGTCGCGCCGGCGCAGTTGCGCGCCCTGACGACGGCGATCCGTGAGATCCTCGGCGATGACGCGCCGATCCTGATCGACCAGGAAGGCGGCCGCGTCGCGCGGCTGAAGCCGCCGCACTGGGAAGCCTTTCCCGCCGCCGCCGCCTTCGAGGGCCGGCCTGAGACGGCGGCCAGGGCCAATGCCCTGCTGCTCGGCGCCACCTGCGTGGCGGAAGGCCTCGACGTGGTCTGCGCGCCGGTGCTCGACCTACGGCTGCCGGGTGCGCATGGGGTGATCGGCGACCGCGCCTTCGGCGCTGACCCGGCCGAGATCGCGCGGCTCGGCGCCGCCTGGGTCGCCGGGCTGCAGGAGGCCGGCGCCATCCCGGTCATCAAGCACATCCCCGGGCACGGGCGGGCGCTCGCGGACAGTCATCACGAACTGCCCCGCGTGGGCGCGCCGGCGGCGGAACTTTCCGCCGACATCGCGCCGTTCCGGGCGCTGGCGGGCTCCGGCGCCTGGGCGATGACGGCGCATGTGCTCTACGAGGCCTGGGATGCCGCGCTGCCCGCCACCATCTCTTCCGCCGTGATAGGCAATGTGATCCGCGGCGAGATCGGCTTCGACGGAGTGCTGGTGACCGACGACCTGGCCATGGGCGCGCTGCAGGGCGCCTCGAACGACCTGGCCAGGGCGGCGCTCTCGGCCGGCTGCGATGTCGTGCTGCATTGCACGGGGCGGCTCGCGGACACCGCCGCGCTGCTGGCCGATTGCCCGCGGTTGACCGACCGTGCCGCCGGGCGCCTCGGCGCCGCGCGGGCAGCGCGCGACGCCTTCC
>NZ_JAAEDM010000191.1 GCF_018129065.1 Neoroseomonas soli | reverse complement strand
TGGAGCGGCCCCTAATTCGACCGGACAGGCGGCGCAACCGTGAGGGCCTGGGCGTAAGCCTAGGCGTGCGTCTATGTCGAAGCCCATCGAGCGCGTGGAAATCATCACCGGCCGGGAGCGCCGGAGACGATACAGTGCCGAGGAGAAGGTCCGGCTGGTCGAGGAGACGATGCAGCCCGGCATGACGGTCTCCGCCGTCGCCCGGCTCCACGGCGTCTCCCCCAGCCTTCTCTTCGGGTGGAGGCGACGGATGGCCGAGGGTGGCCTGGAAGCGGTCAGAGCCGACGAGGACGTGGTGGCCGCGAGCCGCGTCCGCGAACTCGAGGCGAAGGTGCGCGAGCTGGAGCGCCTGCTCGGCCGCAAGACCATGGAGGCCGAGATCCTGCGCGAAGCTCTGGAGGCCGCGCGCCCAAAAAAACAAACGTTGCGCTTGCCGTCGCCGCCACCAGGCGGTTCCCGGTGAAGGCCGTGGCCGGCACCCTCGGCGTCGCCAGGTCCAACCTGATCGAGCAACTCCAGCAGCCCGAGCGGCCGCGGCGTGGCCCCTACCACCGCGCCGCGGACGAGGCCGTGCTAGCCGAGATCCGCGCCATCACCGACGCCCGCCCTACCTATGGCTATCGCCGCGTCACCGCCCTGCTGAACCGAGCCAGGCGCAGCTCCGGCGAGCCGCCACTCAATCACAAGCGCATCTTCCGGCTGATGCGCCTCTCCTCGATGCTGCTTCAGCCCCACACCGGCAGGCGGCCGATCCGCGCCCATGAGGGCACCGTTATCGCGCCCGCGTCCAATCACCGCTGGGCCTCCGATGGCCTCGAGATCCCGTGCTGGAACGGCGAGGTCGTCCGCATCGCCTTCGCCATCGACACCCATGACCGCGAGATCATCGCCTGGGTCGCCACCTCCGGCAGCGGCATCTCCGGTGAGATGATCCGCGACATGATGCTCGATTGCGTCGAGCGCCGGTTCGACGCCATCCGCGCCCCGCAGCCTGTCCAGTGGCTCGCCGACAACGGCTCCGCTTACACCGCCGCGGAGACGACCGACTTCGCCGCGGCGCTGAACCTCGTTCCATGCTTCACGCCGGTCCGCAGCCCCGAGAGCAACGGCGTCTGCGAGGCCTTCGTCAAAACCCTCAAGCGCGACTATGCCCGCGTGAACCCCAGGCCGGATGCCATATCTGTCCTGCAGCAGCTGCCCGCCTGGTTCGAGGATTACAACACCATCCACCCGCACTCCGGCTTGCGCATGCGCTCGCCACGTGAGTTCATCGCCACGCAGTCTGCCAATCAAGCCGCATGTCCGGTTTGATGGGGGCCACTCCA
>NZ_JAAEDM010000190.1 GCF_018129065.1 Neoroseomonas soli | reverse complement strand
CGAGCCGGAAACCCGCCAGTTCGCGCCCGGCAGGCGCAGCACGAGGCGGCTCGGGTCGGCCTGCGGCCGCAGGCTCCAGCGCTGCTCGCCCTGGACGGCGAGCGCCAGTCGCGCTCCGCCGCCCGCCGGCGCCAGCGCGCCTTCGGCGATACTCCCTGCCCGCGCCGGCGCTGCGCCCGAGGCGGCAAGGAGGCCGAGCCCCAGAAGGGGGCGCCGACCGAAGCCGATCATCCCGCAATCCCCTGTCACCGCCACGATCCCCCCGGGCGGTACGGCAATATGCCATGATTTCCAGGGACTTGCCACGGTTGACTGAAAGTTCCGCCTCAGCCGGCCGCAAGGCTCCGGCGGGGTTGTGACACGCAACGGCCGCGACTATGGTGCCTTGCCCCGGCGGATGCCGCTGCGGGCGGAGTCCCGGGCGGGTTCGCCCGGCACGCGACCCCAGGGCCGAAGGCGGGGCGCGGCGCCGGTGCGGTCCATCGGGTGCCCGGCCTGGAACCGGGGCGGCCTTGTCTTGCCGGCCCCTGTGGTTCCGTGGTTTCGCCGGGCGCCCCTCCCTGCCGCCTCCGCCGGCGCGGAACCCGGTGCGTGCATCGCCCGATCCGCCCCTGACGCCGGCGCCGGGTACGCCGCATCGCCATGCCGGCCCGCCTGCGCCTGTGACCGCCGCACTGCGGCTGTCCAAGGGCTTCCGGGGCAATGACCAGGCGCGCCCACCCAGGGCCCGCACCGCGCCACGCGCGGCGCCGGGCCCGCCGAGCGAGGACGACCGCCGCCGCATGCCAGACGACGCAGCGCCGCGATTCCGTCTCCGCCCGGGCCCCGCCATTTCCTTGCGCCGCCGGCCTCGTCGCGGCGCGGAGCACCGACACCCATGACCAAGCGCATGCTGATCGACGCATCCCACCCCGAAGAAACGCGGGTGGTGGTGCTGGACGGCAACCGCGTCGAGGAATTCGACCTCGAGACCGCCACCCGCAAGCCCCTCAAGGGCAACATCTACCTGGCCAAGGTGGTGAGGGTGGAGCCCAGCCTGCAGGCCGCCTTCGTCGAGTACGGCGGCAACCGCCACGGCTTCCTGGCCTTCGGCGAAATCCACCCCGACTACTACCAGATCCCCGTCGCCGACCGTCAGCGCCTGCTCGATATGCAGGCCGAGGACGCCCGCGCGGAGGAAGAGGCGGACATGCCGCCGGAATCGGCGATGGACCGCGCCGCCGACTGGAACGGCGAGGGCAACGAGTCCTGGACCGCGGCCGAGGACGCCGCCGCCGGGCCGCACGCCGCCGAGGGCGACGCCGCCGCGCCCGCCCCGGACGCCGAGGTCGCGGGCGAGGGTGCCGAGGCC
>NZ_JAAEDM010000189.1 GCF_018129065.1 Neoroseomonas soli | reverse complement strand
CCCGGCCGGCGCCGCGGTAACCGGCGCCGCCGCGCGCCCGTCCGTGCCGCCGCGCATCCAGGCATAGCCTGCGCCGGCCGCGGCAAGCGCGCCAAGGCCGAGCAGCAGTCGTGCGCGGCGCGTCACGGCTTCGCCTCGATCAGGGCTTCGAGGGTGGCGCGCAAGGCGGTGAAATCCGCCTCGGCATGACGGTAGTGGCCGAAGAGATTCGCCATGAACAGCCCGTCCGCCGCGGCCAGCACCGCCATGGCGGCGCCGTGCGGGATGCCGTCGGCCAGCAGCTCCGCCTTCATGCGCACCAGCACGGCGCGCATCGGGTCGAGCAGCGCCGGGTCGTGGTGGAAGGCGGCGAGGAAGACGGCGGCCGTTCGGTCGTGGTGGTCATGGCCTGGCGAGCAGTCGGCCTCCCCGAAGGCCCAGGCGAGGTAGGCGCGCGCGACGCGGCCTGGCCCTTCCGCCTGGCGGCCGACATTCGCGTCGAATTCCTGCCCGACGAAGGCGGCGAGGCGCTGCATCAGCCCCGCCAGCAGGGCTTCCTTGGAGGCGAAGTGGTAGAGCAGCCCGCCCTTGGAGACGCCGGCCTCGCGCGCCGCGGCCTCGAGTGTCAGGCCGGCGACACCGCGGGCGTGCACGATCCGCTCGACGGCATCGAGGATGCGGGTGCGGGCGTCGGCGGCGACGGTCGTTGCGGGAGCGTTCATGGCCGGGCGCATGTATACCGTCTGGACGGTCGATTCAACCGTCCAGACGGTACAGGATTCTGCATCCTTCGACCCAGGTGGGGCCGCTTCGGCTGCCGCGCCCCCGGAAGGCCGGCGCGGCACGTGGAGGCTGCACCCTGAAGCAGGACGCCGCACGGGATCCCCGCGCGGCTGCGAGGAACCGCCGGTCGCGCCGCGGTCCCGAGGCCCCGTCCGCGCGCGCATTCCCGTGCGATCGGCATCGCCCCGGGCGTGAAGCCCGCCTGTGCGGCGCGCGACGCATGACGGGGCGTGGGCTCACAGGTCGGGCGCGGTCCCCGTCCAGCCGGCCGCCGCCGGGGCGAGGAGGCCGAGCCGAGCGACTCAGCGGATCTGGAAGCGCACCGGCACCGCGACTTCCAGGCTGTCGCCCGGCATGTCCGCGGGCATGGTCGGCAGGCTCGCGCGGCCGATCATCTCCCCCACCGCGCGGTCGAGGTCGGCATCGCCGGTGCTGCGCTCGATCCGCCAGCGGGCGACGCGGCCGTCCCGGGTGACGGTGAAGCGCAGCAGGGCGACACCGGCGGCGCGCCGGGAGCGGGCGGCGTCGGGGTAGCGCTTCTGCCGCTCCAGTGCTGCCGCGAGCGCCTGCAGGTAGGACGGCGGCGGCCCG
>NZ_JAAEDM010000188.1 GCF_018129065.1 Neoroseomonas soli | reverse complement strand
CCCCCCGCGCGACCAGCGGGAGGGCCAGCGCCATGGCGGCCCGCGCCACGGCCAGGGCAAGGGCCCGCAGGGCGGCGATCGCGACCGCGACCGCGGCCCCCGCCGCCCGCGGGAGGAGCGCGCGAACCTGCCGCCCATGCCGCGCGCGGACAGCCCCTTCGCCGTCCTGGCCAACCTGCTGAAGAAGGACTGACGCGCCGCCGTGGCGGAGGCGGAGCGCGACTTCCAGCGCCTCGACCTCTGGCTGTGGTGCGCGCGCCTGCGCAAGACGCGCGCGGACTGCGCCCGGCTGGTCGAGGCCGGCGCCATCCGCATCAACCGCCAGCCGACCGACAAGGCCCACGCGCGCGTCCGGCCGGGAGACGTGCTGACCATCGCCCAGGGCAGCGGCGATCGCGGGCGCATCGCGATCTGGCGCGTGCTGGCGCTGGCGGAACGCCGCGGCCCACCCACTGAGGCGCGGGCCCTGTACGAGGACCTTTCGGGCGACATGGAGCGGGACTGAGCCATGTGTCCTGCGCGCCTTGCGGCAGCCGGGCGGCTTGGCCATGTTGCATGCGCCGCAACATCGAGCCCGGGGGCGCGCCGCCCGTGACCTACGTCGTCACTGAGAACTGCATCAAGTGCAAGTACATGGACTGCGTCGAAGTCTGTCCCGTGGACTGCTTCTACGTGGGGGAGAACATGCTCGTCATCCATCCGGACGAGTGCATCGACTGCGGCGTCTGCGAACCGGAATGCCCGGCCGAGGCGATCGTGCCGGACAGCGACGACAAGGCGACCGCCTGGCTTGAACTGAACCGCGCCTACGCGGCCCAGTGGCCGAACATCACCCGCAAGGGCGAACCGCCCGCCGATGCCGACGAATGGAAGGACAAGCCGGGCAAGAAGGAGCTTTTCAGCCCGAATCCCGGCTGATTGCCCCCCCGGGGATGACGGGGGAAGGTTTTTCCGCTATCTTTCAAACAGATGGCCGGGGCGCGCTGTTCGTTGCGCCCCGGTTGCCGGCTTTGTCCGGGCGGTTCTCGGCCCCGTGCCCCGCCCGGAGGAATGTTCGCCGCAGTGATCGGCCAGGCGGCCGTCGCCGCGAGTTTGGGAGCGCAGCGCGCATGAAGGCACCGGCCCGCACCAAGGCCCAGTCCGGCAAGTCGTCCTCGACCAAGGCCGGCGCTGCCGCGAAGGCGAAACCCCCCATCAAGTCCAAGGCGCCGGCCAAGCCCAAGGCAGTCGCGAAGGCCGCGAAGGTGGCGGTGAAGACGGCCGCCAAGCCCGCGGCCAAGCCGGCCGCGAAGGCCGCTGCGCCCGCCGCCAAGGCTCCCGCCGCGCCGGTGAAGCCCGCCCCCGCGCCGACCAGGGCG
>NZ_JAAEDM010000187.1 GCF_018129065.1 Neoroseomonas soli | reverse complement strand
ATCAGCGCGGTGGCGGCGAGCGGTTCCCCGGTTTCCGGCGGCGCGGTCGGCAGCAGGGCGACGCGCCGGCCCTCCCGCCCCGCGGCCTCCAGCGCAGCGGCAGCCGCCGCCGTCCGTGCGGGCCAGTCGGGTGCCGCCGCCCAGCCATTGTCGATCACCACCAGCAGCGGGCCGGACCCGCCGCCGCCTGACTGCGGCTGCCAGACCGGCCGCGCCAGGCCGAGGATCAGCAGCGCCGCCGCCAGTATGCGCAGCAGCAGCAGCCACCAGGGGGTGCGGTGCGGCGTCTCCTCCGTCGGCGGCAGGTCCCGCAGCAGGCGGATGGCCGGGAAGGCCTGGGTCTTCGGCGCCGGCGGGCTGACGCGCAACAGCCACCACAGCAGCGGCAGCGCGGGCAGCGCCAGCAGCAGCCACGGCGCCGCGAAGGCGAGGGGGCCCAGTTGCCACATCACCCGGGCGCCAGCCTGCGATACAGGGCCAGCAGCGCCGCCTCGGGCGGCTGGTCCGTGCGGTGGGTGGCGAAGGACCAGCCCGAAGCGGCGGCGATCGCCGCCAACCCGTCCCGGTGCCGCGCCAGCCGTTCCTCATAGAGCGCACGCACACCCTCGACACGCGGCACCAGCGCGTGCTCGGCGGTGCCGAGGCCCTCGAAGCGGATGCGGCCGGTGAAGGGCAGGGTTTCCTCCGCAGGGTCGAGCACCTGCAGCAGATGGCCCCGCACCGAGCGCGCGGCCAGCGCCGCGACCGCGTTGCGCGTCTCCTCCAGCGGCGCGAGGAAATCCCCGATCAGCACCGCGCGCGCATGGCGCGGGATGCGCCCGTCCTCGGCCACCATGGCCTGGCGCGGCAGGGCCTCCGCCAGCGCCGAGATCGCCCCACGCCCGGCAAAGGCCCGCGGCAGGCCGAACAGCCGAACCCTCTCCCCGCCGCGGAACAGCAGCGACGCGAGGGCCAGCAGCAGCAACTCCGCGCGGAAGCCCTTGGCCGGCAGGTCACGGCCGCTGCGCCAGTCCATCGCGGCCCCGCGCTGGGACCACAGGGCGACGGTCTGCGCGGCCTCCCATTCCGTCTCGCGCACGAAGAGGCGATCGGACTTGGCCGATTGCCGCCAATCCACCCGCGCGGCGGCATCGCCGGCGACATAGGGGCGGAACTGCCAGAAGGCATCGCCCTGGCCAGGGCGGCGACGGCCATGGACACCCTGCATGACCGTGGCGGCGACACGCTCGGCCTGCACGACCAGGGGCGGCAGCGCGGCGCCGAGGGATTCGGCCCAGGGGACGGAGACAGGGGTGGTCATGGCGCTGCGGCGCGGTCCCGGGGAGGGCGCTGCCCTCCCCGGACCCCTCCCGCCAAAGGCCGAAAGGCCCTTGGAACCCTCGACTTGGTCGGGGTGGCG
>NZ_JAAEDM010000186.1 GCF_018129065.1 Neoroseomonas soli | reverse complement strand
AGGTCGTGCTCGCCCAACGCCATGTCCATGCGCGCCCGCGCCGCCGCGAGGTCGGGCGCCGGCCGCGTCGCGGGGCGCGCGAGGGCGCGCGGCATGAAGGCGTCGAGCACCGATGAATGGCGCGGCTCAGGCAGGCAGAGCACGACGCAGCGCCGCGCCGGGGTCAGGCCCTGCAGGCGGAACGCCTCGCCCGCCGCCGCGCTGCCGGTGGCGATGGCGGTTTCGCCCAGGCGAAGGAAGGGAAGGTCACGGCCCGCACGCGGCACCAGGCTCGCTTCCTCCGGGTGCAGCCCCTCGGCCCAGACGGCGAGGCGCCCCGTCGCCGGCGCGACGAAGCCGGCCGCGTAGCCACCGCCGGGCTGCGGCATCCAGGCCGAGGACGGCAGGATGAGCACGCGGCTCATGCGCCCTGCCCCGCCAGCGTGGCGTAGAGTTCGGCGTGGCGGGCGCCGGCATGGCGCCAGTCCAGCGCCTCCGCCCGCGCCCGCGCGGCGCGACCGAGGGCCTCGGCCGCCGCCGGGTCGTGTGCAAGCGCGACCACCGCCTCGGCCAGCGCCTGCGGGTCGCCGGGCGGCACCAGCCGGGCGGCGCCATCGGTCATCTCGCCGACGCCGCCGACATCGGTGGAGACGATCGCCCGGCCGCAGGCCATGGCTTCCAGGATCGCATTGTTGGCGGTGGCGTCCGTCAGCGGCAGCAGCAGCAGGTCGGCGTCGCGATACGCCTGGCGCAGTTCCTCGTCGGTCAGGCCGCTCTCGATGGTGACGCCGGGCGGGATGCCGGCGGGCGCCTGCGGCGTGACGATGCGCAGGCTGGCGCGGATGCCGGCCTCGCGCAGCAACGGCAGGGTGCCGAAGGCGGTGGCGTGGTCGCGCAGCCAGTGGCCGACCGAGAGCATCCGCAGCCCCTCCCCTTCCGCGCGCGGGCCGGGGGTGAAGAAGCCGGTGTCGATGCCGTGCGGGATGACGTGGATGCGCTCCGGCGGCAGGTGCGGCGCGACGGCCGGGCGCTGCGCCTCGCACAGCAGGATCGCCGCATCCAGCCGCGCCAGCAGCCTTCCGTTCAGCATCGCGCCGAGCAGCGACGCCGGCTGATGGAAGGTCGCCGCCATGCGCGGCCGCTTGCCCCCGGCGAAGAGCGCGCCCGGCATGCGCGGCAGCAGCCAAAGCGCGAGTTCACCGTCGATGGCGTGGATGATGTCCGCGCCCTCGGTCGCGCAGGCGGCGAGGAGTTCAGTCTCCGCCAGCCAGGCATTGCCCTGCTGGCCGAAGGGCGTGGTGCCGAGCAGCCGGCCCCAGGCACGGAACTCCCCCGCCTTCTCGCCGGCGAGCGTGGCGCCGAGAGGCGTCGCGCGGCTGTCCAGCCGCATCCCCGGCGGCAAATGCCGCAGGAACTGGTACGGCCCGGATCGCGCACCGTGATGCACGTGATGGGCACGGAGCGCGATCACGCGCGGGCCCTCGGCGGCCGGCGGCGCGAGCGGCGCGGGCCGCACCGCG
>NZ_JAAEDM010000185.1 GCF_018129065.1 Neoroseomonas soli | reverse complement strand
GGCGCAGCAGCACCGCGCCGTCCTCCCGCAGCAGGGCGTAGCGGCCGGGCCCGGCCTGCTCCCAGGCGGAGGCGAGGGCATCTTCGCGCAGCGCGGCGAAGAGCATGCCATCGAAGGGGCGGCCCTCCTGCCCGCGCGGGCGGCCGACCAGCAGGCCGGGCCATCTGGCGGCGAGGTCGCGCGGCATCGGCTCGAAGACCGGGCCGCGACTGCCGTCGCGTGGCAGGCGCAGCCCTTCGAGCGCCGCGGCCTCGCCGAGCGCGGCCGCCCCCTCGCCCCCGCCGGCCACGGCGACGCGCCCGTCGGGGCGCACCAGCATGAGGGCGGCGGGGCCGGGCAGGCCTTGCTCGATGCGGTGGAGATCCGCCTGCAGGGTGGTTCGCCGCGCCTGGGCCTGGGGCCAGCCCAGGGATGCCGTGGCGTCGTCCAGCCGATCCAGGGAAAGTAGGGCGAGCTGGATCAGGCGCAGCGTCCGCTCGCGGCCGACCAGGCTGGCCTGGACCACGCGCTCGGCCACTTCCTGCCGCTCATGGCCCTTGTCGTGCAGCGTCAGGATGACGAAGAGCAGCGCCGGCACGAGCACTGCCGACAGCAGGATCAGCACCGGAACGAGGTGCTGCCTGCGAGGGCTCCGCATGATGCTCTGCCGTGAATGCAACCGAAGCGGTCCCCGAAGATCCGGCGCGTCCGCCGCCGGGTGCGGCGGCGGGCCGGTGCCCCGGCCCCAGCCCCCGCCGCCGGGCCATGCAAAGCGGCCGAACCCTCGGTCGCGCGAACCGACAGGCTGCCGCATTCCCCGCCGGGCAATCAAGTCCTTGCGACGCCGACCCTATTCCGCCGGCGCCGGCGCGGGAAGCCGCCGCCGGCGCGCGAGCCGCCATTCCTGCGCCAGCGCCATCACCGAGGTCAGCAGCATGAAGGCCGCGGCGGTGACGAAGACCAGCCTCGGCTCGCCCGAATCGAGCAGCCAGCCGAAGAGCGGCGGCCCCGCCATCCCGCCCAGGTTGAACCCGGTGGAGACGATGCCGAAGACCGCCCCCGCCTGGCCCGGCGGCGCCGCGGCGCGCACCAGCATGTCGCGCGACGGCATGATCATGCCCGAGAGGAACCCCGCCGCGCCCATCACCGGCGCCAGCAGCAGCCCCGGCACGCCACCCGAACCCACCAGCAGCACCAGCGCCGCCGACGAGCCGAAGCCGAAGGCCGCGACCAGCCCGTGATGCCTGGTGCGGTCGGCGACGATGCCGCCCGCCAGCACGCCACCGGCGCTCGCGAAGAGGAAGGCGGTCAGCGCCGCATTCGCCATGGTCAGGGACAGCCCCTGCCCATCCACCCAGGCCGCCACCGAGAAGTTCTGGATGCCGCCGTTGGACATGGCGAGCGTCACGAAGAACAGCGTCATCGCCAGCACCGCCGCGGAGAGGACGCGGGTCGGCGCCCCGCCCGCTGCCGCGGCCTTCGCGGTGGCCGGCTTCGGCGCGGCCTGCGGCGCCGCGGCCAG
>NZ_JAAEDM010000184.1 GCF_018129065.1 Neoroseomonas soli | reverse complement strand
GGCGCCGGCCGCCGCCATGCCTGCGACCCCCGCGGCGGCCCGTGCCGCGCAAGCCGCCGCTGCCGCCGCGGACCTGCCGGCCCTGCGCGACGCGATCGCCGCCTTCGACGGCTCCGCGTTGCGGGACACGGCGACCAACCTGGTCTTCGCCGACGGCGCGCCGGACAACCGCCTGATGCTGATCGGCGAGGCGCCGGGCGCCGAGGAGGATCGCCTCGGCCGTCCCTTCGTCGGCCAGTCCGGGCAATTGCTCGACCGGATGTTCGCTTCGATCGGCCTGCGGCGGGAGGAAGGCGGCTTCTACATCACAAACATCCTGCCCTGGCGCCCGCCCGGGAACCGCACGCCGACGGATGCGGAGATCAACCTCTTCCTGCCCTTCGTGATGCGCCACATCGCGCTCGCGCGGCCGCGCCACCTGGTCCTGCTGGGGGGCGTCTCGGCCAAGACGCTGCTGCGGGCCAAGGATGGCATCACCCGGCTGCGCGGCCGCTGGCACCGCGTGGCGGTGGAAGGGCTGGGGGAGGTCCCGGCGCTTGCCACCCTGCACCCCGCCTACCTGCTGCGCACGCCGGCCGCCAAGCGCGATGCCTGGACGGATTTGCTGCTGCTGCGCCGCACGCTTGATGCGGAACCGCACGAATCCTGAGAAGAGTTCGTCTTCACGTCGCCGCCCAAGCGGTTGATGCGGCTGGGGGTGGTCTCAGGATCCGGGATTCGTCCCTGCCTTCGAAGTTGCGCCGCGCGCTGAACGCCCGGTACTGCCGAGTCGCCATGCGAGCGATCTGCCCCATGGCCCGGTGCGCGCCGGCGACGGTCATGGCCGTGGTGGGTGCGCCGCTGTGGTTCGGAACCCCCCTTCCGGCTGCGGCGCAACGGGCCGACCAGACCGCCTCCGGCGCCCCTCGAGCGGTCGTGGCCGCTGCCGGGACGTCAGGATTGCCTCGGCCGTTGAGCGGCGCCGATGCCGCGCGCCTCGTCCGCATCTTCCAGGCCCAGGCCGAAGGCGACCTCGCCACCGCCCGGCGCGAGCACGAGGCGTTGCGCGACCATCGCCTCGACGGCCATATCCTCGCCGACCGCTGGCTGCGCCGCGGAACGCCTCCGCCCGCGCCCGACGAACTGCGCGCCTGGATGGCGCGCCACGCCGACCACCCGGACGCGCCGGCGATCCATGCGCTGCTCACGCGCCTCTCGCCCGCCGGCACGGTGCTGACGGCCGCAGCGCCCGACGCCGCCCTGCCCGAGGACGGCGAGGCCGTGCCCGAGGAGCGCGAGGCGCCCGCCAGCGGCTTCATCCGCAACCCCGCGCTCGACCGCACGGTGCGGGAGCGTGCCTTCTCCGGCAACACCCGCGGCGCGCTCGAACTGATCCGCCGGACACGCGGCATGACGCCGGCCTATGCGGCCGCGCTGCGCGCCGACATCGCCATCGCCCTGTTCCGGCGCGGGGAGGACGCCGCCGCCTTCCGCATGGCCTCCGAGGTCGCGCGCGGCGGGCAGGACCGCACCGGGCGCGCGGCCTTCGCGGCCGGCTTGGCCGCCTGGGGCCTCGGCCGGCACGAGGTGGCGATGCCGTA
>NZ_JAAEDM010000183.1 GCF_018129065.1 Neoroseomonas soli | reverse complement strand
CGGCGGGCTGGGCGGCGGGGCGTGGGCCGGTCGGACGGGCGGGCGCCGCCGCCGGGGCGGGCGCCGGAGCCATGCCGGGGATGCCGCGACCGTTCATCGGCATCGTGATGGCGCGCGTGATCTCGGGCGTCGCCGGTTCGGGCAGCATGCCGAGGATGGGCGCGATGCGGGAGATCACCATGCCCGCCGCCGGCGCGGCCACCCAGCCGGCCGTGGCGAAGCCGTGGCTGCGGGCGTTCGGCTTCGGCTCGTCCACCATGACGTAGACGGCGTAGCGCGGCGCATACATCGGGAAGGCGCCGACGAAGGCGGCGATGCGCTTGTTCTCGAGGTAGCCGCCGCGCGGGCCGGTCTTCTGCGCCGTGCCGGTCTTGCCGCCGACGAAGTAGCCGGGCACCTCGGCCGAGCGGCCCGAGCCGTCCGTCACCACCAGGCGCATCAGCCGGCGCATCAGTTCCGAGGTGCGCTCGCTGATCACGCGCGTGCCTTCGCGCTGCGTGCCCGGCGGCTGCGCGAGGATCGTCGGCTGGCGCAGGATGCCGCCGTTGACGATGGTCGCGCCCGCGGTCGCGATGTGCAGCGGCGTGACCGAGATGCCGTGGCCGAAGCCGATCGTCATGGTGTTCAGCTCGCGCCAGGTGCGCTGCCCCGGCACCAGCGGCAGCGCCGTCTCCGGGATCTCGATGCGCAGGCGGGAGGTCATGCCCATGCGCTGGAGGAATTCCCGGTGGCGGTTCACGCCCACCGCCGCGGCCATGTGCGCCGAGGCGAGGTTGGACGAGTAGGCGAGGATCTCCGGCAGCGCGAGCCAGCGGTTCTTGCCGCGATAGTCGTTGATGGTGAAGCGCCCGACCCTGATGGGGCGGGAGGCGTCGTAGCCCTGCCAGGGCTGCACGGTGCCGTATTCCAGCGCCATCGAGGCGGTCAGCAGCTTGAAGGTCGATCCGGGCTCATAGACGCCGACGGTGACGCGGTTGAAGCGCTGGTCGGCGGTCGCGGCGCCGACGTCGTTGGCGTCGTAGTCGGGCAGGCTGACCATCGACAGGACTTCGCCCGTGTTGACGTCCATCACCACGCCGGCGCCGCCGATGCCGTTGAACTCGGTGATGGCGCGCTGCACGGAATCGCGCAGCGCGAGCTGAACGCGGATGTCGAGCGACAGGCGCAGTCGTTCCGAGGGATTGCCGCGCAGGCGTTCGTCGAAATAGCGCTCGACGCCGGCGATGCCCTGGGCGTCCACGTCCACGCCGCCGATGATGTGCGCGGCGGTGCGGCCCTGCGGGAAGTAGCGGCGCTCCGCTTCCTCGAAATAGAGGCCGGGGATGCCGAGCGCGTTGACGTGCGCCATCTCGCGCGGCGTGAGGGCGCGGGCGATGTAGGCGAACTGGCGCTCGCCCGTCATGCGGGCGATCAGGCGCTCCCGGTCGAGTTGCGGCAGCACGGTGCGCAGCCGGTCGGCGGCCTCGGTCGCGTTCTCGATCTGCCGGGGATTCGCGTAGAGCGCCGTCAGCGGCAGGGAGACGGCCAGGATCTCCCCGTTGCGGTCGGTCACGGTGGCGCGCGCGACGGGCGCCTCGGCGGGCGGCGCGGGCGGGCGGGACAGCGCGGCCGCGCGGC
>NZ_JAAEDM010000182.1 GCF_018129065.1 Neoroseomonas soli | reverse complement strand
TAGGCGTGGCAGAACAGCGGCTGGCCGGGATGTTCCCAGCGCGTGCGCAGGACGCTGCCTGACTCGCTCTCGGTGATGAAGAGGTCGCGATTGTCCGGCCCGCCGAAACAGACATTGGTGGTGCCGAGGCCGCGCGGCGAGCGGATGCGCAGCAACGGCTCCCCGAGGCGGGAGAAGATCCACACCGTCCCCATGCCCGCATGCGCGACGGCGATATTGCCCTGCACGTCCATCGCCATGCCGTCCGGTCCGGCAAGCCCTCCCGACATGGCGATGAAGCGCCCGACGCGGATCACGCCGCCATCCGCGGTGATCGGCACGCGCCAGATCGCATTGTCGCGCGTCGCCGCGACGTAGAGCGTGTGCCCGTCGGGCGTCAGCACCAGGCCGTTGGGGCTCGGGATGTTGGAGACCAGCGCATCGGCCTGGTCCGTCCCCGCGCGCAGCCGATAGGCGCGGCCCGCCGGATCGTGCAGGCCGGTCTGGCCCTGGTCGGTGAAGTAGAGATCGCCGTTCATGGCGAAGGTGCAGTCGTTGACGCCGCGGAAGCCTTCCCGCCGCGCGCGCGGCAGCAGCGACGTGACGCTGCCCGTCGAGGGATCCAGGCGCATCAGCCCCCGCTTCGCATCCGTGATCGCCGCCCAGCCGTCGCGATGGAAGGCGAGGCCGTTCGGCTCCCCGTCGTATTCCGCGACGACGCTCCATTCGCCCGACGGCGAGACGCGGAAGATGCGTCCGAACACGATGTCGGTGAGCCAGAGATTGCCCGCCCGGTCGAAGGACGGACCCTCGAGGAAGGAATGCGGCGTCGCGCCGCCACGGCCATAGAGCCATTCGCTCGTGCGGCCGCGGATGCGGAGCGCCTCGGGCACCTCGGTGTGGATCTCGGCGGTGACGGAAGGGGGTGCTGCGTACATGTCTCAGCCCAGGGTGATGTTGGCGTCACGGATGAGGCGCGCCGCGCGCTCGCGCTGCGCGACGACGAAGGCGGCGAAGTCCTGCGGGCTCGTGCCGAGGGGGACGATGCCGATCTGCTCCATGCGCGCGCGCACGTCCGGCTGCCGCACCGCGAAGATCGCCGCGGCGTGCAGGCGCTCGATCGCTGCAGGCGGCGAGCCGGCAACCGTCCAGAGGCCGTTCCACTCGTCCCAGTCGAAGCCGGGATGGCCCTGCTCGGCGATGGTCGGCATGTCGGGCAGCGCGACGATCCGCCGAAGCCCCGCGGCGCCGAGGGCACGCAGCCGCCCGCCCTGCACATGCGCCGTGGCGGCGGCGGCGGACGCGAAGGCCATCGCGACGTTGCCTGCGATCAGGTCCGTCATCGCCGGCCCGCCGCCGCGATAGGGGACGTGCACCACCTCGATGCCCGCCATACGCGCGAACTCCACCATCGCGAGATGCGCGCCGGTGCCGTTGCCCGAGGATGCATAGGACAGCGTGCCCGGCCGCGCCTTCGCCGCCGTCACGAGGTCCGCCACCGTGCGGTAGGGCGAGGCCGCGGGAACCACCAGCATCTGCGGCTGCCAGGTGAGCTGCGTGATCGGCGCGAAGGCGGTGGCGTAGTCGAAGGGCAGACCCGGCATCAGGGTCGGGTTGACGACGTGGCCCATGCTGTCGAGCAGAAGCGTGTGGCCGTCCTTCGGTGAACGCGCGAC
>NZ_JAAEDM010000181.1 GCF_018129065.1 Neoroseomonas soli | reverse complement strand
GGACCGGCTGCGGCTGCTTTTCCCGCCGCCCGGCGCGGCGGTGGCGGAAGGCGCCGGCCCGGTCACGCTGCGCGCGGCGGGCGGGCGGCGGCCCCTCGCCTTCCTGGTGGACGGCGCGCCCATCGCACACGAAGCGGCGCGGCGCGAAGCCGCCTGGGAGCCTCCGGGCCCGGGCTTCTACCGCGTCACGGTGCTGGATGCGGACGGCGCGGCGGCCTCGGCCTCGATCCGCGTGCGGCCGCAGGATGCGCCGCCCGCGCAGGGGACGACGATCACCCTGGTGCCGATCTCCACGCGCTGAGCGTCACGCGACGAATCCCAGCGCCCACATCGCGCCGACGCCCACCGCGATCGCCACCGCCAGGTTGCGCGTCAGCGCCTGCGCCGCCACCACCGCCCCCGCCGCGACGAAGCCTTTCCACCCCTGCGTCGCCAGCGCCGGCGCGACATAGGCGACGAAGATCGGCCCCGGCAGGTGCTGCAAGGCGACCTCCACGAAGCGCGGCGGACGGAAGGCGCGGAACAACGCATATCCCCCCGCGCGGCAGAGGTAGGTCGCCAGCGCCATCCCCAGGATCGCCAGCAGCACGTCGAGGCGCAGCGTCATCGCCGCCGCATCTCCAACCAGGCGCCGAGCGCCGCGCCCGACAGCGCCCCCGCCAGCAGCGGCCAGGGCGCCCCGAGCCCGCCCCACCACGCCGCGAGCGACACCGCCGCCGCCAGCGCCCAGGGCAGCAGGTCGCGCCTCACCCCCTGCCAGACCGGCACGAGGATGGCGCAGAAGGTCGCCACCGCCGCGAAGTAGAGCGGATGCCCCGGCGGCAGCCTGACCACCGCGCCGAAGACATGCCCGACCGCCACCGCGACCATCCAGAAGGCCCAGAGTGCCAGCCCGACGCCGAGCAGGAACCCCGCATCCCGCCCGCCCCGCCGCTGGTCGGCGGCCGAGAGCGCATAGGAATGGTCCACCAGCGTCGCCAGCGTCCCCCACAGCCGCCAGCCGCGCAGCCGATCGAGCCATGGCGCCAGCGCCGCGCCCATCGGCGCCAGGCGCATGTTCACCACCAGCGCCGCCAGCGTCGCCGCCGCGACCGGCGCCGGGTCGCTCCAGAGTTCCAGCGCGAGCAGTTGCGAGGACCCGGCGAAAACCAGCCCCGACATCACCAGCGCCTCGAGCAGCGACAGCCCCTTGGCGTCGGACAGGATCCCGACCACCAACCCGAAGGGAAAGGTGCCGATCACCAGCGGCATGGCCTGGCGCACGCCGCGCCAGACGCCGTGGCGCGTGAAGGTCACGCGCGGTTCGGTGCCGCCGCTCATCCGCGCCGCGCGGCGAGCAGCCGGTCCTCGGCGGTCTCGGGGTCCATCGCCAGGGCGCGGCGCGCGACGCCGTGGGCGAAGCCGCCACGGGCCATGGCGGCGAGCGCCTTGCGTCGCGCCTCGGTGTCCTCGGCCCCGCGGGCGAAGGGACCGATCCGGCGGCGGCGGCAGAAGGCGAGCGCGGCGTCGAGTTCGGCGTCCTCGCCTTCCGGGATCGATGCGGCGGCGGTCTCCGCATCCACCCCCTTGGCGGCGAGGTGCGCGGCGATGGCACGGCGGGACCGGCCGGCGCGGGCCAGGCGACGGGCGCGGCTTTCGGCGAAGGCGGCGTCGTCCACCGCGCCGGCCTGCACCATGGCGGCGGCGACTTCGGCG
>NZ_JAAEDM010000180.1 GCF_018129065.1 Neoroseomonas soli | reverse complement strand
CATGGACATGGCGTTGGGCGAGCACGACCTCGACAGCGCGCTGGCGGCGCTCGCCGACCTGCTGATCCTGGCGCGGGAGGACGCGGCGACCGGCGCCGCCACCGCCGCGCTGCTCGCCCATCTCGCGCGGCATCCGCTGTGCCGCAGCCCGTCCCTCGGCGCGCTCGCCGCGGCCCTGACCGAATAGGCCCCGCCATGGCCCTGATCATCCTCGACCCCAATCTCGAAGGCGAAGCGGGGCATCACCTCGCCTACGACCTGGCGATCGCGAAGGAGGCCCTGGCGCGGGGCGAGACGGCGACGATCATCGCCAACCGCCGCTTCGGTGCGCGCACCATCGAGGGCGTGCGCGTCCTGCCGCACTTCACCGAGACCTGCTACGCGGTGCTGCACAAGGACCCGGTGAGCGGCGCCTTCGACGACTTCCGCCACTTCAACGACCTGCTGCAAGCCGAATTGGCGGCGCTGCCGCGCGGCGAGTTTCGCTCCTCCGACGCCGTGCTGGTGCCGACGGTCACGGAGAACCACCTCGCCGGCTATGTCGGCTGGATGAAGTCCTTCGACCCGCTGGAGGCGCCGCTCTTCCTCGTCCACCTCATGCTGCCCTCGGGCTATGCGGTGGAGGGCGACGGGCGGGAGGCCGTGGAGGATCCGCTGCGGGCGCTGTTCTATCGCCTGGCCGACCGCGCGGCGCGGGAGCCGGGGCCGGAGGTGCACCTCTTCGCCAGCGGCGGGCAGCACGCGGCGGAATACGGCGCGCTGCTCGGGCGCGCGATCCCGCCGCATCCGGTGCCGATCCGCCCGGACCCGGCGCCGGGGACGGAGGAAGCGCCGCGCCGCGCGCTGCTGTTCGCGGGCGACGTGCGGATCGACAAAGGCATCGCGCTGCTGCCGGACCTCGCGCCGTCGCTCGCCGCCGCGCATCCGGACTGGACCTTCGTCGCCCACGCCAACACCAACGCCGCCTGGGGCGAGGCGAAGGAGGCCGGTGAGGCGCTGGCCGCGGCGGCGGAAGGCATCGGCAACTTGGAGGTCGCCGGCGGGCGGCTCTCGCCCGAGGCCTATCTCGCACTGTTGCAAGGCGTGCGCATCGCGCTGTTTCCCTACGATCCGGCGCTCTACCGGCGGAAATCCTCGGGCGTGCTGTGGGAGGCGATCAGCCTCGGCGTGCCCGTCGTGGTGCCCGAAGGCACCTGGCTGGAATACGAGGCGCGGCACTGGGGCGCGGGCCATGTCGCCTATGCCGCGCACGAGCCCGCCGCCATCGCCGCCGCCTTCGAGGCCGCGCTGCCGCGCATCGCGGAACTGGAAGCGGCCTCGCTGGCTGCGGGGGAACGCTACCGCGCGGCCAATGGGGCGGCGGCGCTGATGGACCAGGTCGCCGCGCTCTGGGTGCGGCACAAGGCGGTGTCCTCCCTGGTGACGCGGCCGCGCAGCATGGCGCTCGACCTGGTCCGCATGGATGCCGGCTGGCACCGGCCGGAGACGGTGGAAGGCCGCCAGGTGCGCTGGACCGCGCAGGACCCTGTCATCGCCTTCGACTGGCCCTTCGACGAGCCGTGGGAGGCGGAACTCACGCTGCTCTCCTTCTTCGGCGCGGACCAGGTGAACAAGGTCGCGGCGACGGTGGGCGATGCGCCGGTGGCGGCGAGCTGGTCGCGCGAAGGCCGCGGCGGCCGGCTGCTGCTGCGCGGGCCCGGGCCCGGACGGGCGCGGCCCCGCGTCGAGTTGCGGCTGCGGCTGCCCTACACCTATCGCCCGGCCAATGAC
>NZ_JAAEDM010000179.1 GCF_018129065.1 Neoroseomonas soli | reverse complement strand
GTGCCCCCGCCGGTACGGGCTGCGAGGCCCTCGGCGCCGCCGTTGCCCGTGCAGGCGGTGGCGGCCGCGGCGGCGGACCCGGCGGCGCAGGCGGAACGCGCGCTGCTGGAACAGCTCCGCGCCCGTCGCGCCGAGATCGAGGCGCGCGAACAGGCGGTCGCGGCGCAGGAGGTGATGCTCCAGGCCGCGGAACGGCGCCTCTCGCGGCGCATCGAGGAACTGGCGGCATTGCAGCAGCGGCTCGAAGGCCTGGATCGCGCGCGCGGCGATCGCGAGGAAGCCGGCTGGCGTGGCCTCGTGCGGACCTACGAGACGATGCGCCCGCGCGACGCGGCGGCGATCTTCAACGACCTCGAGATGCCGGTGCTGGTCGAGATCCTCGACCGCATGGGCGAACGCAAGGCGGCCCCGGTGATCGGGGCGATGCGCCCCGAGCAGGCGCGGCTGGTGACGACGGAGCTGGCGCGCCACCGCGCGCGTCGGACAGCGGTGGACTGACAGGCAGAAGGCAAGGCGATGGACAGGAATATCAACGTCCTGATCGTGGACGACTACCGGACGATGCTGCGCATCATCCGCAACCTGCTGAAGCAACTGGACTTCAACAACGTGGACGAGGCGACCGACGGGCAGGAGGCGCTGGCCAAGCTGCGCGCCGGCAATTTCGGCCTGGTGATCAGCGACTGGAACATGGCGCCGATGACGGGGCTCGACCTGCTGAAGGAAGTGCGGGCCGATGCGAGGCTGAAGACCATGCCCTTCATCATGATCACGGCGGAGAGCAAGACCGAGAACGTGATCGCGGCGAAGCAGGCCGGCGTGTCGAACTACATCGTCAAGCCCTTCAACGCCGAGACGCTGAAGGAGAAGATCGAGAAGGTGCTCGTCCATGCCTGACGGCAGCCCCCCGGAGGATGACCGGATCGAGGCCGCGGTGCGCGCCGTGCTGGTCAGCATGGCGGGCGACCTGACGGTGAAGGAGGCGACGCTGCTGGCGGAGCTGGAAGGACTCGGCCGCACCATCGCGCGCGCCAAGGCGGAGATCGCGCAACTGTCGGTGGACGACATCACCGGCGCGCACATCCCTTCTGCCACCGACGAACTCGACGCCATCGTCGATCACACGGCGCAGGCGACGAACGAGATCCTGGACTGCTGCGAGGTGCTGGAACGCCTGCAGGCGGAAGTGCCGGAAGCCGCGGCGACGGCGCTGCAGGGCGCGGTGACACGGATCTACGAGGCCTGTTCCTTCCAGGACATCACCGGCCAGCGCATCGGCAAGGTGGTCGCGGCACTCAAGGCGATCGAGCAGCGGGTGGAGGCGGCGGTCGCCAATGCGTCCGGCCGCTCCGCGCCCGTGCCCGCCGCCGCTGCGGCGGCGAGGACGGAGGGCGAGGAACTCGCCAACGGCCCGCAACTGCCGGGCGGCGCGACATCCCAGGCCGAAATCGATCGGCTGCTGGCCAGTTTCGACTGATGCGCCGGCCGGCCGCTGCGCTGCTGGCGATGATGGCCCTCGGCGCGCCGGCGCTGGGGCAGGAAGTTCCGCGCGTGCCGATGCGCGTGGGCAGCCATGCGGATCACGGCCGGCTGGTCTTCGATTGGGCATCGCGCGTGCCCTACACGGTGGAGCAGGAAGGCGAGCGCGTGGTGCTGCGCTTCGCCGAGCCGGCGCGCATCGACCTCGACGCGGCGCGCCGCCCGCCGAGGAATGTTCTCGGAGTGGCGGAGGACGACGGGGCGGTGGTGATCCGCGCCGCGCCGGGCGCACGCCTGCGGCATTTCCGTCTGGGCAATCGGGTGGTGGTGGATCTCCTCGATGCCGCACGGGGCGAGGCAGCGCAGCAGGCGACCGAGGCGCCGCCTGCGCGTCACGCGCCACGCAATCGGCCGGCAGCCCCCGATGCTGCGCCGGCTCCGCCGCCGCCTGCGCCGGCCGCCC
>NZ_JAAEDM010000178.1 GCF_018129065.1 Neoroseomonas soli | reverse complement strand
CGGCGTCCATCGGCGTCGAGCCCGCCTTCCGGCGCGCCCGCGGCGTCCTCGGCCTCGCCCTCGGCGGGCTGGGCCTCGGTCATGGCCTCGGCTTCCGCCTCAGCGCTGTCCTCGCCTTCCGCGTCGCCTTCGCCTTCGCCTTCCGCATCACCATCCGCCTCGGCCTCGGAGCCGGGGTGGGCCTCGCGGCCGTCCTCGCGGCGACCGCCGCGGCGGCGGCGGCGGCGGCGGCGGCGGCGTTCGCTCTCCTCGGCCGTCTCGGCGCTTTCGTCGGCGGGGCGGGGGGCTTCCTCGCCTTCCTCGGCGGCGGCTTCCTCCTCGGGTTCCTCCTCGACAGGCTCGGGGGCGTAGTCCATGCGCAGCGCGGAGGGCGCGGCCGGGACCTGGCCGGGCTCGGCCGCGCGCAGGCGCTCGATCTTCACGGCAGGCGGGATGAGCTCGTCATCCGGCTCGAACATCACCGCCATGCCGAAGCGCGCCTCGATCTCGGCGAGCTTCTCCCGCTTGCGGTTCAGCAGCCACAGCGCCACGGGCGCCGCGACGTGCACCATGATCTCGGAGGCGCGGCGCTTGGCGCCTTCCTCCTCGATGGCGCGCAGCACCTGCAGGGCACTGCTCTCGACGCTGCGGACGATGCCGCGGCCCTGGCAATGCGGGCAGGCGACGAAGGTCTGCTCGGCGATGGACGGACGCAGCCGCTGGCGGCTCATCTCCAGCAGGCCGAAATGGCTGATGCGGCCGACCTGGATGCGGGCGCGGTCCTGCTTCAGCGCCTCCTTCAGCCGGCGCTCGACCATGCCGTCGTGCTTGGACGACTCCATGTCGATGAAGTCGATGACGATGAGGCCGGCGAGGTCGCGCAGGCGCAACTGCCGCGCGATCTCGTCCGCCGCCTCGAGGTTGGTGCGCAGGGCCGTGTCCTCGATGTGCCGGTCGCGCGTGGCGCGGCCCGAGTTCACGTCGATGGCGACCAGCGCCTCGGCCTGGTTGATGACGAGGTAGCCGCCGGAGCGGAGCTGCACGACGGGCGAATGCATCGCGTCGAGCTGCTGGTCCACGTTGTGGCGGGCGAAGAGCGGCACCGCCTCCCTGTGCATCCGCACCTTGCCGGCATTGGCCGGCATCAGCATGCGCATGAACTCGCGCGCCTCGCTGTAGGCGCGCTCGCCCTCGACCGTCACTTCCTCGATGTCGCGGCCGAAGACGTCGCGGATCGAGCGCTTGATGAGGTCCGCTTCCTCGTAGATCAGCGCAGGCGCGGTGGAGGCCAGCGTGCGCTCGCGGATGTTGTCCCACAGGCGCAGCAGGTACTCGCAGTCGCGCTTGATCTCGGGTTTGGGCCGCTGCGCGCCGGCGGTGCGCACGATCAGCGACATGCCGTCGGGCAGGCTCATCTCCTCGACGACTTCGCGCAGGCGCTTGCGGTCGGCGGCAGATGTGATCTTGCGGGAGACGCCGCCGCCGCGCGGCGAATTCGGCATCAGCACGGAGAAACGGCCGGCCAGCGAGATGTAGGAGGTCAGCGCGGCACCCTTCCCGCCGCGTTCCTCCTTCACGACCTGCACCAGCATGATCTGCCGGCGCTTGATGACTTCCTGGATCTTGTACTGGCGCAGGAAGCGGGGCGGGATGCGGCGCTCGCGGCGCTCGTCCTCGGCCTCGGGGGGCTGGTCCTCGCCGCCAATGGTCTCGGGCGGGCGGGTCTTCTCGTCGGCGGGGATGCTCTCGACGCGGCCGAGGTATTCGGACTCGCCGGGCTCGGCGTGCGCCTCCGCTCCGGCGTCCGCGGCGGGGTCGAGCGGCATGCCGGCGTCGGGCGTGCCGGTGATGCGGTCATCCGCCATGTCGAGGGGCTGGGCGACGGGAGCGGGGGCCTCGGGCGCCTCGGCGGGCTGCTCCGCGGCGGGCGTCGCGGGAGCGGCCTCGGTCTCGGCCGGCTGCTCCGCGGCGGCTTCCGCGACCTCGGGGGTGGCGGCGGGTTCGCCCGCGGCCTCGGCACC
>NZ_JAAEDM010000177.1 GCF_018129065.1 Neoroseomonas soli | reverse complement strand
AGCGCCCCGAGCAGCGCCGGCAGCGCGAGGCGCCGTGGCAGGCCGGTCACGCCGTCCACCCGGCGACCGGGAAATGCTTCCCAACCACCCCCCGGCCATGGGATTCATCCGCACGACATCTCATGAACGCCTCCGACGCATGACCTGGCCTGCCTACGACCCGCTGACCGCCGCCTGGAACTGGCTCGTCTCCCTCGCGGGCATCCTGACCGACCCGGGTTCCCCCTTCTGGTGGCCGACCATCGCGGTTGCGGTGCTCGGCATCGGCGTGGCCGCATTCGCCACCCGGCGCAGCCTGCGCGAGGCGCGGCAGGAAGCCATCCCCCGCAACCGGGCCGAGATGTGGCGGCAATTGCCGGTGGATATCGGGCTGACGCTGGTGAACTCGGCCATTCCCTTCTTCGCCGCGCCGCTGCTGTTCCTGTTCAGCGCTTCGGGCGCGGCGATCGGCGTCGCGCTGATGCTGCCCATCTTCGGGGAACCCGTCGAGGGCATGCGCCTCGACCACGCCGGCGCGATGCTGCTCGCCGCCCTGGTGCCCTTCGTGCTCGGGGACTTCGCCCTCTATTGGACGCACCGGATCTTCCACCGCTACCCGCTGCTGTGGCGCGCGCACCGCCTGCACCATGCGCCGGAGGTGCTGACGCCCTTCACCGCCTTCCGCTTCTGGCCGCAGGAGCAGATCGTGCACATGGCCGGCGCGGCCTTCATGAACGGCCTCGGCCTCGGCCTGGTGGCGACGGCGCTGGGCGGCTCGGTCCAGCCGCTGACGCTGCTCGGGGTGAACGTGCTGTCGCTCGCCTGGAACATCGGCTTCGCGCACCTGCGGCACAGCCATGTCGCGCTGCCCTTCCCGCGCTGGCTGTCCTACGTGCTGGTCAGCCCGCACATGCACCAGGTGCACCACTCGGTCGAGGAACGGCACCACGACCGCAACTTCGCGACCGTCTTCGCGGCCTGGGACTGGCTCTTCGGCTCGCTCTACATCCCCGACCCGCAGGAGCGCTTCCGCTTCGGCGTCGACGCCCCGGCGCCGGCCCCCGCCGCGGCCGCCCTGCCCGCCGCCCCGCTCTGAGCGGGCGCGGCACGGCCGTCACTGCAGCGCGACCGACCGCCGCGCCCCCTGCGCGAGCACCTCCTCGGCGCCAAGGAAGCGCGGGAAGTCGCCGCGCACCAGGGCCTCGAGGCTCGGGGACGGCAGGCCGAGGCGGGAGGCATAGATCCAGGAATAGGCCAGCACCCGCTGCACGTGCTGGCGCGTTTCCTCGATCGGGATGGACTCGATGAACAGGAAGGGGTCGTCCCGGTGCTCCGCCGCCGGCAGCCAGCGCGCGAGGTTGCCGGGCCCCGCGTTGTAGGCGGCGAGCAGTCGGATCAGGTCCCCGCGCACCGCCTCGTGGTTGGCGAGGTAGAGCATGTAGCGCTGCCCGATCTCGAGCGAGAGCGCCGGGTCGTGCAGCCGGGCCGCGCCCTCCCCGCGGAAGGAAGGGTCGTTGGCGACATAGGCCGCGGTGGAGGGCATCACCTGCAGCAGCCCCCGCGCCCCTGCGCGGGAGATGGCCGCCGGGTCGAAGTTCGATTCCTGCCGCGCCAGCGCATAGAGCAGCGCGGGATCGACGCGGAACCCCTGCGCCGGCCGCAACCGCGGCAGCGGGAAGCGCGCGAGATCGCGCGGCCGTCCGTCCGCGCCCTGCGCCAGCCCCGCCAGTTGCGCGCCGAGATTGGTCATCCCTGCGCGCGAGGCCACCGTCAGCATGGCGCCGAGCAGCGCCGCATTGCCGCGCGCGGCGGGCCAGAGGGCGCGCAGCTCGGCCTCCGCCCGCGCCGGCTGGCCGATCTGGAGCAGCGCCAGCGCCCGCCAGCCGCCGCCGGTCTCGACCAGTGCGGCGACGGCGCCATCGCCCCCCGCCTCCCCGTGCCAGGCGAAGCCGGGCGCGAGGCCGAGGGAGCGCCGGGCGAGCAGCCCGTGGAAGGTGCGCGGCTCCTGCGAGGCCAGCAGCATCCACGGGACGTAGTGCTGCGGACGGCGCGCGCGCACCGCGGCGCGCGCCGTCCAGAA
>NZ_JAAEDM010000176.1 GCF_018129065.1 Neoroseomonas soli | reverse complement strand
CGGCCGACCCATGCCGCCGCGCCGCCGGCCGGGCGCCGTGCCAGGCTGGGGCCGCGGATGGCGCTCGGGGTGCGCGCGCTGGACCTCTTCGCGCCGGTGCGGCAGGGGCAGCGGCTTGGCCTGTTCGCCGCCTCGGGCGTCGGCAAGTCCACGCTGCTGGCCATGCTTGCGGGCGGCGCCGCGCCGGATGTCATCGTCTTTGCGCTGGTGGGCGAGCGCGGGCGCGAATTGCGGGAGTTCATCGAGGACGACCTCGGCCCGGACCGGCTGGCGCGCAGCGTCGTCATCTGCGCGACCTCCGACACCGCCGCGCCGGTGCGGCGGGAAGCCGCCTATGCCGCCATGACCGTGGCCGAGCATTTCCGCGACCGGGGACGGCAGGTGCTGCTGCTGATGGACAGCGTGACGCGCTTCGCCCTGGCGGCGCGCGAGATCGGGTTGGCGGTGCGGGAACCGCCGGCGACGCGCGGCTATCCGCCCTCCGTCTTCACCGAATTGCCGCGGCTTCTGGAGCGCGCGGGGCCGGGGGAGGAAGGCTGCGCGGGCGCCATCACCGCGCTCTTCACCGTGCTGGTCGAAGGCGACGACCATGACGAGCCGGTGGCGGATGCGGTGCGCGGCATCCTCGACGGCCATGTCGTGCTTGACCGGCGCATCGCCGAGGCCGGGCGGTATCCGCCGGTGGACGTGCTGCGATCGCTATCGCGCACGGCGCCGGCGGTGCTCGACCCGCATGAGCGTCCGCTGGTGGCCGAGGCGCGGCGGCTGCTCTCGACCTATGGGGAGGTGAAGGACCTGGTGCGCCTCGGCGCCTATCGTCCGGGCAACGACCCGGAGGCCGATGCCGCGGTGCGCCTGGCGCCGGCGATCGAGCAGGTGCTGTCCCAGCCCAAGGGCGAGGCGAGCGACCCCGGCCGGGCCTTCGCAGCCCTGGCCGCGGCGATGTCGGAGCAGGGTTGAGCGCACCCCGAATTGCCCCCGCCCCCCGCCGGGGACTACACCCTCTGCACCAGCCGCGGAGGTTCGACCATGCCCGAGACAGCCATCATCAGCGAGGTCGCCCCGCGCGACGGCATCCAGTCCATCACCGGCGCCCCGGTGATGACCGAGGCCAAGATCGCCCTCATCCAGGCCTGCTACGACGCCGGGCTGCGGCGCATGGAGGTCGGTTCCTTCGTCTCGCCCAAGGCCATCCCGCAGATGGCCGGCACGGAGGAGGTGCTGGCGGCCTGCAAGAAGATGCCGGGCCTGGAATCGACCGTTCTGGTGCCGAACCGCCGCGGCTTCGACACGGCCATCGCGCATGGCGCCGACCGCCTCGGCTTCTTCATGTCGGCCACCGCCGGGCACAACAAGGCGAACCTCAACCGCACGCGGGAGGAGTCCTTCGAGGAACTGGCGAAGCTGGTGCAGGACACGCCCAAGGGCACGCTGATCCGCTTCAACCTCTCCTGCGTCTTCCACTGCCCCTTCGACGGCGTGGTGCCGGAGGATGAGGTGCTGCAATGGGTGGAGCGCATCGTCGCCCTGGACCCGGAGATGGAGATCGCGCTCGCCGACACCACGGGCAATGCGAGCCCCGACCAGGTCCGCCGCGTCTTCCGCCACGCCATCGGCCAGTGGGGCGATCGCTTCGCCTTCCACGGGCATGACACCTACGGCATGGGTGTGGCGAACGTCTCCGCCGCCTGGGAAGCCGGCTGCCGCGTGTTCGATTCCGCCGCGGGCGGCATCGGCGGCTGCCCCTTCGCCCCCGGCGCGACCGGCAATGTGGCGACCGAGGACGTGGCGTGGATGTTCCGCCGCATGGGCGTGCAGACCGGGGTGGACTGGAACCGGCTGCTGGTCGCCGCCGACATGGCCGCCGCCATCCCTGGCGCGGTGCCCGGCGGGCGGATGCGCGCGGTCCCCGCGGCACGGCAGGCGGCGTGAGGACGCCCGCGCCCTTCCAAGGGCGCGGCCGCGTCCCAATCTGATGGCGATCATGCGCTTCGCGATCCCCCTGCTGGTGCTGCTTGCGGCGGGTTGCGCCGCGCCCGAACCGCCGCCCACCGAGGCGACATCGCCGGACGCCGGCGAGGGCACGATCATCACCGACTACGGTGGCGGCACAGCGCCGGTCGGGCGCTATGTCGTCCTGCCGGACGGCCGCACGGTGCGCATCGCCACCGATGGCGCGCCGCCCTCCGCGCCCT
>NZ_JAAEDM010000175.1 GCF_018129065.1 Neoroseomonas soli | reverse complement strand
ACCACAGCCTCCGCGAGCGGCGGCGCGGCCTCGGCCGGACCGGTGACGTCCGCCGACGGCGCAGGCTGCGCACCGACCGCAGGTGCCGGCGCCGCCGGGGATACCTCGCCGGCCGAGGCCGATCGGGGTGCCTCCGGTGGGCCGAGTTCATTCAGCCACGTCGCCGTGCCGCCGGCGGCCAGCGCCACCACGGCCCAGAAGGCACCGAGCGCCCGCCACCCCGGCACGCGCATCGAACGCGACGCCCTGTCGCCGTTCAGCGCGCGGCGCGCCGCTGCGGGTTCGGGGCCGCCGCCAGGCCGCGCAGCAGGGACAGGGCCTGCTGGAGCTGGTGGTCGGTCTCGGGCTTCGTCGGGTCGAACGTGGGTGCGCCTTCCCCGGGCTGGCGCTGCACCCGCTCCGCGAGGCCGGCCGGCAGGTTCAGCGGAGGCAGCGGCGGTGCGGCCTGCTGCTGCTGTTGGGCCTGTCCGCCATTCTCGTTCCGCAGTGCGCGCCGCAGGTCGGCTTCGCGCTCGCGCCGCGCGACGGCGGCGGTGCTCGCGTCCTCCCGCGAGGCCAGAACCTCGATGTCCGGCTCGATGCCGGTTGCCTGGATCGAGCGGCCGGAGGGCGTGTAGTAGCGCGCGGTCGTCAGCCGGATCGCCCCGTTGCCCGGGATCGGCATCACGGTCTGCACGCTGCCCTTGCCAAAGGACTTCACGCCCATGACGATGGCGCGGCGGTGGTCCTGCAGCGCGCCGGCGACGATCTCGCTCGCGCTCGCCGAGCCTGCGTTGATCAGCACGACCAGGGGCAGGCCCTGCGCGATGTCGCCCGCGCGGGCATTCCAGCGCTGCGCATCCTCCTGCCGGCGGGCGCGGGTGCTCACGATCTCCCCCTGGTCGAGGAAGTCGTCGGAAACCTGCACCGCCTGGTCGAGCAGCCCGCCCGGGTTGTTGCGCAGGTCGAGCACGATGCCGCGCAGGTTGTTCCCCGCCTGCTGGCGGAGCTGCTGCATCGCCCTGCGCAGGCCGGTCTCGGTCTGCTCGTTGAAGGAGGTGAGGCGGATGTAGCCGACATCCCCGCCTTCCATCCGGAAGCGCACCACCTGCGGGCGGATGACGTCGCGGGTGATGGAAAGTTCGATCGGCCGGTCCGCGCCCTCGCGCCGGATGGTCAGGCGGATCGAGGTGCCACGCTCCCCGCGCATCTGCTCCACCGCCTCCTGCAGGCTCAGCCCCTGCACGGAATTGCCGTTGAGATGCGTGATCAGGTCGCCCGGCTTGACCCCGGCGCGCGCGGCCGGCGTCTCGTCGATCGGGGAGATGACCTTGATGTAGCCGCCTTCCTGCGTGACCTCGATGCCGAGGCCGCCGAACTCGCCGCGCGTCTGCACCTGCATGTCGCGGTACATGCGCGGGTTCATGTAGGACGAATGCGGGTCGAGCCCGCTCAGCATCCCCTGGATGGCGTTCTCGATCGCATCGCGATCATTGACCGGCTCGACATACTCGGCGCGGATGCGCTCGAACACGTCGCCGAACAGGTTGAGCAGCCGGTAGGTTTCCGCCCGTCCGCCTTCCTGCGCCCAGGCGGCGACCAGCGGACCGACCACGAAGCCTGCCGCGAAGGCCGCGCCCACAGCCGCGAACGTCCCGCTCCTGCGCCGCATCCGAACTCCTTCCCTTCCCATCCGGGGCACCATGGCCAGCCGGGGAATTTTGCCATCCTACAGCCCATCGCGCCCCGGCGTGCAGCCCGAAACCGTTCGGATACACGTCCGTTACCATCGGCGCGGCCTAACCGGCCCCGGCACGGGCGGTCCCGAGCCAGGGCCGCGGGTCCACCGCATGCCCGTCCCGCCGCAATTCCAGGTAGAGCCGTCCACGCCCGCCATCGCCTTCGCCGACCAGGCCGACGGGCTCGCCCGCGAGGAGGCGGGCCCCGGTGACCGCGTCGAGCCGGCCAAGCCCGGCCAGAACGACATGGTGCCCGTCGGCGCATTCGACAATCAGCAGCAATCCATAACTTCGGAAAGGACCGCTGAACACGGCGCGCCCGGCGCAGGGGCTGACCACCCGCGCCCCGGCGGGGGCGGCGATGGTCTGGCCCCGTGCCGCCCCGCCCTCCGCCTGATCGCCGAAGGCCCGGACCACCCGCCCTGCCACCGGCAGGACATGCGCCCCCGCCGGTGCCGAGGCCGCCGCCTGCGGCGCCGCCGGCGGTTCAGGCAGCGCCTGGCCA
>NZ_JAAEDM010000174.1 GCF_018129065.1 Neoroseomonas soli | reverse complement strand
CCCGCCCCGGCGTGCGGCGGGCGGCGGCAAGGCGCGCGAGCAGCGCGTCCTGCGTGCCGGCGGGCGGCGGCGCGTCGGGGTCGAGGCAGGCCACGGCCGCCTCCGGCTCGAAGAGGGCGAAGCGCGGCGCCTCCCTGTGCTCGAGCGCGAGGATGGAGCGCGGGGCATAGAGCACCGGGTGGCGCTTATGCAGCGCCGAGAGCAGCGCCGCGCGGTCGCGTCGCGCCTCGCTGAGCATGCTTTCCGGACGGCGGCGGTAGGAGAAGCCGGCCTGCGGCAGGTGCACGCCGCGAAACCCCGCCCCGGCCGCGCGCAGGAAGAAGTCCCAGTCCTCGAAGCCGGCGCGCAGCGTCTCGTCGAATCCGATGCCGGCCTCGCAGACCTCCCGCCGGACGAGGGCGGCGGCATCGCAGACGTTTTCCGCCATGTGCTGCAACAGGTGGTGCCGCCCGGCCGTGGACCAGGCGCCGCCGATGCCGACGAGGTCGAAATCCGGATAGGCCCAGCCAACCTCCGGCGCGGCCGCGAACAGGGTGTCCCAGGCGCGGCGCAGGAAATGCGGCCCGATGCGGTTGTCGGCGTCGAGGAAGAAGAAGGCGCGGCAGTCCGGCCAGGCCTGGCGGGCGAAGCGGATCCCGGCGTTGCGCGCCGCGGCGACGCCGCCATTGGGCTGGACCAGCACGGCCAGGCGCGGCGCATGTGCTCGCGCCCAGGACATCGCGGCGTCCAGGCTTTGCTGATAGACACAACCGTCGATGACCACGATGATCCTCAGCGCGGGCGCGTCGCGCTGCGCGAGAACAGAGGCGATCGCCTCCGAGAAAAGTGCCGGCTGCCGGAACAACGGGATGATGACGACGACCTCGCATTTCGTGTCGGCGACTTCGGCACGTGTCATCGTCTCGCTCCGGGCCCGGCGCCGCATTGCGGTCTTCTGCTCGGATGCAATGTCGCGGCGGGGCGGGGATCGTGCAACCCGTGCCTGACCGCGCCCTTCCCGGCCTGCTCGTGCGCGCGCCGACGGAGGACCTGCCGGCGCTGTTCGACGGACGCCCCGTCATCGTCGTGGAGAGTCGCCTGCCGGATACCGTCGCGCTGCACGGGGCGGGGGCGCGCATCTGCCGTGCCCATCTTTCGCCCGAGGGCGTGACGCTCCGCTTCGGCCCGCCGCGCAGCCGGGAAGCCGCCCCGGTGACCTTGCAGCATCCGCCGCCCGCCGTGCTCGCGCTGGTGGCGCAGACCCCCCTGGTCCTCGGCCGCCTGGCCGGATGGTGGCGGGACGGCGGGCTGGAGCCGCCGGTGCTGATCGCCGCGGAAGGCGGCCTCGCCGCCCTGCCGGAATTGATGACCGCGGCGCTGGCCGCCGCCGGCGCGGCCGCGCGCCGGGTCTGCGAACTGGAAGACCGCTGCGCCGCCCTGCGCGCCGAGGCCGAGCACCTGCGCGCCTCGGTCGCCGCCATGCTCAACACCGTCGCCGGGCGGTCGCCGCCGGGCATGGAGACGCGGCTCGACCTCGCCGCGGATCCGGCCGGGTCAACCCTGCGCCTCGCGGCCGGCGCGGCGCCGCTGGTCGTCGAGCCGGGGATGCCGACGCCGGGCATCGCCCGCCTGTCGCTGCATCTGCCCGAGGCGGCGGGCGCGGCGCTCTCGGTCCGGCTGATCGGCGCCGAGTCCGGCCGGGTGCTGTGCGCCTGGCGCGTGCCCCCGGCGGCGCTGCCGGCGGGCTGGCTGCACCTCGAGACGCCGGAACCGCTGCTCGGCCGGCCGGAGTCGCTGCTGATCGGCCTGCGGGCCGAGGGCGAGGCGGGGGAGGTCGCGCTCTCCGCCGCTGCGGAGGCGCCGGAGGAGCCCGCCCTGTCCATCGCCGTCCTGCCGCCGGGCGGGCGGCTGGTGCGGCCGCTGCACATGGACTGGGCGCATTGGCACGACGATGCCGCGGTGGCGGCGCCCCGCCAGGCCCCGGCGCAGATGCTCGCCGAGGCAAGGGTCGCCGGGCCCGGTGAGCTCGATGCCGGCTCAGGCGCGATGCGCTGCCTCGCGCTGCCCGAGGGCTGGGAGGCCACCCGGGTGGATTTCGGCCCCTTGCCCGAAGGCTGCGCGGCACTGCGCTGCGACCTGCGGCTCGGCGCGGGCGTGGCGGAGGCGCGGCTGATGGTGGGCGGCGCCGCCGCGACCCCCTGGCGCGTGTTGCCGGAGCAGGAGGCGCGCCCCTTCATCCTGCCGGTGACGGACGGCGCCCCGGCGGTGGCGGTGGAACTGCGCGGGGTGGGCGCGGCGGCGGTGGACCTGTTCCAGCCGGTCCTGTTCCCGGCCACGCGGCCGCCCGAGCCCGCGCCCGAGGCCGCCGTGGCGGC
>NZ_JAAEDM010000173.1 GCF_018129065.1 Neoroseomonas soli | reverse complement strand
CGTCCCGTGGCGCCGCCCGGGGCCGGGGGCAGCGATGCCGGGCTGGCGGCCTTCCTCGCCGGCGCCGGGCTGCCGCCGCACCTCGCGGCGCACACCGATCCGGACGCTGCGTTGCGCGCCCTCGGCGCTGCCTTCCATGCGGCGATCTCCGGCCTGCGGCAGCTGCTGATTGCGCGCGCCGATGTGAAGCGGGAGTTCCGCATCGAGCAGACCATGCTGCGCTCGGCCGGCAACAATCCGGTGAAGTTCGCCGCCTCCGACGAGCAGGCGCTGACCTCGCTGCTGACCGCCGGGCCGCAGACCGGTCCGCGCGCGGTGCGCGAGACGGTCGAGGACCTGACGGCGCACCAGGTGGCGACGCTGGCGGCGACCCAGGCCGCCGCGCGCGCCTTGCTCGCGCGCCTCGCGCCCGAGGGGATCGAGGGCCAGGACCAGGGCGGCGGCGGCCTCTTCGCCAGCAAGGACAAGCGCTTGTGGGAGGCCTACAAGCGCCTCCATCAGCAGGTCACCGAACAGTTCGACGACGATTTCGACAGCGCCTTCGGCAAGGAGTTCGCGCGCGCCTACGAACAGGCGTCGCGGAAGGACGGCTAGGGCATGGTCCGACATCAGTCCTTCGCGGATCATGGTCTAGGCTCCGCCGGGAGGCCGATTCACTGCGCCGCACGCCGGCCGGCGCGGCGGGTCGGCCTGCGGGCCCGAGGGTAAGGGAGCGTTTCGCGGATGCTGTGGCACGACAAGGTGGTCTGGCAGGAGGGGATGTTCCTCCGCGCCCAGCATTTCCAGCAGCAGGACCGGCATTTCGAATGGATGCTGCAGGCGCGTGCCGCACCGCTGCGCCCGCATCCCTGGGGCATCACGGAGCTTTCGCTCGACCGCGACCTGCTCGCGGCGGGCAAGTTCGCCATCGCCTCCGCGAGCGGCGTCATGGAGGATGGCACGCCCTTCGCCGTGCCCGGCAATGCCGACCAGCCGACGCCGCTCGACCTGCCGGAGGGCACGCGGAACTGCGTCGTCTACCTGGCGCTGCCGGTGCGCCAGCCGGGCAGCCCGGAGATCGCCTTCAGCGAAGGGCCGGAAATGGCCGCCGCGCGCTACGGCATGCGCGGCTTCGAAGCCTTCGACACCCATTCCGACGCGACCGTCCCCGCGGAACTCCAGGTCGGCCGCCCGCGCCTGCGCTTCATGCTGGAGACGGAGGAACGCGCCGGCTTCTCCTGCATCGGCCTGACCCGCGTGGTGGAGGTGCAGGCCGATCGCCGCGTGCTGGTCGATGACCGCTTCATCCCGCCCTGCCTGCGCGTCTCCGCGTCCCCGCCGCTGGGGAACCTGGTGGGCGAGCTGGTCGGCATGCTGGGGCAGCGGGCAGAGGCGCTGGGCGCGCGCCTGTCCCAGCCTGGCGCGCGCGGCGTGGCCGAGGTCGCGGACTTCCTGCTGCTGCAGGCGGTGAACCGCTGGCAGCCGCTGCTGGCGCACTGGGCCGACGCCGGGAATGTGCATCCCGAATCGCTCTACGCCGCGCTGGTGCAGTTGGCGGGCGAACTGGCCACCTTCACCGACCCGAAGCGCATGGCCGCGACCTATCCGGCCTATCGGCACGAGGACCTGCAGCGGTCCTTCGCGCCGGTCGTGGCCGACCTGCGCCGCAGCCTGTCGATGGTGCTCGAGACCAACGCGGTCTCGATTCCGCTTCAGGAACGCCAGTTTGGCGTGCGCGTCGGCCCGATCACCGACCGCAACCTGCTGCGCGCGAGCCAGTTCGTCCTCACGGTCCAGGCGGACATCCCGTCCGAGCAGATCCGCCGAGTATTCCCGAACCAGGTGAAGATCGGCGCCGTCGAGCACATCCGCGAACTGGTGAACGTCGCGCTGCCCGGCATCCAGGTGCGGCCGCTGCCGGTGGCGCCGCGACAGATCCCGTTCCACGCGGCGTCGGTCTATTTCGAACTGGACCGCGGCAGCCCGCACTGGGCGCAGATGCAGAATTCCGGGGCCTTCGCCATCCATGTCTCCGGCGATTTCCCGAACCTCAAGATGGAACTCTGGGCGATTCGCGGATGATGCCCTCAGACGCCGCGCGCCGCGCATCCGCGCGGCTTGGCTTCGCCGGACTTGCGGCGGGCCCCGTTCGGGCCCTCGGCATGCCTTCGGCGTGCCGCCGGTCCCGCGTGCCGCGCCACGCCACGTGCCGAACCATGAAGCAGGCTGAACCGAAGGACCGCGCGCGATGAGCGACAATCCCTTCGCCGAACCGGACGACAGCGACCGTACTGTGGTGCGCGGGCCCGGCGGTGGCGCGCCATCCCGCCCGCAGCCGGCGATGCCTGCGGGGCCGCGGCCTGCCGCGCCGCCTGCGGC
>NZ_JAAEDM010000172.1 GCF_018129065.1 Neoroseomonas soli | reverse complement strand
CGAGGCCGCCGCGCGCGACCTGGCGCCTGCGGATCTCGAACGCGGCGACCTGCGCGGGCCGATGGCCGACATGGCGGCGAGCGCCGTCGCCGCCATTCCCGCCGTGCGGGCCGCATTGCTCGACTTCCAGCGCGATTTCGGCCGCAGATGCGGAGCGGTGCTGGACGGGCGGGACATCGGCACCGTCGTCTTCCCCGAGGCGCAGGTGAAGCTCTTCGTCACCGCCAGCGTGGAGGAGCGCGCCCGGCGCCGCTTCCTGGAACTGCGCGGCCGCGGCATCGCCGCCGACCCGACGCAGGTGGAAGCGGAGATCCGCGACCGCGACGCCCAGGACGCCAACCGGCCCGTCGCGCCCCTGAAGCCGGCGCCCGACGCGGTGGTGCTGGACACCACCGCGCTCGACGCCGACGCCGCCTTCACGGCAGCGCTCGACCTGGTGCGGGAGCGGGTGGGGTAGGGCGAGTACCCTCTCCGGACATCTCCCGCCAGGGGTCGAAAGGCCCTTGGGACGAAGGCCGCCAGGCCCCTTCGTGAGCACGCATGCGAGGCCGAGCGCCGCGCGCGCCTGAAGCGCCGTCGCGACCGGGCGGCCGTCCTCGGCGACGGGTTCCGCAGGGCTCGGGCGGAGGGGCGTGGAAACCGGCGACGCGCAGCGGTTCCGTCACCGGGCCTTCGACCTGGATCCGCGGAACAGGCCTCGTCGGCGAACGGCGACGCGGGGGGATCCTGCCCGCGGTTCCCTGCGAGGCCGCCGCGGCCTAGCCTTCCACCCAAGGCGCACCATGACGCCCAGGGAGGAAGGAAGAATGATCCACCGCCGCACACTCTTCGCGGCCGGCGCGGCCGGCATGCTCGCAGCTCCGGCCGTCGCGCAGAACACCCGCGCCACCACGCTGCGCTTCGTGCCGCAGGCCAATCTCAGCGTGCTCGACCCGATCTTCACCACCGCGACCGTGACCGGCAACCACGGCTTCCACATCTTCGACACGCTCTATGGCGTGGACGCGGACCTGAAGCCGAAGCCGCAGATGGTGGAAGGGCAGGAGACATCCTCCGACGGCCTGACCTGGAAGTTCCGCCTGCGCGAGGGGCTGCGCTTCCACGACGGCAGCCCCGTGCGCTCCGCCGACTGCATCGCCTCGATCACCCGCTGGTGCGCACGCGAACCCGTCGGCCAGTTGCTGGCGCGCGTCGTCGAGCAATGGCGCGCGGTCGACGACCGCAACTTCGAGGTGCGCCTGAAGCGCCCCTTCCCGCTGATGCTGGACGCGCTCGCCAAGCCGGATTCCTCGGTGCTCTTCGTGATGCCGGAACGGGTCGCCTCGAGCGATCCGGCGCGCGCGGTGACGGAGATGGTCGGCTCCGGCCCCTACCGCTTCATCGCCGGCGAATACAATTCCGGCAGCCGCGTGGTCTACGAGAAGTTCGACGGCTACGTGCCGCGCAGCGAGGCGCCGGCCTGGACCTCCGGCGGCAAGGTCGCGCATTTCCAGCGCATCGAGTGGCACATCCTGCCCGACGCCGCGACCGCCGCAGCCGCGCTGCAGAACGGGGAGGTCGACTGGTGGGAACGCCCCCATCCCGACCTGCAGCCGCTGCTCGCCCGCGCCCGCGACATACGGCGGGAGGTGACGGACCCGCTCGGCCGCCTGGCGGTGATGCGGATGAACTGCCTGCACCCGCCCTTCGACGACGTGCGCGTCCGCCGCGCCATCCGGCTGTCGGTCGCGCAGGAGGAGTACATGCGCGCCTCCCGCGGCGACAACCCGGACGACTGGTCCATCTGCCGCAGCCTCTGGCCGCGCGGCACGCCCTATCACCGCGACGAGGGCGAGGCGATGATGCCCGGCGACCTCGACCGCGCACGCGCCGCGCTGCGGGAGGCCGGCTACGCCAACCAGCGCGTCGTCATCATCAATCCGACCGACTTCCCCGACATCGGGCCGCTCGGCCAGGTGACGGCGGACCGCATGAAGCGCATCGGCGTCAATGTGGACCTGGCCGAGAGCGACTGGGGCACCGTGGTGCAGCGGCGCGGCAACCGCGAGACGGTGGACCGCGGCGGCTGGTCGGTGCTGCACACCACCGGCGGCGCCACCGCCTGGGCCAATCCGGCGTTGTCCTTCCTGGTGCGCGGCCAGGGGCAGAACGGCTGGTTCGGCTGGTGGGAGAGCCGGCGGGCGGAAGAACTCGCCGAGGCCTGGCTCTTCGCCACCGACCCCGAGCGGCAGAAGGCGCTGGCAACGGAACTCGGCCATCATGCGCTGGAGGACGCCTCCTTCGTGCCGCTCGGCCAGTTCGTCATCCGCACGGCGTTCCGGCGCGACATCACGGGGATCCTGCAGGGCTCCTCGCCCTATCCGTGGAACCTGCGGCGGGCGTAGCAGCACGCGCCGGATGCCGGCGCGGCCGCGCGCGGGACC
>NZ_JAAEDM010000171.1 GCF_018129065.1 Neoroseomonas soli | reverse complement strand
CTGCCGCCGCCGCCCCGGCCTGGTCCTGCGCGGCGGCGGCCGCGGCGCTGCGGGCATCGAGCCGCGGCAGCGCGAAGAGGAAGCCGAACAGCGCGCCGACCAGCCCCGAGGCGACGATCAGCGCCGCGACGGCGGCAAAGGCCCCGGCGGCGAAGAAGGGCACCCCGCCGAGGAAGAGCAGCACCTGCCCGACGAAGTCGTTCCGTCCGAAGGGCCAACCGGTCGCCGCGACCTGCACCGCCCGCAGGGTGCCTGCCGCGATCGCCCAGACCAGGACCACCGCGAAGCCCAGGCGCAACATCCGGATGCCGATATGCGCGCTGACCACCAGGCCGCGGACCGGCTCCTCCCCGTCACGCAGGCTGGCATTCGTCTCTGCGAGGCTCGGCGACCTGAACAGCCAGGCGAATGGCATGGGGGCGAACTCCCCGGACCGGTGCGCTTCCGCGAAGATACTGCGATATCGCAACGGTCGGCGCCACCGCAATCGCGCGGCAGGCGACGGATCTCCGCCCTATTCGCGCGGCCCGGGCGCCAGCACCTCGCGCTTGCCGACGTGGTTGGCCGGACCGACCACGCCTTGCTTCTCCATCTGCTCGATGAGCTTGGCGGCGCGGTTGTAGCCGATGTTGAGGTGTCGCTGGACGAAGGAGGTGCTGGCCTTGCCCTCCCGCGTCACCAGCGCGACCGCCTGGTCGTAGAGCGAGGACTCGGCATCCGTGTTGCCGCCGAGCATGCCGGGCATCGCGCCGCCATCCTCGTCCGGCTCCTCGGTCACTTCCTCGATGTAGGCGGGTTCGCCCTGCTCGCGCAGGAATTCCACCACGCGCTCGACCTCGGTGTCGGACACGAAGGGCCCGTGCACGCGCGCGAGCCTGCCGCCGCCCGGCATGTGCAGCATGTCGCCCTGGCCGAGCAGCTGCTCCGCGCCCTGCTCGCCGAGGATGGTGCGACTGTCGATCTTGGACGTGACCTGGAAGGAGATTCGCGTCGGGAAGTTCGCCTTGATGGTGCCGGTGATGACGTCCACCGACGGCCGCTGCGTCGCCATGATGACGTGGATGCCGGCGGCGCGCGCCATCTGCGCCAGGCGCTGCACCGCGGCCTCGATCTCCTTGCCGGCGACGATCATCAGGTCGGCCATCTCGTCGATGACGACGACGATCATCGGCAGGGGTTCGAGCGCCAGCGGCTGTTCCTCGAAGACCGGCTTGCCGGTGTCGGGGTCGAAGCCGGTCTGCACCTTGCGGGTCAGCACCTCGCCGCGCAGTCGGGCGGCGGTGGCCTTCTCGTTGTAGCCGCCGATGTTGCGCACGCCGAGCTGCGACATGGCACGGTAGCGGCGTTCCATCTCCCGCACCGTCCACTTGAGCGCGCCGATCGCCTTGGGCGGTTCCGTCACCACGGGGGCGAGCAGATGCGGGATGCGGTCATAGACCGACAGTTCCAGCATCTTCGGGTCGATCATGATGAAGCGGCACTCGTCCGGCCCGAAGCGGTAGAGCAGCGACAGGATCATGGTGTTGATCCCGACCGACTTGCCCGAGCCGGTGGTGCCCGCGATCAGCAGATGCGGCATGCGCGCCAGGTCGGCGATCACCGGCGCGCCGCCGATGTCCTTGCCGAGGGCGAGCGGCAGCCGCCCCTGGTGCTTGCCCCAGATCTCGTCGACGAACATCTCGGAGAGATAGACGGTCTCGCGCTTGGCGTTCGGCATCTCGATGCCGATCACGTTGCGCCCCGGCACCGTCGCGATGCGCACGGCGATGACGGACATCGACCGCGCGATGTCGTCGGCGAGGCCGATGACGCGGGAGGATTTCGTCCCCGGCGCGGGTTCCAGCTCGTAGAGCGTGACCACCGGGCCGGGCCGGATCTCGGCGATGCGGCCGCGCACGCCATAATCCTCGAGCACGGATTCCAGCAGCCGCGCATTGGCCTGCAACGATTCCTCGGACGGCCGCCCGGTGCGGCGCGCCGGGGCCTCGGTCAGCAGGTCCAGCGGCGGCAGGCGCCAGGTGCCGGGATCGAGGTCGAGCGCCCGCTGTTCCGGCGCGCGGCGCCCGCGATCCGGGGCGCGTTCCTGCACCTTGGCGCGCGGGGCGAGGCGCGGCTTGGCCACCGATTCAGTGCCCGGCCGGGTGTCGCCTTCCTGCCCCGGAAGGGGCGCGGGCGGGGCGCTCGGGTTGGGCGGCACGGCGGCGGCGGCCTCATCCGCGGCGCGCAGCATCTCTCCCAGCGGCACGTCGGCCGACTCCCGCCGCAGCAATGCGCCGGCGGAATTCCGCATGCGGCCGACACGGCCGGACAGCCGCGCGAACAATCCCGGGCGTGCCGGCCGCTCGGGTTCGGGTTCGGGCACCGGCCGCCGCAGTGCAGAGGCGCCGGACCATGCCGCGCCCACCGCCGCCTGGCCGGCACCCACCGCGACCCGCCCGGCGCCGCGCCATTCGCCCAAGGTCAGGCCGCAGGCGATGAACACCGAGCCGACGCCGGCCACCGCCAGCAGC
>NZ_JAAEDM010000170.1 GCF_018129065.1 Neoroseomonas soli | reverse complement strand
ACATGCGCGGCGGCGGCCGAGGCCAGCGCGGCGATGCCCGGCCGCAGCGCGGCGAGCGCGGCTTCCAGCGGCTGTGCCGGCGCGGCGAGCAGGTCATGCGCCGCCGCTTCCTGCAACCGCCGCAGGGAAAGCAGGGCGGAAAGCCGTGCCTCGGCCGGCGCCCCGGCGGCGTCGATCGCATCGCAGGCGGCTTCCAGCCCGAAGGCCTCGCTGGCAAGCAGCGCGGCGCGGCAGGCGGCGGCAGCGTCGGCGCCGGTGGTCAGCCGGCCGATGCCGGCGCAGCCGATCCGGTTGGCCACCGCATTGGCGATGACGGTCGCGACCAGTTCGCGCCGCAGCCGGTGGCGTTCGATGTAGGGCGCGTAGCGTTCCTGCAGCGGCCTCGGGAAATAGGCCAGCAGCGCGGGCAGCAGGGCCGGCTCGTCCGGCAGGCCGGAAGCCTCCAGTTCCTCGGCGAGCCACAGTTTCGCGAAGGGCAGCAGCGCGGCGATCTCGGGCCGCGTCAGCGCATCCCCGCTGCCGATGCGCCGCGCCATGGCGGCGGCGTCGGGCAGGCCGGCGACGGCGCGGTCGAGCAGCCCGGCCTTTTCCAGCCGCTCCATCAGTACGGCCTGCGCGGCCAGGTCCTCCGCGCCGCCCATCTGATCGAGCGTGACGGCGAGCGATTGCTGCGCATTGTCGCGCAGCACCAGGGCGGCGACCTCGTCGGTCATCTCGCGCAGCAGCTCGTCGCGGGCGCGGCGGGTCAGCACGCCGTCGGCCTCGGCGGCGGCGAGCAGGATCTTGATGTTCACCTCGTGGTCGGAGGTGGAGACGCCGGCCGAATTGTCGAGCGCGTCGGTGTTGATGCGGGCGCCCTGGCGCGCGGCCTCGATGCGCCCGGCCTGGGTGACGCCGAGATTGGCGCCTTCCCCCACCACCTTCGCGCGGATGTCGCGGCCATCGACGCGGATCGCGTCATTGGCGCGGTCGCCGGCGTCGGCCTGGGATTCGGTGCTTGCCTTCACATAGGTGCCGATGCCGCCGAAGTAGAGCAGGTCCACCTCCATGCGCAGGATCGCCTGCATGATGGCGGCGGGTTCGGCGCGTTCGGCATCGATGCCGAGCATGGCGCGCGCCTGCGGCGAAAGCGGCAGGGTCTTGGCATTGCGCGGGAAGACGCCGCCGCCTTCGCTGATCAGCCGCGCCTCGTAGTCGGCCCAGGAGGAACGCGGCAGGCGGAACAGCCGCTCGCGCTCGGTGTAGGAGGCCTCGGCGTCGGGATCGGGGTCGAGGAAGATGTGCCGGTGGTCGAAGGCGGCGCGCAGGCGCGTCTTGCGCGACACCAGCAGCCCGTTGCCGAAGACGTCGCCCGACATGTCACCGACGCCCACCATGTCGAAGGGCGCGTCCTGCACGGAACGGCCGAGCACTTCCCTGAAATGCCGGTCGATCATCACCCAGGCGCCGCGCGCGGTGATGCCCATGCCCTTGTGGTCGTAGCCGGCGGACCCGCCGGAGGCGAAGGCATCGCCGAGCCAGAACCCGTATTCGGCGGAAAGCCCGTTGGCGATGTCGGAGAAGGTCGCGGTGCCCTTGTCGGCGGCGGCGACGATGTAGGGGTCGTCCCCGTCGCGCCGCAGGATGGCTTCGTGCGTGACGACCTCGGTGCCGCGGTAATTGTCCGTCAGGTCCAGCATGCCGCGGACGAGCGCCTTGTAGCAGGCGACGCCCTCGGCCTGGAACGCCTCGCGGTCGCTCATCGGCGGCGGGTGCTTCAGCACGAAGCCGCCCTTGGCGCCGGTCGGCACGATGATGACGTTCTTCAGCCGCTGCGCCTTCAGCAGCCCGAGGATCTCGGTGCGGAAATCCTCCCGCCGGTCGGACCAGCGGATGCCGCCGCGCGCGACCGGGCCGGCGCGCAGGTGGCAGCCTTCCATGCGCACGGAATGGACGAAGATCTCGCGCCAGGGGCGCGGGGCCGGCATCTCGCCCGCCGCCGCGCTGTCCAGCTTGAAGGCCAGGTAGTCCTTCCCCTGGAAGAAGTTGGTGCGCAGCATGCCGTCCAGCAGCACGCGCAGCCGCGACAGGATGCGGTCCTCGTCCGGGTTCTCCACGCGTTCGAGCAGCGCGGCCCAGGCGGCCTGCGCCGCGGCTTCGTCGCGATCCGTCGCGGCCGGGTCGAAGCGGCGGCGGAAGAGGTCGATCAGCAGCCGCCCGGCCTCGGGCTGCGCGGCGAGCGCGGTTTCCACGCTGGCCTGCGCGAAGGGGAAGCCCACCTGCTTGAGCCAGCGGAACATCGCCCGCAGCAGCCAGCATTCCCGCCAGTCGAGCCCCGCGCGCAGCACCAGGCGGTTGAAGCCGTCCGCCTCCGCCGCGCCGTCCAGCAGCGCGCCGAGCGCGCCGAGGATCTCGTCGAAACGGTCCTCCGGGCAATCGGCACCGGCCTCGAGCCGATAGACGTGCAGCGCCACCTGCGGCGCATCGGCGGGCTTGAGGTGGTAGGGCTGTTCCTCGATGGCGCGCAGGTCGAGGCTCTCGAACAGCGGCAGCGCATCGGCGAGCGGCAGCGGCCCGCCGGGGCTGGCAAGGCGCAGCGTCAGGTCGCGCCGCCCCGCGCCCGGCGCGCGCGCCACGTCCGCGCG
>NZ_JAAEDM010000169.1 GCF_018129065.1 Neoroseomonas soli | reverse complement strand
GCCCCTCCCGCCGCCGCCCACGCCGCCGCCACCCGAGCCTTCCCAGCAGGCCGGCACCGGCCAGACCCCGCCGGTCGCCCGCCCGCAGGACCGCAGCCAGTCGGTGATGAACACGCTCGAGCGCCTGCGCACGACGCAGCAGCAGGACCGCGCGCCGACCGCGCGGCCCAACCCGGCGGGCGCGCCGCAGCAGGGCGGTGGCAGCCCGTCCGGCACCGCGTCGCTCACGCAGGGCGAGATCCGTGGCCTCGCGGACCAGATCTCGGAATGCTGGAACGTCGATCGCGGGATGCTCGGGCTCGAGACCATCGTCGTCGAGCTGCGCGTGCAGATCGACAGCCAGGGCGTGGTGCGCAATGTCGTGCCGTCGGGCTCGCTGCCGAACGACCCGCGTGCGCGCTCGGTGTATGAATCGGCACGCCGTGCCCTTATGTCGCCGCAGTGCAACCCGCTTCGTGTGCCACCGAACAAGTACCAGACCGTGATGGCATCCATCTTCCGCTTCAATCCGAGGGGCCTTGTGCGATGAACCCTTCCTCCCCCTTCGCTCCGACGCGGCGCCTTATGCTGCTCGGCGCCGGCGCGGGCCTCGTCGCGCCGGGCATCTTTGCGACGCCGCTGCCCGCCCAGGCGCAGCAGCCGCAGGGTGCCGTCATCGACATCACCCGCGCGCGGACGGATCCGATTCCGGTGGCGATCCCCGATCTCGCCGGCAGCGGGGAGGGCGCGCGCGTCGGCCGCGACATCGCCCGCGTGATCCAGGCGAACCTGCGCAATTCCGGCTTGTTCCGCCCGGTGGACCGGCAGGCCTTCATCCAGACCGCCGAAGCCGCCGCGCAGACGCCGCGCTTCCAGGACTGGCGCGTGATCGGCGCCCAGGCGCTGGTGACCGGGCGCGTCCTCGAACAGGGCGGCGGGCTGCGGGTCGAGTTCCGTCTCTGGGACGTGCTGCCCGAGACGCAGCTCCAGGGCACCGCCTTCAGCGCGCCCGCGGCGCAGTGGCGGCGCATCGCGCACCTGATTTCGGACGTGATCTATGAACGGCTGCTCGGCGAGAAGGGCTACTTCGACACCCGCGTGGTCTATGTCAGCGAGACAGGGCCCCGCGACCGCCGCACGCGCCGCCTCGCCATCATGGACCAGGACGGGGAGAACCACCGCTTCCTGACCGACGGCCGTTTCGCCGCGCTCTCGCCGCGCTTCCACCCCTCGGCCGACCGCATCGCCTTCATGTCCTACACGGACCGCGGCCCGCCGCGCGTCGTGCTGTTCGACATCGGGTCCGGCTCGCAGCAGGTGCTCGGGAACTTCCCGGGCATGACGCTCTCGCCGCGCTTCTCGCCGGACGGGCGCTCGGTGGTGCTCTCCGCTTCCCGCGGCGGCGATGCCAACATCTACGTCGTGGACCTCGGCTCGCGGCGGGAGCGGCAGTTGACCAGCGGCGGGGGGCTCGACGTCTCGCCCTGCTACTCGCCGGACGGATCGCAGATCGTCTTCAACTCCGACCGGGGCGGCGACCAGCAGCTTTATGTGATGGATGCGGGTGGCGGGAACGCCCGCCGCATCTCCTTCGGGCGCGGGCGCTATGCGACGCCGGTCTGGTCGCCGCGCGGCGACCTGATCGCCTTCACCCGCTTCGGCGGCGGCGGCTTCGCGATCGGCGTCATGCGCCCCGATGGCTCGGGCGAGCGCATCCTGTCCGAGGGCTGGGCGATGGAAGGCCCGACCTTCGCGCCGAACGGCCGCGTGCTGATGTTCTACCGGGAGAGCCGCGCGACCGACTCCCGCGGCGGCGGCTATTCCGCGCGCATCGTCTCGATCGACATCGCCGGCTTCAACGAGCGGCCGATCCCGACGCCGACCGATGCAACGGACCCGGCCTGGTCGCCATTGCTGTCGTGATGCGACGCAGCATCACGCTTGACCCGGTCGCCGGCCGGTGCTTTGCCACATCGTACCAACCTCGCAGCAGGAGTACCCCCCCGATGAAGACCCGCCTCCTTGGCGCCGTTGCCGCCCTCACGCTGGTCGCCGCGTGCTCCTCCACCGACCAGAATGCGGCCGCGACGGGCGCCGGCGGCACGATCCGCCCGGGCAGCCAGGAGGACCTGGTGGCCAATGTCGGCGACCGCGTCTTCTTCGCCTTCGACAGCTCCCAGATCCGTGCCGACCAGCGCCCCGTGCTGCAGCGCCAGGCCGAGTGGATGGGTCGTTACGCCGATGTCCGCGTGCAGGTGGAAGGCCATGCGGACGAGCGCGGCACCCGCGAGTACAACCTCGCGCTCGGCCAGCGCCGCGCCAATTCGGCCCGCGACGTGCTCGTCGCCTCCGGCGTGAACGGCGCGCGCATCAGCACGATCTCCTACGGCAAGGATCGCCCGCAGGCGCTCGGCTCGGATGAGGCCGCCTGGGCGCAGAACCGCCGCGCGGTCACGGTCGTTCAGTAAGAAGGGAGACGGCGGTCCCGGCCGATCGCTGCCGGGACCGCCGCCGCGCCATGGCCGCTGCGAACTTCCGCCTTCCCGTCCTGGTCGCCCTGGCCCTGCTCGCCGCTCCCGGCGCGCGGGCGCAGATGGACAGCCGCGAAGGGATCGCGCTGCAGAACCAGATCCTGGAACTGCGGCGGGACCTCGATGCCGTGCGTCGCGGCGGTGGCGCCCCCGCGCCGGTCCCGATGGCGCGCGGCGGCGGGGGCGGCGCGCCGCAGGAACTGGTGCAGCAACTTCTCGCCCGCGTCAGCGAGCTCGAGGAGCAGGTGCGCCGGATGCGCGGCCAGCTCGACGTCGCCGAGAACGCCAACCGCCAGCTCACCCAGGATGTGGAGAAGCTGCGCGGCGACATGGATTTCCGCCTCCAACAATTGGAAGGTGGTGGCCGGCCGGCCGCCACCCGCCCTCCCCAGGGGCCGGCGGCCGCTCCGGCCCCGGCCCCAACGCCCCCCGCGGCGGCCAGCCAGCCCCCGCCAACCGGG
>NZ_JAAEDM010000168.1 GCF_018129065.1 Neoroseomonas soli | reverse complement strand
CGGCCAGGCGTTGCACCGCGAGCCTGGGCACGGCCGCGCGCGGGATCTCCGCCGGGCAGGCGAAGGGCGGCGGGACGAGGGTCCAGTGCGACACCTCGGGCACCTCGCAGCCCATGGCGCGGGCCAGGCGCGGCGCCAGCGCGGCGACGAAGGTCGGGATCACGGCGGCGTCGAGCGCCCGCGCCTCCGCCTCCGCCACGCCGGCGAGCCGCGGCCCGGGGCAGGGGATGAGTTCCACCCGGTCGTTCGTCGGTTCCGCGTGTCCCGGCACGGCGAGGCGCGCCGGCAACCGGTCGCCGGCCGCTTCCGACGCGACGTCGGCCGGATCGACGCCCTGTCGCCCCATCATCGCGGCGACGGCGCGCACCCGCGCCTGGCTGAGTTCCTGCGCGCCCGGTCCGCGGTCGGCATGGCCGCGCAGGCAATGGCCGCGGAAACCCGCGGGGCGTGGCGGCCGGAGGAAGGCGAGCAGCACGTCGCGCGCGGCCGGGCCGATCTCGGCGCTGCCGGGCGCGAAGAGCATGACCGCGCCCTCCGGCACGAAGTCATTCCCCGACGCCGACGCCGACGCCCCAGGCACCGCGAGCAGCACGAGGATCCCGGCCAGCACGCCGCGCATGGATGGCACGATACACCAACCCGCGCCCGGCGGGCACGCAGGGCCACGCCCCACGAGCAACGCTCGGCCCCGGCGACCGCGCGGGACTCCCGCCTGGACCAGGGCGGCGATGCCGGGTGACGGCCCGCGGTTGGCGGGCGTCGTTACAACGGCTTCTGCGCCTTCTCGAGAAGGCGGCTGAAGAAGCTGGGCTTCTTCGCCGCCTCCGTGGCCTTCGGCGTCGCGGCGGCCGCCTCGCGCGCGTCCTGCGCGGCGCGCTTGTCCTTCTCGACGAGCCACTTCTCCAGGCTCATGCCTGACTTGGCCGCGCGCTTCGCCTCGTAGGCGCGCTGCGCGTCCGTCATCTTCCGATCGCTCATGGCGGGGATACCCTGACTAAGTGGTGGGCTGAATGGCGCGAGCCGCGGCTTCCGGCAAGGGGCCGGGCGTGCGAGTCTTGCGCCATGCAGCCATTGGCCCATGAGAACGACCTTCGCTCGCCGCGCTCCCTCGGGGCGGGAGTGCGACGTGCAACCGCGTCCGGCCCGCCCGCCGCCACCGGTGCGACCGTGCTTCGCGCGACAGCCAGGCCGGCGGATGCCGGCACCGGCGCCTGAGGCCGGCAGGATGGACGCGAAGGTCAAGGCGGGGATCTGGGTGTCGATGGCGATCCGGCTCTCCGACATGGCGGGCCGGCCCGCCGCGGTGCTGCGCAAGGGGGACCCGGATTCCGGCGGCATCCTCGCCGTGCTGCGGGGCAGGGATGGCATGGTCGTGCTCTCCCAGGTCCGGGATGCCGAAGGCCGCCCCGCCTGGATGCGCGGCAGCGGCCCCGCCCCGGTCGAGGAGGAAGCCGCCCAGGCCTACATCGACCGGCAGGTGAAGCGCGACCCCGACCTCTGGGTGGTGGAGTTCGAGGCGCCGGACCTCCTGCCGCCCTTCGAGGTCCGGATGATCTGACCGCCCCGACCGGGTCCGACCTGTCCGCGCGAGCGGGCAACCTACGTCCGGCGCCGGCGGCGGGATCACGCGCCCCGACCTGTCCGCGCGCGAGCGGACAACATTACGGATTCGGTTGAATTCAGCCGTGTGTTAACGTCGTGCCCGCGCCGTTCGCAGCGTCAGCAGCGAACGGCGCGGATCGGCAGGCTACTGACAACGAGCGCCAGAGTCCCGGTCGCGAGGTCCGCTGGACGCCGGAACCGGGACGCGGGCAGCGAAACCAGGCGTGCTTCCGGCGGCGTCATCCCTCAGGCGGAAAGGACCCGGGCCATGACCACCTACATCATGCTGGGCAACTGGACGGACCAGGGCGCCCACGCGATCGCGGACTCGCCCCGGCGGCTCGACGCCGCGCGGACCGCGATCGAGGAGATGGGCGGCAGGCTCACCTCCTTCCACATGACCATGGGCGAGTTCGACTTCGTCCTGCACATCGAGGCACCGGACGACGCCGTCGCCGCGCGCTTCGCCCTCATGCTCGGGCGCATGGGCAATGTCCGCACGCGCACGCTGAAGGCCTTCCCGGAACAGGCATACAGACAGATCGTCGCGACCGTCGCCTGACCCGGCGCTTCCCCGGCGCCGAGGTGCGGAGCACGGCCACGCCGCGGCGTACGGCGAGGTCGGCCTGCGCGCGGCGCCCGGCGCCGGTGTCGCGTCAGCGATCGGTCAGCCGCAGTTCGATCCGCCGGTTGCGTGCATAGGCCGCCGCTCCGTCGCCCGGGTCGATCGGCTGCGTGTCGCCGAAGGAGGTCGCGGCGACCCGGTTCGCCGGCAGCCCCTCGGCTATCAGCAACTGCGCCACCGCGATGGCGCGCGCGGCGGCCAGTTCCCAGTTGCTGGCGAAGCGCGCGTTGCGGATGGGCGCGCGGTCCGCGTGCCCGTCCACGCGCAGCACCCAGGCGACGTCCTGCGGGATGCGCGGCGCGATCTCGAGCAGCACGCGCCCGAGGTCGCGCACCTGCCGCCGCCCTTCCTCGCTGAGTTCGGCCGAGGCCGGCGCGAACAGCACCTCCCCCTGGAAGACGAAGCGGTCGCCGACGATGCGCACCTCCGGCCGTTCGCCCAGCACCTGGCGCAGCCGGCCGAAGAAGTCGGAGCGGTAGCGCTGCAACTCCTCGACCCGCGCCGCCAGCGCCGAGTTCAGCCGCTGGCCGAGCAGGGTGATCTGCGCCTCCCGGTCGCGGCCCTGCGCTTCCTCGAGGTCGAGCGCGGCGACCAGGCGGGCGATCTCGGCGCGCAAGGCCTCCACCTGGCGGGTCAGCAGCGCGACCTGGGCGCGCGCGCTGTCGGCGAGGCGCACATGCTCGGCCGCCTGCGCCTCCGCATGGCGGCGCGCTTCCTCGGCGAAGCCGGTGCGGCGCGCGGCGTCCTGCGCGGCGGCTTCCGCGGCGCC
>NZ_JAAEDM010000167.1 GCF_018129065.1 Neoroseomonas soli | reverse complement strand
CGAGCGGCCGGAGGCGGTGACGCTCTTCCTCGGCGGCCAGCAACGCCTGCGCAACGGCCGCCGCGCCGAGGCGCTGACCGCCTTCCGCGCCGGCGCCGACATCCTGCGCGCGCGGCAGATCGGCCTGCCGGTCGCGCTCGTCGTCCCCTACCTCGATGCGCTGGACCAGGAGGCGACGGCCAATCCCGGCCAGTCCCCGGCGCTGCGCTCGGAGATGTTCGGCGCCGCGCAGCTCGCGCAGCGCAGCAGCACGGCGCGCTATGTCCAGCAAGCCTCGGCCCGGCTCGGCGTCTCGGAAGGCAACCAGGCGGTGCAGGGCGCGGTGCGCGGCCTGCAGGACGCCGACCGCGAGTTGCGCGAGCTCTTCGCCGAGCGCGACGCGAGCGCGGGGCAGAACGCGGCGCTCGACGACCGCATCGCCGCCGCGCAGCAGCGCCGCGCCCAGGCGGAGGGCGAGGTCGCCGCCGCCGCCCCGGGCTATCGCCAGCTCCTCCTCGCCGCCGTCGATGCCGATTCGGTCGCCCGCGCCCTGTCGCCGAAGGAAGCGCTGCTGACCATGCTGCTCGGCCCGCAGGCGGGCTTCGTCATGGTGGTGCGCGACGGGCGCGTCGATGCACGCCGCATCCCGGCGGGCGAGGAGGCCGTGGCCGCACTGGTCAACCGGGTCCGCCGCTCCTCCGAGATCGGTGCCGGCGGCGTGCCGCGCTTCGATGCCGATGCGGCGCACGAGTTGCACCGGCTGCTGATCGCCCCGCTTGCCGGCGCGTTGGGCGGCGCGGAGACGCTGGTGGTCGCGCCCGACGGGCCGCTGCTCGCCCTGCCCTTCGGCCTGCTGCTGGCCGAACCGGCGCAGCCGGAGGCGCTCGGCGGCGCGGCCTGGCTGATCCGCCGCCACGCCATCGTCCATGTGCCGAGCCCGCAGACGCTGGTGACGCTGCGCGCCGCCGGCACCGGGTCCACCGCACCGCTGCCCTATGTCGGCTTCGGGGATTTCGTGCCGCCGTCGGCGGCGCAGTTCACGCGGTCCTTCCCCGCCGATCGCTGCGGGCGGGATGCGCGGCTGGCCACCGGGCTCGGGCGGCTGCCGGGGACGCGGGCGGAGGTCACGGCCTCCCGCGCGCTGCTCGGCGCGGCGCCGGACCGGGCGATCCTGGGGGCGGACTTCACCCTGCCGAACATGCGGCGGCAGCGGCTCGACCAGTACCGCGTGGTGCATCTCGCCACCCACGCGCTGCTGCCGGGCGAATTGTCCTGCCTGACGGAGCCATCCATCGTGGCCTCCCCGCCGGCCGGGGCGCCCTCGGCCGACCCCGCCTTCCTCAAGGCGAGCGAGGTGCTCGACATCAAGATGGATGCGGACCTCGTGATCCTGTCCGCCTGCAATACCGGCGGGCCGGGGGGCGAAGGCGGCGGCGAGGCGCTCTCGGGCCTCGCGCGCGCCTTCTTCTATGCCGGGGCGCGGGGGCTGATGGTGACGCATTGGGCGGTGGACGACGCCGCCGCGGCGCTGACCGTCGCCGACACTCTGCGCCGCCAGCAGGGCGGCGCGAGTTCGGCGGCCTCGCTGCGCGGGGCGCAATTGCTGATCCTGGACGAGGCCGGGCGGAACCTGCCGGCCGCCTTCGCCCACCCATACTACTGGGCGCCCTTCGTGCTGATCGGGGACGGGCGGCGCGGCGGCGCCCCGGCTGGGACCACCGCCGCGGCGCCGGCGCCGACGCAACTGTGACGCGGCGCCAGTGCCCGAAGCTTGTCATCCCGCCCGATGACGACATCTTGGCCTCGAGCCTGTAGCATCGCACCGATACGGATGCCGGACGCCGGAGACTCCAGGGGCCCATGCTGCCAGCCGAGCTGAACCAGAAATACGAGGTGCGCGGCACGCTCGGCGCCGGCGCCATGGGCACGGTGTACGACGCCGTGGACCGGATCATCGAACGGCGCGTCGCCATCAAGGTGGTCAACCGCCCGAACGAGAGCGACCCCGAGGCCGTCGAGGCGCATGCCCGCTTCCGGCGCGAGGCCCAGGCCGCCGGCCGCCTGTCCCACCCGAACATCGTCGGCGTCTACGACTACGGCGAGAACCAGACCCAGGCCTGGATCGTGATGGAACTGGTCGAGGGCGGCAGCCTCAAGGGCCGCATCGACAAGAACCAGCGCTTCACCATCCCCGAGATCGTGCGGATCATGGGCGAGGTCTGCGCGGCGCTGAACTATTCCCACCAGCGCGGCGTGGTGCACCGGGACATCAAGCCCGGCAACATCATGATGACCACCGACGGCCAAGTGAAGATCGCCGATTTCGGCATCGCCAGGCTCGAGAATTCCTCGATGACGCAGGTGGGCACGCTGATCGGCACGCCGTCCTACATGGCGCCCGAGCAGTTCCGCGGCGAGCCGGTGGACCTGCGCGCGGACATCTGGGCCGCGGGCGTGATGCTCTACCAGTTGCTGACCGGGGAGAAGCCGTTCGAGGGCGGGTTCTCGGCGGTCATGCACAAGGCGCTGCACACGGAGCCGCCGCCGCCGTCGCAACTTTCCGTCACCACGCCGCGGGCCTTCGACGCGGTGATCGCGCACGCGCTCGCCAAGCGGCCGGATGACCGCTTCCGCTCGGCGGCCGAGTTCGGGGAGGCGATCCGCGCCGCCGCCGCAGCGCCGGCCGGCGGGCCGGAACCCGTGGGCCTCGCCGGCCTGCCGGGGCTGAACGAGGACGCCACCGTCATCACCGCCCGGCCGGGGCCGACCGGCGGCACCATGCAGCGCCCCGCCGCACCGTCATCCGGTGCGTCGCCGGCGACGGCGGCGAAGAAGGGCCCGCCGGTTGCGGCGATCGCCGGCGGGGCGGGCGCGCTGGTCGTGGCCGCCGCCGCGGGCTGGTATTTCCTCGCCGGCCCGGGCGCCGGGCCGGACCCTGCGCTGGTGGAACGCCAGCGGCAGGAGCAGATCGCCCGGGAAGCCTCTGCGCGTGAGACGGCTGCCCGCGAGCAGGCCGCCCGCGAGGCCGCGGCACGGGAAGCCGCGGCACGCGAGCAG
>NZ_JAAEDM010000166.1 GCF_018129065.1 Neoroseomonas soli | reverse complement strand
GCCCGAGGCGCAGGGCAGCGGCACGCTCAACCTCGCCGTCACCCTGGTCGCGCCCGACGGGGACCGCCCGCCCGTCGTCGTGGACCTGGCGGGCTTCAGCGACGCCGAGGACGCGGCGGCGCGTCTCGCCGCGGTGCCGGGCGTCACCGCCTTCCCGGTCAGCCTCGGCGGCACGGCGGCGGATGCGCGGGTCCAGGTCGAGACGCTCGGCCGCGGCACCGGCTGGGGGCTGAGGCTGACGGGGAAGGACGCGATCCTCGCCCTCGGCTTCCGCCTGCCGGACTTCGATCCCGCGGCTGACACGCTGGAAGCGACCGGCGGCGGCACGGTGCGCGACGGCGCCGCGGTGACGGCGGCGGAGGCGCGCGCCATGCTGCTGCGAGCCAGCCAGGGTGCGGTCGCGCCGGAACCGGACCCGCCGCCGCTCTATGTCGTCAGTGCCCCGCCCGGCGCCGGGCTGCTGCTCGCCCCCGGCGTGGCGGGCCGCCCCGCGCCGAGCCTCGATTCCGACCCGGCGGGCTACGCCACCTCGCTCTCGGCCACCGCGACAGCCGGTGGGCTCGCCATACCCGGCGGCACGTCGCGGCCGCTCGGCGCGGTGCTGCGCGTCACCTCGGACCTGCAGCGGACCACCATCCCGCTGATCGGCAGCCCCGCCGTACTGCGCAGCCCGGACCCCCTGCCCGCGGACGGTTCGGCCGAGGCCACCGAACAACTCGCCTACCTGCAGGCGAACGGGGTGGGCATCTCGGTGGACGGCACCGTCCATGCGGTGCCGCCCGCGCCCGGCCCCTTGGCCACAGTGGACGACGCCATCGCCTGGATCGCGCAGGCCATCCTGCCTGGCTGGGCGGGGGCGGTCGGCGATCCGCCGCCGGGCACCGCGCGGCACCTGGTGCTGCGCAGCGCCCGGCGCGGCACCGAGGCCGCGATCGAATTCACCTTCCCCGCGGCCGGCGCGCCGGCCTCGGGCCTGCTCGGCTTCGCCGCGACGGCCAATGCCGGCGGCAGCGGCACAGTGCGGAACGCGGACGGGCTCACCATCGTCGGCGCCGGCGGCACGCTGCAGCGCCATCTCGAGAACCATGCCGCCTCGCCGGACACGCCGCAGACGCTCTATCGCGCCGTACCCGACGATGCCGCCGGCACGCTGCGACTGGTGCCGAACAGCACCGCGACCGTGTTGTCCTCGCCCGCCGGCCTGCCGGGGAGCATCACCTCGACGATGCAGGGCGGAACCATCCTGCTGACCACCGGCGCGGCGCAGGTGCTCGATGCGCGGCTCGTGACGATCCGCGTCGCCACGGCCGGAGCAGACCCGGCGACAGTGAGCGCCGTGCTCTGGGGCGCACCGGCACGGTTGCCGGGACTGACGCCGCCCGGCAACCTCGCGGTGCTGGCGGGGCTGACGCTGGAGTTCGAGATCAACGGCACGGCGCGGACCGTCACGCTGGGCGCGCCAGCCGGCATCGACGCCCTCGCGGTGCAGATCGCCCGCGCCTCGGACTGGCAACTCCGCGCCTTCGCGCGCGGCGGGGACCTCATCATCGAGACGCTGCGCGAGGGGCGCGATGCGGCGCTGACACTGACCGGCGGCACTGCGATGACGGACAACGCGGCCACCGGCTTCACTTCCGCCGCCAGGCCGCTTCGCGCGAGCGGCGCCGGCAGCCTCCCCGACCTGGCGGCGGCGACGCCGACCACGATCGGCGCAGCGCTCGAAGCCGGCTGGCTGACGGCCGGAGGGGTGCTCGACAACGTGGTCGTTGGCACGCAGCGGATCGACCGCCGCGAATACGCGCCCGGCAGCGTCGCCGGGAATGCCTGGGTGCTGAGCAGCCAGCGCGCGGGCGTCGCCGGCCGCCTGGAATGGATCGCGACCCAGGCGGCACCGGGGGACCCAGTCTGGAACGAGACCCTGTCGCGCGGCGCCGCTATCCGCGCGGCGGTCGCGCTGCCGGCCATCGCGGGGACCGTCTCGCCCAACGGCCCGCTGGTGATCCGGCTCGACGACAACAGCGGCCCGGACCTGCCGAGCGCGCACGATGTCACGGTGAATTTCGACGGCAGCGCGCTGGACGCCGCCGGGGTGGCGGCGCGGATCGACGCCGCGCTGCGCGCCGCCCGCGCGGGTGCCGCCGGCGCCTGGCCGGACGGGACGGTGGTGATCGAGACGGCGCATCCGGGCCTCGCCGGCAGCCTCGAGATCCCCGCGCCCGGGAACCGCGGCGCGGCCGATGCGCTGGTCGGCGCCGACGTCACGCTGCGCGCGCGCGGCTGGCCCGGCGGCGGGCGCGCCGACGCCTTCCAGCCCATGACCCAGGGCTGGCGCGCGGTGCGGGCAACCGCCGAGGCCCCGCTCACCACTTATGAATTCCGCGCGGATGGCCGCAGCACGGGGCCGGTCGCCATCGCGGTCGGCATGGACGCGAAGGCCGCCGCGCAGGCGCTGAACACCGCCTTCGACGGCACGGCGGGCGGCGGCGCCTTCCGCATCGGGCTCGCCGCGGTGGTGGACGGCGCGCTCTGCATCGAGGCGGTGGTGACGCCCATGACCCTGCTGGTGGACGGCAAGGTCTCCGAGCCGACCAAGGCCGGCAAGGCGGGCGAGACGCCGGAACCGGCGACCGACGGCGCCTTCGACCTGCGCCCGACGGAGGTGATCCGCACCCTGCGCCTGCTGCGCGCCGCCACGGACGACGCCGCCTTCGGCGACACGCATGATTTCGGCTGGCTGCGCCACCCGATGCAGCGCGTCGAGCCGACGCCGCCGGCCACCGACGCGACGCTGGCCACCGCCAGCTTCCCCGCCTTCCCCTTGGGCCGCTGGCTGGCGGCCGTGCGGCCCGACGCGGCGCGTGCCGCCAACGCCGCCGATGCAACGGCGCTGCGGGCGGCGACGGCGATGTGTCCGCTCGCACGCCCGGCGAGCGGCCCCGGCAGCCCGGCGGCACCGCTGATGCTGCGCTACTGGGTGACGCTGTCCGGCAGGACGGACGGGCTGCTCGGCAGCTCGGCGGCAGGGCCGGAGCCCTTCATGCTGGACCTGCTGACGTGGCGCTGACCGGGGAGGCGCCCTTCGGGCTGTTGTGCGTCGGCGGCGGCGGGCGCGCCCCGCCCGCGGCCGACCCCGTCCCCGCCGAGACCTGGT
>NZ_JAAEDM010000165.1 GCF_018129065.1 Neoroseomonas soli | reverse complement strand
CAGCAGCCAGGCGATGCTGCCCGCCCCGGCACGCTCCGCCATCCAGCCGGCCACCCCGGCGGCGGCGATGAAGGACGCCGAACCTGCCGCGCGAACCCGGCCGTAGTCCCAGCGTTCCTCGCGTGCCGCGCGCAGCGCCATGGCATCGCCGAGCGGCACCACGCTGGCGAAGGCCAGGGCAAAGACGAGATTGGCCGCGAGCAGCCCGCCGAACCCCGCAGCCAGGCCATAGAGGCAGGCCGCCAGCGCCGCGACCGCCGCGCCGGCCGCCATCACGCCCCGCGGCCTGCCGAGCGCATCCGCCAGCCGCCCGCCGAGCGGGCCGGACACCAGCCGCACCGACGCGCCCGCCGCGAGGATGGTGCCCACCTCCGTCGCCGACAGGCCGCGCGCGGCCATCAGCGGCGGAATGAAAGGCAGCATGACGCCCACCGCCGCGAACTGGGCAGCGAAGAGAAGGGCGAAACGAGGGGCTGAGGATGTCACGGCGGCCGGCTGGCGCACCCTGCCGCGCGCCCTCACCATGGACAAGTGCCGCGCCGCGTGCCACGGAAGCCGGCCTCAATATCCGGAACGCCCTTCGCGCATGTTCGAACCCAGGGTCCGCGCCGTCCTCGGCCCCACAAACACCGGCAAGACGCATCTCGCGATCGAGCGTCTGCTGGCGCATTCGTCGGGCATCATCGGCTTCCCGCTGCGCCTGCTCGCGCGGGAGAACTACGACCGCATGGTCGCGCAGAAGGGCGAACGCCACGTCGCGCTCATCACCGGCGAGGAGAAGATCATCCCGCCCGAGGCGAAGTGGTTCGCCTGCACGGTGGAGGCGATGCCGCTCGACCGCCCGGTGGAATTCCTCGCGGTGGACGAGATCCAGCTCTGCGCCGATCCGGACCGCGGGCATGTCTTCACCGACCGGCTGCTGCACGCGCGCGGCATGGTCGAGACGATGTTCCTCGGCGCCGAGACCATCGCGCCGCTGCTGCGCCGCCTGGTGCCGCGCGCGGAGATCGAGACGCGCCCGCGCCTGTCCCAGCTGACCTATGCCGGCCCGGCCAAGCTGACGCGCCTGCCGGCACGTTCCGCCGTCGTCGCCTTCTCCGCGCAGGAGGTCTATGCGATCGCCGAGGCGGTGCGCCGCCGCCGCGGCGGCTGCGCCGTGGTGATGGGGCGGCTGTCCCCGCGCACGCGCAACGCCCAGGTGGCGCTCTACCAGAACCGCGAGGTCGATTTCCTGGTCGCGACGGATGCGATCGGCATGGGCCTCAACATGGACGTGGACCATGTCGCCTTCGCCGCGATGTCCAAGTTCGACGGCCAGAACGCGCGGCCGCTGACGGCGCAGGAAGTGGCGCAGATCGCCGGCCGCGCCGGGCGCGGCATGAAGGACGGATCCTTCGGCACCACCGCCGACTGCCCGGCGATGGGCGAGGAGATCGTCGAAGCCGTGGAAACCCACGCCTTCGAACCGCTGGGCACGCTCGCCTGGCGGAACTCGGACCTCGACTTCACCAGCGTCGACGCGCTGCTCGGCAGCCTCGCCGAGTCCCCCCCGCAGCCCGGCCTCGCCAAGGGGCACGATGCGGTGGACCACATCACGCTGGAAGCGCTGTCGCGCGACCCGGAGGTGCGCGGCCTCGCCGACACCATGTCCCGCGTGCGGCTGCTGTGGGAATCCTGCCAGGTGCCGGACTTCCGCAAGCTCGCCGACGACAGCCACACCAAGCTCTGCGCCAAGCTCTTCACGCATCTCGCGAAGGATGGGCGCCTGCCGCGCGACTGGGTCGCAGGATCCCTCGCGGTGCTCGAGCGCACGGACGGCGACCTCGACACGCTGATGGCGCGGATCACCGCGATCCGGGTCTGGGCCTACATCGCCGCGCGCGCGGACTGGCTCGACGACGCGCTCGGGCTGCAGGCCGACGCCCGTCGCGCCGAGGACATGGTCAGCGACGCGCTGCACGAGACGCTGACCGCGCGCTTCGTGGACCTTCGCGCTGCCCACCTCATCCGCAAGATGGACGAGGGCGAGGAGGAATTGCTCTCCGCCGTCACCCGTCGCGGCGAGGTGGTGGTGGAAGGCCACCCGGTCGGCAACGTGAAGGGCTTCAGCTTCGAGCCCGACTCCGCAGCGGTGGACGAGGAGGAGCGCCGCGTCGTCCTGCGCGCCGCCCGCCGCGCCCTCGGCGCCGAGATTCCGCGCCGCGTGGCTATGCTCGAATCCGCAAAGGACGAAGCCTTCGCGCTGACGCCGGGCCACAAGGTCACCTGGGCCTATTCCCACGCGCCGAACATGCCGGCGGGCCTCGGCGACATCGCGGAGGTGGCGAAGCTCAAGCCCGGCCCCGAACCCTCCAAGCCGCAGATCGAGGTGCTGGCGAGCGAGTTCCTCGACGGCGCGCAGCGCGAGCGCATCCGCGCCCGGCTCGCGACCTGGCTCGAGAACCTCATCAAGCGCGAGCTCGGCGCCGTCTTCGCCGCCGAGGCCAAGGCGGCCGAGGACAACACCCTGCGCGGCCCGGCCTTCCGCCTGCGCGAGGAACTCGGCCTGGCCATGGGCCGGACCGACCCCGAGATCCGCCCGGACCTGCGGCAGAAGCTCAAGGCCATCGGCATCCGCGCCGGGCGCTACGCGCTCTTCGTGCCGGAGGCGATGAAGCCCAAGGCGATGGCGCTGCGTGCCCAGCTCTGGTCCCTGCTGCGCGGCATCGAGGCCCCGAAGCTCCCGGGCGGCGGCCTCATCGCCGTGCCGGCGCCGGCGGACTGGCCGCGCGGCTTCGCCGAGACCATGGGCTGGCTGCCGGCCGGCCCGGTTCTGCTGCGCCTCGACGTCGTCGAGCGCATCGCCGGCGAGATCGGCCACCTGACCCGCCGCGCGCCGGCGATGCTGCCGGGCGACCTCGCCAGCCGCCTCGGCGTGAAGGGCGACGTGCTCGCCGAGGTGCTGGATGCCATGGGCTTCCGGCTGATGCCCGCGGAAACGCTGGAGGAGGGTGCCTTCGGACCGCCCTGCCCCGCCCGCATCGCCCACGCCCGCCCGCCGCGGCAGGAGCACCACCGTGGCCCCCGCCGCGACGGCCCGCGCCAGGACCAGCCGCGTGGTCCTCGGCGGGAAGACCGCCGCCCGCCCCGCCAGGACCGCCCGGAAGGCCAGCCCGCCGAGGGCGCGGCCGAG
>NZ_JAAEDM010000164.1 GCF_018129065.1 Neoroseomonas soli | reverse complement strand
GTCGGTCGCCGGGCCGGGCGCGCCCGTCGCGAGCCCGACCACGGGCACGTCGCGGCCCTCGACGGCTGCCGCCCGTGCGCCGGTGCGCGAGACGACTTCGGAGGCACCCTCGGCCTCGATCACGGTGATGTTCGCGACCGGCTCGGCGATGCTGACGCCCGAGGCGGAACGCGCGCTGGCGCCGCTTGGCCGTGCGCTCGCCTCGCAGGAACTCGCCGGCTACCGCTTCCGCATCGAGGGCCACACCGACACGGTCGGCGATGCCGGCGTGAACCAGGCGCTCTCGGAACGTCGCGCGGCGGCGGTTCGCGAATACCTGGTCAACAAGTTCCGCGTCAGCCCGCAGCGGCTGGAGGCCATCGGCCTCGGCGAGACGCAACTGCTGGTGCCGACGCCGCCGCAGACCCCGAATGCGCGGAACCGCCGCGTGCAGGTCGTCAACATCGGCAGCTGACGGGCTGCGCGTGACCGACGACGACACGACCGTTCGCATCCCGGTGCCGCGGACGGTCGCGCCGGCGCCCGCGGCCCGTGGCCCGGGCGGGGGGCTGCGCCTGGCGATCCTCGGCGGTGCCGTCCTGACGGCGGGCGCCGGGGCCGTGCTGGCTTGGCTGTGGCTCGGCCGCGGGCCGGCGGAGCCACCGCCGAAGCCCGAGGATCCGGCGGCAGCCGCGCCGCCTTCCGTTCCCGTGCCGTCGTCCCCGGTGGCGCCGGCGATGGCGCCGCCCAGGCTGCTACCGGCGATCGGGCCGCCCATCGCTTCCCAGGCCGAGATCCTGGCCCATCGCGCCACCGCGCCGACGGTCTTTCGCCTGGCCGAGAACCCGAGCGTCTTCGTCATCGACTTCCCCGGCCTCGCGGCGCAGGGCGCGGCCCTGAACCGCGTCGCCGCACTGGTGGAGAAGGTGGCCCAGCCGCGCGACCGGGTGCTGGACGACGTGGCGCTGGCCCGCGCCATCGCGGCGAGTGGCGACACGCCCGCCACCTACTACTACGGCCACAACTACCGCGGCCGGGACCTCGAGCGCTTCTTCGCGCTGGCCGCGCGCGACGGCATCGCCCTGACGCCGGAGGAGACCTGGCTGCGGGACGAACTCACGCGATTGCGCCGCCTGGTGCCGGCGCCGGAGGAGTTCGCGGTGATCACCGTCCCTGGCCTCGAATCCCTGGTGGACCCGGCGATGCGCGGCGCCATCCTGCACCATGAGATCGGCCACGGGCATTTCTTCACCAATCCCCGCTTCGCCGCCCATGTCGCCCATGTCTGGCGCGAGGTGATGACCGAGGCCGAGCGCACCGCCTTCCGCGCCTTCCTCCAACGCGAGGGCTACGACCCAGCGCTGGAGGAGGTGATGATGAACGAGGCGATGGCCTACCTCCTCTTCACCCCGGACCAGCGCTTCTTCACCCCGTCCCATGCCGGGCTGACCGAGGCGCGCGCGGCGATGCTCGCCGCGGCGCTGCGGGAAGGGGCGCCGCGGTAGGGTGGATTCCGGCGGGCGGTCGCGCTCCCGGAGACGAAGTCCCTCGGCGCGAACTGCCGGGAAGTGGGATCGCCCCTACCGCGGCACGCGCGCGAGCAGACCGGGCAGCGCCGCCCAGTGACGCTCCGCCGCCACCGGATCGAAGCCGGCGGAATCGGGCTGGGCGAAGCCGTGATGCGTGCCGGGATAGTGCTCGATGCAGTGCGTCACGCCGCTCGCCGCCATCGCCGCCGTCACCTGTGCGGGTACGCCGGCGGGGATGTAGGGGTCCTGCTCGGCGAAGCAGAGATAGGCCTCCCCGCGCACCATGCGCGGGATCCACAGGTGAGGGCTGTCCGGCGCATCCGTCACCATCCGCGTGCCGTAGAAGGACGCCGCGGCGGCGATGCGCGCCGGTTCCTCGGCCAGGGCCTGCAGCGCGAAGCGGCCGCTCATGCAGTAGCCGAGGGCCGCACCAGGCCGCGCGGGCGTGACGCCGAGCGCGTCCAGCATCGCGGGGAGGTCCACGCGGAACTGCGCATGGCCATAGCCACGCGCCAGGTTGAAGATGCGCTCGCGCTCCGGGTTGCCCTCCTGGCTGAAGGCGGCGCGGTCGAAGCCGACCTCCCGCATCTGCCGCCAGTAGAGGTTCGGCAGCAGGGCCCGGTAGCCCGCGGCGGCGAGGCGCGCCGCCATGCCGTGCAGGGCAGGGCGCAGGCCCGGCGCGTCCATCAGCACGAGCACGGCGGGCGCGCGTTCCGGGGCCGCCTCCGGCGCGTAGAGATGGGCGTTCAGCACGCCTTCGGCCGTCGGGATGTCGAGGGCGGCGGCGGTGATGGCCATCGTGGTGACTCCTGCGGATGCCGGGCGGACTGCCGGCTCAGAGACCGTTCGAGAATGTGCCGGATGGCGCATTCCCAGGTCCGGCAGCACCCCCGCCCGGCCGCCCATCCAGGATGCTGTCGTTGGGTGGCCGGGCCGGGGTGCGGGCCGGTGCCGGCATCCTCAAGCGGTCTCTCAGCGCCTTGCGATGGTCTCCACCACCACCGGACGCACCACGACGCGCGTGCCGCTTGCCCGCGCATTGCGCAGCGCCGCCGCCAGGGCCGCCAGGTAGGCGTCCTGCGTCTCCACCACCGGCCGCGAATTGCCGAAGAGCGGCCGGTCCGTGGTGATGACGACCGCGAGGTCGGTGCCGAAGGGCTCGTCCACCTCCCAGCCGGTGAAGGAGCCCTGCGGCTCGCCCAGCCGCACCCGCGCGCCGGCGGTCTGCAATGCGGAAGGCACCAGGTTCGCCACCTGCCCCGACTGCATGAAGTAGGCGACGTAGAGATGCGCCGGCCAGTCGGGCATCTGCACGTCGAGCCGCATCAACTCGCCCTTCTGCAGCGGCAGCCTGCCGACCACCTCCACCGAGGGCGCCGCCCCGGCCGGCCCGAGCACCGGGCGCAACAGGTCGAGCGCCGGGCAATAGGGCCCGTCGAAGGCGGTCAGGTTCAGCCGCGCCACGTCCTCCGGCACGCCGCGCGTGGCGAGGCCCTGGCGCACCAGCGCGTCGTCGCCCCGCCGCACCACGCCCGAGAGGGTCATGTTCCGGTCGGTCGCCGACCAGGCGATCAACGAGCAGGGCGTGCCGACGGCGAGCGCCTGGGCGGCGGCGCGCAAATCCAGCCGGGCGAGGGCGAGCTGCTGCTGCCGCGCCGCTTCCTCTCGTGCCGCCTGCTCCCGCGCGGCAGCCTCGCGCGCGGCCTGGTCCCGCGTCGCCTGTTCGCGTGCTGCCTGGTCCCGAGCTGCCTGGTCCCGCGTCGCCTGTTCGCGTGCTGCCTGTTCGCGTGCTGCCTGGTCCCGAGCCGCCTGGTCCCGCGTCGCCTGTTCGCGCGCTGCCTGGTCCCGAGCCGCCCGGTCCCGCGCTGCCTGCTCCCGCGCTGCCTGCTCCCGCGCTGCCTGTTCCCGGGCGGCCTGCTCGCGGGCCCCGGCCTCGCGGGCCGCCTGCTCACGCGCGGCGGCTT
>NZ_JAAEDM010000163.1 GCF_018129065.1 Neoroseomonas soli | reverse complement strand
GGAAGCCACGAGCGCCACGCCGCGCCCGCCCGCCGCGCGGATCGACGTCCGCACCCCGCGCGTCGCCGGCAGCCTGAACCTGCGCGGCGCCCGCCTGGACGACCTGGTCTTCACCACCTACCGCGAGACGCTGGAGCCGAACTCCCCGCAGGTGCGGCTGTTCGCCCCGCGCGACGGCGCCCAGCCGTATTTCGGCCAGTGGGGCTGGACCGCCGCCGACGGCCGCACCGCCGTGCCCGGCAACGACACCGACTGGACCGCCTCGGGCGGGCCGCTGGCGCCCGGCCAGCCCGTGACCCTCAGCTGGGACAACGGCCAGGGCCAGGTCTTCGAGATCGCGCTGTCGATCGACGAACAGTACATGGTCAGCGCCGAGCAGCGCGTCCGTAACACGGGCGCCGAGCCCGCCACGGTGCTGCCCTGGGTCCGCGTGCGCCGCGAGCACACGCCGCACACCGCCGGCTTCTACATCCTGCACGAAGGCTTCACCGGCGTGCTCGGCGGCCGCCTGCGCGAAGTCACCTACAGCGATGCGAAGTCCGAGGCGGCGCGCCGCTCCGGCACCGCGATGGAGCAGGAGACGACCGGCGGCTGGGCCGGCTTCACCGACAAGTACTGGCTCGCTGCCGTCATGCCGGCCGCGGCCGACCAGACGCTGCGCGCTTCCTACCGCCACGTGAACGAGGGCGGCGGCGCGATGGGCGACCGCTGGCAGGTGGACATGGCGCCGCCGGCGCCCATCACCGTCGCGCCCGGCGCGACCGGGCAGATGGCGACGCGCCTGTTCGCCGGCGCGAAGGAGGTCCACCTCCTCGACGACTACATGTCCCGGCTGGGCATCACCGACTTCGACAAGGCGATCGACTTCGGCTGGTTCTACTTCCTGGTGAAGCCGTTCTTCCTGGCGCTGGACTGGATCTTCCGCCTGACCGGGAACTTCGGCGTCGCCATCCTGATCTTCACCGTGCTCATCAAGGCGGCCTTCTTCCCGCTGGCCAACAAGGCCTACCACTCGATGGCGCGGATGAAGGCGCTCGCGCCCAAGATGACCGAGATCAAGGAGCGCTATAAGGACGACCCGCCGAAGGCGCAGTCGGAGATGATGGCGCTCTACAAGAGCGAGAAGGTCAACCCGGCCTCCGGCTGCCTGCCCATCCTCATCCAGATCCCGGTCTTCTTCGCCCTCTACAAGGCGCTGTTCGTCACCATCGAGATGCGGCACCAGCCCTTCTTCGGCTGGATCCACGACCTCTCGGCGCCGGATCCGACGAACCTGTTCAACCTGTTCGGCCTGCTGCCCTTCGACCCGGCGCAGTGGTCCAACTTCCTGCACATGCCGGCCTGGGCGCTGATCATGGGCGTGACCATGTTCGTCCAGCAGAGGCTGAACCCGCCGCCGCCCGACCCGATCCAGGCCAAGATCTTCGCGTGGATGCCGATCATCTTCACCTTCATGCTGGCGTCTTTCCCGGCAGGGCTCATCATCTACTGGGCATGGAACAACACGCTGTCGGTGGCGCAGCAGTACTACATCATGCGCCACGACCGCGCGGCGGCGCGCGGGGCGAAGACGGCGGGGAAGGCGAAGTGACGAACGGCAGGGCGGGGGAGGGGAACCTCCCCCGCACCCCCTCCCTTCTTTGGCTGTCAGCAAGGCAGGGCGGGCGCGCCGGTAGCGCCCCCCCGGCGAAAGGCGGCAGGACATGACCGGGCTCGCCGAAGCCAGGGACGAGGCTGAACGCGCGGCGCTGATCGAGGCCGGAAGGCTGCTCTTCGCGCGGCCCTGCGCATTCTTCTACGCGGCGCAGAAATCCGACCAGCTCCCGCCGCCGGGCCTGCCGGAAGTCGCCTTCTGCGGGCGGTCGAACGTGGGCAAGTCCTCGCTCATCAACGCGCTGACGGGGCAGAAGGCGCTCGCGCGCGTCTCGCAGACGCCGGGGCGCACGCGGCAGCTCAACTTCTTCAACCTCGCCGAGCGCCTCGTGCTCGTGGACCTGCCTGGCTACGGATATGCCAAGGCGTCCAAGGACATGCAGCGCGACTGGCAGGGCGTCATGTTCGACTACCTGCGCGGGCGGCCGAACCTGTTGCGCGTGATCCTGCTGCTCGACGCGCGCATCGAGACCAAGGCCGCCGACCGCGCGGCGATGGACCTGCTCAACGTCGCCGCCGTCGCCTTCCAGATCGTGCTGACCAAGGCCGACGACGTCGGGCCGCAGAAGCTCGCCGCGCGGATCAAGGAAGCCGAAGCGCTCGCCCGCAGCCATACCGCGGCGCATCCACTGGTGATCGTGACCAGCAGCGAGGAAGGCCAGGGCATCCCCGAACTGCGCGCCGAGATCGCCTCCCTCGCCCTGCCGGAATCGCCGCGCGCGCCCGGCGCCGCATGACCGTTCCGCGACGCCCCGCGGCGGCTTGACCGCATGCAGGGCGCCGCTTAGAGCCGCGACGAACCTCCAGGACGCGCCGCACGATGACCGATGCCGCCGACATGCCCGACGCCATGCAGATCCTCGCCGGCGCGCTGCCTTTCCTGAAGCGCTACGACGATGCGACCGTGGTGGTGAAGTACGGCGGCCACGCGATGGGCGAGGAGGAGACGGCGCTGCGCTTCGGCCGCGACATCGCGCTGCTGGAGCAGGTGGGCGTCAGCCCCGTGGTCGTCCACGGCGGCGGGCCGCAGATCAACGCCATGCTCAAGCGCCTGAACGTGAAGTCCACCTTCGTCCAGGGCCTGCGCGTGACGGATGAGGAGATGCTCGACGTCGTCGAGATGGTCCTCGCCGGCCCGGTGAACAAGCAGGTCGCGGAGGCCATCACGCGCGCGGGCGCGCTCGCCGTCGGCATCTCGGGCAAGGATGGCGGGCTGATCCGCGCACGCAAGCTGCGGCGCACCTACCGCGATCCCGACAGCAACATCGAAAAGGTGCTCGACCTCGGCTTCGTCGGCGAACCGGCGACCGTGGACCCGAAGGTGCTGCACCTGCTGATCGGCGCCGACATCGTGCCCGTGGTCGCCCCCGTCGGCGTCGGCGAGGACGGCCAGACGTACAACATCAACGCCGACACCGCGGCGGGCGCCATCGCCGGCGCGCTGTCCGCCGAACGGCTGCTGATGCTCACCGACGTGCCCGGCGTGCTGGACCCCGAGAAGCGCCTCATCCCCGAGATGACGGTCGCCGAGGTGAAGGCCGGCATCGAGGCCGGCTGGATCTCCGGCGGCATGATCCCGAAGGTCGAGACCTGCATCTACGCCGTCGAGCGCGGCGTGAAGGGTGCGGTCATCCTCGACGGCCGCGTGCCGCACGCGGTGCTGCGGGAACTCTTCACCGACGGCGGTGCGGGCACGCTGATCCGCGCCTGAAGGCCTTCAGCGGGCGGCGGCGCGCGCGAGCGCGTCGATCCGCCACCGGAGTTCCCCTTCGCCGACCGGCGCCGGCCCCATCTCGGTCATCCCCGGCATGCCGGGTGCGAGCAGGCCGACCACCGCCTCCGTCGTCGCCGGGCCGAGCCCGGCCTGCCGGCACATGCCGGCGACGGATTTGGCGCAGCGCGTGGCCACCGCATGGTCCACCGCGCTGCGCGGCACGCGGCTCAGGCCGGACAGGCCGACGGTGACGAACGCGACCTCCCCGCCCCGGGCCGCGCGCAGCATCGCCGCGTCGTCCAGTGCGCCGGCGCGCTGCAGCATGGCGGCGCG
>NZ_JAAEDM010000162.1 GCF_018129065.1 Neoroseomonas soli | reverse complement strand
CGCGGCCAGGCGGGGCGCGCCTTATGGGCTTCCGCCTTCCCGTCGCACCCGGCCGGACGGCCGGCCACGGGCACGGCGGAAAGCCTCGCCGCGGTGACGGTGGACGCGATGCGCGCCGGCCTCGCGGCGCAGATGCGGCGTGACGGGCTGCTGGTCGCCGCCTCCGGCGCCATCCGGCCGGAGGAACTGGCCGCGCTGCTGCCCACCCTGTTCGGCGGCCTGCCCGCCGGGGCGCCGGCCGAGCCGCCTTCCCTGCCGCCCTTCACGCCCTTCGGCCGCCAGGTGGTGCCGGTGGCGAGCCCGCAGTCCCAGGTCATCCTCGGCCAGCCCGGCATCGCACCGAACGACCCGGACTGGGAAGCGGCGCAGGTGGTGCTACGCGTCCTCGGCGGGGGCGGCTTCTCCTCCCGCCTCATGGAGGCGGTGCGCGTGCAGAGGGGCCTGACCTACGGCATTGGCGTCGGGCTCGACACCATGTTCGGCGGCGGCGTCGTGACCTGCGCCTTCGCCACCGAGAACGCCAAGGTGCCCGAGGCGCTGGACGTCACGCGCGGCGTCTGGACCGACATGGCGAAGGACGGCCCGACCCAGGCGGAGCTGGAGGAGGCGGTCGCCTACCTGACGGGCTCCCTGCCGCTGCAATTCACCGACAGCCGGCGCATCGCGGCCACGCTGCTGGCGATGCGGCGCAACGGGCGGCCGCTCGACTGGCTGGACGGGCGCAACAGCCGGCTGCGCGGCATCACGCGGGACGGCGCCGCGCGCGTCGCCGCCGCGCTGCTGAAGCCGCAAAGCCTCGCGGTGACGGTCGCGGGCCAGCCGGCGGGGATGTAGCCGGACCGACCCGCGCGTGCCACGACGGCGCCACAACCCTCTGGTGTTGTGGCGGCCGTCTTGCCCACCGATCCCGTGGCAGGATGGACGCCACGAGGGGACCGGCATGGCGAGCACCGACACCGAAGCGGCCTGGGCCGCGCTGGAGGCCCTCGGCCGGCGTGCGGGCGCGGGCGCCATCCGGCCGCTCTTCGCCGCCGATCCCGGGCGCTTCCCCCGCTTCTCCCGCCGCGCCGGCGACGTGCTTCTGGACCTGTCGAAGACCGCGATCTCGGAGGAGGTGCTGGCTGCCCTGCTGGCGCTCGCCCGCGCGGCGGATGTCGAAGGCTTCCGCGACGCCATGGCGCGCGGGGAGGCGGTCAACGCCACCGAGCGCCGCGCCGCGCTGCACCTCGCGCTGCGTGCCCCCGCCGGCACGCCCTTCAGCACCGGCGGGGAAGACGCCGCCGCCGAGGTGCAGGCGACGCTCGCGGCCATGCGCGGCTTCGTCGGCCGGGTGCATGACGGCACGCTGCGCGGCGCGACGGGCGAACGCTTCACCGATGTGCTGAACATCGGCATCGGCGGTTCGGACCTCGGCCCGGCCATGGCGGCGCGCGCGCTGTGGACGCCGGCGGCGCCGCTGCGGGCGCATTTCCTCGCCAATGTCGATGCCCATGCGTGGGAGGCGTTGCGCGCCCGGCTCGATCCTGCGCGAACGCTGGTGTTGGTGGCGTCCAAGACCTTCACGACGCAGGAGACGATGACCAACGCCGCGCTGGTCCGCGCCTGGCTGGCCGGCAGCCTGGGCGAGGCGGCGGTGGCCGGCCACCTCGCGGCGCTGTCCACCAACCTGCCCGCGACCGCCGCCTTCGGCATCGCGCGGGATCGCGTCTTCGGCTTCCGCGACTGGGTCGGCGGGCGGTTTTCCATGTGGAGCGCGATCGGGCTGTCGCTGGCCCTGGCACTGGGCTGGGAGGCCTTCGCGCGCCTGCTCGCCGGCGCGCGCGCGATGGACGAGCACTTCCTCGCCGCACCGCTCGAGGACAACCTGCCCGCGCTACTGGCGCTGGCCGAGGTCTGGCATGTCGATGCCCTCGGCTACACCGCGCGCGCCGTGCTGCCCTATGACGAGCGCCTCGCGCGCTTCCCGGCGCATCTGCAGCAGCTCGAGATGGAAAGTCTCGGCAAGCGGGTGACGGCGGCGGGCCTGCCGGCGCGGCGCGCGACCGGCCCGGTGGTGTTCGGCGAGCCGGGCACCAACGCGCAGCATTCCTTCATGCAGCTCATCCACCAGGGCACCACGCCGGTGCCGGTGGATTTCATCCTGGTCGCCAATCCCGACCACGCGCATCCCGACAGCCACCGCAAGCTGCTCGCCAACGGGCTGGCGCAGGCCGAGGCGCTGATGCGCGGCAAGGACGAGGCCTGCGTGCGCGCCGAGATGCGCGCCGCCGGCAAGGACGAGGCCGAGATCGAGCGCCTCACGCTGCACCGCGTCTTCCCCGGCGACCGGCCGAGCGTGACCATCCTGCTGCCGCGCCTCGACGCCTTCACGCTGGGGCAGTTGGTCGCGCTGTATGAACACAAGGTCGCCTGCCTCGGCGCGCTCTGGGGCATCAACCCCTTCGACCAATGGGGGGTGGAACTCGGCAAGCAGTTGGCGGGGCACATCCTGCCGGCGCTGGAAGGCCGCGACGGGGAGCAGGACCCGGCGGCCGCGCCGCTGATCGCGGAGATCCTGCGGATGCAGGGCCGGGGCTGACCCCGCCGCCGCGGGCGGCGTGCTATTCTGTTCTCATGTCCGCCGCCGCGGCCGAGTCGCCCCCCCGGCCCCTGATCCGCCTCCTGCCCGAGACCACCGCCAACCGCATCGCCGCCGGCGAGGTGGTGGAGCGCCCGGCCGCCGCGGTGAAGGAGATCGTGGAGAATGCGCTCGATGCCGGCGCCACCCGCGTCTCGGTGGTGCTGGAGGGCGGCGGGATGGACCGCATCCTGGTCGAGGATGACGGCGCCGGCATGGGCGCCGACGAACTCGCCCTCGCCGTGCAGCGCCACGCCACCTCGAAACTGCCGGAGGAAGCGATGCTGTTCCGCATCGCCACCCTCGGCTTCCGGGGGGAGGCGCTGCCGTCGATCGGCGCGGTGGCGCGGCTGGCCATCACCTCCCGCCCGCGGGAAGGCGCCGCGCACCGCATCGCCGTGGAAGGCGGCCATGTCGGCTCCGTCGCCCCCGCCGCCGGCGCCCCCGGCACGCGGGTCGAGGTGCGCGACCTCTTCTTCGCCACCCCCGCGCGGCGCAAGTTCCTCCGCCACCCGCGCACCGAGGCCGAGCACGCCATCGAGGCCGTGCGCCGCCTCGCCCTCGCCTGGCCCGCCGTCGCCTTCCGCGTCGAAAGCGACGGGCGGGAGGCGCTGTCGCTGCCCGCGACCGACGCCGAGGGCCGCATCCGCCAGGTGCTCGGCCCGGATTTCGCCGCCGCCGCGGTGCCGGTGGAAGCGGTGGGGGTGTCGCTCGACCTGTTCGGCCTTGCGGCGCTGCCCTCCTACACGCGGCCGACCACGGTGGCGCAGCACCTGGTGGTGAACCGCCGGCCGGTGCGCGACCCGCTGCTGCGCGTGGCGCTGCGCGTCGCCTATCGCGACCTGATCCCGCACGGGCGCCACCCGGCGGCGGCGCTCTTCCTCGAAATCCCGCCCGAGATGCTGGACGTCAACGTCCACCCGATGAAGACGGAACTCCGCTTCCGCGAGGGCGAGGCGGTGCGCGGCGCGGTGATCTCGGCGCTGCGGCGGGCGGTTTCGGTCGGCGCGGGGGCGGCGGTGGCGGTGGCCTCGATCGCGCCGGTCGCGTGGTCAGCGCCGTCAGCCGCGCCCGGCGTCGCCGCCTGGGGC
>NZ_JAAEDM010000161.1 GCF_018129065.1 Neoroseomonas soli | reverse complement strand
CCCCCCGCCCTGCCGGGTCGGGGCCGGCGCGGCCGCGTTGCCGCGGCTCAGCCGCGCATAGCCCGCGGCGTGGAGTTGCACACCGCCGCGCCCGTCATGCGCCCAGGCGACGGCGGGAAGCCCCTCCCCCGCCAGGCCGGTGACATCGGGCACCAGCACCGTGCGCAGGTCGGTGGCGGAGAGCACTTCCACCCGCAGCCGATCCTCGAAACCGACGACGAGCAAGGCGCCCTCGGGCGAGAAGGCGATGCCATAGGGGCGCGCGCCCTGCACCGGCACGCGGCTGGCGATGCGCCGCCCATCCGGGCCGTAGAGCCGCACCGCGCCATCCGCGGAACTGGCCGCGAGCCGCCCCGCCGGGTCGAAGGCGACCATGCGCGCGGGGCCGGTATAGGAGGTGTCCTCAAACAGCAGGCGCCCGTTCTGCGCGTCCCACACCTTGATGCCCGCGCGCCCGCCCAAGGCGGCGGCGAGCCGTGTCCCGTCCGGCGAGAAGGCCAGGTGCTGCACGGGCGCCGCCAGCCCCGGCAGCCGCGCCATCAGCCGCCCGGTGTGGGCATCATGGATGTAGAGGGCGAAGCCGTTGTCCCAGGACCGCGCGGTGAAGCCGCCGGCTGCGACGCGCGCGCCGTCCGGCGTCATGGCCACGGCGTAGAGCTCGCCTTCCGCCTCGGTGCCGATCGGCGGGCGGATGACCAGGCGCGGCGTGCCCTCCGGCAGGTTCCACAGCCGCAGCGTCTTGTCGTCGGAAACGCTGGCGAGCACCGAGCCCGCCGCATCGGTGGCGAGCCGCGCCACCGGGGCGATGTGCGCCTCCGCCTCGATGCGCAGGAAGGGCTGCTGCGGCGGCTCGTTCAGTGCCTGCGCGTGCGGCGCCGCCGAGCCGAGAAGGACGGCCGCCGCAAGCCAGACTCGACGCAGCAGGCGGCGGCCACTGACCATGTCAGCTCGCCAGTTCGAAGCCCTGGCCCTGCGCCAGACGGTCGGCGGTCTGCACACTCTCGGAGAAGTTGTCGCGCCTTGCGATGTTGGAGGCGGCGAGCTGGCGGAACTCGCCTTCCTGCCCGCGCCCGCCGACGCCCGCCGTCGGGCTGCCCAGGCCGCGCACGCCGACGGAATTGGCCGGCACGTAGCCGCGCACGCCGGAGGAGGTCTCGACCAGCGCGAAGCTTCCCTGCGCGGGGCGCACCGTGACCTGCTCATTGGCGCCGAGCTGGCCGATCTGCGGCGCATTGGCGTCGGGGCGGATGCGGATCGGCGCCGAGACGCGCGTCATGGTCGGCTGCGGCGTGCCGACGCGCGCGGTGACGGTCTGCTTGGTGCCCGGGGCGATGGTCTCGATCGCGGTGTCGAACTCGGCGCCGCGGGTGCCGATCTTCTCGTTGATCTGGCGGGCCAGCGCCACGTCGCGGCGCATCAGGTCGCGCTGGTAGTTCAGCATCGAGATGCCGGCGTCGCGCGACAGGCGCCCGCCGCGCACGTCGGCGCGGATGCGGTTCGCCGTGTTCACGCGGCAGTCGAGCAACTGGTTGAAGGCGAGCTGCGTGCGGTCGAGCTGCGCGTTCTCGCGGCCGAGGTCGCCGCCCACCGCCATCATCAGCCCCGCCTGGTCCTGCGCCTGGCGCTGCCGCGCCGAGAGGTAGCCGCCGACGCCGCCAACGATGCCGCCCGCCAGCGCGCCGATCGCGGCGCCGGCCAGGATGTCGCTGCCACGCCGCCCGGTGGCCGCGGCGAGCAATCCGCCCGCGACGGCGCCCGTTCCGGCGCCGATCGCCGCCCCGCGCAGGATGTCCTCCCCGTAGAAGTCGCCGGTCGAATCGAGTTGCACCACGTAGGCGCGGCAGGCATCCCGCCCGTCATCGACGCCGATGCGGCCGGCCTGTGTGGAGACGCAGCCCGCCAGCATGACGGCCGCGGTGATGCTGGCCACGGGGCGGCGAAGGGACGCGCGCATCAAAAATACTCCCGGGAGGACTTGGGCGAGACAGCGTAACAGCCCGGACGCCTCGTTGCCAGTATCGGCGGGACCGACTGTGCGAAAGGTCACGCTGGGCAAGCCGCTGCGGCCTGCCCTAGGCTTTCTTCCCATGGCCCTCCCGGCGCCATCGGCGGCGGGGGTGACGGCCGGCCTCAATGAACCAGAACGAATGGGAGAACAGGATGCTCACGACACGCAGGCTGGTGCTCGGCGCGGGCCTCGGCACGCTCGCCATCGGACGGGACGCCTTCGCGCAGGGCGCGTCCGGCCCGATCCGCATCGCCACCGCCGGGCCGATGACCGGCCAGTACGCAGCCTTCGGCACCCAGATGCGCGAAGGCGCGACCCAGGCGGTGACCGACATCAACGCGGCGGGCGGCGTGCTCGGCCGCCAGCTCGCCCTCGAGGTCGGTGACGATGCCTGCGACCCGCGCCAGGCCGTCAGCGTCGCCAACAACCTGGCGGGCCGGCGGGTGATTTTCGTCGCCGGGCATTTCTGCTCCGGCTCCTCTATCCCGGCGCGCGACGTCTATGCCGAGGAAGGCGTGCTGCAGATCAGCCCGGCCTCGACCAATCCGCGCTTCACCGACGAAGGCAAGTGGAACACCTTCCGCACCTGCGGCCGCGACGACCAGCAGGGCCAGGTGGCCGGACGCTACATCCTGCAGAACATGCGCAACCGGCGCGTCGCGGTCCTCCACGACAACACGGCCTATGGAAAGGGCCTCGCGGACGAGACCAAGAAGGCGATGAACGCCGGCGGCATGCAGGAGGCGATGTACGCCGCCTACACCCCGGGCGAGCGCGACTACAGCGCCATCGTCAGCCGCATGAAGGCGGCGAACATCGACGTCATCTACCTCGGCGGCTACCACACCGAGGGCGGGCTCATCATCCGCCAGGCGCGCGAGCAGGGAATGAACGTCACCCTGATCGGCGGCGACGCGCTGGTGACCAACGAGTTCTGGCAGATCAGCGGCGCCGCCGGCGAAGGCACGCTGATGACCTTCTCCTCCGACCCGCGCAAGCGGCCGACGGCGGCCGAGGTGGTGCAGCGCTTCCGCGCCCGCAACGTCGATCCCGAGGGCTACGTCCTCTACACCTATGCCGCGATCCAGATCTTCGCCGACGCGGCGAAGAAAGCGAACACGACGGATGCGCGGCGACTCGCCGCGGTGCTGAAGGCGGAAGGCCCGTGGCAGACGGTGCTCGGGCCGATCTCCTTCGACGCCAAGGGTGACGTCACGGTGCCCGACTACGTCTTCTACATCTGGCGCAACGGCGCCTATGCGGAACTTTCCTGATTTCCTTTGCGGTGCGACGGCGCGGCGGTGCAGCATGGCCGCATCGTCAACAACCGAAAGGAGGTGATCCGGTGTCTCATCGCTTCAATCGGGCTGTCGCGCCCGTAGCCCGGATCACCGCCGGCCGCTGACCATCCGGTGACTGGGGGGCCGAACGGCCCCTGGGTTCCAACCGGAAGGTCCGCCAAGGTCCGGCGGGTCACCAGGGTTTCGCGGGCCGCGCTCCGGCCACGCGATGGGAAGGCCTCGGGGGGAGACCCCCGGGGCCTTCTGCGTTCCTGGAGGCCAGGCTGGCGATCGGTCCGGAGCGGCAAGCGGGCGCACCCTCGCCCGGGCATGCCGGTGGCGCGCGACATGGCGCCGGCCGGGGCCTCATCGCGCCGGCCCGGCGAGCCGATCGGCGAGCCAGGCCGCCACCTCCGCCGCCACGGCCACGGTCGCGATGGGGTCGGGCCTCGCGCG
>NZ_JAAEDM010000160.1 GCF_018129065.1 Neoroseomonas soli | reverse complement strand
ATCCCGCGCCGGGTCCCGCGCCAACGCCTCGCCGCGCAGCAGCGCGAGCGGCCGCAGGACCATGGCCACCAAGGCACCCGCGGCCGCCAGCAACGCTGCGCGGGCCGCCACGCCGAGCGGCACCGCCGGCTCGATGGCCAGCACCGCGACGAAGGCCGCCGCGCCCGCGCCGAGCCCGCCCACGATCACCGCCTTCGGCACGAAGGGCAGGTAAAAGCGCGGATGCGCCGCCACCTGCCACAGCAACCCGCCATCGGTGAAGGCCAGCGGCTCGGCAAGCGTCGCCCGCTTCGCGCGATCTGCGACCGCGAGGAACACGCACACGCCACCCGCGAGCCCGCCCGCCAGCACCGGCCGCCCGGCCATCGCGACCAGCGCCAGGAACAGCGCCGCCACCGGCGCCACGTCCAGCAGAATCCATGCCGAGGCCCTCGCGCGCGCGCCATGCCGCAGCCAGGCCCAGGCGGGCAGAGGCAGCAGCGCGCCGGCCAGCAGATGCAGCGCCGTGCTCACGCCTCGGGCGCGATGCGGAAGCGCATCCGCCGCACCGCCCAGTCGGACATGCCGGCGGGCAACGCATCCAGCACGCGCAGCAGCGCGGCGAGCGGCAGCGGGAAGGCGCAGCGCCGGTCGCCGCGCAGGATGGCCCGGTGGGTGATGTCGGCCGCGCGGTCGAGGCTCATGGCCAGCGGCCGCCGCCCCACCCAGCGGTCGCCCATGGCGCTGTCGAAGAAGCCCGGCATCACCACGGTGACACGCACGCCGCGCGGGGCGAGCGCCGCGCGCAGCCCTTCGCCGTAGATGCGCAGCCCGGCCTTGGAAGCCGCATAGCCCGGCGTGTCCGGCAGCCCGCGATAGGACGCGACCGAGGCGATCAGCGCGATGCGCCCCGCCCGCCGCTCGCGCATCGAGGGCAGCAGCGGCTCGATCAGGTGCATGGCGCCGAGCAGGTTCACCGCCGCCTGCGCCGTAGCACCTTCCAGCCCTTCCCAACTGCCGTCGGGGGCGATGCCACGGGAGATGCCGGCATTCGCCACCACGCAGTCGATGGGGCGCGCTGCCTCCCAGGCGGACACCTGCGCGGCGAGGGCGGCGCCGTCGCGCACGTCGATGGCGGCGGTCTCGACCTCCGCGCCCTTCGCCGCGCAGCGAGCGGCGGTGGCGGCGAGGCCCTCCGCCCCGCGCGCCACCAGCCGCAGCGCGACGCCAGGGGCGGCGAACCGGTGCGCCAGGGCGGCGCCGAGCCCGCGCGAAGCGCCGGAGATCAGCACGCAGCGCGGCGGCGACAGCGTGCTCAAGCCGCGACCTCCTGCGCGAGGAAGGCGCTCGCGCCTTCCAGCCGCGCCACGGCATTGCCGACCGCCTCGTTGATGCCGGCCTCGTCGAAGAAGCCGCCGCGGATCAGGCAATGCGCGGCGAGAACCCGGCGCAGCGCGTCCACCAGCGCCATGTCGGGCGGTGCCGCCTCGGACCAGAAGCGGTCGAGCCCGCCCTGGAAGGTCAGCCCCGGCATATCGTAGAGCGCGCTGCCCAGGACGATCACGGCCTTGCCCTCCCGCAGCGACTGCAACCCCGCGGTGCTGTTGACGGTGACCACGCCGGCCGCCGGCGCCAGCACGGGGCCAAAGGGCAGTTCCGGCAGCCAGGCGATGCGGTCGGCCACACCGGCTTCCCGCGCCCGCGCGAGGGCGAAGTGCCCCCAGTCGGCCAGCCCATTGTCCAGCGGATGTCCCTTCACCGCCAGCAACGCGTCGCGCGGCGCATGCGCGGCGAAGGAAGCGACGATGAGCGAGATCGCGTCGCGCAGGCTCGGGAAGGGCGAATGCAGGCGGAGCTGGTAGTCGCCCTCAAGTTGCAGCGGCAGGACGAAGACAGGGCCGCGCCAGGCCAGCACCTCCTCCAGCCGTCGCCAGGCGCGGGCGCGGCGGATCGGGCGCAGCGCGCCGCGCCGGATCCAGCCGGCGTATTCATGGAAGGCGTTCCACTGCCGGTGCGTGCGCCAGTGCGGGAAGCGCCGGCGCCCGAACTGGTTGGCGACGTTGTAGCGCACGTCGTCGGTCGCGCGGCGCAGGAAGGATCCGGCCGAGGCTGTTTCCGGAGCCGCCGGAGGCAGCCCTTGGGCGAGTGCCAGGATACGCGCCGGGTCGCGCGGCAGCGGCGACCTCGCATTCACCCCACCGGGCTCGAGGGTGATGTAGCCGGGGCGCAGATAGGCTTCCTCGAACACCCAGCCGGTGGCGCCGCGGGCGCGCGCGACCTGGAGCGCGGCGGCATGCAGCGGCCGGCAGTCGCTGAACATCACCAGGTCGGTGATGCCGCGCGACTCCATCGTCGCGGCGAGGAAGCCGGGCCAGTCCTCCGCCCGCCCGGTGAAGTCCGTCGCGTTCGGCCGCCGCCAGAACAGCCGGTCGCCGGCATTGAGGTTGATGCGATGGACCGCATGCCCGCGCGCCGCCATCGCATCGCCGAGCCGGACGAAAAGATGTGAGGCGAGGCCCTGGAGGAAAAGGAAGGAGCGCGGCGCCATCAGCCGCGCCCCGGCATCAGGCGGGCCATGGCCCTTCCCTGCCAGCGCCGCAGCCGCGCGAGCAGCCCGCCCTTCCAGGGGGCCGGATCCGCCAGGCGGTCCAGCAGCGCTTCGGGCGGACAGGGAAGTTCCGTCACGGGGTCCTGATAGCGGGGAAACAGGATCAGCGCACCCGCCACGAGTTCATCGACGGTGAGCCGGCGCACACGCCGGGGGATCGGCATGCGGTCCTCGGTCAGCCCCCAGCCGGCATAGAAGGGCTGCCCCCAGCAGGTGACGGAGAGGCCACGCAGCAGCGCCTCGAACCCGGTCAGCGAGGTGAGGGTGTGCACCTCCTCCACCTGGCCCAGGAGCGGGGCGATCGGGGCGCGGTCGAGCACGATGTCGGCCAGCGCGCGCGCCTGCTCCACCGGCACGGCGCCGCGGCGATAGCCGGCCTCGACGTCCGGGTGCGGCTTGAATGCGATGAAGGCATCCGGGTTGGCCGCGCGCACGGCACGCAGCAGCGCGAGGTTGGTCCGCACCTCCCCGGTCGCGCCGAACCGGATCGAGAGGTCGTCCTCCACCTGGCCGGGCACCAGGATGCGGCGGCGCCCGGGGGTGGCGGGCAGTTCGGAAGCCTCCCCACCCAGGTTGTACTTGGTGATGCCGCGCGCGATCAGCGCCGCCCGCAACGCCGCGGCGCGCGCGATCAACTCCGGCGGGAAGGTGGTCGTGGCGAGCAGCAGTTCGAGGTCGCTCGGCCCCGCCGGATCGAAATAGGGCCGGCGCGTATCGATCGTCAGCGATGCGGCCGGCAGGAACCCCGCCCCCAGCCCGGCCGAGCGGATGAAGCCGTCCTCCACCCACACAACAGGCACGCCGGCGGCGCGGGCGCGCGGCAGCAGGTCCGCCGGCGCCCGGCTCGGCCAGGCGGCGATGGCGCCGCCGCGGCGGAGGGCCTCGGCCACGGCGGTCCCGGCACGATTGGCGAAGGCGGGCGGCCCGGCGGCGGAAGCGAGTGCCGCAGCCATGCGCCCCCTTTTCCAGAACGACATGCCGAGGCAGACGGCGATGCGGCGGTTCGCCACCTCCTCCGCCCGCCAGGCGCCGAGCAGCGGGATGGCTTCCTCGAGGGTAATCGGCCGGGCGCGCACCGGATCGGCGCAGCGCGCTGCGGCGGCCAGCGCGGCAAGGCACCCGAGGCCGTCCATCCCGGCGCCCGGCAGTGGCACGCCCGCGAGCGCGGCGAGCAGGGCCGTCGCCCCGCCAGGCGCATGGAGTTCGGCCGCGGCGTCGATCAGCGTCCAGGGTGAGAACCGCCCCGGCCGCGTCGCCGCGAGCACCGGGCGCGCGTCAGGCT
>NZ_JAAEDM010000159.1 GCF_018129065.1 Neoroseomonas soli | reverse complement strand
CCATCCACCCGCACTCCGGCTTGCGCATGCGCTCGCCACGTGAGTTCATCGCCACGCAGTCTGCCAATCAAGCCGCATGTCCGGTTTGATGGGGGCCACTCCATCGGCTTCCGCCGAGCTACTGAAGGCCCGCCCATCCTCAGCCTCGACATCCTGTTCTACCGGGCTGCGCGCGTGCCGCTTGCCCTGATCATCGAGGGCTACCGCGTGCTGATGGGCGGGCTGCTGGTCCTGGCACTGGCGAGCCTGCCGGTCTCGTTGTGGCTTGCCTGGCGCCGGCAGGTGGCGGAGCCGTTGCTGGCGGTGGCGCTGGTGGCGGCCGCGGCCGTGGCGTCCCGCGCCTTTCTGATGGGCTGGCTCGACGCGGCGGCGATGCCCGGCATCAACAGCCTCTACATGTGGCCCGCGCAGCCGCCGCTCGCTGTCTTTGCCTTCGTGACGCCGTTCGCCGCCTGGCGGCTCTGGCGCGCGCCACCCCGTAGGAGATCTTCGAGCCCGGCCTGAGCAACTGCACCGCGCGCTGCTCGGACTGAACCGCGCCGGGTTTGTCGGCAACTGCAATCAGGTTGCAGGCGCGGAGCCGCAGTCGGCGCCGGAAGCGGGCATTGCGTCGAGGGCGACGACGAGCCTTCGTGCGGTGGCGGTTAGGCGAAGAGAATGGTCTGAGGATTTGGTTGTGGCGTAGGAAAGCGACCTGCTACCGAACATTCTCTGACCGGCAAGACGCAGGCCGAAGCAACACCAGACCCAACCCCGATGGGACTGCCTGAATTTCGAAGCAGACGGACTGCCCGCCTACCTGCCCGCCCGCCCCCTGCCGCTACAGCAGGAACCACCCTGCCCCCGGTCCGGTCGCCGACTGGATGGTGATCGCGAAATCGGCGACGGAGTCGCCATTCACATCGCCAGCCGCGACGAATACGCCGCCGCCCAATGCCTGCACGCGCAGGTCGCCAGCTGCGCCCGCGAAATTGGCGCCGCGATAGGTGAAGGCCTGGTCGCCCGCGAGGCCGGCGTTCGCGTCAATCGCCCGCAGGTCCACGCGGTCTATGCCCGTCGCCGCTGCGAAGCTGAAGTCTAGGATCAGGTCTGGCGCGGCAACCGTGCTCTCCGCGATGGCGTTGATACGGAACTGGTCGTTGCCTGCGCCGCCGGTCAGCGTGTCCTGCCCGACGTCGCCGATCAGGGTGTCGGCCCCCGCCCCGCCGGTGAGAGTGTCGGCGCCGTCGCCGCCGAGCAGGCTGTCGGCGGCGCTGTTGCCAGTGATGTTGTTGGCCAGGGCGTTGCCGACCAGGGTGTGGGCGATGGCGTTGGTGGCGACGAGGTTCTCCACATTCAGCGTCAGGGTGTAGGCCGCCAGTGTGGTACGCACGGTGTCGACCCCTGCGCCGGCGAACTCGACCACCAGGTCGCCCACTGTCTCCAACAGGTAGGTGTCGTTGTCGGCCCCGCCGATCAGGCGATCGACGCCAGCGCCGCCGACCAGGGTGTCGGCCCCGGTGCCGCCGTTCAGCGTATCAGTGCCATCGCCGCCGAGCAGGCTGTCGGCGGAACTGTTACCGGTGATGCTGTTGGCGAGGGCGTTGCCGACCAGGGTGTGGGCGATGGCGTTGGTGGCGACCAGGTTCTCCACATTCAGCGTCAGGGTGTAGGCCGCCAGTGTGGTACGCACGGTGTCGACCCCTGCGCCGGCAAACTCGACCACCAGGTCGCCGACCGTCTCCACCGCGTAGGTGTCGTTGTCGGCCCCGCCCACCAGGCGGTCGACGCCAGCGCCGCCGACCAGGGTGTCGGCCCCGGTGCCGCCGTTCAGCGTATCAGTGCCATCGCCGCCGAGCAGGCTGTCGGCGGAACTGTTACCGGTGATGCTGTTGGCGAGGGCGTTGCCGACCAGGGTGTGGGCGATGGCGTTGGTGGCGACCAGGTTCTCCACATTCAGCGTCAGGGTGTAGGCCGCCAGCGTGGTGCGCACGCTATCGACGCCCGCGCCGGCAAACTCGACCACCAGGTCGCCGACCGTCTCCACCGCGTAGGTGTCGTTGTCGGCCCCGCCCACCAGGCGATCGATGCCCGCGCCGCCGACCAGCGTATCGGCCCCGGCGCCGCCGGTGAGGGTGTCGGCGCCGTCGCCGCCGAGCAGGCTGTCGGCGGCACCGTTGCCGGTGATGCTGTTGGCCAGGGTGTTGCCGGTCAGAATGTGGGCGATGGCGTTGGTGGCGACCAGGTTCTCCACATTCGCCGTCAGCGTGTAGCTCGCCAGCGTGGTGCGCACGGTGTCGATCCCGGCGCCGGCAAACTCGACCACCAGGTCGCCGACCGTCTCCACCACGTAGGTGTCGTTGTCGGCCCCGCCGACCAGGCGATCGATGCCCGCGCCGCCGACCAGCGTATCGTTGCCGGCCCCACCGTTCAGCGTGTCAGCGCCACCGTTGCCGGTGATGGCGTTGTTCAGAGTGTTGCCCGTCAGCGTATGCGCGATGGCGTTAGTCGCCGTGAGGTTCTCGATATTGACGCCGAGGACAAAGGTGGCGCTCGTGGTACGGACCTCGTCGATACCCTGGTTCAGAAACTCCACCACCACGTCGCCGGCGGAGGTCAGGTAGACATCGTCGCCAAGGCCCCCAATCAGGCGGTCGATGCCATTGCTACCATCGAGCGTATCGTTGCCGGCGCCGCCGTTCAGTGTGTCCGAACCGACATTGCCAGAGATCGCGTTGTTCAGCGCATTGCCAACGAAGCTGCGCGCCCCCGTGCCAATGGCGACGACGTTCTCAACATTGAGGGCCAGGACATGCGTAGCAGCATCCGTGCGAACGGTGTCGATGCCCTGGTTCAGGCCTTCGATCACCACATCGCCGGTGGTGTGGAAGTAGGCATCGTCGCCGGCCCCGCCGATGAGCCGGTCGATACCGGCACCGCCATCGAGGGTGTCGCTGCCAGCGCCGCCGCTGAGTGTATCCGCCCCGCCTTCGCCCTGCAGCTTGTCCGCTCCGTCCCACGCCAGAAGGAGATCGTTGCCAGCCGCACCGGTGAGGGATTCCGTCAGGTTCGAGCCCGCTACCAGCAGGCCGATACTGCCATCGGACGCTGATACACCGAACGTGGCTGAATCGAGATCGGAAAACCGTTCTATCCGTCCGACACCGAAGTGGTTCTGGATCAGTATGCGGGCGCCATCTGAGGCGGTGATTTGGAGGTCGTTGCCAATTCGGATTGCAGAGTTGAGAGCCCCTGCATCGGCAAGGAGCAGCATGTCATCGCCGCTGTCATCGGAGATCGTATCGCTTCCATCGCCGCGCGAGTATGCATAGACGTCGTCGCCTGTTCCCCCACGGAGGAAATCAGCGCCTGCATCACCGCGCACCAGATCGGCACCAGCCAAACCAACGATCTCGTCCGCGGACGCGGAACCCACCAACTGATCCGCGTTGGACGTGCCGCGCATCAATGTGCCACGCGCACTTTCAGGCAAAGTTGCGACATTGACGCCGATCACGACGCCGTCGACCCGGAACTGCCAAGCACGCCCGGTGAGAGCGCCATCGAAATGATTCGTTAATGTGAGCCGATCACCTGCAATACTCTCAACAATGAGATCCGCGCCGACTCGCCTGAAGCTGAGATCACTAGCCATAAGACCACGGAAGTCTACTATGTCGCCAGTTGTCAGATCTTCGATCAGATCAATGCCAAAATTTCCGACAAAATAGTAGAGATCCTGGCCATCTCCACCGACGAATTTGTCGGCCCCCTTCAACGATAGGAAAGTGTCATTGCCTCCGCCGCCATTTGCGGAGCCACCGAACTCGGTCATGACCAGAAGATCATTGTTCTGGTCGCTGCCGGTCAGATGGAATTCCTCGATGCCCGTGACGCGCACGGCGCCGTACCAGCCGTCATTCACAGCGTCCGGCGACC
>NZ_JAAEDM010000158.1 GCF_018129065.1 Neoroseomonas soli | reverse complement strand
CAGATCCCGATCAGGTGGACTCACCTGATCGGGTGAAGATGCTCGCAAGAACAAAGGCCTGGAGCGGTGTTCGTGAGCCGAGGCGAACGGAAACCGCTCTAGATCCCGGCGCCGCCGCGACGGGCGGCGCCGGTTCCGCCGGGATCAGCCCCGGCGCAGGCCCTTGAGGTCGCGCACGGCGCCCCGCGCCGCGCTGGTCGCCATGACGGCATAGGCGCGCAGCGCGGTGGAGACGTTGCGCTTGCGCGGTTCCGCCGGCTGCCAGGCGGCTTCGCCCTTCGCTTCCATCGCGGCGCGGCGGCGGGTCAGTTCATCCTCCGGCACCGCGAGGCGGATGCTGCGGGCCGGGATGTCGATCTCGATCCGGTCGCCGTCCTCGACGAGGCCGACCAGGCCGCCTTCCGCCGCTTCCGGAGAAAGATGCCCGATCGACAGCCCCGAGGAGCCGCCGGAGAAGCGCCCGTCCGTCACCAGCGCGCACTGCTTCCCGAGGCCGACCGACTTCAGGTAGCTGGTCGGATACAGCATCTCCTGCATCCCCGGCCCGCCGCGCGGCCCCTCGTAGCGCACCACCACGACATCGCCTGCCGTTACCTTGCCGCCGAGGATGCCCTCGACCGCCGCGTCCTGGCTCTCGAAGACCTTGGCGGGGCCGGAGAAGACGAGGATCGACGCATCCACGCCCGCCGTCTTCACGATGCAGCCGTCCAGCGCGATGTTGCCGTAGAGCACCGCTAGCCCGCCATCGGCCGAGAAGGCATGCGCCACGTCGCGGATCACGCCGCCCTCGCGGTCGGTGTCGAGTTCGTCCCAGCGTTCGGCCTGGCTGAAGGCCTCGATGCTCGGCACGCCGCCGGGCGCGGCGCGGAAGAACTCGCTCACCTTCGCATCCGCCGTGCGGCGCACGTCCCAGGCCTGCAGCGCCTCCGCGAGGCTCGGCGCATCGACGCGGGAGACGGAGGTGTCGAGCAGCCCGGCGCGGTCGAGTTCGCCCAGGATGCCCATGATGCCGCCGGCGCGGTGCACGTCCTCGACATGCACGTTGATGACCGAGGGCGCGACCTTGCAGAGCACCGGCACGCGGCGCGACAGCGCGTCGATGTCCTTCATGGTGAAGTTCACGCTGCCCTCATGCGCGGCGGCCAGCAGGTGCAGCACCGTGTTGGTCGAACCGCCCATCGCGATGTCGAGCGTCATCGCGTTCTCGAAGGCGGCGACGGTGGCGATGTTGCGCGGCAGGACGGAGAAGTCGTCGGTCTCGTAGTGCTGGCGCGTGATCTCGACGATCCGGCGCCCGGCTTCCAGGAACAGCCGCTTGCGGTCGGCATGGGTGGCGACGACCGTGCCGTTGCCCGGCAGCGCGAGGCCCAGCGCCTCGGTCAGGCAGTTCATCGAATTGGCGGTGAACATGCCCGAGCAGGACCCGCAGGTCGGGCAGGCGGACCGCTCGATGACCTTCACTTCCTCATCGGTCACGGAGCTGTCGGCGGCGACGATCATGGCGTCGATCAGGTCGACGCTGCGCTTCTGGCCGCGATGGACGACCTTGCCCGCTTCCATCGGCCCGCCGGAGACGAAGATGGTCGGGATGTTCAGCCGCATCGCGGCCATCAGCATGCCCGGCGTGATCTTGTCGCAGTTGGAGATGCAGACCATCGCGTCGGCGCAATGCGCGTTGACCATGTATTCGACGCTGTCGGCGATCAGGTCGCGCGACGGCAGGCTGTAGAGCATGCCGTCATGGCCCATGGCGATGCCGTCATCCACCGCGATGGTATTGAATTCCTTGGCGACGCCGCCGGCGGCCTCGATCTCGCGCGCGACCAGCTGGCCGAGGTCCTTCAGGTGGACATGGCCCGGCACGAACTGCGTGAAGCTGTTGACGACGGCGATGATCGGCTTGCCGAAATCCCCGTCCTTCATCCCGGTCGCGCGCCAGAGGCCACGGGCGCCGGCCATGTTGCGGCCATGGGTGGTGGTGCGCGAGCGGTACTGGGGCATGTGCGGGCGTTCCCAAGCCGGAGGAAGCACAGGCCCCGGCCGGGGCGACGGCCGCGAACCATGCGTGTTGAGATCGCTGATCTAGCCGCTTCCCCGCGCAACGGCCAGCGGGGGGGCGGCTGGGCGGAGGCCGTTGCGATATCGGGATGTCGATCGGTCCCGAGTGAACGGCTGCCTGCCGCGCCCTGCCCGGATTGCCTAGCGGCCCGTCTCACGCCGCACGGGGGGAAGGGCACCGCATCGGCCTGTCCGTGGTCATGCGATCATGGGCAGGTCGGTTGCCGGGCTGGTGCTTGGAGCAGATCGCATACGGTTGGAATTCAGCCGTATGCGTGAAGATGCCCGGTCGAACACGGGGAGAGCGGCTTCCACCGATGCGGGAACTGCTCAAGGCTCCCGCGGCGGCAGCGCCCGCCGCGTTCGAGGCGATCCTGACCCCTGCGCCCACTGCCCGGGCGGCGCCCGCAGCGCGTCGTCATGTCCCGGCGTTCGACGGGTCCGTCATGTCGAAGGTCAGTTCCACCCTCAGCCCGAAGGGGTCGGTCAGGAAAAGCTGGTGCAGCGGGAAGCCCGGCAGCGGCGCCTCGGCATAGCGGACGCCCTTCGCCGCCAGCGTCGCGCGCACGCCGGGCAGGTCGCGGGCGCGGAAGGCGATGTGCTCGAAGGACGCGCCGTGCGCCGGGCCTTCCGGCGGTCCCACGGTTTCGCGCGCCGCCAGGTGCAGGATCGGCCGCCCGCCGGCGTAGAGCCAGTGCCCCGGGAAATCGAAGGCCGGCCGCGGTCCTTCCTCCAGCCCCAGCAGGTCGCGATAGAAGGCCAGCGCCGCGGGCAGGTCCCGTGGACGGCAGCGCAGGTTCGCGTGGTCGAGCCCATCCAGGTGCATGATGCCCTCCCTCCTTGCCGGATTCCGGTCTAGAGGCGGGGCATGACAGACGCGTCCGCCCTGGAGAGCAAGCCCGTACCGTCGGCGGCCGGCGCGACGCCGGCCCTGGCGCAATGGTTCGTCGCCAAGGCGGCGCATCCGGATGCGCTCATCTTCTTCCGCATGGGCGATTTCTTCGAGATGCTCTTCGGCGATGCCGAGGTCGCCTCGGCCGCGCTCGACATCGCCCTTTCCTACCGGGGCGAGCACCAGGGGGAGAAGGTGCCGCTCTGCGGCGTGCCCGCCCACGCCTATGAGAGCTACCTCGCCCGCCTGATCCGCCGGGGCTTCCGCGTCGCGATCTGCGACCAGATGGAAACGCCCGAGGAACAGAAGCGCCGCAAGGCCCCGACCATCCGGCGGGAGGTCGTCCGCCTCGTCACCCCCGGAACGGTGACGGAGGAGGCGCTGCTCGAGGCCGCCCGCCCGGCCTGGCTGCTGGCCCTCGCCCCTGCGGGGGACCGGCTCGGCGCGGCCTGGCTCGACGTGACCACCGGCGCCTTCGGCACCGAGAGCCTGCCGGCCGCCGACCTGACGTCGCTGCTCGCCCGGCTGGAACCGGCCGAGATCCTGGCGCCCGAGGCGCTCGCCCGCGGTGCCGCCCTCGCGTCGCTCGCCGAGCGCATCGCCCATCTCGACCCTCCGCGCGACGGTATCCGCCGCGTCACCGAGGCCTTCGGCGTCGCGACGCTCGACGGCTTCGGCGCCTTCGCGCCGGAGGAAATCACCGCCGCCGCCATGGCGGTGGATTATGTGCGGCTGACCCAGGCGGGCGCCCTGCCGCGCCTCGCGCCCCCCGTCCCGACCGGCGGGCGCGGCCTGCTGCAGATGGACGGCGCCACCCGCCGCAGCCTCGAGATCCTGCGCAGCGAGCGCGGCGACCCGCGCCATTCCCTGCTCGGCGCGGTGGACCGCACCGTCACGCCCGCGGGTGCGCGGGAACTCGCCGCCCGGCTGGCGTCGCCGCTCGCCGATCCGGCGCCGATCGCCGCGCGGCATGATGCGGTGGGCTTCCTGCTCGCCGCCGATGCGGTGCGCGCGGCGCTGCGAGCGGCGCTGAAGGGCGCGCCGGACATGGCGCGGGCGCTGGCGCGGCTGTCGCTGGACCGCTTCGCGCCGCGCGACCTCGGCGCCATTCGCGAAGGCCTCGCGCGCGCCGAGGCCATGGCC
>NZ_JAAEDM010000157.1 GCF_018129065.1 Neoroseomonas soli | reverse complement strand
CGGCAGGCGTGGCCGCTGCGCCACCCGTCGCCGGGGGGCAGGGCGCGCAGGGGCCGGCCATCACCCGGGCCGGGGCGGAGGCACCGGCACCCCTGGCCCTGCCGGCGGGCGGAGTGGCGCAGCAGGTCCTCGCCAGCTACCGGGCCAGCCCGGCGCTGAACGAGATCGCCGACTGGCTGACCAAGATCATCGTCGGCATCGGTCTGGTGCAGGCGCGCGACATCGCCGGGTATTTCCGGCGGCTCCTCGACTACCTGCTGACCACGGCCGGGCTGGAACGCTTCCCGGTCGCGGAAGCGATCGTACCCGCGGCACTGATCGCCGGGCTGATCGCCGGCTTCTTCTGGGCCTACCTGCTGGTGGCGCTGCTGCTCAGCCGGGAACTGGCCGATGCGGCGATGGACCTCGAGGGGGCCGGCGTCCGCCGAGCCGAGGAGCAGGCGCGCAAGGCGAAGCGGGAGGCCGACAAGGCCCGCAAGGAAACCGAAGCCGCCAACGCCTTCGCAACGCGCGAGGCAGCACTGAGCGACGCCGTCGGCCTGCTGCGCAACCAGGACGTCGCCACGCTGCTGCGCGATGCCGCGCTCGACGGCGGCCGCGTGACCGCCCCGCCCGAACTGCGGGAGGCACTCGACCTGCTTTCCAACGAAGACCTGGCCGGGCAGCGCACCGCCGACGCGGTCCGCGCCTGGGCCAATGCCCATGCGCGCCTCGGCGAGTTCGGCAAGGCGATCGAGGCCTTCCGGCGCCTGACGGCGGAGCGGCCGAACGCCTACAGCTTCAGCGATCTCGCCCGGGTGCTGGAGGCGGCCGGCCGCCGCGACGAGGCGCGGGCCGCGCGCGAGCGGGCCGGCTCCACCGCAGTGACCACCATGCTGGACGTCGCCCCGCGGACCCTCGATGCGAACCGCATCCTGGACCTGCTCTACAGCCAGCCGCCGCAACCGGACGAGGCGCTGGAGGCGATCCGGCGGCTGGAGAACGAAAACGCCGCCACGCGGAGCGACGCCACGGTGCAGATGTACAAGGCCTGCGCGCTCGGCCAGAAGCACCGGCAGCTCAAGGCGCAGGAGGCACCCGACCCCGATGCGCTGCGCGCGGTGGAGGATGAGGCCTATGCGGCGCTGGCGGCCTCGCTCCGAGGCGGCATGTCGCGCGGCTGGCTGCAGCTGCTGATGGACCCGGCCCATCCCCGCAAGGCGGACGTGCCCCCCGAGCGGCGGGAGGACGACCTCGAAACCTTCAACGGCATCGAGCGCTTCCGCCAGCTCCTGGCCCCCTGGCCGGCCGGCTGAAGAGGGCGGGGCGGCGAGGCCGCATCGTGGCGGCAGCGGGAAGGCTGAACGGCTTCATCGCCGACGGCGGCGTTCCGAGGCATGCTGCACCAGCGATTCGTCCGAGGACCAAGCCCATGCGCCACGCCATCGCCGCCGCCCTGATCGCCGCCCTGCCCGTCGCCGCGCAGGCGCAGGACCGGCCGGAGATCTACCCGACACGCGATGTCGCGGTGACCTACCACGTCACCGGCGGCGGAACGGGCGCCGAGATGACCATGCTGTGGTCTGCCGCAGCCCGGCTGATGCGCATGAACATGCCCGGGGGCGCCGGCTATATGGTGGCGGACCACGCCAACCAGCGCGGGTTCATGGTCATGGAAGCGATGCGCATGATCATGGACGTGCCGATGGACCAGGCCGCCGGCTACCAGAAGGATCTGGCGAACGCCCGCTTCACCCGCGGCGGCACCGAGCGCATCGCCGGCACGGCCTGCACCGTGTGGCGCTACCAGGGGCAGGTGGGCAGCGGGGAGGCCTGCATCACGGCGGATGGCGTGATGCTGCGGGGGCAGGGTGCCTCGCAGGGGCAGCAGGGGCGGATGGAAGCGGTGCGGGTGGTCTACGCGCAGCAGGAGCCGGCGCTGTTCCGGCGCCCCCAGGGGTACCAGGCGATGCAGGTGCCGGGCGGCGGGCTGCGGTGACGGGCCGATTTCCGGCTAGTGCCCTGCCCGCGAAGTTCGCTGGATTTCCAGCGAACGATGCGAGCAAGAAGGCCACTGAAGACAAAGCCTAGTGGCCTGAGAACGACGTCCGCAGGATTTCGGAATTAGGACACCAGGTGATCGTCCGGAGCGGATCGCATACGGGTGGAATCGGCCGTATGCGCGGCCATGCTCTCGACGCGCCGAAGCGGCCGCCTATTCCGCGGCCAGCGCCTGGGCCGCGATTTCGGGGTTGCGCAGCGACACCAGGGTGAAGATGCCGGCGGGCGGGCAGGGCTCGATGCGCTCCACCGGCGTCCGTTCCGGATCCAGCAGGTCCCGCAGCGCGAAGTCCGGATGCCAGCCGAGGCGGCGGGAGAGCGGCGCCATCGCCCGCTCCACCCACCAGCGTGGCCCGCCCTCGGCGGCGAAGTGGTTGACGAAGAGCAGGTGGCCGCCGGGCCGCACGACGCGCGACATTTCCGCGAAGAGGCGCTTGGCGTCGGGCACGACGGAGGCGGTGAACATCGCGACGGCGATGTCGAAGGCGCCGTCGGCGAAGGCCATGTGCTCGGCATCCATCTCGAGCAGCCCGCTCACGTTCGGCAGCCGCTCGGTTGCCACGCGGGCCTTGGCCTTCTCGAGCATGTCGCGGGAGAGATCGATGCCGACGACCTGGAAGTCGCGGCGATAGAGCGGCAGGGCGAGCCCGGTGCCCACCCCCACTTCGAGCACCCTTGGCCCGACCAGGCGGTTCACCGCGGCGACCGCGCGGCGCCGCCCCACGCCCGAGACACCGCCGAACACGATGTCGTAAACGCCGGCCCAGCGCCGATAGGCGTCCCTGACGCTGTCGGCATCGAGCGCGACGCGCGCATGCCCGCGTTCCTCGGCCCCCTTGGCCATTCCGATGTCAGCCATCGTTTCCCTCATGCGCGGTCCGGTGCGAAACGGCCGCGAGTCGCCCGGTGCCGGAGGGCGGCCGCGCGGGAGAACCTTCGCTAAACCAGCGGCGGCGGCGGCGCAAGCGCCTCGGCGTCATGCGTTGCGGCGGGCGCGATCGGGCAGCGCGACGAGCACGCCGCCGGCGGCGATCACCACCATGCCGACCACGGTCAGCAGATCCGGCCGGTCCCCGAAGACCAGCAGCCCGGACAGCACCGCCCAGATCATCTGGGTGTAGGACATGGGTGCGAGCAGGCTGGCCGGCGCCCGGGCGAAGGCCATGACCAGCAGCCCGTGCCCCATGCCCCCCAGCACGCCGAGCAGTGCGAAGGCCGCCCAGCCCTCGGCCGAGGGCCAGGTCCATTCGAAGGGCAGTGCCGCGGAGGTCACGAGCGAGGCCGCGAAACTGGTGTGCAGGATGGTGGTGCGTGGATCGTCCACCCCGGCCAGCTTGCGGGTGAGGATCTGGTAGACGGCGAAGAGCGCCGCGGTGCCGAGCGGCAGCATCATGGCCCAGTGCACCGGCTGGCCGCCGAAGATGAAGGGCGGGCGCAGCAGCACCACGACGCCCGCGAGCCCGATCCCCACCCCGGCCCAGCGGCGCCAGCCCACGCGTTCCTTCAGCCAGACCGCAGCCAGCGCCACGGTGAAGAGCGGCGAGGCGAAGCCCACAGCCGTCGCATCCGCCAGCGGGATGTGCACCAGCGCGGTGGTGAAGAGCCAGTTGCAGGCGGCGAGCGTCAGGCTGCGCAGCGTCTGCAGCCCCGGCGCGCGGGACCGCCACGGCACCTGCCCCGTCACGATGCGCAGGGCAAGGGCGACGGTGAGGAAGCCGAAGAGAAAGCGCGCCCACATCACCTGCGGCACCGGGAAGCCGGCGGTCAGCAGCTTGATGATGGTGTCCATGGCGACAAACATCGCCAGCGCCGCGAGCTGCAGCGCCACCCCGGCCAGGCGCGAATGCATGATGGGCGCAGCATCGCCGCAATGCGCGGCGGGCGGAAGGCGTCACGGAGAGGAAAGCGGATGCGTCGCGCATCGTCTAGCGCCCCCTCCGGTGAAGAGGGACAGGCGGGCCGAGGCTGCGCCTCGGCCCGGGAGCGCAAAGCGCGACCGCGCCCAGGCAGCCCGACGCGGCCGACGCGCCAGCGCATAGCGCGCAAGCCGAGCCGGCGGATGCCGGCGCCGGCGCTTGAGGCGAAAAACTACGCCGCGTCCTCGCGGCGATCCCGCGGCTTCACATAGGCGAGAGCGGCATGCTCCAGGCAATAGGGCTTGCCAGCCATGGGCTCGCCGCCGCAGAAGCGGAAGCCGCTGGTCCCCGGCTCGCCGATCGGCCAGCAGCAGGACCGCGCACCGAGGCGCTGACGGGCGGGCGGGAAGCTCCGTACCACCGGCGCCGCCGCGGCGGCGACCCGCGGAGGCGCGGGCGGCGCCACCGGGCGCGTGACCGGCGCAGGCGCCAGGCG
>NZ_JAAEDM010000156.1 GCF_018129065.1 Neoroseomonas soli | reverse complement strand
CGCCTCGACCGCATCGGCGGGGGCGAGAGCGACGCAACCCGCATGCCGCAGCCCCGGAGAGGCCGCCGCAGCGTCGAGTGCCGCCCGCGCCGCGGCGGCAAGGCCGGGCACGGCTGTCTCGGCCGGTGGTTCCGGCCAGATCAGCGCGACGGGGTGCAGCGCGCCTTGGCGGTCGGCGAGCCGGCCGGATTCGGCCTCCGCCGCGCCGCGCGTCAGGGCGGCGATCGCAGCGGCGACCGCCTGCGCTTCCTCGCCGCCATAGGGCAGGCGGAAGGCGGCGAGCAGCCCGGCGAGGTCGGCGAAGCCGAGGCGCAGCCTGGGACTCCGCCCCTGGCCGAGGATGTCGAGCACCCGCACACCGAGCGCCGCCGCCGCGACATAGCCCGGCGCGTCGAAGCCACCCTCGGCATCGAGGAAGGCCGGCAGGTTGAGCACGAAGCGCGCTTCCTCCCTGCCGCGGTCGCGCCAGACCTCGGCGCCCGGGGCACCGCGGCGGGACAGCAGCAGGGCGCGCAGCCCGGCGGCGAGCCCGTCCGCCTCCTCCGGGCTGTCCAGCAGGCCGAGGCGGCGGCCGCGCATGGTCACGCGACGGATCCAGTTCTCCGCCAGAATGGGCAGCACGACCGGACCATTGCCCGGCGCCAGCGCGGCGAGGGCGGCGGCGGCGCCTTCCTCCCATGCGGCGGGGAGCGCCACGGGGCGCGCGGGGGAATCGGGATCGGCGCCGATCCGCTCCCGCCGGAGCGCCACACCATCCCAGAGAGTGCCGAGGATGCCTGCCATGGGGGAAACGCTAGCGGGACTCGCCGGCGGGCGGAAGCCGCATCTTGTGGCCATTCGTGCCACGACCCCCAATATCCTGTGGACAGACGCTCCTTTGCGCCTTTGCGCGCGCTGTGGCACACGAAGGCTTTCCGGGCTGCCCCCTAAGGACGCACCGATGTCGTTCCTCGACCCCCTGTTCATTCGCCTGACCAGCCGCCGCATCGGCCGCGATCGCTTCGGCAATACCTATTGGGAGGCGCGGTCCCGCCGCGACTTCTACGGTCGCCCGATGCGCCGCGTGATCTACGCCGGCGTCAGCGAGGCCTCCTCCGTTCCGCCGGAATGGTGGGGCTGGATCCATCACACCACCCAGGCCCCGCTGCCCGAGGATGCGCCTCGCCGCGCCTGGCAGAAGGAGCACCGGCCGAACATGACCGGCACGCCGGAAGCCTGGCGCCCGCCGGGCCACGATGCCGCGGGCGGCCGCCGCCCTGCCACCACCGGCGATTACGAGGCCTGGACGCCGGGGCGCTGAGCCCCGACATCCTGAACGCATGCAGAAGCGTAGCCTCGCCGAACTCCTGACCGGCGCCGTCGTCCTCGCGGTGGCGGTGTTCTTCCTTGCCTATGCCGTGACGGGCAGCGGTCGCTCGCTGACCAGCAGCGGCATCGCCCTGACCGCGCGCTTCGACCGCATCGACGGCCTGCCCGCGGGCGCGGACGTGCGGCTGGCCGGCGTGAAGGTCGGCCAGGTGGTCGCGCAGAGGATCGACGCCGAGAGCTTCCTCGCCGTGCTGACGCTGCGCGTGGATGCCGGCCTGCGCCTGCCCACCGATACCTCGGCCGAGATCCAGAGCGAGGGGCTGCTCGGCGGCAAGTACGTCGCCCTTGTGCCGGGCGGCGCCGACCGCATCCTGCGCGACGGCCAGGAGATCACCATCACCCAGAGCGCGGTCAGCCTCGAGAACCTGCTCGGCCGCTTCATCTTCTCCGTGACCGAGATGAACCAGCAGCGCGGCGGCGAGCAGCAGCAGCCGGCCCCGGCGCCGCAGCCGCAGGCCGCGCCGCGATGACCGGGACGCCGGCCACCTGGCCCGGGACGGACGGCTCGCCGATTTCCTGCCGCGAAAAGCTGAAGGTGCTCGCCGAGAACCACGAGGAGGCGCGCCAGGCGCTGCAGGACGCGTTCGATGACGCGGTGCTGATGGGCGTGGACGAGGCGGCGATGCGCCGCATCCTCGCCGAACTGGTGGACGGGCTGGTCAGCCCGAAGCGCCGGCTGTGAGGCGCGCGCTGCTGCTTGCCCTGCTGCTCGCGCCCCTGCCCGCCGCCGCGCAGGAATGGGTGCCGATGCGCAGCGCGCGGCTGCAGGCGCTCGACAAGGTGACGGCGCGCATCACCATCCTCGATGCGCGCGTGGGTGAGGCCGCGACCTTCGGCTCGCTGACCATCAACCTGCGCGCCTGCAACGGCCGACCGCAGGACGAGGTGCCCGATGCGGCCGCCTGGATGGAAATCACCGACAGCCGCGCCCCGCAGGGCAGCCCGCCTGCCTTCCGTGGCTGGATGTTCGCCAATGCGCCGGGCGTGAACATGCTCGAGCACCCGGTCTACGACATCCGCGTGCTGGAGTGCCGGTAGAGCAGGCCACGATCGGGTCGAACCGCCCGACCGGGTGACGTTCCCCGCGGGGACGACGGTTGGGACCGGTTGTCGCGAACGGACGTGAACGGGAACCGCCCTGGCGCCCCGGACCTGGGTTCCGGCCGACCTAGTTCCCTGGCCCCTGGCCATTCCTTCGGTGGCCTCCCCATCTGTGCCGTCCGCTGCCGATACAGCGCGCTCACGGGCTGGACACCGGCCCGCGCTACCTGATCTTGAAGAAGGACTTGAGCCTCGCGAGGATGTCCTCCCGCGTCGGCGCCGCCGGGGTGGGCGCGTCGGGCGTGGCGGGCCGCGCCATGTTGCGCGCCTGGCGCTCGGCCATGATCGCCGTCAGCCCCTCCAGCAGCGCAGGACGCGCGCGCAGGATGGGGTCGAGGTCCTCCTTGCGGAGCTCGAGCACCACCGCCTCGGTCGCGGCCAGCACCGTCGCGCTGCGCGGCTGGCCGGTGAGCAGCGACATCTCCCCGAGGACGGCGCCCTGGGTCAGCCGCTCGGCGAGGAATTCCGCGCGGCCCGGCGGCGCGATGCGGATGTCGAGCGCCCCCTCGGCCAGGAGGAAGAGCGAGTCGCCCGCCTCGCCCTGCCGCACCAGGGCGGCGCCGGGCGGGAGGGTGCGCGCCTGCAGCGCGGCGGCGATGGCCGTGCGTTCCTCGGCGCTGAAGGGGCGGAAGATCTCGATCGCGTCGAGCAGCACCATGCGCGCATCCGGCGGCGCCCCCCCGGGCCGGCGCAGGCGCACGTCGCGCGCCGGCTGCGCCAGCGAAAGGCCGGTGTGGCGCAGCGCGCGCTGCACGGCGCCGGCCACCGTGTCCCGCCAATGCGTCTCCTCTCCGTAGTCGGGCACGTGGAAGCGCACCGCGTACATCGCGAAGCCCTGCGACATGTCGGCCAGCACCACGTCCGGCGCGAAGCCGGGCACGTCGCGCCCGGCCTCCAGCGCGGCCGCGAGCAGGATGCGGCGCGCGCGTTCCGCCGGCACGGCGGCGTCGAGCGGCACCTGGATCGCGCAGCGAAAGCGGCCCATGGCGCCGGCGCCATAGACGGCGATGCGATGGCCGGCGATCAGGCTGTTCGGCACCACGAGCGCCACCCCGTCCCGCGTCACCAGCTTGGTCGCGCGCCAGGAGATCTCGGTGACGCGCCCGGCGCAGCCCTCCGTCGCCTCGATCCAGTCGCCGATCGCGTAGGGCGATTCCATGCCGAGGGCGATGCCGGAGAATATGTCCCCCAGCGTGTTGCGCAGCGCGAAGCCGAGCACGGCGATCAGCACGGAGGAGGTGGCGATCAGCCCCGTCCCCGGCAGTTCGAAGACGACCTGCGCCACCAGCACGCCGGCGGCGAGGAAGAGCGCGGTCGCGACCAGGTCGCTCAGCAGCTTGGGATGCTGGGCGAGCAGCAGGCCCGCCAGCCGGGCCACGAGCCAGGCGGCGCAGAACCAGAAGGCGGTCCCCGCGAGCATGCGCAGGATGCCGGCCCAGCCCGCCTCCGGCAGCGCGAGGTAGGGCAGCAGCGCCAACACGGCAAGGCTGCCGGGCAGCACCAGCCGGCCGAACGGAATGCGATGCAGCTTGTCCCCTCCTGGGTGGCGCGACGCGGGTCCCGGCCCGCCATGCTACGGGCCGGGAGCCGGGGGCGGAAGCGCGGGGTTCGTCACCCCGCGCACGCCCCGGCCGGGGGGGGGCCGGGCCTTCAGGCCGTCGCGTTCACCGGTCGGCGCTGGAAGGCCAGCCAGGTCACCGCCGCGAAGGCGATGGCCATCAGCGCGATCGCGAACCAGTTCAGCGGGTACCAGCCCAGCCGGTCCTGCATGAAGCCGGCCATGAAGGACGCCGTCGCCGTCGTGCCAAAGACCAGGAAGTCGTTGAAGGCCTGCACCTTGCCGCGCTCGTTCGGGCGGTAGCAGGTGGTGACCAGCGTGGTCGCGCCGACGAAGAGGAAGTTCCAGCCGACGCCATTCAGCGTCAGCGCGATGCGGAAGTTCCATTCCGACATGCCGAGCAGGCCCGCGGCGACGCCAAACACCAGCAGCGCCACGCCGGCGAACATCACCGGCGTGGTGCCGAAGCGGGTGATCAGGTTGCCGGTGAAGAAGGCCGGCACGAACATCCCCATGACGTGCATGAAGATGACCCAGTGCGCCTCGGTGTGCGGCAGGCCGCATGCGACGATGGCGAGCGGTGAGGCGCTCATCAGGAAGGCCATCGCCCCATAGGCCATCATGCCGGAGGTGGCGGCGGCGATGAAGCGCGGCTGGGCGGCTATGCGCAGCAGCGGCCGCGGCGGGGCGGGGGGCTCGGCGCCGGCGCCGCCGCC
>NZ_JAAEDM010000155.1 GCF_018129065.1 Neoroseomonas soli | reverse complement strand
GATGGACGCGCTGCGCGCCGCGGGCCGCGCGCCGAGCCCCTTCGCGGGCATCCCGATCAGCATCAAGGATCTCTACGACGAGGCCGGCGTCACCACGCGGTCCGGCTCCGTCGCGCGGAACGGCGCGCCGGCGGCCAAGGCGACGGCGCCTTCCGTGCAGCGGCTCATCCGCGCCGGCTTCGTCATCCTCGGGCGGACCAACATGGTGGAGTTCGCCTTCTCCGGCCTCGGCGTGAACCCGCATTACGGCACGCCGCGCAGCCCCTGGGACCGCGCGGCCGGGCGTTTGCCGGGCGGGTCCTCCTCCGGCGCCGGCGTCGCGGTGGCGGACGGGATGGGCTTCGCGGGCCTCGGCACCGATACCGGCGGGTCCTGCCGCATCCCGGCGGCGCTCTGCGGCGTGGTGGGCTGGAAGCCGACGGCGCGGCGCGTGACCATCGAGGGCATCCTGCCGCTCGCGCCCTCGCTGGATTCCGCCGGGCCGCTCGCGCGCAGCGTGGCCGACTGCGCCATCGTGGACGGCTACATGGCCGGCGAGGAATATCCCGCGCCGCCTGCGCCGCTCTCGCTCAAGGGGCTGCGCCTCGGCCTGCCGCGCGCCTCCTACCTGACCGACGGCATGGATGCGACCGTCGGCGCGGTGTTCGGCCGCACGCTCACGCGCCTCTCGGCCGCCGGCGCGCATGTCGTCGAATTCGACCTGCCGGAACTCGCCGAGATCCCGGTCGCCAATGCGACCGGCGGCTTCGCGGCGAGCGAGGCCTGGGCCTGGCACCACCGCCTGATCGCCGAGAAGGGCGAGGCCTACGATCCGCGCATCCTCAAGCGGATCAAGCGCGGCGAGCTGATGTCGGCCGCCGACTACGTGGAACTGGTCGATGCGCGCGCCCGCATCATCGTCGCCGTCGCGCCACGCACCGCGCCCTTCGACGCGGTGATCTGCCCGACCTGTCCGGTGGTGCCGCCGCGCATCGCCGAGGTGGAGGACGAGAAGGACTACAACCGCATCAACATGACGCTGCTGCGCAACACGAGCGTCGGCAACTTCCTCGACCGCTGCTCGATCAGCATTCCCTGCCATGCGGAAGGCGAGGCTCCGGTCGGGCTGATGCTGACGGGCGAGCACATGGGCGATGCGCGGCTGTTCGCTGTCGCCCAGGCGGTGGAGGCGGCGCTGGCGGCGTGAGCGCGCCGCGCTTCGGCTCCCTGCGCGACGGGCCTTCGCCTGTCGCGCAGGGGAGCGAGACCTTTACCGAACTCGCGCACGCCGGCGGGGCGCGGGTCGAGCGCATCGCCTCCCGCGCCGTCCGCCAGGGCGAATGGTACGAGCAGGGGTGGGCGGAATTCGTGCTGCTCGTGCAGGGCGGCGCGATCCTCGCCTTCGCGGACGGGACATCGCACGCACTCTCGCCCGGCGACTGGGCGCACCTGCCGGCGAAATGCCGCCACCGCGTCGCCGCTACCGCCGCGGATGGCGAGACGATCTGGCTGGCTGTCCACTTCCCGCCCGAGGCGTGACGCGAATGGCCGCGGCAGTCGGCGGCATGCCGCGCTGCGCGGCCGCGGCATGCCTCATTCCCCGGGCAGCTTGATCCCGGTCATCGCCTGCCACACCCGGATGACGAAGCCGTCGTCCTTCCCCCCCTGCCCCATCGCCCGCGCCGCGGTGAACAACTGCTGCGCCTGGGACGCCAGCGGCACCGGGAAGTCCAGCCCACGCGCCATCTCGGTGACCAGGCCGAGGTCCTTCACGAAGATGTCCACCGCACTGCGCGGCGCGTCGTCCCCGGTCAGCACGCGCGCCATGCGGTTCTCGAACATCCAGGAATTGCCGGCCGCGCTCGTCACCACGTCATAGAGCGCCTGCGGGTCGGCGCCGGCGCGGATGCCCAGCGCCATCGCCTCCGCCGCCACCGCGATGTGCACGCCGGCGAGCAACTGGTGCACCACCTTCACCGTCGCGCCGATGCCCACCTGGTCGCCCAGCCGCCACACCTTGGTGGCGATGGCGTCCAGCACCGGCTGCGCGGCGGCGAAGGCGGCCTCGCTGCCCGCGCCCATCACCGTCATCTCACCCGCCCGCGCCTTCACCGCGCCGCCGGAAACCGGCGCGTCGAGGTAGAGGAAGCCCCGCCCTTCCGCCTGCGCCGCCAGCGCGCGCGCGGCATCGGGCGCCATGGTCGCGGAGGAGACGATCACCGCCCCCGGCTTCAGCCGAGATGCCGCGCCGCCCTCGCCGAACAGCGCTGCCTCGGTCTGCGCGGCGTTCACCACCAGGACGACCACCGCCTCGGTGCCTTGCGGCAGGTCCGCGGCACGCGCGGCGGCGGCACCGCCGGCGGCGGCGAATTCGTCCCGCGCCGCCTCGCGCATGTCGCAACCGGTCACCTCGTGCCCGGCGCGCAGCAGGCTCAGCGCCGCGCCCATGCCCATGCTGCCCAGACCGATGACGCCGACCTTCATGGCGATCCCCCCTCGCGATGGGCGGCACGCTGGCCGCGCCGCGGCGGCGCGTCAACGCGCGATCGCGACCACCACCTGCACCAGGGCAAAGACCACCATCAGCACCAGCGCGATGCGCTGCAGCACGTGGACGGGCGGCATCGCCTCACGCCCCGCGCGGCCGCTTCTTCTGCGACTGGCGCGCGATCAGGGCGCGCAGCAGGTCCTTGATGGCGCCGGCATCGGGGTGGCGGGCGACGACCTCGGCCTCGTGCGCGCGGGCAGCGGCGAGGAGGTCGGCCACCATCGTCTCTCCGCGCGGAGCGAGGTGGACGCGCACCAGGCGCCGGTCGCGCGCATCCTGCTGGCGCTTGACCAGGCCGTCGCGCTCCATGCGGTCGAGCACCTTGGTCATGGTCGGCTGCTGCAGCAGGCAGGCCTCGGCGAGCGCGGTCACCGTTTCCGGCCCGCCCGAGAGCGTCGCCAGCACGCGCCACACAGGCACGGAGACGCCGCGCGCTCGGAGCCGGTCGTGGAACTCGGTCGAGACGACGTAGGACGCGCGCGCAAGCAACGACAGCAGGTAGTCGTCGACGAAGCGGGGCGGTGTATTCTGAGTGTCCATGGCGGGCCACCCGCAGAGGAGGCGCAACACTAGACGCGGCATGGGCCTCGAGTCTTGTGTCGCGTGCGTTCCGACGCGCTTGATGTGATGCTGCGCCGCAGCGAGGCTCAATGCGGCGTCAAACGGCCCGCATCGCGCCGCTGCTCATACGCTTTTGCGTGCAGATACGCCGCTTCGTGCAACTCTTCCGGGATGCCGGCGCGGCGCACACACTCAAGGAGGAACCCGAGGATGTGATCCGCCTCGATCCTGTTGCCGGCCTCGAGGTCGCGCAGCATGGAAGTCGCGTAGGCGCTTCGCGGGTCACCGAAGATCGCGCGGTATTCCTCGATGAAGCCATTGCGCACCGGATGGCCCGCCGCCGCGGCGACCGCCGCGTTGCGCTCGAGCAGCCGATGCAGGAACGCCGCGCCGCCGGGGCTGCGGACGATCTCGCCGACATTCGCGCGCATCAGCACCGTGCCGATCGCGCTGGTGCCGAGATGGACGAGCTTCTCCCACATGCGCGCCATGACGTCGGGCACGGCCTGGACCACGACGCCCTTGGCCGGCGCGAAGGCCGCCTCGATGGCGCGCACGCGGTCGGACATGGTCCCGTCGCGCTCGCCGAAGGTGAGCCAGCGCCAGTCGTTCAACTGCCGCACTGCGCCGTCCGGCGCGAGCGTCGCCTGGATCTTCGCCAGCCCGCCGAGCACACGCCCGGCGCCGAACGCCGACGCCAGCCGGTCGAGATGAGACAGCCCGTTCAGCACCGGCAGGATCGCCGTCCGCTCGTCCACCGCCGGCCGGATCGCGGCGATCGCGTCGTCCAGATCGTAGGCCTTGCAGGAGAGCAGCACCACGTCCCAGCCGGGCGTCGCATCCGCGGCGGCGAGGGTGGCGACGCGGCCCTGCCACGATCCGAAGGGGCTCTCGATGCGCAGCCCGTCGCGGTCGAGCGCGTCGCGGCGCGCGGGACGCACCAGGAAGGCGACCTCCGCCGTGCCGGCCTCGGCCAGCCTGCCACCGAAATACCCGCCGAGGGCACCCGCACCCAGCACCAGAACCCGCATCCGCCCGTCTCCCCCACTTGGGCCCGCGACCCCAGTGTCCTGATTCCGAAATCCTGCGGACTTCGTTCTCAGGCCACCAGCCTTAGTTTCCAGTGGCCTGCTTGTCCGCTTCGTTCGCCGGAAATCCGGCGAACGAAGCGGGCAGGACACTAGGCGCCCGTGCCGCTTCGCGAAAGTCGGACACATGCGCGTTACCGGAAACCGGCTAGGATGCCCGCGATGCGCAAGACGATCGCCGCAACCGGCCTGCTCCTCCTCCTCGCCGGGGGGTGGTGGTGGGCGGGCATGCCGGGCCTCTCCCTCATCCCCGGCGGCAATGCCAGCAATGCGGCGCTGCCGCGGCTGCGCACGGCGACGGCCGATCGTGGATCGATCACTGCCGTCGTCGCCGCCACCGGCACGGTGAACCCGGTCACGCTGGTGCAGGTGGGCAGCCAGCTCTCGGGCCAGATCCGCGAGCTCTTCGCCGATTTCAACACCCGCGTGGCCGAGAACCAGCCCATTGCGCGGCTCGACACCGCCACCATCGAGGCGCGCCGCGCCGCGGCCGAGGCCGATGTCCTCGCCGCCGCCGCCCAGATCGCCGTCACCCGCGCGCAGGCGGAGAAGGCCGCCGCCGACGCCGCCCAGGCGCGGGCACAGATCGAGGCGTCCCGCGCCGCCATCCTCGGCGCCGAGGCCACCGCCCG
>NZ_JAAEDM010000154.1 GCF_018129065.1 Neoroseomonas soli | reverse complement strand
CGGACCGCGCGGCGGCGCTGGCGGCGCTGAACGCCTTCCGCGCCGCCAACCCCGGCGGCTTCGCGACGCTCTACGTCGCCGATGGGGTCGAGCATGCGGCGGGGGGCGATGCCTTCTCTCCCTTCGCCGCGGCGCTGGCCGAGGCCGGGCCGCTGACTGTCGCGCGCGCCGAGGCACGCCCGGTGCGCACCCTGCCGCCACCGCGGGCCGAGGCCGACCGCCTCGTGTTGCGCGTGCTGCAGACCCCGGCAGGCGCGCCGACCGAGGCGACCGTGCTCGCCCGCACCGGCGACGGACGCGCCATCGCCTCGGCGACCCTGGCCTTTCCGCCCGGCGCGACGGAGGCCGAGGCTTCGCTCGACCTGCCGATCGAGATCCGCAACCAGGTGGTGCGGCTGGACCTCGAACCGGAATCCGGCGCCGCCGGCACGGTGCTGCTGGACGAACGTTTCCGCCGCCGCCCGGTGGGCCTTTCCGCCGCTATCGAGACCAGCGCGGATGCGCCGCTGACGGGCGATCTCTACTACCTCGAGCGCGCCCTCGCCCCCTATGCCGAGATCCGCCGCGGCACGCCGGAGGCACTGCTGGCCCGCCGCCTCGCCGTGATGGTCCTGGCCGACCGCGAGGTGCCCGAAGGACGGGAGCGGGAGGCGCTGGCTCGCTGGGTCGAGCAGGGCGGCATGCTGATCCGCTTCGCGGGGCCGCGGCTCGCGGAGCGACCCGACCCGCTGCTGCCGGTGGCGCTGCGGTCGGGTGAGCGGGCGCTCGGCGGCGCCCTGTCCTGGGACCGGCCGCAGGCGCTGGCGCCCTTCCCGGAAGGCTCCCCCTTCGCCGGACTGGTTCCGCCGGCCGAGGTCACGGTGGAGCGCCAGGTGCTGGCGGAACCCTCGCCCCGGCTGACCGAGCGGTCCTGGGCACGGCTGGCGGACGGCACGCCGCTGGTCACCGCCGTCGCGCGCGGGCAGGGGCGCATCGTTTTGTTCCACGTCACCGCCAATGCGGAGTGGTCCAACCTGCCGCTCTCGGGTCTCTTCGTGGACATGCTGCGTCGTCTCGTCGCGCTGTCCGCCGGGGTGCAGGGGGCGGAGGGCGAGGCGCCGCTGGCGCCGCTCGAGATCCTGGACGGCTTCGGCCGGCTCGGCGCCGCGCCGCCGGCGGCAGCCCCGATCCCGGCCAACCGGGTGGAGGAAACCGTCGCGTCCCCCCGCCACCCGCCCGGCTGGTACGGCACGCCCGGCCAAGCGGAGGAAGCAACCTGGCGACGGGCACTGAACCTGACGGCGCGCCTGCCTCCGCCGCGCGCGGCGGCGGCGGTGCCTGCCTCGGCGCGGACCGAGGCGATCGGCGGCGTGCCGGCGGAACGCGACCTCGGCCCCTGGCTGCTGGCGCTGGCGCTGCTGTTGCTTGCGGCGGACCTGGTGATTTCGCTCGCCCAGCGCGGGCTGGTCGGGCGGCAATGGTCGCGCGGGGCGGCGCTGGTCGTGCTGCTCATGGCGATGCCGGCCTTCGCGCAGGAACCGGAGGGCGCGGCGGCGACCGCCACGCGCCTCGCCTATGTCGTCAGCGGGGATTCGCAGGTGGACGAGGTCAGCCGCTTGGGCCTCGTCGGCCTGTCGGACTTCGTGAACCGGCGCACCGCGGCGGCGCTCGCGGATCCTCATCCGGTGGTGCCGGGACGGGACGATCTCTCCTTCTATCCGCTGCTCTACTGGCCGGTGCTGGCCGAGGCGCCGCAGCCCGATGCCGCCGCGGTCGCCGCGCTCAACGCCTTCATGCGCAATGGCGGGATCATCGTTCTCGACACGCGGGACGAAGGCTCGGGCGACGGCATGAACCCCGGCGCGCGGGCGGCGCTGCGGCGCGTGACGCGGGACCTCGCGGTGCCGCCGCTCGCGCCGGTGCCGGAGGACCACGTCCTCAAGCGCGCCTTCTACCTGCTGCAGGACCTGCCGGGACGCTATTCCGGCGGGCAGGTCTGGGTGGCGCGCGACCAGGACCGGGCGAATGACAGCGTCAGCCCCGTCATCATCGGCGGTCACGATTGGGCGGCGGCCTGGGCGCTCGATGCCCGCGGGCAGAACCCCTATGCGACGATCCCGGGTGGGGCGCGGCAGCGGATCCTGGCGTATCGGTTCGGGGTGAACCTCGTGATGTACGCGCTGACCGGCAACTACAAGGGGGACCAGGTGCACGTACCGGCCATCCTCGAAAGGCTGGGGAACTGATGCGCGGGATCGTCCTTGAGGGGGCCTTGCCCCCTCAAACTCCCCCACCAAAGGCCGAAAGGCCTTTGGGAACCGATACAGGTTCCGAGGGGCGCAGGGCCCTCGGCGTCGGCATCCGTGGCGGATGCCATGGGCGGGGGGCTGGATGGGGTTCCGGGAAGGCAGCGCCTTTCCCGGTCACGCCATGATCCAGACGATCGCAGGGCTCGACTTCGCGCCCGTCCTGCCGCCCTGGCTGCTCGGCGCGGCGGCGGTACTGGCGCTGCTTGCGCTGGTCCCGGCGGCCTGGCGGCGCGCGCGGGGCGTGGTCTGGCGCGCCGTCACCTTCGCCCTGATCCTCCTCGCGCTCGCCAATCCGCGCCTCGTCGAGGAGACCCGCGAAACGCGCCCCGACATCGCCCTGCTGGTGGTGGACCGCAGCGAAAGCGCGACCCTCGGCACCCGCACCGCCCAGATCGAGGCCGCCCGCCGCGACATCGAGGCCCGCGCCGCCCGCCTGCCCGAACTGGAACTCCGCACCATCGAGGTGCCCGAGGCCGGCAACCAGGGCACCCGCCTCTTCACCGCCATCGAGCGCGCCCTGGCCGAGATCCCCCGCGCGCGCCTCGCCGGCGTCATCGCGCTGACAGATGGCCAGGCGCACGACATCCCTGCCGCCGCGCCCTTCGACGCGCCCTTCCACGCCCTGATGCCCGGCCGCGCGGGGGAAACGGACCGCCGCCTGCGCGTCATCGAGGCCCCGGGCTTCGGCATCGTCGGCCGGGAGGTCGAGATCCGCGTCGCGGTCGAGGACCTCGGCGTCCCGAACGCCCAGGGTGCCGCCCGCCTGACCATCCGCCGCGACGGCGAGACGCCGCGCAGCGAGAGCGTGCCCATCGGCCGCGACCAGCGCATCGCCGTCCCGATCCAGCGCGGCGGCCCGACCGTCGTCGAGATCGAGGCCGAAGCCCGCCCCGGGGAGGTTTCCGCCCGCAACAACCGCCAGGTCGTGACCATCAACGGGGTGCGCGACCGGCTGCGGGTGCTGCTGGTCTCCGGCGAGCCGCACGCGGGCGAGCGCACCTGGCGCCGTCTGCTCAAGGCCGACCCGAATGTGGACCTCGTCCACTTCACCATCCTTCGCCCGCCGGAGAAGGACGACCTGACACCGCTGAACGAGCTGGCGCTGATCGCCTTCCCGGTGCGCGAACTCTTCCAGGTGAAACTGCGCGACTTCGACCTGATCGTCTTCGACCGTTTCTCCAACCGCGGCATCCTGCCGGCGGCTTATCTGCGGAACATCGCCGACTACGTGCGCGGTGGCGGGGCGCTGCTGATGAGCGTGGGGCCGGAATTCAGCGGCCCGGTTTCGCTGGCGCTGACGCCGCTCGGCCAGGTGCTGCCGGCGCGGCCAGCCGGGCGGCAGAACATCGTCGCGGAAGGGGCCTTCCGTCCGCGGGTCTCGGCCCTCGGCTTCCGGCACCCGGTCACGGAAGGGCTGGTGGGCGCCAACACCGAGCAGGCCGAAGCGCAATGGGGCCGCTGGTACCGCTGGCTGCGCGCCGATGCGCGGTCCGGCTCGACGGTGATGGAAGGCCCGGACGGCGCGCCGCTGCTGGTGCTGGACCGCGTCGCGGAAGGCCGCGTCGCGCTGCTGCTGTCCGACCACATCTGGCTGTGGTCGCGCGGCCATGACGGCGGCGGCCCGCAGCAGGAGGTCCTGCGCCGCATCGCCCATTGGCTGATGCGCGAGACGGAACTCGAGGAAGAGGACCTGACCGCGCGCATCGAGGCCGGACGGCTGATGGTGACGCGGCGCAGCCTCGACCCCGGCCCGCCGCCGGAGATCACCGTCACCGCCCCCGACGGCACCGTGACCCGCGCCCGGCCCGAGGAAGCCGGCGGCGGCCGCGCGACGCTCTCGCTGCCCGCAGCGCAGCCGGGTGTCTGGCAGGCCGCGGACGGGCGGCGCACCGCCTTCGCGGCCTCCGCCGCCGCCAACCCGCTGGAGATCGCCGACCTGCGCGCCGATCCGGAGAAGCTGCGTCCCCTCCTCGCCGGCACGGGAGGGGTGGCGCGCTACCTGGGGGAGGGGGCGGTGCCCGCCGTGCCGGAATTGCGCCGCGTCGGGGCGGGGCGCGACGTGGCGGGGGCGGGCTGGATCGGCCTGCGCCGCAACGGGGACCACACGGTCACCGGGATTTCCGCGCTGCCGCTGCTGCCGCCCTGGCTCGCATTGGCGCTGGTGCTGGGCGCGGCGTTGATCGCGTGGCGGCGGGAAGGCCGTTAGGGCCGACCGCGGCCGCACGGCCGTTCCACCCTCGCTGCGAGGTTCCGGGCGCGCGCGGGTTGGGCTAGAAGGGGTGGATGCGACGCCTCCTGTTTCTTGCCCCCTTCGGCTTTGCGCTGCTGCCGGGCCAGCCCTTCGGCCCCGCCCCGGCTCTGGCGCAATTCTCCGGCCCGCCCCCCCAGGCCGGGCAGACGCAGCGCCCGCCGCCGCCGGCGCTGCCGGGTCTTGCCGCCCGCCGCGCGCCGGAGCCGATCCCGGGCGACCCCAATGCCAATCTCTCGCCCACCGCGGCGCTGTTCGACGCCATCAATCGCGGCGACCTCGCGGCCGCCCGGGATGCGATGAACCGCGGCGCAAGCCTCGAGGAACGCAACGTGCTCGGCCTGTCGCCGATCGACGCGGCGGTGGACCAGGGGCGCAACGACATCCTGTTCTACCTGCTCTCGGCCCGCGGCTCGGTGCGCGGGTCGGCCCCGCCGGCCGAGGCCTCGCTGAGCCCGGCGCAGCGCGCCGCGCGCGAC
>NZ_JAAEDM010000153.1 GCF_018129065.1 Neoroseomonas soli | reverse complement strand
CGGGGCGCCGGCGGGCAAGCCCGCGCCGCTGCCCGGGGCGAGGTCTACACGCGGGGGCGACAGCGTGCCTCCAACGGGCCCCTGGGGCGACACGCCGCAGGGCAAGCCGGCGCCGGAGGGCTGGGCGCCCGTGCCGGGCATGCCCCCGGCGCCGCCGATCCCCGCCGAGGAACGCGAGGGGTTGTTGATGCTCCGCGCCATGATCGCCGCGGCGAAGGCCGACGGGCATGTCGATTCCTCCGAGCGCGAGCGCATCGCCGGCCAGTTGGACGCGGCCGGCCTCGGCGCCGCCGCGCGCGACGCGGTGCTGGCCGAGTTCGACCGCAGCGTCACGCCGGAGGACCTGGCGCGGGAAGCACGCGACCCGATGCTTGCGGCGCAGGTCTATGCCGCCGCGGTGGCGGGGGCGGCTGCGATCGAGGGCTCCGAGCGCGCGTGGCTGGACGGCTTCGCCCGCGCGCTGCGCCTGGATGGCGCCGCGACCGAGGCGATCGAGCGGCGCATCAGGGGAGGATGACGGGAATGCATGGCTTGACCGAGGCGGAGGCGCGGCTGCGCGACCGCGCGCGCGAGGTGGCGCAGGAGGCCGCGGCCCAGGCCGCCGCCACCGACCGTTCCGAGCAATACCCCTGGCCGATGGTTCGCCGCATGACCGAGGCCGGCTTCCTCGGCCTGACGGTCCCGAAGGAATGGGGCGGGCCGGGCCTGTCCTATTTCGACGCCGTGCTGGTCATCGAGGAATTCTCCAAGGCCTGCGCCGTCTCCGGCCGCATCGCGGTGGAGGCCAACATGGGCGCGGTCGGCGCCATCATGGCCTATGGCACGGACGCCCAGAAGAAGGTCGCCGCGGATCTCGTGCTGCGGGGCGACAAGCCCGCCATCCTGATCACCGAGCCCGAGGCGGGTTCCGCCGCCACCGAGATGCGCACCCGCGCGGTGCGGCATGGCGATTCCTGGGTGATCGACGGCGACAAGACCTGGATCACCGGCGGCGGCATCTCCCGCCTCCATCTGATCTTCGCCCGCGCCGTCGAGGACGGGGAGGAGAAGGGCATCGGCGGCTTCATCGTCGTGCGCGACGGGGAGGGCATGCCCCCAGGCATGGAGGCGAAGCGCATCCCGTCCATGGGCCTGCGCGGCATGCCCGAGGCGGACGTGACCATGCGCGGCCTGATGGTGCCCGATTCGATGGTGCTGCGCCCGCCCGGCGGCTGGGCGCGCGGCTTCGGGCGGCTGATGGATGCCTATAACGGCCAGCGGGTGGGGGCGGCGACGGTGGCGCTCGGGCTCGCGGCCGGCGCCTACGACCATGCCCTGGCCCGCGCGCAGGACCGCCGCCAGTTCGGGCGGCCGATCGCGGAATTCCAGGGACTCGCCTGGATGCTCGCGGACATGTCGATCGACATCGAGGCTTCCCGCGCGCTGGTCTGGCGGGCGGCGCGCTCGGCCGGGCCGAACGGCTTCCCGGACCGGCTGGCGGCCGCGCAGGCCAAGGTGATGGCGGCGGACATGGCGATTCGCGTCACCAACCAGGCGCTGCAGGTCTGGGGTGCCGCGGGCTATTCGCGGGACAACCCGATGGAACGCTACGTGCGCGACGCGCGGATGTTCGCGATCGCCGGCGGCACGGCGCAGGTGCTGCGGACGCAGGTGGCCGAGCAGATCCTCGGCCGGAAACTGCCGCAGACGCGGGACGGCTTCCTGCGCGCCGCCGCAGAATGAAGATCGCCGGGCGCCGCCCTCCGCCGTAAGTCCCCAGGTACCAAAGAAGGTTGGGGGGTTCGGGGGGAAGTTCTCTTCCCCCCGACCTTTTCATGAGGTTGACGGGCGCCGTTACCCCCCCTAGAAGCGCCCCCTCACGAGGTAAGCCATGAAGATCCGCAATTCCCTGAAGACTGCGAAGACCCGCGACAAGAACTGCGTGCTGGTGCGCCGCCGCGGCCGCGTCTACGTGATCAACAAGAAGAACCCGCGCCTGAAGGCCCGCCAGGGCTGACGCGCCGCCGGGGCTTCGCGCCCCGGCCCGATGCGTTGCGCGAAGGGGGGCCTGGCCCCCCTTGCTATTTCCGGGGCATGCCCCCGCTGCCGCCGGCGGGGGTCATGACTTCCGTGCCGACGCCTCCACCTGTGCCCTGCGTCCAGGTGCCCTGCAGGCTGCCGTCCGGCTGGACGGCATAGGCGGCCACGCCGATCTCCCGCCCCGCCATCACGTACCCCACCACCAGCAGCGGTCCTTCCGGGATCAGCAGGCCGACGCCGTCGGCCGTGTCGGAGCCGACGCGCCAGGTCACGCGCCAGGTGTTCTGCCCCGTCGGCTGCAGCATGACGCTGCCCTGGTAGCGCTGGCCGTCCGCCCCCTGGCCTTCGACCGAATACGGTCCCTGGCGCTGGGCCAGGGCAGGGGTGGCGATCGTCGCCAGCAGCGCGGCGGTGATCAGGGTTCTGCGCATCCGTCTCGGTCTCCCCGCCCGGCACCAGCGCCGGTGTCCATGGCTGAGGTTGCGCGGGCCGCCGCGCGGGCGCAATCGCCCGTCTTGCAGCGCTTGCGGGGCGCGCTGCGGATGCGCATCTTCCGTGCATCGAAAGGATCGCCGCCGTGATCGCGCAGCCCGCCCCCAAGCCCGAGATCCTGGCCCGCCGGGAGGAGATCGTCGCCGCACTCCATGCCCTGGTGCCGGGGGACGGCGTCATCAGCGATGCGACGCGGCTGAAGCCCTACGAGACGGACGGGCTTGCGGCCTATCGCCAGGTCCCGCTCGCGGTCGTGCTCCCGCGCACCACCGAGCAGGTCGCCGCCGTGCTGCGCTATTGCCACTGCAACGGCGTGCGCGTGGTGCCGCGCGGGGCCGGGACCTCGCTGTCCGGTGGCGCGCTGCCGATGGCCGATGCCGTCGTCATCGGCCTGATGCGCATGAACCGCATCCTGGAGATCGACCTCGAGGATCGCTTCGCCGTGGTCGAGGCGGGCGTCACCAACATCGGCATCACCAAGGCGGTCGAGGGCGACGGCTTCTTCTATGCGCCCGACCCGTCGTCGCAGCTGGCCTGCATGATCGGCGGCAACGTGATGATGAACTCCGGCGGCGCGCATTGCCTGAAATACGGCGTCACCGCGAACAACCTGCTCGGCGTGAAGTTCGTGACGATCGAGGGCGAGGTCATCGACATCGGCGGCGCGCATCTCGATGCCGCGGGCTATGACTGGCTCGGCATCATCACCGGCTCCGAGGGGCAGCTCGGCATGGTCACGGAAGTGACGGTGCGGATCCTGCGCAGCCCCGAGGGCGCGCGCGCCATGCTCGCGGCCTTCAACGGAATCGAGATCGCCGGCGCCGCGGTGGATGCCATCATCGGCTCGGGCATCATCCCCGTCGCGCTCGAGTTCATGGACAAGCCCTGCATCCACGCCTGCGAGGCCTTCGCCCATGCGGGCTACCCGCTCGACGCCGAGGCGATGCTGATCATCGAGGTCGAGGGCAGCGAGGCCGAGCAGGACGAGCTTCTGGCCCGCATCAAGGAGATCTGCGCCCGCTTCGACCCGATCAGCCTGAAGGTCGCCGAGAGCGCCGAGCAGTCGCTGGCGATCTGGAAGGGCCGCAAGGGCGCCTTCGGCGCGGTCGGTCGCATCAGCCCCGACTACCTCTGCATGGACGGCACCATTCCGACGAGCCAGTTGCCGAACGTGCTGAAGCGCATCGGGGAGATGAGCGAGCAATACCGCCTCGCTGTCGCCAACGTCTTCCACGCCGGGGACGGCAACCTGCACCCGCTCATCATGTTCGACGCCAACGACCCGGATTCCTTCCATCGCGCCGAGGCCTTCGGCGCTGACATCCTGAAGCTCTGCGTCGAGGTCGGCGGCTGCCTGACCGGCGAGCACGGCGTCGGCGTGGAGAAGCGCGACCTGATGACCGTGCAGTTCCGGCCGCGCGAGCTCGACCAGCAGCGCCGAATCAAGACCGCCTTCGACCCGCAATGGCTGCTGAACCCGTCGAAGGTCTTCCCGCTGGAGGGCGCGCCGGTGCCGCTCGCCGCGGAATGAGTGGGCGACGCGGTCGCGGGGCCCCGCAGGCAAAGCCGAGGAGCGGAGCGTGACTCGCGACGCCGACACCATGCTCGCCCCGGCGGACGAAGCGGGCATCGCCGCCGCCATCGCCGCCGCCCATGCCGCGCGCGAGCCGATCGCCGTCGAAGGCAACGGATCCAAGCGCGGCCTGCTGCGGCCGGTGCAGGCGGCGCGCACGCTGTCCACGCGCAACCTGACCGGCATCACGCTGTACAGCCCGGCGGAGCTCGTCCTTTCCGCCCGCGCCGGCACGCCCATCCCGGAGATCGAGGCCGCGCTCGCCGAGAAGGGCCAGCACCTGATCGCGGAGCCGCCCGACACGCGCGCGATCTTCGGCGTCGCGCCGGATGGCGCGCGAAATGATCCCACGCCGGATGGCGCGCGAAACGATCCCGTGCCGGATGGCAGCGACCGGCCGGCGACGCTCGGCGGCATCGTCGCGGCGAATCTCTCCGGGCCGCGGCGCATCGCGTGGGGCGCGATGCGGGACCACGTCCTCGGCATCCGCTTCGTGAACGGGGAGGGGGAGGTGCTCCGCTCCGGCGGGCGCGTGCTGAAGAACGTGACCGGGCTCGACCTGTGCAAGCTGCTGGCAGGGTCCTACGGCACGCTCGGGGTGATGACGGAGATCACGCTCAAGGTGCTGCCCGCGCCGGAGGCGGCGGCGACGCTGCTGGTCGCGGTGCCGGACATGGCGACCGGCGTGCGCGCGCTTTCCGCGGGCCTCGGCAGCCCCTTCGGCGTCAGCGGCGCGGCGGTCCTCCCCGGAGAGCCCGCCCTCGCCGCGCTGCGGATCGAGGACTTCGCCTCCTCCGTGGCGTATCGCACCGGCCGGCTGCGCGAGTCGATGCAGGGCTTCGGCACCGTCACGATGCTCGAAGGAGAGGCGAGCCGCGCCTTCTGGCGCGAGGTCCGCGACGCCGCGCCGCTCGCCGTGCGGGCGGAGGAGGCCGTCTGGCGCATCTCCGTCCGTCCCTCCGCCGGGCCGGCGGTGGCGGAGGCGGCGGCGGCGCTCGGCGGGCGCGCGCTGCTCGACTGGGGC
>NZ_JAAEDM010000152.1 GCF_018129065.1 Neoroseomonas soli | reverse complement strand
CCCGCCGGGCGGCGCGTCGCCGGCCTGGCCGAGCGAGCCCTGGCCCGCGGAGGCGAGGTCACGCCCGCGCCTGTGGTCGCGGCGTTATCGGGCGACTTGTCCTGGTTCCCGGTCTCGCCACTGCCGGCCGCCGGGACGCCAAGGACGGCGGGCGGCTGAAGGGCAATGACGGGCGTCCGGGGATGGATCCGGACCGCACGGGCGACCCTCGGCATGCCATGCTGACGGCGCGGCGACGTGGCAAGGCGCAGCCCGGCGAGCGAGCCGCCGATCGTCCCCCACAATTGACGCGCCACAGTGATCACGTGAGCGAGAGCCTTCGCCGAGAGTTTCGTCTCGCAATTAACACGTGATGAACGAGAGAGGCGACTCTTTTATGCACCACACGCGCCTGTGTGCGTTTTTAGAGAACATCGACCCATTCTGGGACATTTTCGTGAGCGCTCCGGCGCCATGCCAATCAACGGCTGCAGTTCAGACCTCGCGCGCCCGCTTCGCGCGAGCCGATCGGCTGCCGAAGACCCTCAGGGTTGCTTTGCCGCCACGGGCGTGCTCGCCGGCCTTCGTCGCAGCATCCGCAGCACCTCCCGCGGATCGAAGGCGCCGAGCCACACCCCGCCACCGAAGTACACGGCCCCGCCGGTCGCGATCAGCACCGCCGCGGTCATGGCGCGCGCCACGGAACTCCCCGCCGCCGGCAGGGCGAAGGCCACCGCCACGACGGCCAGCCCCATGACCGCCGCCGTCGCGGCAATCCTCGGCACCGCGCGGCGGCACCGCCGGTCGGCGATGAAATGCCCGCGGCGCGCCAGCAGCCAGGCCAGCATTCCCGCATTCGCCCAGGCCGCGAGCGAGGTGGACAGCGCCACGCCCACATGCCGCAGCGGCCCCATCAGCATCAGGTTCAGCGCCAGGTTCAGCGCCACTGCCATCAGGCCGAGCTTCACCGGCGTCGCCGTGTCCCCGCGCGCGAAGAAGCCCGGCGCGAAGACCTTCACCAGCACGAAGGCCGGCAGGCCGACGGCATAGGCGATCAGCGCGGCGGCGCTGGCCGAGGCCTCGGCGGCGCTGAACGCCCCGCGCTGGAACAGCGCCGCGATGATCGGCCCGGCCGCCACGGCCAGTCCCACCGCCGCCGGCAGCGTCAGCAGGAGGGACATCTCCACCGCCCGGTTCATCGAGCGGTGCGCCGAAAGCGGCTGCCCCGACCGCAACTGCCGCGACAGCAGCGGCAGCAGCGCCGTGCCGACGGCCGCGCCGATCACGCCCAGCGGCAGCTGCGCCACCCGGTCCGCGTAGTAGAGGAAGGAGATCGCCCCCGCCGGCAGCAGCGAGGCGATGATGATGTCCACCGCCAGGTTCAGCTGCACCACCCCCGCCCCGATCACCCCGGGCACCATGCGGCGCAGCACCTGGCGGACCTCGGGCGTGATCGCCGGCGGACGCAGGATGTTTAGCGCCATGCCCGCCTGCGCCGTCGCCCACAGCACGAGCGCAAGCTGCACCACGCCGGACGCGGTCACGCCCCAGGCCAGCGCATGGCCCGGCGTGGCGACATAGGGCGTCAGCCAGAGCAGCGTCGCCATCGAGATCAGGTTGAAGAAGACCGGCGCTGCCGCCGCGGCGGCGAAGCGATCCAGCCCGTTCAGCACCCCGCCGACCAGCGCCGTCAGGCAGATGAACAGCAGGTAGGGGAAGGTGATCCGCGTCAGTTCGACAGCCAGTGCGAACTTGGCCGGGTCGTCCGAGAAGCCGGGCGCCAGCCCCCGCATCACCTGCGGCATGAACACGATGCCGATGACGACGAGCACGCCGAGCCAGAGCGTCATCAGCGCGCCCATCCGCTCGGCGAGCGCACGGGCGCTGGCACGGCCCTCCGCTGCCAGCGTCCCGGCGAAGGCGGGGACGAAGGCGGCGTTGAAGGCACCCTCGCCGAACAGGCGGCGGAACAGGTTGGGCAGTTTCAGCGCGACGAAGAAGGCATCCGCCACCGGCCCGGCACCGAGGCGGGAGGCGATCAGCATGTCGCGGGCGAAGCCGAGGATGCGGCTCGCCATGGTCCAGCTGCCGACGGTGAGCGCGGAACGGAGCATGGGCGGGGGGATGCCTGCGCTTCGGGGCGGAAGCAAGGCCGGGGGAGGAGAACCTCCCCCAGACCCCCTCCCTTCTTTGTCTCTTTGGAACCAACCGCCGAAGTCAGTTCCCAAAAGACAGAGAAGGTTGGGGGGTGCGGGGGGAAGTTCCCTTCCCCCCGCCTTCACAGCCCGAGCAGGTCCAGCGTCCGCCCGATCACCTTGCCTTCGTCGAACCGTCCGAGCGCCCGCGCCCGCCCGGCCTCGCCCATCCGCGCCCTCAGCGCCGGATCGCCGGCGAGCCGCGACAGCGCCGCCGCCAGCGGCGCGTCCTGCATGGGCGGCACCAGGAATCCCGTCTCCCCGTCCACCACTTGCTCGCGCGGTCCGCGGATGTCGGTCGCGACCACCGGCAGGCCGGTCATCATCGCCTCGATGACGCTCATCGGCAGGCCCTCGAAATGGGAGGGCAGGCAGAAGGCATCCGCGGCGGCGAGCACCCGCGCCACGTCGTGCCGGTAGCCGAGCCGGCGGATCCGGCGGCCGAGCGCGGCCTCCGCGCGCGCGAAGAGCGGCTCGAGGTCCTCCCCGTGGTCGGAGGCCAGCCGCTCCCCCACCACCCAGAGCACCGCGTTGGGTGGCGTCGCCTCCATCGCGCGCAGCAGTTCCGGGTGGCCCTTGTGGCGCACCAGGCGGGAGACCATGACGATGACGCAATCGCCCTGCGCCGCCCCGAATTCGGCGCGCAGGGCGGCGCGGGCTTCCTCGTCCGGGTGGTAGAGGGCGGGATCGCGCCCGTTCAGCACCGCGACCGCATCGCGATGGATGCCGAGGCGGCGGGCATCCTCGGCCTCCTCCTCGCTGACGGTCAGGAAGATGTCGGTGGCACGGCCGCCGAGGCGTTCCATGCGCAGCGATAATTGCCGCCGCCACCATGGTCCCGGCTGGTTGAAGAGGAAGCCGTGGCAGGTATAGGCGATGCGCGGCACGCCGGCCGTCCTGGCTGCCAGGCGTGCGAGCAGGCCGCTGATCGGCATGTGCGCGTGGACGAGGTCGAACTTCTCCCGCCGGAACAGGTCCAGCAACGCGCGGAAGGCGCGCGCCTGGGCGACCGGGTTCAGGCTGCGCGCCATGGGCACGGATTCGACGCGGAAGCCCTCGGCGCGGGGGATCTCAAGCAAGGGACCCTCGGCGCAGACACCGACGACCTCATGGCCGCGATCGCGCGCGCCGCGCATCACCGGCAGGAGGAAATGCCGGAGGGAGAAGTCGACGTTGGTGATCTCGCAGATCTTCATGCGCGGGCGGCATTAGGCCAGTTCACGCGCGCGGGCGAGGGGCGCTGCCTCCCGGAGCCCGCCCGCGGCGGCCCGTCCCCAGAAGACAAAGAAGGTTGAGGGGGGGGCGGGGGGAGAAGTTCCCTTCTCCCCCCGCCTGATCCTCAGAACCGCCTCAACAGCCTGTCGATGTAATCGAGTTCCGCCGGCGGCCGTTCCCGTTCCGCCCCGCGCCGCCGCAGTTCCTCCTGGATCCGCCGTGTCTTCAGCAGTTCCGCCTCATCCGGCACCCGCGTGTCGGAGGCGTTGTCCTGCCCCCCCGTCGCCTCGCGTGAGCGCCGCCCCAGCGGATCCCGCCCGGGCCCCTGTTCCTGCGCCTGGTCCTGCCCCTCGCCGCCCTGCTGGCCGCCGGCCATGCCTTCGCCCTCGCCGTCCTCATCCTCGCCGCCGTCGCCGGGCTGGGATTGGCCGAACTGGCGCTGCATCTGCTGCGCCATCTGGCGGCCGCCCTCGGTCAGGGCGCGGATGGCGCGCTGCTGGGCGTCACGGGCGTCGCGGCCCTCGCGCAGGGCATCGGCGGAATCGCGCATGGCGCGGTCGGCTTCGCCGAGTTGTTCCGGCACGTCCCCCGTCAGGTCGCCGAACTGCTGCATGAGTTCCCCGAGCGCCCGGCGCAGCGCGCGCTGCACGCGGCTGTCCTGCTGGGTCTCGGCCTGCTCCTGCGGGCTGGGCTCGGCCTGCTGCGGCGGCTGGGGCGGCTGCGGGAAGAGGCGGGGGAAGGTCTGGCGGCGCTGCTGCTGGCGCTCGCGGTCGGCCTGCTCCGCGCGCTGGTGGCCGCGGTCGAGCATCTCCGCCTGGCGGCGCACCATGTCCTGCACCGCGCCCATCTGCTGTTGGCCGCGCTGGCGGCTCTGCTGCCGCTGGCGGTCCTCGGCGCGCATGTTCCGGCCTTCCTCGAGCGCGCGGAGCATCTGTTCGAGTTCCGCCAGTTCGCGCTCGGCGTCCTCGGTGCGGCCCTGGCGAGCGGCGTCTTCCATGCGGCGGGTGCGGCGGTCGAGCTCGCGCTGGTCCATCAGGCGCTGCTGCGGGTCGTAGGGCAGGGCCTCGGCGTTCTCGCGCTGCAGGCGTTCGGCGAGGGCTTCCAGGTGGCGGCGGATCGCCTCGCGCAGGTCCTCGATGCGGCGCTGCAGGTCGGCGCGCTGTTCCTGCGTCAGGTTCTGGCCTTCGCGGCGGGCCTGCTCCAGTGCCTCGCGCAGCGCCTGGCGGGCCTCGGCCAGGGCGCGGGCGGTGCGGTCGGTGCGGCCTTCCTCCAGCGCGACGGCGACGTCCCACAGGATGCCCTGGACCTCCGCGACGGCGGCGGGGCGGCGGTCCCGCATCAGGCGGTGGCGGGCGCTGCGCAGGGCGAGGAAGGTGCCGGTGTCGTGTTCGAAGGCCTCCGGCGCGCCGGAGATGCGGTCGAGTTCCCGCCGTGCCGGCTCGCGGCCGGTCGGGTCCACGGACAGCGCCTTGCGCAGCGCGATCAGCGCCTGGGAGACCGGATGGGTGAAGGAGCGTTCCGGCAGTTCGAGGAAGGCGCCCTCGGACCGCCCTTCCTGCCCGGCATGGTCGCGGGCGACGAGGCGCGCCTCCACCTCCAGCCCCGCCCAGGGATGGGCGGAAAGGTCCGGCTGCGATGCGCCGCGCGCGCTGCGCGGGCTGCCGCCGGGGATGGGCAGGTCGAGGATTTCGGGCTCGGCGTCCGGCCGCAGCTTCAGGCGCAGTTCGACGCGCAGGGCGGCGAGGCCCCAGTCATCCTCCGCCCGCCATGGCAGGCGGATGGCGAGGCCGCGCGCCGCGCGCGCCGGGGGCTGGTCCCAGGCGGCGGTCGGCGGTGCGTCGGCGCGCAGGCTGAGCGACCATTGCGCAAGATCCCTGCCATCCCTCCGCACGGTGAGCCGCCCGCCGGTTTCGAGCGTCGTCTCCACCGCGAAGGAACCGCGGTCGAGGGTGCGGAAGGGCGCGGCGGCGCCGTCGAGCAGCAGGTCGGGCACGCCGCCCGCGCCGCCGGAAACGGCGACCTGCAGCCGGCTGCCCGACGGAGCGCTGACGGCCCCGCCGGCCGGGTCGAGGAAGACCGGCGCGGCGCCGGTATAGGCCGGGGGTGTGATCCAGGCCTCCAGCCTCACCGCGGGCGCGGAGGGCAGCGCGGCGGCGGAGAAGGCGGGCAGCAGGGCGCGGCGGAGACGCTCCGGCGCCTCTACCCCGGCGACGGTGAAGGCGGCGACGAGCGCGACCGCCAATCCGCCGCGCAGCGCCCGTGGGTC
>NZ_JAAEDM010000151.1 GCF_018129065.1 Neoroseomonas soli | reverse complement strand
GACCGCACCGCCGGGCCCGGCCTCGACCGGCAGCCCGCCGGGCATCGGCAGCAGGGACAGCGCCGCAGCGGCCAGCGGCAGCCCAGCCACCAATCCGCCCAGCCGCGCCGCCACCGAGCCGAGGCCGCGATGCGTCGCCAGCCGGAAGGCCCAGGCGAGCAGCGCCAGGCCCGGCAGCGCCCCGGCGAATCCGAAGCCCTGCAGCAGGATGTCGGAGATGATGGCGCCCGCCGGCCCGGCCAGGTTCCGCACCGGTCGGTCGGTCGCGGTGTTCAGCGAAGGATCTGCCGGATCGTGGCTGCCCAGCGCCACCAGCAGCGCCACGCCGGCCAGCGCCACCAGCAACCCGAGCATCTCCATCATCCGCCGCCGCAGCACGGCCCGCACCGCCGCGGAGGCGAAGCGCCCGCCCCCGCCGGCGGCACGGGTGGGGCTGCGCGAATCATCGGTCAGGGCGGCGCGGGTCATGTCCTGGGCGTGTCTTGAGGTCCGGTCGCAATGCTACACGGGAAGCAACTGGTATGCATTGCTTTCGCGCCGGGCAAGGGTGCCCGGGCGGATCCGCGTGTCCACCGCGCCACGCGGCGCCGGGCGCGCGGCCGCCACGGCCCGGCACCACTGCGCTGCGCTGGATCAAGGACAGGGCGGTGACGCCACCGCTTCAATCCTGCCGTCGTCGGCCCGCGCCTGCCTGGAAGGCCTCCGCCGACGCGGAAGGGAGCCGACCGATGAGCTGCAATGTGGGTAGCACCGACAGGGCGCTGCGTATCGTCGCCGGGCTGGTCATCCTGGCGCTGGGCGTGGCGGGGCCGCTCGGATGGTGGGGCCTGGTCGGCCTCCTGCCGCTGGCGACCGGGCTGTGGCGGTGGTGCCCGGCCTATTCCGTGCTCGGCATCCGCACCTGACCGGCGGGCCGGCGCGGCGCCGCGCGGCGGGGCCTCACGCCGCCGGCAGGAAGACGGGCGGCGGCGCCTCGCCCTCGGGGAAGGGAGCGATGCGGAGGCTCACCCCGGCGGGCGCGGCCTCCATCACGATGCGCAGGCCGCCCTGCGGGGGGGCGGCGGCGGCGGCTTCCCGCGCCAGACGCATGATGGTGGCCTGAAGTTCCTCGACCGGGATGGCGAGGCGGCGCAAGCGGGGCGGCGCCTCGATCTCCACCGGGCGGCCGGGGCCGAGCAGCAGCACCAACAGCGGGCGCAGCAGTTCCAGCACCTTGGGGCCGTCGGTGCCGCCATCCTGCGGCGGCGGGGCGGCGAGGGAGAGGTAGCCCTTGAACAGCGCCTCGAGCCGCGTGGCCGCTTCCCGCATCCGGTCGGCGCGCGCGCGGTCGCGATCGGTCGTGGCAACGCGCTGGAGGATCTCGACCGTGCCCGACAGCGCGGCGAAGAGGTTGTTCGCCTCGTGGCGGACAGGTCGGGCGAGGTCGTGGAGGTCGTCGGTCATGGCCTCGTTCGGATCTGAGGTCGGGGGGAAGAGAACTTCCCCCCGAACCCCCCAACCTTCTTTGATCCTTTGGCGCCGACTTCGGAAGACGGTCCCCAGGTGACAAAAAAGGGAGGGGGTGTGGGGGAGGTTCATCCTCCCCCGCCCTTCCTTACTCAACCCTGTCGCCCGCGCGCCGTTTCGAGGATCTCCCGGAACAGCCGCGCCGGCAGTCCGCCGCCGGCGACACCCTCCATCGGCGTCGCGTCGTCGTTGCCGAGCCAGACGCCCATGACCGTGCCGCCCGCCATCCCGATGAACCAGGCGTCGCGATTGTCCTGCGTCGTGCCGGTCTTCCCGGCGACCGCGAGCCCGGGCATCGCCGCCGCGCGGCCCGTGCCGCGCGCGACGGTCGCCACCATCATCCGTCGCATGGCCTCGGCCGTTTCGCGGGCGATGACGGGGGCGCGGGCGGGCGGCAGCCAGGCGATCGGGCGGCCTTCGGCGCGTGCCTCGGCCACGCCGGAGGGAGCGACGCGTTGGCCGCCATTGGCGAAGGGCGCATAGGCGACGACGAGGTCGAGCAGCGTCACCTCCGCCGTGCCGAGCGCGATCGAGGCGTCGCGCGGGAACGGCCCCGGCAGGCCCAGGCGCTGCGCGACGGCGGCGACCTGGCGTGGCCCGCCGGCGCGTTGGAGCACGCGCACCGCCGCGGTGTTCACCGAATGCGCCAGCGCGTCCTCGAGCGTGATTTCCCCGCGCGTGCGCCAGTTGCCGTTGCCCGGCGACCAGCCGCCGAGGCTGATCGGCGCGTCGGAGACGCCATCCTCCGGCCGCGCGCCCGCTTCCAGCGCGGCAAGATAGACGAAGGGCTTGAAGGCCGAGCCCGGCTGCCGCCGCGCCTGGGTCGCGCGGTTGAAGGGGCTGGTGCGGTAGTCCCGGCCGCCGACCATGGCGAGCACGGCGCCGCTCGCCGCCTCGATCGCCACGACCGCGCCCTGCGCAACCCCGGCGGCCCGGCCCGGCCCGGCGAGCAGCGCATCGAGCCGCGCCTCCGCCGCCGCCTGCAGGCGGGTATCGAGGGTGGTGCGCAGCAGCAGGTCCGCCGTGGGCGGTGCGCGATCGCCCAGGCCGTCCCGCACCCAGTCGGCGAACCAGCCGGCATCGCGGGACGGAGCGGGCGGAAAGCGCAGGCGTTCGGCTTCCTGCATCGCGGCGGCGGCGGGAATGGCGCCGGTCTCGGCCATCGCTTCCAGCACCTCGACGGCGCGGTGGACGGCGGCGGAAGGGTTCACGCGCGGATTGAAGCGTGAGGGCGCCTTGGGCAGCCCGGCCAGCACCGCCGCCTGGCCGACCGTCAGGCGCCGTGCCGGCACTCCGAAATAGAGCCTCGCCGCCGCATCCACGCCGAAGGTGCCGGCGCCGAGATAGACGCGGTTCAGGTAGATCGTCAGCAACTCGTTCTTGGTGAAGCGGTGCTCGAGCCAAAGGGCGAGCAGCGCCTCCTGCACCTTGCGCCGCAGGTTGCGCTCGGGCGTCAGGAAGAGGTTCTTGGCGAGCTGCTGCGTGAGCGTGGAGCCGCCCTGCACGATGCGCCCCGCGGTGACGTTCGCCACCAGCGCGCGCGCCACGCCGAGAAGGTCGAGCCCGTGATGCTCGCGGAAGCGGCGGTCCTCGATGGCGATGAAGGCGGCGGGGACGTGCGCGGGCAGGTCGGAGAGCCGCACCGTCTCCCCGTAGAGGTCCCCCGAGGTCGCGAGCAGCGCGCCGTCCGCGGCGACGAGCGTGACCGAGGGGCGGCGGGTGGCGCCGAGGGCTTCCTCCGGCCGCGGCAGGTCCCAGGCGAACCAGAACAGCGCCACGAAGCCGGCGAGCATGCCCCAGACGGCGAGGGCAACCGACCAGCGGAACAGGCGCGGCGCCAGGCGGCGCCGCGGTCGGGCGGGGGGTGCGGGTCGGGCAGGGGCGGCGGGGGGGACGCGCCGCACCCGCGGCGCGACGGCACGGGGCATCAGGGAGTGTCTATCATGGGAAGGTCGGGGGAGGGGAACCTCCCCCGAACCCCCTCCCTTCTTTGTCTTTTGGCGCCGAACCTCGGCGGTGGGGCACCAGGTGGCAAAGAAGGTTGAGGGGGGTCCGGGGGGAGAAGTTCCCTTCTCCCCCCGTCTTCACTTCTTGAGCACCGCCCTCACCACTTCCGCCACCCCTTGGTGCCGCGGCCCTTCGTCGAGCATCACGGTCCCTTCCAGCAGTTCCAGCACCTCAAGCCCCGCGAAGTGCCGTTCGACCAGCGCGCGGGACCACAGCAGCGCGCGATCCTTCGGCCCGCCGCTGCGGCGGCCTTCCTGCGCGGGCGTGAAGCATTCGAGCAGCAGCAGCCCGCCCGGCGCGAGCGCGCGGACCGCCTGCGCGCAGGCGATGGCGCGGTCTTCCGGCGGCAGGTGGACGAAGATCCAGGCGATGACGTCGAAGCGGGCCTCCGGCCAGTCCCAGCGCGAGAGGTCGGCGGTGACGGTTTCCAGCATCACGCCGTACCGCTGCGCGAGCGCCCGCGCCTTGGCGAGCCCGACCGCCGACCAGTCCACCGAGGTCGCGGCAAGACCCTGCCGCGCGAGCCAGACGCCGTTGCGTCCTTCCCCGTCGCCGACCGCAAGCGCGCGCATGCCGGGCTTCAGGCGATGCGCTTGCGACGGAAGGAACAGGTTCGGCGCCTCCCCGAACTGGAAGTCGCCGCCCGCATAGCGTTCGTCCCAGGCGAGGGAAGTGCTCATGCGGGCATCACCACCGGCTGCGGGTCGAGGAAGGTCTGGAACCAGGAGAGCGAGAAATGCAGGTGCGGGCCGGTCACGCGGCCGGTGGCGCCGGACAGTGCGATGCGCTCGCCCTTCGCGACGGCCTGGCCTTCCCGCACCTCGAAGGCCGAGAGATGCGCGTAGAGTGTGTTCACGCCATGCCCGTGGTCGATGACGACGAGGTTGCCGAAGAAGTGGAAGGAATCCGCGAGCGTCACGCGCCCGGCCGCGACGGCGAGCAGCGGCGTGCCCGTCGGCACCGCGAAGTCGAGCCCGTAATGCGGCTGCCGCGGCTGGCCGTTGAGGATGCGCCGGCTGCCATAGACGCCGGAGATGCGCCCCGTTGCGGGTGCGGCGAAGCCCTGCGCGAAGCCGGTGAGTGCCGAATCGACCGCACGCACGGTGGTGAGCTTTTCGCGCTCGCGCAGGATGCGTTGGAGCGTTTCCTCGTCGGGCGTCACCTGGGAGGGCGGCAGGCCGTTGATGCGCTGTTCTTGCCACTGGCGGCGCGCGATGGTCAGGCGCCGGTCCTCGCGGCGGTTGTCCGGATTGGTGACCGCGAGCGTCGCGCTCGCGCCATGGTCACGGCCGAACCCGAAGGCGAAGGCGCCATCCGGCGAGACGCGCAGCGAACGTCCTTCGAGCGAAAGGCGCGTGCCCGGCGCGGCACGGCCGACGACGAAGCCGCCCTGGGCGAGGCCGCGATCGGGGAAGGAGACGGCGGCGGCAGGGCGGGCGAGCAACAGGGCAGGCGCGGCCAGGACGGCACGGCGGGCAATCGTGGAGGGGCCTTGCCCCTCCACACCACCCCACCAAAGGCCGAAAGGCCTTTGGAAACCAATACTTAAGTGGTGATGTCCCGAGGCCTTTCGGCCTCTGGCGGGGAGGTCCGGAGGGGCGGCGCCCCTCCGGTCGTCGTTCATCGTCACAGCAAGGACCCTTGTTCCGGCGCCGGCCCCTTCCGCCTCGGCGCCGCGCCTTCGGCCTGCGCGCGCACATCGCCATCCGCGAAGGTCAGCCGCAGCGCCTGGCCCGGCGCAACGCGCGCGGCGGCCGTGACGGCATGGCCCTCGGCATCGCGCACCAGCGCGAAGCCGCGCGCGAGGACGGATTGGTAGGACGCGCTCTCCAGCCGCGCGGAAAATCCCTCCAGGACAGCGCGCTTCTGCCGGATCAGTGCCTGCACGGGGGCGGGCGAGAGTCGCGCCAGGGCAGGCGCCGCCGCGCGCGCGTCGCGCTGCCGGCCCCAGGCGGCGGAAAGCCGCAGCGACAGCGCCTGCACGGCGGCACGGCGCGCAAGGATGCCTTCCCGTGGGTGCGGCACGCGCAGCGCGGTGATCGACTGCCGCCGCGCCGCCAGCAGCGACACCAGCGCCCGCGGCAGCCGCTCCCCGATGTCGTCCAGCCGCTGGCGCGATTGCGCGAGACGCGCCGGCACGTCCGGCAGCCCACGTTCCGCGCGCAGCAGCCGCAGCC
>NZ_JAAEDM010000150.1 GCF_018129065.1 Neoroseomonas soli | reverse complement strand
GGCAGGATGGCGGCGGGTGGCGCGGGGGCCGGGACCGGCATCACCACCGGGGCCGGCGGGCTGGCCGTGGCGCCCGGCGCGGGAAAAAGCCGCAGCCCTGCGCCGATCGCCGCCGCGCCGTCGGCGCCCAGGGTGCCGGTGCTCAGGTCCAGCCCCGCAGGGCGCTCGAGCCCGCCCTTCTGCGCGGACGCCGGTCCGGCTGCCATGGCGAGGGCGAGGATCGTAGCGGAGGCAAGAAAGAAGCGGGGCATGGTCGGGTTCACCAATGCTGCGGCCTGTCACCCAGCACAATCGGCGGCGGCGATGCCGAGTTCAAGCGCGGGGCGCGCCGCGCCCTGAAACGCTTCAGGGGCGCCGTTCCCGACGCCCCTGAAGGTGTCACTCGAAGCGGGCGGCTTCCTCGAAGTCGAGCCGCGGGTTGCGCGGGAAGAGGCCTTCCGGGTCGCCGTAGCCGAGGTTGACCAGGAAGTTCGACTTCCAGTTCGTGCCGGCGAAAAAGGCCTCGTCCACCTTCGCGTTGTCGAAGCCGCTCATTGGGCCGGCGTCGAGGCCGACCGCGCGCGCCGCCAGGATCAGGTAGGCGCCCTGCAGCGAGCCGTTGCGGAAGGCCGTCTGCTCGGCGAAGGAGAGCGAGCCGGTGAACCAGTTCTTCGCATCCGGCGCGTGCGGAAAAAGCACCGGCAGCTTGTCGTAGAAGTGCAGGTCGTGCGCGACGATCACGGTGACCGGCGCCTTCATCGTCTTCTCGAGGTTGCCGGCCGAGAGCGCGGGCTTCAGCTTCGCCTTGCCTTCCGGCGTGCGCACGAAGACGAAGCGCGCGGGGGATGCGTTGGCCGAGGTCGGCGCCATCTTCAGCAGGTCGTAGAGTTCGCGCAGCTTGGCGTCCGGCACCGGCCGGTCCTGCCAGGCATTGTGCGTGCGCGCCTCGCGGAAGAGCTGGTCGAGCGCGCGGTCGTCGATGGTCTCGGGAGCCATGTTGATGTCCATGTCGGATTCCTGCTGAAGAATTATCGCCGTGATTCCGATATGGCCGCCAGACCGCCGGAGGCCATGTCGCGCCGCAAATGGCGGCGATCACCGATTGGAATGATGCGCCCGAACCGAATCGCCGGGCGCGCCGCAAGCCTCGCTCAGCCCTCGACCTGCTCCACCGCCACCACCTCGGGCACGTAGTGGCGCAGCATGTTCTCGACCCCGTGCTTCAGCGTGGCGCGGGAGGACGGGCAGCCCGAGCAGGCGCCCTGCATGTGCAGCCGCACGATGCCGTCGCGGAAGCCGCGGAAGACGATGTCGCCGCCATCGCCGGCCACCGCCGGGCGCACGCGCGTGTCGAGCAGTTCCTTGATCTGCGCGACCACTTCCTGATCGACGGGGTCGAAATCCTCGCCGTGCTCGCCATGGGCCTCGCCGTCTTCCATCACCGGGAAGCCGGAGAGGTAGTGCTCCATGATCGCGCCGAGCACGCGCGGGCGGAGCATCGTCCAGTCGGCGTCCTCGGACTTGGTCACGGTGACGAAATCGCTGCCGAGGAAGACGCGTGCCACGTCGCCCACGAGGAAGACCCGCTCGGCGAGAGGGGACCGTCCCGCCGCCTGCTCCACGGCCGTGAAGTCCGCCGTGCCGCGGTCCCCGAGCACGTCGCGCCCGGGCAGGAACTTCAGCGTGGCGGGATTGGGGGTGGCTTCGGTCTCGATGAACATGGCGGTTTTCCGCTGCTGTCGATGATTCCCGACCTATGTGGTCCGGATTGCCGCGGCATGCAACCGGTGCCGCCGGGCGCGCCTCAGGCGAACGTCATCGCCGGCAGCGCATCCTGCGGCCGCACGAAGTAGCGGTAGCGGTAGGCCTCCGCCATGCCGAGGCCGGTGTTCAGCGCAAGCGAGGCCGCATTGGCCGCCGCCACCTGGCAGAAGAGCCAGCCGGCCCCCTGCTCCTTCGCCCATTGCGCCGCCGCGTGCACGGTGCGGGCCGCGAGGCCCTTGCGCCGGTGCTCCGGCCGCACCGCCAGGTCGAAATAGGCCGCGACCTCTCCCGCCGCGACCACCGAGGCGACGGCGACGGCCTCGGCGCCCTCCCGCAGCGTGATCCAGGCGCCCGGCACGACGAGCAATGCGGGCGTGCCTTCCTTCTCCCGCCGCCGGGCGGGGGTCTGGTGCTCGGCGGTGGCGGTCACCGCCATCCAGTCGGCATCGGGGGCGGCCATCGCATTGGCGGCCGGGTCGGGGGCGGCAATGGCGTCGATGGGCGCGAGCAGGACGATGGTTTCGTCCTTCTCGACATAGCCGCGCGCGGCCAGCAGCCCGGCCAGCCCCGGCGGGTCGAGCGGCATGGAGCGGAAGCGCGGCGCCACGCCGAGGGCGGCGTAGCGTGCCTCGATCCGCCCCACCCGTGCCGCGAGGCCCGGATCCGGCAAGGGATCGAGCGAGGAAGCCGCATTGGCCCGCCCCGTGCCCCCGGCGAAGGCGCGGATCACGAAGGGCCCGTCGAAGGCGACGCGCGGCGCCGGCACGCTGGTCAGGGTCGCGCGTTCCAGCGTCGCGATGTCGGGCGGCGTCATGGTTGGAGGCCGAGCCGGCCGATCAGCATCTCCTCCGACCTGGCCGTCTCGGCCAGGAGGGCGGCATAGGCGCCGCCGTCGCGGTAGTCCTCGGTCATGTCGTTGCGCGCCAGCATGGCCTGGAAGGCTTCGTCCCGCATGGCGGCACGGAAGGCGTCGTGCAGGGCGGCGGTGGCTTCGGCGGGCAGGCGCGGGGGGGCGACGATGCCGAAGGGCGCCGTCACCGTCAGCCGGTAGCCGAGTTCGCGCAGCGTCGGGGCCTCCGGCCAGCGCGGCAGGCGCTGCGCGCTCCAGACATGCAGCCAGGCGGCTTCCCCGTCCGTGACCGAGGGCCCGATGCCGCTGACCGGACCGGCCATGGCGTCCACGTCGTCGGCGGCCAGCGCCCGCGCGCCGTGCGCCGCGCCCCGGAAGGGCACGTGCACGGCCTGCACGCGCTCGCGCAGCAGCAGCCGCGCCATGGTCAGGTGGCCGTTCGAGTTCACCCCCGGGCTGCCGTAGGAGAGCGTGCCCGGCTTCTCCCGCGCTTCGCGCAGGAACCCGGCCCAGCCGTCCGGGAAGCGGCCGACCTTGGCGATGGCGCCGAAGGCCTGGCCGGCGACGCCAAGGATGGGCGTGATGTCGCCCGGCACCTCGAAGGGCAGGTGTTCGAGCAGCGCGACGCGCAGGGCGGAGACCGGCATCTGCGCCAGCACGCGCCCGTCCGGCGCCGCCGCGGCGAGCGCGGCGATGGCGCGGACGCCACCCCGGCCGGGCTTGTTGTGGACCTCGACCGGCTGGCCGATCAGCCGCGAGGCTGCCTCGGCCAGGCTGCGCATCACCTCGTCATTGGTGCCGCCGGCGGCAAACGGCACCAGCAGGCGGATCGGGCCGGACGGCGCCCAGGCGCTCGCTGCGCGGCGCACGGCCGGCAACGCCAAGGCGCCGAGCAGCATCGCGCGGCGCGCTATCCCGGACATGAGACTGCGTCTCCCCGTCCCGTGGTCACAGAAGCGTCATCCTGCTCGTGCCGGCGCCAGAATGCCAGCACCCCACCGTTGCAATCCGTTGCCCGACGGCAAAACCCCGGTCACCGGGGGATGCTCGGCTCATCGCACGACCGAGGAGGAGAAGAAAGATGGCGGCACGGATCGGCAGCACGATCGGGCTCGCACTGCTTGCCGCGACATGGATTGTCGCGGCGCTGCCCGGACGCGTGCGGGCGACGCCGGCATCCCGCCCGGCTGCGGCGAAGTCCGGGGAAGCGGCGCGCGCCGCCCGCCTGCGGGCCGGGGCGCGCGCCTGGATCCAAGGCGCCGCGGCTCACCAGCGCCGGGCGTAGCCCCAGCGGTCGTCGCGATCGGCGTAACGGTCGCTGCGGGGCCGATGGTCGCGCCAGTCACCACGCCAGGCCTGGTGCGGCGGCCGCCAGGGGCGGTGCCAGCCATGGTGGCGATAGGCGGGGTGCTGCCAGGACGGCGCCGGACGCCAGCCGTAGCCGTGCGGGCGTTGCTCCCAGGCAAGGGCGGGGGCGGCGGAGAGGGTCGCGACGACGAGGGCGGCGAGGGGAAGCAGGCGACGCATGGGGGTCCTCCTTTCCTGCGAAGGAGAGGAGACGACAGGGCCGCGGCGGCGCAGCGTCGCGACGATGGCGAAACGGCGGCGGCACGTGACGGAGAGTGACGGAGGCGGGGAGGGCTCCGCCCTCCCCGGGACCCCGCCCGCCGAGGGCCGAAAGGCCCTCGGAACCCGATACATGGGCCAGGGACATGGCGTGCGCGCGGCGTCTGTCCCCGCCTCCGCTCATCTGATGGCGTCCGGAGGATCTTCGGCCTCCGTGGGCGTCCATTGGCGTTGCATCGCAAGGCCAATGGGTGCCCGTGGCGGGGTGAGGCCCGGAGAGGGGCAAGGCCCCTCTCCGTCTCCCGTCATCCCCGTGCTTCTTCCGCCAGCCGAGCGAGCGCCGCGCGGTAGCTTTCCTCGAACAGGGCGTCGAGCGCCGGGTTCACGCCCTTGCACCCCGCCGCGACGCGTCCTGCCCAACCCACGTACTCCGTGCGTCGCGCGTGGTTCCAGTTGGCCGGCGGGCTGTCCGCGATCGCGCGCAGGTTGGCGATCTTGTCGGCAAGCTTGAGCTGCTTCGCGGCATCCGAGGTGCTGGGCGCGTGGCTGATCTGCAGGGCCTTGCGGACCTCCTTCGGCAACGACTTGTCGTCGGTCGCCTCGGCGACGATGTCGGCGATCGCCTGGCCGAAGGCGGCGACGAGATCGGCGTGGGTCGCCTCGGTGTCCTCGATGGTGTCGTGGAGAAGGCCGGCGATCACCGCATTCTCGGGTGCGCCGTGCTCGGCGAGCAGGCTCGCGACCTCGATGACGTGGTTGACGTAGGGTTCGGCGGCGGCGCCCTTGCGCGTCTGCCCGGCATGCGCGCGGGCGGCGAAGAGGGTCGCGCGAAGCAGGCGCGCGGCCTGGTCGGGTGCGGAGTGCATGGGGCACGTCATTGGGGCTGTCGCGGGCTTCGGCGCAAGGGGTGCCGCAGCGTGCGGTGCGCCGCGATCCGGCTGGCAGGGCCCATGGCGCGGGCCCGCGCCGGTCACGCCCCCGGCGCGTGGGGGTCGAGGACGGTATCGGGCAGCGGCATCGCGCGCGCGCCATAGGTCCAGACCAGCGCACAATCCACGCGCCGGCCCGGGAAGGCCGCGCGCAGCAGGGCGCGGTAGGCCGCCATCTGCCGCAGGTAGAGCGGCGCGACCTGCGCGGCCTCGGCCGGTGGCGGGCGATTGGTCTTGTAGTCCAGCACCAGCACGCGCTCCGGTTCGACCAGCAGCCGGTCCACCTGGCCGGCGATCAGCCGCCCGCCGACGCGGCCGGCGAGCGGCGCCTCGGCCAGGCTGCCGGGGCCGAGGGCGGCGGCGACCAGCGGCTCGGCGAGCAGCGCCGTGACCTCGGCCAGCACGGCGTCCTGCTCGGCCTCGTCGAGCCCGTGGCCGGGGCGGGCGAGGAAGCGGCGCGCCGTCGCCTCCCGCGTCGCGGGCAGGTGGTCGGGCAGGTGCTGCAGCAGGGCATGGACCAGCCGGCCGCGGCGGAAGCGCAGGCCGCGCGGGTCGTCCGAGGGGCGCGGCGGGGCGGCGGGGGTCTCCTCCTCGCCGGGCAGGGCGGAGGGGGCGACGGCGCCTTCGGGGGCTTCTTGCGGCGCGGG
>NZ_JAAEDM010000149.1 GCF_018129065.1 Neoroseomonas soli | reverse complement strand
GAGGAAGGCAGCAGGCCCCTGGCCGCCCATCGCCACGGCGGCGGCCAGGCGCGAGCCACCCGTGCCTGGGGCGCCCGAAGCCGCCTCCGCCGCCGCGCCCAGCGCCACGGAGCCGGCCGCGCCGATGCCGATCACGACCACCAGGCCGGCGCCGCCTTCCCGTCGCAAGGCATCGAGCGCGTAGGCCAGTTCGACCGGCGGCTCCGGCAGCGCCGCGTTGCAGCCGCCGATCCAGCCGTCACGGCCGAACCGCAGGTGCAGCACCGCCGCCTGCTGCGCGAGCATCGCCTCGGCGACCCGCGCCGCCGTGACCTCGTCCGCGTCACCGACGGTCAGCACCACCGCCGCGGCATCACCCGATATCCAGTCCACCGGCGCTTCGACGAGCAGGAGGCGCGCGCAGGGTGCCGGGGCGCCGGAGGCGCCCCGCGGGGTGACCCAGAGGAGGTCCACCACGGTCGATGGTTCCGCCGCCCCGGCGGCCGGGGCGCCAAGCAGCGCCGTGGCCGTCGCGAGGCCGAAAAGGAACGGCATCATGGGCCGGCGGGTCATGGCACGCCTCCGCAGGGTGCTTCCGCGCCGCGTCGCGGCGTCAGGGGCGGGCTCGCGTCACCGCCTGCGTTCCCGCCGCGCCAGCGTCGAAGGCCGCGGCGCAGGCGGCCGCACCGCGCGCCCCGCCCGGGATCGCCTGGGCGAGCGCACGGCACAGCAGGTCGAGCCGGCCGCCGGCACTTTCCCGTCCGGGTGGCGCAAAGACAGGCGTGCCCGCTTCCACGCCGAACCCGGCGGCGAAGCGAGGCCCATCCGGGCCGAACCGGCCGGCCAGCGCGGAGCCATCCATCGCCTCGACCGTCGCGGCCGTGGCGGTGCCACCGAAGCCGATCGCCACCACCATTCCCGCCCCTGCCTGCCGCAGGGCGACCAGCGCGCCCGCCAAGGCATCCAGCGCATCAGTCTTGGTGTCGGCGGTCGTCGATGAGGTTTCACAGGTGCCCGGCGTCACCTCCAGCACCGCCGCGCGCTCCGAGAGCAGGGCGGCGAGAAGCGGATCGCGCCCGCGATCCAGTTGAGGCCCCGTGCCGAGCATCACCACCGCCGCGTCGCCCGGCACCCAGGCATCCGGCCGGTTGAGCAATGCCGAGCTGGTGCAGGCGGGCATTCCACCGGCGCCTACCGGCGTGAATTCAACCTGCTGGTAGGTCGCATATTCATCGGCAAGTCCGGGCGCGGCTGCGAGCATGGCGGCCAGGGTGGCGGCGGCAAGGCGGTGCGGCAGCATGACGGAACCTCCTCTCGGTGCGCATGGCGCGGCGGAAAGGAGGCCGGGGCCGGGCTCATGGCTCCGCATCCCGGGCCTCCTCCCGCCGTACTGTGCAACCAGGGAAAGGAGACGCCTTGGCGGGGCAGGAAATCCTGAAACCGAGACGAAATGATTCCGAAATTGCACCCGGCGGCGCATGCCGGGCCATGCGTCGGCGGCAGCGCCGCCCCGGCGCTGGCCTGTCAGTAGGGGCGCAACGCTTCATGCGCCCGGCATCATCGCCGGGCGCATCTGCACGCGGGGGGTGGCGGGCCGGCCGCAAGCAACGCAGAGGGAGACGCGCGGCAGCCAAGCTCGACCAACGGGTCAGCGAACGCTGCTGCCCGTATCAGTCGAGTACTGCGCGGGCCTCCGCGACGTCGCGGGCGATCGCTTCCTTCAGCTCCTCGAGCCCGGCGAACTTCGCGTCGGGACGGAGGAAGCGGACCAGGCGCACGCCGATCTCCTGCCCGTAGAGGTCGCCGTCGAAGTCGAAGATGAAGGTTTCCAGCCGCGTCTCCGGATCCCCGCCCAGGGTCGGGCGGCGGCCGACATTGGCGACGCCCTTGGCCTGGGCGCCGCCGGGCAGCGCCACGGTCACGGCATAGACGCCGCGCGCAGGTTCCAGGTGCCGGCCGAGCCAGATGTTCGCCGTCGGCCAGCCGAGCACGCGGCCCAGCTTGTCCCCATGCACCACTGTGCCGCGGATCTCCCACGGGCGGCCGAGCTTCTCCGCCGCGCGGTCGGGATAGCCGTCCTGCAGCAGGCGGCGGATGCGGGTGGAGGAGATCGCCTCCCCTTCCTGCTGGACGGGCGGCACGACGGACAGGCCCATGCCGCGCTTCTCGGCTTCCCGCGCCAGGAAGGCGACGTCGCCCCCGCGGCGGTGGCCGAAGGCGAAATCCGGCCCGCAGGCGAGGTGCTTCGCGCCGAGGCCGCGATGCAGCACCTGCTCGACGAAATCCTCCGCGCTCATGGCGGCGAAGGCGTCGTCGAAGGGCAGCGCGAAGACGAAGCCCGTGCCGGCGGCGGCGAGCGCGGCGGCCTTGGCGGGCAGCAGGGTCAGCCGGAAGGGCAGGTCGTCGGGGCGGAAATGCTCGCGCGGATGGGGCTCGAAGGTGAGCGCGGCGAGCGGCAGGTCGGGGCGCGCGGCATGGGCCGCGCGCAGCACCGCGACATGGCCGAGATGCACGCCGTCGAAATTGCCGAGGGCGACGGTCGCGCCGCGGGCCTCGCGCGGGACGTGGTGCCAGGAATCGATGATCATCACGGTCGTCAGAAGGTCGGGGGAGGGTGAACCTCCCCCGAACCCCCTCCCTTTTCTGGCTTTTTTGCGCTGGTCTCGGCTGTCAGTTCCCAAAGGCCAAAGAAGGTCGAGGGGGGGGCCGGGGGGAGAAGTTCTCTTCTCCCCCCGCCCTTTCATTCCTCGCCTGGCCGCAGCCACCGCGGCACCTCCGGCGGGGTGAAGGCGTCGAGCGCGTCCAGCGCCGCCTCCGGGTCGGGTGCGAGCATCGCCATGGGGCGCATCTCGGGCCGCAGCAGTCCTTCGGCCAGCATGTGGTCGAACATCGCCATCTGCTTCTGCCAGTAGCCGAGCGTATCGACGAAGACCACGCCCTTGCGCTGGATGCCAAGTTGCAGCCAGGTCAGCGCCTCGACCGCTTCCTCGAGCGTGCCGAAGCCGCCGGGCAGCACGATGAAGCCGTCCGACATCTCGGCCATCAACGCCTTGCGTTCGTGCATGGAATCGACGACGCGCAGGTCGGGCAGGTCGCCGTTGCCGGCCTCCCGCTTCACCAGCCCGTGCGGGATGATGCCGGTCACGGGCGCGCCGGCCGCCAGCGCGGTGCGCGAGACGATGCCCATGAGCCCGACGCCGCCGCCGCCGAAGACCAGGCCCATGCCGCGCGCGGCGATGGCACGGCCGAGGGCCTCGGCGGCCTGCGCGTATTCCGGCCGTGCGCCGGTCGCGGAAGCGCAGAAGACGCAGACGCGGCGCATGGGCTTATTCCGCCGCGCGCACGGCGAGGCTGGCGCGAGAGGGGACGGAGACATAGGCCTCGCCCTCCAGCACCGGCTCGCCCTTCACGGTGCAGACGGTGCGCAGCGTGGCGCGGTGCTTTTCCGGGTGCAGGGCGGCGACCTCGACCGTCGCGGTCACCGTTTCCCCGATGCGGACCGGGGCGCGGAACTTCAGGGTCTGGGACATGTAGATCGTGCCCGGGCCGGGCAACTGGGTGCCCAGCACCTTGGTGATCAGCCCCGCCGCCAGCATTCCGTGCGCGATCCGTTCCTTGAAGATGGAGGTCGCGGCGTATTCGGCATCGAGGTGCATGGGGTTGGTGTCGCCGGTGACGGCGGCGAAGAGGACGATGTCGGCCTCGGTGATGGTCTTGGAGAACTTCGCGGTCAGGCCGAGGCTCAGGTCCTCGAAGTAGTAGCTCTCGGGCATGGGCGGCGATCGTCCCTTTGTGCGCTGCGGGAGGGTCGTTAACGGCCCCGCCGAGGATGGACAAGGGAAAACCCCCCTGCGAGAAGCCGGGGGTTCCCAGCATCAGGATCCCAGCGCCATGCCGCAGACCCAGATCGGTTCCTCCGAACGCCTTCTCCAGGAACTCCGCACCTGGGTCGAGCACGAGACGCCGACGACGGACCCGGTGGCGGTGAACGGCCTGATCGACAAGGCCCAGGCCGAACTCGCCGCGGTCGGCGCGGCGCTGGAACGCATCCCCGGCCGCGACGGCTACGGCGATACGCTGGTCGCCCGCACCCCGGGCGAGGGCGCGCCGGTGGTCGTTGCCGGGCACCTCGATACGGTGTGGGACCATGGCACGCTCGCCACCTCCATGCCCTGGAAGGTGGACGGGGCGAAGGCCCACGGGCCGGGCATCTACGACATGAAGGCGGGCTCCTTCTTCGCCTTCCATTCCGTGCGCGAGATCCTGCGCCAGAAGGTAAGGACGAAGCGCCCGATCATCCTGCTGCTGACGCCTGACGAGGAAGTGGGCAGCCCGACCTCCCGCGCGCCGATCGAGCGCGCGGCGGCCGGCGCGCGCGCCGTGCTCATCCCCGAGCCGGCCGGCGCCGGCGGCGCCTGCGTCACCGCGCGCAAGGGCGTGGGCCGCTTCGTGATGAAGGTGCATGGCGTCTCGGCCCATGCCGGGGGCAACTGGCAGGACGGGCGCAGCGCGGTGGTGGCGCTGGCGCGCAAGATCCTGGAGATCCATGCCCTGACCGATCTGCCCGGCGGCACGACGACCAATGTCGCGCCGATCTGGGGCGGCACGCGCCCCAACGTCGTCCCGCCCGAGGCCGGCTGCGAGATCGACTTCCGCGTCGCCGACATCCCGGCCGGCGAGCGCATCGAGCGCCTGATCCACGCCATGGCCGGCGACGACGGCAACGGCATCCGCATCGAGGTCGAGGGCGGCATGAACCGCCCGCCGATGGTGGAGACCCCGGACATCACCGCGCTTTACGACATGGCGCGCGGCATCGCGGCGCGGAACGGCTACGACCTGCCGAAGCAGCATCGCGGCGGCGGCTCGGACGGCAACTTCACCGCGGCGATCGGCGTGCCGACGCTGGATGGCCTCGGCTGCACCGGCGCGGGGGCGCATGCGCCCTTCGAGCACATCCTCTGGCAGGACCTGGCGCCGCGCTGCGCGACGCTGTGCGAACTGCTCGAGACGATCGAGTGAGCGGCGCGGCCGCCTCGTCCGGGACGATCGGCTGACGTGCTGCGGGCGGGCGGCATCTATGCGCTCGCCGCCATCGCCGAGATCGGCGGCTGCTTCGCTGTCTGGGCGGTGACGCGGCTCGGCCGCAGCCCGTGGTGGCTGCCGGCCGGGCTCGTGCTGCTCGCGGCATTCGCCTGGCTGCTGACGCGCGTGGAGGCGCCGGCCGCCGGGCGGGCCTTCGCCGCCTATGGCGGCATCTACATCGCTGCCTCGCTCGCCTGGATGTGGGGCGTGGAGGGGCTGCGGCCGGACCGCTGGGACCTGCTCGGCGCAGCCCTCTGCGTCGGCGGCGCGGCCGTCATCCTCCTTGCGCCCCGCGGGGCGTGACCGGGGCTCCGACGCCGGAGGGCGATCCGCCAGGAGACCTCCCCGCATCCGGGCGGAACCGCCGAACACCAGGACCGCCGGCCGGGCCACGGCCGCGCCGGCGAGCAGGCAGCGGTGCGACGCCATGATGCGCAGGCATCACTGCCGGGCGTAGCCGCACGCGGGGCCGTTGGGCAGCAAGGACCTTCGACCGCGACCCGGCGATCGCTGCCGCCCATACAAGAGCGGTGAGGCGGCGGATGGCAGTCCCGTTCCGTTCCAGATCATGCAACCCTGGGCCGCACCGGCCGGCAAGGCGCCCCGGGATAGTCGCTTCACGCCGCCCGCGGCGTTCTGCGATCATGGTGAGGGGAGAACGCCGCCGATGACATCCGCCGCAACCATCCGGCCCTTCTTCGACGAGCCGACCAACACGGTGAGCTACCTGGTGTGGGATCCCGCGACGAAGCGTGGCGCGGTGATCGACCCGGTGCTCGACTGGGACAACCGCTCCGGCACCG
>NZ_JAAEDM010000148.1 GCF_018129065.1 Neoroseomonas soli | reverse complement strand
CACGTCCGCGCGCGGCCGTCCGGCGGCGATGGCCCGCTCCGCCAAAGCGAGGTCTGCGACGCCCTGCGCCGCCGTCGACATCTCGCGATAGGCGGCGGGGAAGGCGTCCCGCCAGCGGGCCAGCGCGGTCGCGGCCTCGCCTTCTCCATGGGCGGCGGTCAGCGCCTCCGCCAGCCGCTCGCCGAAGCCGCGCGCCGCCTGCGCGAGGGTTGCCTCCAGCGCGGCATCGTCGACCGCCGGCACCGCGCCCGGCCTGGTGGCGATGATGTAGTGCACGCGGGCCAGCGGCGCGTCGCCGAGCGCGATGTAGACGGCGGAAAGCCGCCCGCCATAGGCGCGCGCCACCATGTGCCCGGCGCGCTCGCGCAGCCGGGTGTCGAAGGTGTCGCGCGGCAGCCAGGCGATGGCGGAGACGAAGCGCTCGAAGGGATCGTGGCGGACCACCAGCGCCGCCCGCGGGCGGATGGTCAGGTCCAGCGCCCGCCGCGCGCCGGCGAGCACGGCGGCCTCCGGCGCCTGGAACAACTCGTCGCGCGGCCAGGTGTCGACGATGTTGCGCAGCGCGCGGCCGTCGTGGCTCTCGGCCTCGACGCCCGCCATTTCCAGGATGCGATCGACCTTGCGGCGCAGGAAGGGGATGGAGCGCGGGTTGCGGTTGTAGGCCGAGGCGGCGAAGAGCCCGAGGAAGATCCGCCCGCCCACCACGCGCCCCGCCGCGTCGTAGATGCGCGTCGCCACCACGTCGGCGTGCTGCGGGCGGTGGACGGTGGAACGCATGTTCGCCTTGGCCACCGTCAGCGGCGCCGGGTCCGCCAGCGCGATGCGCACCGCGGGCGGCACGGCCGAAAGGTCGCGCAAGGCGTCGAAGACGGGGATGGCGGGGTCGGCGAGCAGGCCGAGGTTCTCGCTCCCCATCATCGTCAGGCCGGCGCCGCCGTCCATCGCGAAGCGGCGGTGGCCGAGCAGGACGAAATTGTCCTCGGTCAGCCAGCGCAGGAAGGCGGCGGCTTCCTCGCCCTCCGGCCCGCCGGCGGCGGTGACCTCGGCCTCGGCGCCGCGCAGCAGGGCGAGCATGGCGGGGAAGGCGGTGGTGGTGGCGCGGACATCCGCCATGGCGCGGGCGAGGGCGGCCTCCAGCGCGTCGAGACCCTCGACCGGGCGCGTCGGCATCCCCGAGAGCACCGGCCCGGCGGGGCCGAGGGCGATGCGCATCATGCTCTCCCGCGACGGGGCGGCGGGATCGAGCCCCAGCAGCCGGCCGGAGGCATCGCGCCGGACGCGCAGGATGGGGTGCAGGAGCGAGGCCACCGACCGCCCGTGCAGCGCCAGCGCCGCCAGGGCCGAATCGACCAGGAAGGGCATGTCGTCGTTGACGATCTCGACCACCGCGCGCGGGCCGGTCCCCGGGCCGGGGGGCAGCACGCGGACCTTGGCCGTGCCCGGCGTCCGCTCGGCGGCGAAGGAGAACAGGCTGGCGGCGGCGGCGGCCAGCGCCTCGGGCGACTCGGCGGCGAGCTCGGCGGTCGGCACGGCGGCATGCAGGGCCCGCAGCAGGGCCGCGGCATCGGCCGGGAGGGCAGGGGCAAGCCGCGCCAGGGCCTCCTCCGCCGCTCGCAGGACCTCCTCCCGCGTCGTGTCGGCCTGCGCCGCCAGATCGTCCGCCATGTCGCTCCCTCCCGTTGGTTGCGCCGGGGCGAGCCTGCGCCTGCCCTCCGGCCCCGTCCAGCGTGGCCCTCACGGACGACGCTGACGCGATCCGCGCGGCATGGCTAGGATACCGGCATGAAGATGACGTTGCAGGACCTGCTCGCGCCCATCACGCCCGAGCGCTTCTTCGCCGAGCACTACGACCGCGCGCCGCTGCACATCCAGGGCGCGGCGGGCAAGTTCGCGGACGTGCTCGACTGGGCGGGCATCAACCGCCTGCTCTCGATGACGCATGCCTGGTCGGAGAACAGCTTCAGGCTGGTCATGGACAGCGTGCCGGTGCCGCCCGCGCAGTACAGCGTGAAGGCGACGTCCCGCGACAACGCCCCCGTCCTGCAGCCGGTGGCGGAGAAGGTGCAGGACTGGGTGCGGCGCGGCGCCTCGATCGTGATGAACGACGTGGACAGCCTGACGCCCGGCCTCGCCGCCGTCTCGACCGCGCTGGAGGAGGCGGGCCTGGGGAAGAGCCAGGCGAACGTCTACATCTCCTTCCAGTCGCACAAGGCGTTCCACTCCCACTACGACACCCATGACGTCTGGGCGGTGCAGGTCGAAGGCGAGAAGACCTGGAACATCTGGGAAGGCCGCGCCGAATGGCCCATCCCGCACCCGGCCTTCCGTGGCCAGAAGCAGGAGCACCACGACAAGGCCCGGGGCGCGCTGCGCGCCAAGGTCACGGTCCGCAAGGGCGACGTGCTCTATTTGCCGCGCGGCTGGTACCACGACGCGCTGGCCGAGGCGCCGAACTCGGTCCACATCGCCTATGGCGTGCACGCGCCGCTGGGGATGGACCTGCTGCACATCCTGTCCGAGCGCGCGCTCTACGACGCGGAGTTCCGCAAGCCCCTGCCGCGGCAGGACGGCAGCGCGGCGGCGAAATACGCGCTGACGCAGCGCGCGGCGCTGCTGGCGGCGCGGCTGGGCGACCTCGCCCGCGACCCGAAGGTGATCGAGGTGCTGGAAGGCTTCATCCGCGACTATCGCTTCCAGCGCGGGTCCTATGACCTGCTCGCCGCGCGCGGGGAGGCGCCCGCCGCCCCTGCACCGACCGCGGCACCCCCCGCGCCGGCCGCCGCGGCGCCTTCCGGTCCCGCCTTCCGGGTGGCGGCGGAGGCACGGCCGGTGCGGCGAGGCAACGAGTTCGGCCTCAAGACCGCTTCGGGCGTCATCGCGATGTCCTACGGCGAGGTCGAGGCGGCCGCCTGGATCCTCGGCCGCCCGGCCATCACGGAGGCGGAACTGCGCCAGGCCTATCCGGCGCTCGACGTGCCGGCGCTGATCGCCCGGCTCCAGGAAGCGGGGGTGCTGGCCGCGGCATGATCCGACTCGCCTTCCTGCTCATCGTGGCGTCTGGGCCGGCACTGGCACAGGCGCCCGCCTTCAACTGCGTGGGCGCCGAGCGCATCGAGGACGACGTCTTCGCCGTGCCCTTCGCCCGCGGCAGTGCGCGCATTACCGAAGCCGCGCGCACCGCCCTCGCTTCCGCCGAGGAGGCGCTGCGCGCCGAGGAAGGGCGCGTCGCCTGCCTGCTCGGCCATGCGGGGCAGGAGGGCGGGGCCACCACCTCCATCCGCCTGGCCGCCGAGCGTGCCCGCGCGGTGGCCCAGGCGCTGGCGGCGCGCGGCATCGCGCCCGAACGCCTGCGGGCCGAGGCGCGCAGCGCGCAGTTCAGCCCGCGGGTGCGCTCGGTCGAGCCGCCCTCCCGCACCGTGACGGTCGTGGTGCTGCCGGCGCCGTGACCCTGTCGCGCGCGGCGGGCGGTGGTAGCCTGACGGTGTCCAGTCCGGAGGCTCCGATGCCCGTCTCCCCGCCGCGCGGGCCCGCCTGATGCCGCTGATCGAATACGCCGAGGCCCCTGCCGAGGTCCGCGCCGTCTATGACGACATCAAGGCCACGCGCGGCGTGCCGGACGTCAACAACTTCTGGAAGGCGCTGGCGGTGCATCCGCCGACGCTCGCCCGCACCTGGGACAGCCTGAAGCAGGTGATGGCGCCCGGCGCGCTCGACCCGCTGACCAAGGAGATGCTCTACCTCGCGGCCTCGGCGGCGGCGGGCTGCGCCTATTGCGTCGCCTCCCACACGGCGGCGGCGAAGGCGAAGGGCATGACGGAGGCGATGCACGGGGAACTGCTCGCCGTGCTCGGCATGGCGGCGGAGACGAACCGGCTGGCGGAATCGCTGCGCGTGCCGATCGACCCGGCATTTCTCTAGAGCGGTTTCCGTTCGCCTCGGCTCACGAACACCGCTCCAGGCCTTTGTTCTTGCGAGCATCTTCACCCGATCAGGTGAGTCCACCTGATCGGGATCTGCTCTAGTGTCATGATTCCGAGGTCCTGCGGACTTCGTTCTCCGGCCACTGGCCCTTGTTTTCAGTGGCCTGCATGTCCGCTCCGTTCGCCGGAAGTCCAGCGACCTTCGCGGGCCGGACACCAGTCTCCTGTCCACGTCCTTCGCCCCACCAGCGGCGAAGGACGCAGACCGGCATGCCACGGAAGGAACGGGAGCCCCGGCGCCGAAATCGCGCGGCCTTCGGCCCCGGGCCACTGGCCGTTGCGGTCGGCAGCCTGGCGTCGTTGCCGATGCGGCGAAATTCGCGGGGTCGATACGAGGCGCTTTTCCCGCGGACCGTGTCCTGCCTGCGCTTGCGCGCGCCACGGCGCCCCGCATCATGGTGGCGAGTTGCCTCCCCCCCCCGAAAGGCCCTTCATGCGCCTGCCTTCCCTGGCGATGGCCGCCTGCCTCGTCCTGTCCCCGATCATTGCCCTCGCGCAGCCCGCGCCGCGCGCCGCCGCCCCCCAGCCGCCGCGCGAACGCGAAGCCACCATCGTCAACCAGTCCGGCCAGACGCTGCGGGAACTCTTCGCGGCGCCTCCGGGCGCGGCGGAATTCGGCCCCGACCTGCTCGGCGCCGACACCGTGCCCGACCGGGGCAATTTCCGCGCCCGCATCGGCGGCAGCCAGTGCACCGTCGAATTCCGCGCCGTCTTCCAGGACGGCACCGAGGAACGCCGGCGCCAGAACATCTGCCAGAACCGCCGCGTGCAGTTCGGCGACCCCGCCATTCCGCTGCGCGAGGCGACCGTCCGCAACGAGACCGACACCACGGTCCTGCAGGTCTTCGCCGCCCCGCCCGGCACCGCCGGCCGCGGCCCCGATCGGCTGGGCGAGAACGTGATCGAGCCCGGCCGCGACTTCCGCATCCGCCTCGGCCGCACGCGGGACTGCGTCTTCGACGTGGTGGCCGTGTTCGAGGACGGGGAGGAGGAAACCCGCCAGGCGGTGAACCTCTGCCGCGGGCCGGGCGTGACCTTCGGGGACCCCGGCGCGCCACGGCGCGAGGCGCGGGTGACCAACGCCTCCGACCGCACGATGCGGGAATTCTATGCCTCGGCGCGCGCGCCCCTGGCCTGGGGGCCGGACCGGCTGGGCACGGACATGGTGCCGCCCGGCGCCGCCTTCAGCCTGCGCCTGCGCGGCGCCGCCTGCCTGTGGGACATGCGCGCCGTCTATGAGGACAATGCGGAGGAGGTGAAGACCGGCGTCGATCTCTGCGCCCAGCGCGAGATCGCCTTCGACGGTTCCGGCGCGCCGCGCCCGCCCGAGCGCCGCGTCACCCTGGTCAACCGCCACGGCGCCATGGTGCAGGAGGTCTATCTCTCCGGCAGCGCCGAGGAGGACTGGGGCCCCGACCGCCTCGGCGAGGAGGTGCTGCCCCGCGGCCAGCGGCGGGAGGTTTCGGCCCGGCTGCGGGAATGCGAGGTCGATCTGCGCGTCGTCTTCGAGGAACGCCGCGCGGCGGAGGAACGCTCCGGCATCAATCTCTGCGAGGTCGCCATCATCGTGCTGCGCCCGGGCTGGACGCTCGCCGACCGGCTGGATGAGGGCGAGTCGCCCGACACCGGCCCGCGCCCGGGCAGCGTACGGCTGCGCAACGCCGCGGCCATTCCCGTGGCGGAACTCTACACGGATGCGCCGGGCGCGCCGCGCGGGCCGGACCGGCTCGGCCGTACCGTGCTCGGCGCGGGCGAGGCGCTGGACTTCGCCCCGCCCGAGGGCGTGCCCTGCCGCGCCGACCTCATCGCCGTGTTCCGCGACGGGCGGGAGGTGAGGCTGCCCGATGCCGACCTCTGCGCCGGCGTGGAAGTGGTGCTGCAATGAGGCGCCTGCTGATCGCCGCGCTGCTGCTGGCCGCGGCGCCGGCAGCCGCACAGGGCGTGCCGGAGGCGATGCGCGGCACCTGGGCCCAGGGCGAATGCGCCGCGCCGGCCGCGCTGCTGCACGTCACCGCG
>NZ_JAAEDM010000147.1:0-2500 GCF_018129065.1 Neoroseomonas soli | reverse complement strand
GCCCAAAGCCCTACCAAACCCTACCGAACTCCGAATGCCGATGAGTGCAGGCGGGCAGACAGACAGTGGGTGCTAAGGTCCATTGTCGAGAGGGAAACAACCCAGACCACCAGCTAAGGCCCCCAAATGATGGCTAAGTGGGAAAGCATGTGAGACGGCCAAAACAACCAGGAGGTTGGCTTAGAAGCAGCCATCCTTTAAAGAAAGCGTAATAGCTCACTGGTCTAAACAAGCTGTCTTGCGGCGAAAATGTACCGGGGCTCAAGCCATCTGCCGAAGCTGTGGGTGTGCAGCAATGCACGCGGTAGCGGAGCGTTCCGTAGGCCTGCGAAGCGGTACCCGTGAGGGGCCGTGGAGGTATCGGAAGTGCGAATGCGGACATGAGTAACGACAAACAGAGTGAGAAACTCTGTCGCCGAAAGTCCAAGGGTTCCTGCGCAAGGTTAATCCGCGCAGGGTGAGCCGGCCCCTAAGGCGAGGGCGAGAGCCGTAGCCGATGGGAACCAGGTGAATATTCCTGGGCCCGCCAGAAGTGACGGCCGTGAAGTTCTGTCATCCCTTATCGGATTGGGGTGGCGGTTGGATCGGTCCGGGAAATAGCTCTGGCATATGGACCGTACCCGAAACCGACACAGGTGGACTGGATGAGTATTCCAAGGCGCTTGAGAGAACCATACCGAAGGAACTAGGCAAATTGCCCGCGTAAGTTAGCGATAAGCGGGACCCATCTGTGGGCAACCATGGGTGGGTGGCACAGACCAGGGGGTGGCGACTGTTTAGTAAAAACACAGGGCTCTGCGAAATCGAGAGATGACGTATAGGGTCTGACGCCTGCCCGGTGCCGGAAGGTTAAAGGGAGGAGTGCAAGCTCCGAACTGAAGCCCCGGTAAACGGCGGCCGTAACTATAACGGTCCTAAGGTAGCGAAATTCCTTGTCGGGTAAGTTCCGACCTGCACGAATGGCGTAACGACCTCCCCACTGTCTCCGGTATGGACTCAGTGAAATTGAATTCCCCGTGAAGATGCGGGGTACCCGCGGTCAGACGGAAAGACCCTATGAACCTTTACTGCAGCTTGGCAGTGGCGCCAGGAAGGGGCTGTGTAGGATAGGTGGGAGCCATTGAAGCCGGGGCGCCAGCTCTGGTGGAGGCAACCTTGAAATACCACCCTGCGCCTTTCTGGCGTCTAACCGAACCCCGTCACCCGGGGTCGGGACCCTGCCTGGTGGGCAGTTTGACTGGGGCGGTCGCCTCCCAAAAGGTAACGGAGGCGCGCGATGGTGGGCTCAAGCCGGTCGGACATCGGCTGTTGAGTGCAAAGGCACAAGCCCGCCTGACTGCGAGTGCGACAGCACGAGCAGGGACGAAAGTCGGCCTTAGTGATCCGGTGGTCCCGCGTGGAAGGGCCATCGCTCAACGGATAAAAGGTACTCTAGGGATAACAGGCTGATCTCCCCCAAGAGTCCACATCGACGGGGAGGTTTGGCACCTCGATGTCGGCTCATCGCATCCCGGGGCTGGAGCAGGTCCCAAGGGTTCGGCTGTTCGCCGATTAAAGCGGTACGTGAGCTGGGTTTAGAACGTCGTGAGACAGTTCGGTCCCTATCTGCCGTGGGTGTTGGAGACTTGAGAGGATCTTTCCCTAGTACGAGAGGACCGGGAAGGACGCACCTCTGGTGCACCGGTTGTCACGCCAGTGGCATCGCCGGGTAGCCAAGTGCGGAATGGATAACCGCTGAAGGCATCTAAGCGGGAAACCAGCCTCAAGACGAGGTCTCCCTAAGGGCCGTGGTAGACCACCACGTCGATAGGCCGCAGGTATACGTGGGGCAACCCATTCAGCCGAGCGGTCCTAATCGCCCGATAGAACTCCATACCCCTAGCACCACCGCACGGTCGCTCCGGCGACCACCGCGCACAGCGCCAAGCCACGCACGCACACACAACACATCATCACATCACCATCCAGAGGATCCGGCCCGGTGGCCCGGTGGTTATCGCGGGGTTGCTACACCCGTTCCCATCCCGAACACGGCCGTGAAACACCCCAGCGCCCATGGTACTGCGTCTCAAGACGCGGGAGAGTCGGTCGCCGCCGGGCCACCAGGCCGGATCCTCCATCAACACACCACCGCGGGGTGGAGCAGCCCGGTAGCTCGTCAGGCTCATAACCTGAAGGTCACAGGTTCAAATCCTGTCCCCGCATCCAACGTTCCCAATACTCCACAACCAAGACCAGAACGGCCGTTCTCCATCCGGAGCGCGGCCTTTTTGCTGTTCGGCGCCCCGGGATCCCCACCAACACCAACGCCACTCTCCGGCGCCCCGGCCGCGTGCAGGAACGCCGCCAAGTCACCCCGCAGCGACACCGTGATCTCGCCGCGCCGCTCCCCGGGGAAGACTAGGATCGCATCAATCAGCCCGCGCAGCGCCTCGGTCGCTGCCATCGCCGTTCCCGGATCAGCCAGTGCCGCCTCCAGGCGCTCCACGTGGCGCCGGTA
>NZ_JAAEDM010000146.1 GCF_018129065.1 Neoroseomonas soli | reverse complement strand
CGCTGGCGGCACTGGTGCTCGCGCTGGCCGTGGCGCCGGCCGTGGCGTTGTGGCGCGCGGGGCGGCGCGGGCGGGCGCTGCTCTGGCCCGGTGCGGTGCTGGCGGCGGCGGGACTCATGCTCGCCGTGGTGATGGGCGACCCGCCGCTCGCCGCCGGGCTGCGCACGGTGGAACGGCTGGCGGAAGGGGAGGTGGCACAATCCTCCGGCCGGCTCGCGCTGTGGCACGCGGCGCTGGAGCGGGGCGGCGAGGCGCTGCCATGGGGCCTCGGCACCGGGGGCTTTTCCATCGCGGCGGGGCATGGGGAGCGGCGCGGCCTCTACCCCCACAACCATATGCTCGAGGCGCTGGCCGAAGGCGGGTTGCCGGGGCTGCTGTTCTGGCTGCTGGCCTTCGGCGGCGGCGCGGCGGCGGCGGTCGCGCTCGGCGCGCGGAATGAGGGCTGGCGGGCTGCGCGCGTCGCGGCGCTGGTGTTGCCGGTGGCGCTTTCGGTGATGGTCTCGACCGACCTCGGCAACCGCATGGCCTGGTTCGCGCTGGGGCTGGCGCTCGGCCTCGGCGTGACCTCGGAGGGGCGGGATGTACGCGCGCTGCGGCAAGCGGGCCTTTGACCTCGCCGGCGCGGTGCTGCTGCTGGCGGTGCTGGCGCCGGTGATGGCCGCCGTCGCGGTGGCGGTGCGCGTGGCGCTCGGCCCGCCGGTGGTGTTCCGGCAGGTGCGCGCGGGGCGCGGCGGCAGGCCCTTCACGGTGCTGAAGTTCCGCACGCTGCGCGAGGGGCCGGGCGACGACGCCGCGCGCATGACACGCCTCGGCCGCCTGCTGCGGGCGCTGGCGCTCGATGAGTTGCCGCAGCTCGTCAACGTGCTGCGCGGGGAGATGAGCCTGGTCGGCCCGCGCCCGCTGCCGCTGGACTACGTGCCGTTCTATGCGCCGCGCCAGGCGTTGCGGCTGGCGGTGCGGCCGGGCCTGGCGGGGTTGGCCCAGGCGGCGGGGCGGAACGCGGTCGGCTGGGAGGAACGGCTCGAACTCGACGCCCGCTATGCCGAGGCGCCGCCGCGCCTGTCGCGCGACCTGGTGCTGCTGGCGCGCTGCACTGTGCTGGCCGCGACGGGTCGGGGCGCGACGGCGCCGGGGCATGCCACCATGCCGGCATTCCGCGGACGGCGGATATAACCGTTGGTTGATTTACAATAGTCATTATAGCATCAGGACGTGACAGTCCTGGTGCCCCTTCGTGCCGATGCCCGCCTGTCCGGCACGCCTGCCGGCGAGGCCTGGCCCCGGCGCATCCACCTTTCCCCGCCGCACCTGACGGGGCGGGAGATGGCCGCCCTGCGGGAGGTGCTGGACAGCGGCTGGGTCGCCCCCGCCGGCCCCGCCATTACCGCCTTCGAGGCCGCGATCGCGGACGCCACCGGGTTTCCGCATGTGCTCGCCACCGCCTCCGGCACCGCGGCGCTGCACCTTGCCTTCCGCGTCCTCGACATCGCGCCGGGGGACGAGGTCTGGGCGCCGGGCTTCACCTTCGTCGCCACCGTCGCGCCGGCGGTGCAGATGGGCGCGATGCCGCGCTTCCTGGACGTGACGCCGGAGTCCTGGACGCTCGATCCCGACCTGCTGCGGCGGGAACTGGCCGCAGCCGCGAGGCGCGGGCGGTTGCCGCGCGCGGTGGTGGCGGTGGACATCTACGGGCAGGCGGCGGATCTCGACGCCATCCTGGCGGCCTGCGGGCGCTGGGGGGTGCCCGTGGTCAGCGACAGCGCGGAAGGGCTGGGTGCGGCCATCCGCGGGCGGCATGCCGGGCGCGGGGCGCTGCTCGCGGCCTTTTCCTTCAACGGGAACAAGATCGTCACCGCGGGGGGCGGCGGGGCGCTGGCCTCGGACGATCCGGTGCTGGTGGCGCGGGCGCGGCACCTCGCCGGCCATGCGAAGGACCCGGCGCCGCACTACCAGCACAGCGTCACCGGGCATGCCTACGGGATGTCCTCGGTGCTCGCCGCGGTGGGGCTGGCGCAGATCGTGGCGCTGGAGGATCGGGTGGCGGCGCGGCGGGCGATCTTCGCGCGCTATGCCGCCGCACTCGCCGATGTGCCCGGCCTTGCCTTCATGCCGGAACCCGGGTGGGGCCGGGCGACGCGCTGGCTGAGCGCGGTGCTGGTGGACCCCGCCCTCTTCGGCGCGGACCGGGAGGCGCTGCGCCAGGCACTGGACGCCGCCGGAACCGAGACGCGCCCGGTCTGGAAGCCTCTCCCGGCCCAGCCGGCGTTCCGCGATGCGCCCTCGGCCGGCGGGGCGGTGGCGGCGGGGCTCTTCGCGCAGGGGCTTTGCCTGCCCTCGGGCACGGGCATGGCGCGGGAGGACCAGGACCGCGTCATCGCCGCCATCCGCGCCGCCTGCCGGGGCTGAGCATGCGCGTCCTTTACCTCCACCAGCACTATTCCGGGCCGGGCGGCAGCACCGCGACGCGCAGCCACGTCTTCGCCGAGGCGCTGGCCGCGCGCGGGCATGACGTGACGGTCGCCTGCGGTCGCTACGCCGGGGCCGCCACGGGGCTCGAAGGCACCTTCCGGCGAGGGCACCGCGAAGGGCGCGCCGGCCGGCATCGCGTGGTGGAATTCGACATTCCCTGCGGCAACGCGATGGGGCTCGCGGCGCGCAGCGGGGCCTTCCTGCGCTACGCGGCGCGGGCGGCGAGGCTCGCGGGTTCGGGGCGGTTCGATCTCGTCGTCGCGTCCTCCACGCCGCTGACGGTGGCGCTGCCGGCGCTGGTGGGGCGGGCGCTGCGCGGCACGCCCTTCGTCTTCGAGATCCGCGATCCATGGCCGGAACTGCCGCGCGCGATGGGGGGCGTGCCGCGCATGGCCCTGGCCGCGATGGAGCGGCTTGCGGACGCGGCCTGCCGTCGTGCCGCCGCCGTGGTGGCGCTCAGCGAGGGCATGGCGGAAACCGCGGTCGCGCGCGGCGCCGATCCGGGGCGCGTGCATGTCGTGCCGAATGGCTGCGACCTGCGGCATCTCGGGCCGCATATTTCGTCGTGGCGGCCGGAGGAGGCCGCGCCGTGGGAATGCCTGGCGCTCTATGCCGGTGCGCATGGGCGGGCGAACGGGCTGGGCACGCTGCTCGACGCCGCCGCGATCCTGCGCGCGCGGGGGGAGATGCGGCTGCGGGTAGTCCTTGCGGGAGAGGGCGCGGAGAAGCCCGCGCTCATGGCACGCGCGGCGGCGGAGGGGCTCGTTAATGTCACCTTCCTCGATCCGTTGCCGCGCGAGGCGTTGGGCCGTTTGCAGGCGGGTTGCCAGGTGGCGCTGCACCTGCTGGCCGACGTGCCGGAATTCGCCGAGTGGACGGCGCCGAACAAGATCATGGACGGGCTCGCCGCCGGGCGGCCCGTGGTGACGAACCAGCCCGGGCGCGCCGCGCGGATCGTGGAGGACGGGCCCTCGGGCATCGCGGTGCCGCCGGGCGCCGCCGCGGCGCTGGCCGAGGCGCTGGCGCGCCTGGCGCATGACCCGGCGTTGCGGGACCGCATGGGGGCGGCGGCGCGGCGGCAGGCCGTGACGCGGTGGGATTGGCGGCTGCTGGCGGACAGGTTCTGCGAGGTCGTTGAAGGTGCGGGGGAGGGGAACCTCCCCCGCTCCCCCTCCCTTCTTTGGCCGTTGGGAACTGACAGCCGCGGCCTGCGCCCGGAAACCAAAAAAGGGAGGGGGTTCGGGGGAGGTTCACCCTCCCCCGACCTTCCGTCGCCATGACCCTTCCCGCGGTCCATCTCGTCGCCGCCGCGCGCCCCAACCTGCCGAAGCTCGCGGCCCTGTGGCACGCCCTGGCCGAGGCTCCGCCCATCTGTGCGCCGCTGCTGCTGCACACGGGCCAGCACCACGACGCGGCGATGTTCGGGGACCTGATCGAGGATCTCGGCCTGCCGGCGCCCGCGATCTCGCTGGGTGTCACCGGCGGGACGCATGCCGATCTCACCGGCCGCACCATGATGGCCTGCGAGGCCGCCTGGCAGAAGCAGCGCCCCGCGCTCGTGGTCGTCGCGGGCGATGTGGACGGGGCGCTCGCCGCGGGGCTGGCGGCGCGCAAGATGCGCATCCGGGTGGCGCATCTGGAGGCCGGGCTGCGCTGCGACGACCGCGACATGCCGGAGGAGGTGAACCGCCGTGCGATCGATGCCATCGCGGACCTGCTCTGGGCGCCGGACAGGGCGACGGCGTTCCGCCTGATCGCCGAGGGCCATGGCGCGGAGCGCGTGCGCGCCGTGGGCAACGCCATGGTGGACAGCCTGCTGCGCCACCTGCCCTCGGCACGGGAGCGGCCCTTGCCGGAGGGGATCGCGCCCGGCGCTTTCGGCATCGTCACGCTGCACCGCCCGGCGAATGTGGATGACCCGGAGGCGCTGGGCGCGTTGCTCGACGGCATCGCGGCGGCGGCGCGGCACCTGCCGCTGGTCTGGCCGCTGCATCCGCGGACGCGGGCGCGGATGCAGGGCTTCGGCTTCGCTCCGCCGCCGCGCGTGACGATACTGCCGCCGCTGCGCTACCTCGATTTCCTCGCGCTGATGGCGCATGCGCGGCTGGTCGCGACCGACAGCGGCGGGGTGCAGGAAGAAGCGGCGGCGCTCGGGCTGCCCTGCCTGACGCTGCGGCCTTCCACCGAACGGCCGGCGACGGTCGAGGCGGGGGGGAACAGGCTGGTGACGGCCCGGGACCTGGCGGATGCCGTGCGCGACCCGCCCGGACGGGCGCAGGAGATTCCGCTGTGGGACGGCAAGGCCGGGGCGCGGATGCGGGCGCATCTGGCGGAGGTGTTCGGGGCGTGACGGTGGTGATGAAGGTCGGGGGAGGAGAACCTCCCCCGAACCCCTTCCCTTTTTTGGCCATGGGCGCTGGCCACGGCTGTCAGTCTCCAAATGACAAAGAAGGAGGGGGGGGCGGGGGGAGTTCATCTCCCCCCGTCCTTCTGCTGTCCGCCGCGCACCCGCCGGCCGACACCCGCGTAGTGCGCAAGGAAGGCGCGGCGCTGGCGGCCGCTGGCTGGCGCGTGATGCATCTGTGTCCAGGCGGCGCCGACGCCCCCGCGCGCGTGGACGGCGTCGAGATCATCACGCACCGCCATCGTCGCCTGCGCGGCCTGCTCGCGCTGGCGCGGGATGCGGCGGCGTGGCGCCCGGCGGTGATCCACGCCTCCGAGCCCGATGCCTGGCTGGCTGCGCTGCTCGCCGCCCGGCGCTGCGGCGCGCGGGTCGTGCTGGATGTGCACGAGCATTATCCCTCCCGCCTCGATGCCCGGCTGCCGTCGCTGCTGCGGCCGCTGGCGCGGGCGGGGATCGCGCTCGCCTGCCGAGTGATGGGTGTCGCGGCGGATGCCGTGGTGGTGGCGAAGGACGGGCTGGACGGGCCTTTCGCCGGCGCCGAGCGGCTGATCGCGGTGCGCAACTACACGCCCGCGCCGGTGGAACCGCCGCGCGCGCATCGGCCGGGGCCGCTGGTGCTTGGGCATCTCGGCGCCATCGGGCGGGCGCGGGGCTGGCCGCAGATGCTGGCGGCGCTGGCCCTCGCCGCGCCGGATGCGCGGCTGCTGCTGATCGGCCGCTTCACCGACGGCAGCGAGGCGGAATTCCACAGCCGCGCGGCCGAACTCGGCCTCGCCGGTCGCGTGGAGGTGACCGGCTGGCTGCCCCAGGCCGAGGCGCTGGCCCGCCTGCGCGGATGCGACCTGGCGCTGGTCCTGTTCCAGCGTGGGGAGGAGAACCACCGCCTGGCGCTGCCCCACAAGCTGTTCGACGCCATGGCCGCCGGCCTGCCGGTCATCGCGCCGGTCTTCGCCGAGGAAGTGGCCGAGGTGGTGCGCACTGCCGGCTGCGGCCTGCTGGTGGAAACCGGCGACCCGGCGGCGATCGCGGCGGCGGTGGCAGAACTGGCAGACCCGACGCGGCGGGCTGCGCTCGGCATGTCAGGGTGGCGCGCGGCGCGGAGTCGTTTCGCCTGGGAAGGGGAGGCGGCGCGGCTGGTCGGGCTCTACCGGGAGTTGTTGCCCGCGCCAAACTCTGGCGGGCGAGGCGCGCGCGCCCTATAGCCCCGCCATGGCCCGTGGCCCTTCGCATCGCATCCTGCTCAACCTGGCGCTCGACAGCGTGCTGGCGCTGGCCGCCCTGCCGCTCGCGGTCTGGCTGGCCGCGCCCGGCGCCTGGCCGGAGGGCGGCTGGTGGGGCGGGGCGCT
>NZ_JAAEDM010000145.1 GCF_018129065.1 Neoroseomonas soli | reverse complement strand
CGCCCCGCCCACCGCCGAGGGCGTCGCCTTCGCCTGGACGCCCTGGGATCCGCTCGCGGCGAGCGGGAGCGTGGAGCCGGCGGACCTTGTCATCGGTCTTGCCGCCGGGGCGCGCGGGCGCTCGGGCACGGCGCTGGCCGGGGCATTGCGCCGCGCCGCCGCGCCCGGGGGAATGCTGATGCTGGCCGAACCCGCGCCCGGCCGGCTCTGGGATTTCGCCTGCGGGCAGGATCCCACCTGGTGGGCGGGCGGCGACGGCGCGCTGCCGGATGGCGAGGCCTGGCACCATGCCCTCGCCGAAGCGGGCTTCGAGACGCCGGAGGCACTGCCGCTCGCGGCAGCGCCCTGGCCGGCGCTGCTGCTCGCCGCGCGCGCGCCCTCGGTGATCCTGCCGGCGGAGGCAAGGCCGCGCCGGGTGGTGGTGTGTGGCGCCGGCCGCTTAGCGACTGCGCTGGAAGCGGCACTGCGCGCCGAGGGGCATATGGTGCAGCAGCACCCGCTGTCGCCCGCGCCCTCGCCGCGGGAGGTGAAGGGCGCCCAGCTCGTCGTCCTGCTCGCGGACCAGCCACTGCCGGATGCCCTCGCGGCGGCGACGCGACTGGCCGAAGCCGCGAACGGCGCCGCTGCCGGATTTGCGCTGGTCGGCGCCGGGGATGTCGCGCGCGCCGCGGCGCTGACGGGCCTCGGCCGCGTGCTCGCGAACGAGATGCCGGACCTCCGGCCGCGCCGCATCACCCTCGACCCGGCCCTGCCGCCCGAGGCTGCGGCCTGGCGGCTGGCGGCGGAACTCGGTGCCGACGCGCCCGAGGTGACGATCGGTGTGCATGGACGCATGACGCCGCGCCTCGCCGCCGGCCTGCCCCCCCAGACCATCGGCGGCGCGCGGCGGCTCGCCATCGGCCAGCCCGGCCAGATCGGCACCCTGGCCTGGGAGGCCGAGCCCACCCTTCCGCCCCCCGGCCCCGGCGAGGTCCGCCTGCGCATCGGCGCCGCCGGGCTGAACTTCCGCGACCTGATGTGGGCCCAGGGCCTGCTGCCCGAGGACGCGCTGATGGACGGCTTCGCCGGCCCGACCCTCGGCATGGAGTGCGCCGGGGTGGTCGAGGCCGTGGGGCCGGGGGTCGCGCTCAGGCTCGGCCAGGCGGTGTTCGGCTTTGCGCCCTCGGCCTTCTCCACGCACGCGCTGACGCGCGCCGAGGCCCTGGCGCCGCTACCACCCGGCATGGCGCCGGAGGCCGCGGCCACCGTCCCTGTCGCCTTCATCACCGCGGCCTATGCGCTGGAGACGCTCGCGCGCATCCGGCCGGGCGAGCGGGTCCTGATCCATGGCGGGGCGGGCGGCGTCGGCCTCGCCGCGCTGCAGATCGCGCGCGCCGCGGGCGCGCTGGTCGCCGCGACCGCCGGCAGTGCGGAAAAGCGCGCCTTCCTGCGCGCGGCAGGCGCGGACATGGTGCTGGACAGCCGCGACACCGGCTTCGCCGACGTGCTCCGCGCCGTCTGGCCGGAAGGCGTGGACGTCGCACTGAACTCGCTGGCGGGCGAGGCGATGGAGCGCACCCTCGGGCTGATGGCGCCCTTCGGGCGGTTCATCGAACTCGGCAAGCGCGACTTCGTGGAGAATCGCCGCACGCCGCTGCGACCGTTCCGGCGCAACGTCTCCTACTTCGCGGTGGATGCGGATGCGCTGCCGCGCGCGAAGCCCGACCTCGCGCAGGCGCTGTTGGCGGATATCGCGGCGCGGCTCGCCGAGGGCGCGCTGCTGCCGCTGCCGCACGCGGTCTTCGCGCCGGAGGAAGCGGAGACGGCGTTCCGCACGCTGCAGGCCTCCACGCATATCGGCAAGCTGGTGATCCGCCCGCCTGCGGGCGGCGGCGCGCCTGCGCCGGAGGCCTGGAAGCCGGATGCGGACGGGGCCTATCTGATCCTCGGCGGCGTGCAGGGCTTCGGGCTGGAATGCGCGAAGTGGCTGGCGGCGAACGGGGCGGCGCATCTCGCGCTGGTGTCGCGCCGCGGGGGCGAGACGCCCGGCGCCGATGCGGCGCTGCGCACGCTGGCCGCGCTCGGCGCGCGCACGCGCGTCGAGGCCTGCGACGCGACGGATGCCAAGGCGCTCGGCGCGCTGCTCGCACGCATCCGGCGCGATGGGCCACCGATCCGCGGCGTGGTGCATGCGGCTGCGGCCTTCGCGGATGGCGCGGCCACCGCGATGGATGCAACGCGCTTCGCCGCCGTGCTGGAACCGAAGGTGACTGTCGCGGAGAACCTGGATCGGCTGACGGCGGACGACCCGCTGCACCTGTTCCTCATGTTCTCCTCGGCCACCACCGCCTTCGGCAATCCGGGCCAGGCGAACTACGTCGCCGCGAACATGGCGCTCGAGGCGATCGCGCGGCGGCGCCATGCGGAAGGCAGGCCGGCACTCGCCGTGGGTTGGGGGCCGATCGCGGATGCGGGCGTTCTGGCGCGCGATGCCGCGACCGCGGAGACCTTGGAACGCCGCACCGGCGTCGCGGCCATGCCGGCGCAGGAAGCGCTGTCCGCCTTGCCCGTGCTGCTCGGATCGGGCGTGCCGGTGGCGCATCTCGCGCGCGTCACCTGGGCGAGCCTGTCCTCCGCGTTGCCGGTTCTCGCCGAACCCGCCTATGCCGCGGTGCGCGCAGCGCGCGAAGGCGGCGCGGAAGGTGCCGACCTGCGCGCCGAACTCCGCGCCCTCCCGCCCGAGGACGCGCGCGAACGCCTGGTGCGCCTGGCGCAGGAGGAGATCGCGCGCATCCTCCGCCTGCCGATCGAGGCCGTTGCGGCGGATGCGCCCGTCGCCGGGCTTGGCCTCGACTCGCTCGGCGGGCTGGAATTGCGCATGGCGCTGGAACGGCGGCTCGGCGTGCAGGTGCCGCTGGCGGCGGTGACCGAGGACCTGACGATCGCGGTGCTCGCGGGCCGTATCGCGGGCGTGGTGCTGGAAGACCGGACGGAGCAGACGGTGCAGTCGCTGATGGATGCCTACGAGCCCGCCTCCGCGGCGGTGGAAGCGGCGAAATGACGCAGGGCTTCGGGCTTTCCGCGACCGCGCGCCTCGCGCTGCTGAAGCGCCTATCCAAGCGCAAGGAGGAGAAGGGGCCGGCACCCGGCGCCGCGCGCGCCTTCCGCGAACTGCCCGGCCAGCGCGACATGGAGATGATCCGCGAGGCCGCCGGCGCGCTCGGCCTCGAGAACCCGTTCTTCCGGCCGCATGAGGGCATCGCCGGCGCGACCTCCCGCATCGGGAACCGGGAGGTCATCAACTACGGCTCCTACAACTACCTCGGGCTGAACGGGGACCCGCGCGTGATCGCCGCGGCGCATGCGGCGATCGACCGCTACGGCGTCTCGGCCTCGGCATCGCGCATGGTCTCGGGCGAGCGACCGGTGCATGCGGCGCTCGAGGAAGCGATCGCCGCGCATTATGGCGTCGATGCCGCGCTCGCGATGGTCTCGGGGCATGCGACCAACGTGACGGTGCTCGGCCACCTGATGGGGCCGCGCGACCTGATCCTGCACGACGCCGCCATCCACAATTCCTGCGCCGAGGGTGCGCGGCTCTCGGGCGCGCGGCGCATCGCCTTCGCGCACAACGACTGGCGCGCGGCGGAGAAGGAACTCGCCGCCGCGCGGCGCGGCGCCCGGCGCGCGCTGATCGTCATCGAGGGCCACTACTCGATGGACGGCGACCTCCCGGACCTGCCGCGCTTCATCGAGATGGCGCGCCGCCACGACGCCTGGCTGATGGTGGACGAGGCGCACGGCATGGGCGTGGTCGGCGCCACCGGCCACGGCATCCACGAGCACTGGGGCGTGGATGCGAAGGACGTCGACATCTGGATGGGCACGCTGTCCAAGACGTTGTCGGGCTGCGGCGGCTACATCGCGGGCAATGCGGATTTGGTCGCCTGGCTTCGGCATTCCGCGCCGGGCTTCGTCTATTCGGTGGGCATGGCGCCGGTGCTCGCTGCCGCCGCGCTGGAATCGCTACGTATCCTGCAGTCGGAACCGGAACGCGTGGCGCGGCTGCAGGCGAATGCCTCGCTCTTCCTGCGGTTGGCGAAGGAAACCGGCCTCGACACGGGCACCTCGGCGGGCCTTGCGATCGTGCCGATCATCGTTGGTTCCTCGGTCGGTGCGGCGCGGCTTTCCCAGGCGCTGTTCGAACGCGGCATCAACGTGCAGCCGATCCTCTATCCCGCGGTGCCCGACAGTTCCGCGCGCCTGCGCTTCTTCCTGTCCTCCGAGCACGCCGAACCGCAGATCCGCGAGACCATCGCCGCCGTGCGTTCCGCCATGGCCGGCGCCCAGCCCGCCGAGATCGCGGGCGAGAGCAGTTTCCACATCGGTGGAAACCACCCCCGCCATGCTTGAGCGAGCATCTTCACGCATACGTCTGATTCCAGCCGCATGCGATCTGCTCTAAGCGCTGGCCGCATGCGCGGGCGGAGTCGCAGAGAAGGGAGGGGGTGCCGGGGGAGGTTCCCTTCCCCCGGCGCTGCATGACGCTGCGCATCGCGCTCCTCACGCTGGAAAGCACCGCCAGCGCCGAGGCTGCCGCGCGCGTGCTGCGCGAGACCACGCAGGATGTCGTCTTCCTCGGCGTCTCCGACCCCTTCCGCGGCGGCACGGCGCGCACGCGCGAATTGTTCGCCCGCTGTGGCCCGCGCATCCTCCCGTGGCTGTTCGTGGAATTCGCCGCGCCGCGTCTGCTGCGCGCGCGCGGCACCGGCCCGCTCGCAGCCGCTGCCGCCGCGCGCGGGTTGCGGGCGACCGTCGTGCCGGACATCAACGAGGGGCATGTGCACCTGGCGCTCGAAGCCTCGCGCCCGGACCTCATCGTCACCTGCCACTTCGACCAGATCCTCTCCCCGGCGACGATCGCGCTGGCGACGCGCGGCGGGGTGAACCTGCATCCCTCCCTGCTGCCGCTGCATCGCGGGCCGATGCCGTGCTTCTGGGCCGCAGCCGACGGCAATGGCGAATTCGGCGTGACCGTGCACCGCCTTGTGCCGCGCATCGACGCCGGCGCGATCCTCGCGCAGCGAGCCGTCACGCCGCCGCCGCACGCGACGGTTTCCGCCACGGCAAGGGCGCTGCACATGGCGGGGGCGGAGATGCTGCTCCGCGTGATCGAGGACATCGCCGCGGAACGGGAGCGCGGGCGCGAAGCGCCGACGATGCCGTACAGGTCGTTCCCGGACCGCGCGGCGCTCGCGACGGCGGCGCGCAACGGCGTGCGCCTGACCGGGTTCGGGGACCTGCGCGCGGCGCGGCGGCTGGGCGGGGTGGCTGCGTGACGCTTCGGGGGAGACGCCGTCTCCCCCGGACCCCCTCTGCCGAGGGCCGAAAGGCCTTCGGAACCCGTTACTTCGGCGCGATGCCCACGGCGGCGCGCACGGCGCGATGCAGGGCGGTGGCGTCGAGGTCCACCCGCGTGCCGCAACCCGCAACGTCGCTGCGCCAGATCAGGTGGTCGGTGTCGGTGGCGCCACGCGCGGCAGGCAGCGATGGGCGATGGTCGCCGAAGGCCGCCAGCACGACCGGGCGGCCACAACCGCGTGCGGCCTCGGCCACCGCGCCGAGCATCGCATCGGTCGCCGCCATGCGCGCGGCCCAGACCGAGGCTGGATCGGAACCGGTCCACGGGCCATGCGCGGCGACCGTGATGGCGTAGAGGAACACAGGCCCCGACGCCCCGGCCATTTCCGCCGCGATGCGCGCACCGAGCGCGGCATCCGTCACCAGCCCGTTCTCCCGCGGCGCGTCCGCGAAGGCGTCCGCAGCCTCGAAGCGGCGGAAACCGAGCGCCGGCAGCACCTTGTCCCGCCCGAAGAAGCGCGGGTCGTACGGATGCAGGCACGTCGTCCCGTAGCCCGCGCCGCCGAGCGCCCAGGCGAGCGACGACACCGGCGCGCGCGCGAAGCGGAAATACGGATTGAACCGATCCAGCCCCAGCGCCGTATCGTCGAGCCCGGTCAGCACCACGAACTCCGTCCGCATGGTGTTGGCGCCGAAGCCCGGCACCGCGAGCCGCCCGCGCGAGATCGCCTCGCCGACCAGCCCATCCCACTGCGGCAACGCCTGGGCCAGCCCGAAACGCCGCGGATCGCAGAAGGATTCGAGTTGCAGCAGCACGAGATGCGGTGCGACATCGCCGGCCGGCAGCACCGCCGGCGCAGGCGGATGCGCGGCCCGGCGCGCGGGGCGCTCGACCGCCGCCAGCCGCGCATGCAATGCGAAACTCGCCAGCGGCCCGAAGCG
>NZ_JAAEDM010000144.1 GCF_018129065.1 Neoroseomonas soli | reverse complement strand
GATGCCGGCGCGGCCGCGCGCGGGACCGCCCGCGCGCGGCTCGCCGGCACCGACCCGCCGCCGTCGGGCCGCGGATTCCATGCGTCGGGATGGGGTCCGCCCGCATTGCCTTCACGAACCTGCCTGCGAGCCGAGCGCGCGCGATGGCAGGGGCCATGAGCCGGCCTCGCGGGCGGCCGGCGCGACCTGAAGGCCGGCTCTGCCGCGATTGCGAAACCGGGGGGTCGCAAGGCGGCGGTCGAGGGTCCACAATGAATGACTGCAGAACGAAGATCGCGGGGAAGACGAGCAAGATGGACGACGCGAAGCAGCTGCCTGCCGAGGACACCCGCACCACCCGCGTCACCGCGGAGGAGGCGCTGGCCCTCCACGCGGAAGGCCGGCCGGGCAAGCTCGAGATCCGGCTGACCAAGCCGCTGATCACCGCGCGCGACCTCTCGCTGGCCTATTCGCCCGGCGTCGCCGAACCCTGCCTGCACATCCACCGCGACCCGAAGCTCGCCTACGACTACACGGCCAAGGGGAACTTCGTCGCCGTCATCTCCAACGGCACGGCGGTGCTGGGGCTCGGCAACCTCGGCGCGCTGGCGTCCAAGCCGGTGATGGAAGGCAAGGTCGCGCTGTTCAAGCGCTTCGCGGACGTCGACGGGATCGATCTCTGCGTCGAGACCGAGGACGTCGACGCCTTCGTGAATTCGGTGCGCTACCTCGGGCCGTCCTTCGGGGGGATCAACCTCGAGGACATCAAGGCGCCGGAATGCTTCGTCATCGAGCAGCGCCTGCGGGAACTCATGGACATCCCGGTGTTCCATGACGACCAGCACGGCACGGCGATCGTCGCCGCCGCCGGGCTGATCAACGCGATCCACCTGACGGGACGGGACATCAGGGCGACGCGGCTCGTCATCAACGGCGCCGGCGCGGCCTCCATCGCCTGCGCCGAGCTGGTGAAGGCCATGGGCATGCGGCCGGAGAACGTGATCCTCTGCGACACCAAGGGGGTGATCTGGCGCGGCCGCACCGAAGGCATGAACCAGTGGAAGTCGGCGCACGCCGCCGCGACCTCCGCGCGCTCGCTGGCCCAGGCGCTGGAAGGGGCGGACGTGTTCTTCGGCCTCTCGGCGAAGGGCGCGCTGACGCAGGACATGGTCCGCAGCATGGCGCCGAAGCCGATCATCTTCGCCATGGCGAACCCCGACCCCGAGATCACGCCGGACGAGGCGCGCGCGGCGCGGCCGGACGCGATCATCGCGACGGGCCGGTCCGACTACCCGAACCAGGTCAACAACGTCCTCGGCTTCCCCTTCATCTTCCGCGGCGCGCTCGACGTCCGCGCCAGCACGATCAACGACGCGATGAAGATCGCGGCCGCCGAATCGCTGGCGATGCTGGCGCGCGAGGACGTGCCGGAGGAAGTGGCCGGCGCCGGCGCCGGCAAGGAACTGCGCTTCGGGCCCGAATACATCATCCCGAATGCCTTCGACCCGCGGCTGATCTCCCGCGTCTCGCCCGCCGTCGCCAGGGCGGCGATGGAGTCCGGCGTCGCCCGCAAGCCGATCATCGACCTGCAGCGCTATGCGCGCGACCTCGCGAACCGGCTGGATGCCACGGTCGGCGCGCTCGAGGCGATCGCGGACTCCGTCCGCAACAACCCGCGCCGCGTCGTCTTCGCCGAAGGCGAGGAGGAGAAGGTGATCCGCGCCGCGATCGCCTTCCGCAACGCCGGCTACGGCACGCCCGTGCTGGTCGCGCGGGAGGAGCGGGTCAATGCGGTCACGGCCGCGCTCGGCATCCCGCTGCCGGACGGGATCGAGATCCACAACGCCCGCCTTTCGGATTCCAACCGGCGCTATGCCGAATTCCTCTATGCCAAGCGCCAGCGCCAGGGCTTCCTGTTCCGCGACTGCCAGCGCCTGGTGAACCAGGACCGCAACGTCTTCGCCGCCTGCATGGTGGCGACCGGGGACGCGGATGCGGTCGTCACCGGCAGCACGCGGTCGTATTCGGTGGCGATGGAGGGTATCTCCATGGCGATCGACCCGATCCCGGGTCGCGTCACCTTCGGCCTGTCCATCATCGTCTCCCGCCGCGCCGGCACGGTGCTGGTGGCCGACACCGCGGTGCACGAGCGCCCGGATGCCGAGACGCTCGCCGGCATCGCCCGCGGCTCGGCCGTGGCGGCCCGGCGGCTGGGGCTGGAGCCGCGCGTCGCCTTCCTCTCCTTCTCCACCTTCGGCGACCCGCGAGGCACCATCCCCGGCAGCATCCGCGAGGCGGTGAAGCTGCTCACCGAAAAGGGTGCGGATTTCGAGTTCGACGGCGAGATGTCGGCCGACGTCGCGCTCGACCACGGGCTGCGCGCCTCGCTCTATCCCTTCTCCCGCCTGACCGGGCCGGCCAACATCCTCATCATGCCGGGGCTGCACGCGGCGCACATCCTGGCGCGCTCCGTGCCGCGGCTGACCAGCGCGACGGTGATCGGGCCGCTGCTCATCGGCCTGTCGCACTCGGCGCAGATCGTGCCGATGCAGGCGGGGGTGAACCAGATCCTGGACATGGCCTGCCTCGCGGCCCACGCCGCCCTGCCGAAGTGAGCCAGGCCGGCGAGGTCCTGACCATCGGCTACGAGCGCGCGACGCCGTCCACGCTGCTGGCGGCGCTGCGCGAGGCGAAGGTGCAGACGCTGGTCGATGTCCGCGCCATCGCCAACAGCCGCAAGCCGGGCTTTTCCAAGGGCGCGCTCTCGGCCGCGCTGGAGGAGGCCGGGATCGGCTACCTGCACCTGCGCGCCCTCGGCACGCCGGCGGCGGGGCGGGAGGCGGCGCGCACCGGCAAGCCGGAGGTGATGAAACGCATCTTCGCCGCCCATCTCGAAGGCACCGAGGCGCAGGCGGCGCTGGCGAACCTCGGGGATCTCGCGCGGCGGCAACGGGTCTGCCTGCTCTGCCTCGAGGATGATCCGCGGCACTGCCACCGCACGCTGGTGGCTGAGGCGGCCGGCCTGCCGGCCATCCACCTGCACCCGGCGCGCTGAACCTACCGCGAGGGCGGGGCGGCCGGCGCCGCCGGCTGGACGGGTTGGGCCGGCGCCGCCGGCTGGGCGGGTTGGGCCGGCTGGGCGGGCGCGGCGCCCTGCCCGGTCATGCGTTCGCCCTGGCGCTGGGTCCATTCCCCCGCGCCCTGCATCTGCTGGCCGGACCAGCGCATGGCGCGACCGAGTGCCGAGCCGGTTTCATCCGCCGCCCGCCCCAGTGCCTGGCCGGTCGATTCCGCGGCGCGGTCGATCGCCGTGCCGGTGCGTTCGCCGACGCCCGGCTGGCGGGCGGGGGCGGCATCATTGGCGGGAGCGGGGGCGGGTGCCGGGGCCTGCTCGACTGGGCGGGGCACGGGCGGGGGCAGGCCGCCGGCGGTCTGCGCCAGCGCCGGGGCGGCGGCGATGGCCAGGACCAGGGCGGCAGGGACGAGACGCATCGATGCCTCCAGCGGAAACGCGCGCCGGAATGCCGGCGCCGCGCGAGGAAGATGATGGCTGTTTCGGATGGCGACAACGGGGCGGGACGCGCGCGGGCCGGTGATGCGGCCGCGCGGCGGACCGGGGACTGCCGATGCAGGCTCCGCAGGGGAGCAGCCATCCCGCCGCCGATCGCCATGCCGGCAGCCCCCGTTCCCAGCCTGCCGCCCGCAAAGCGGGCCGAGGCCGCGAATGCGGCCCGCCGGCAGTCCGGCGAAGGCAAGGGGGATGGGGTCCGCCCGGCGTCCGAGGGCACGACGACCGCTGCTAGAGCAGATCCCGATCAGGTGGAATCACCTGATCGGGTGAAGATGCTCGCAAGAACAAAGACCTGGAGCGGTGTTCGCGAGCCGAGGCGAACGGAAACCGCTGCTAGTGTCCTGATTCCGAAATCCTGCGAATTTCGTTCTCAGGCCACTAGCCTTTGTTTTCAGTGGCCTGCTTGTTCGCTTCGTTCGCTGGAAATCCAGCGAACTTCGCGGGCAGGACACTGGCGGCCAATGGAATTGACCGCGCGGGTCAGTCCCCGAAGGCCCAGCGGCCGGCGCGGCGCAGGCGCTCGCCGGTCCAGTTCGCCGCGCGTTCGAGGGCCGAGCCGGTGCGGTGCGCACCGCGTTCGACTGCTTCCCCGGTGCGCTTGGCGCCGCGTTCCACCGCGCGTCCCGCGCGCTGGACCGCTCCTTCGGTGGCCGCCGCCGGCAGGGCGACGACCGAGGCCACGAGGGCCAGGATCAGCGTTCGCCGTGTCATGCGCGCAACTTGGGCAGGTCGGCAGGGCAGGTCAAGAATCCAAACGAATCCCGAGGTCGCGGATCAGCGGCCGCCACAGGGTGTTCTCGGCGGCGACGAAGGCGTCGAACTCGGCCGCGCTCCAGGCATTGGTCTGGATGCCGAGGCCGCGGGCGCGGGCCTGCACCTCCTCCGAGGCCACGGCGCGGACCAGTTCGGCGTTCAGCCGCGCGACGATGGGACCCGGGACGGCCTTGGGGACGCTGATGCCCTGCCAACCGAAGGCGACGGCGTCGTGGCCCAGTTCGCGCAGTGTCGGCACGGCCGGGGCCTCGGTGGTGCGGGCCTCGGTCAGCACGGCCAGCGCGCGCACGCGGCCGTCGCGGATGAAGGGCAGGCCGGTGGCGGTGTCGATCATCACCGTCTCGACGCTGCCGGCGAGCAGGTCCTGCATCGCCGCCTGCCCGCCGCGATAGGGCACGTGCTCTGCGGCGAGGCCGGAGCGCCGCTTCACCAGTTCCATCGCCAGGTGGTGCGGGGAGGCGACGGCCGGGCTGCCATAGGTCGGCGCGCGGGTCCGGCTGGCCGCGAGCAGCGCCGGGAAATCCGCCCAGGGCGCGTCCGCGCGGCAGACGATGTAGAGCGGGAAGCTGCCGATGAAGCCGACGCCGGCGAGGTCCCTGTCCGGATCGTAGGGCAGGCGGGCGTAGAGCGCCGGGTTGTAGACCAGGATGCCGTTGTCGGTGTGGAGCCAGGTATGGCCGTCGGCCGGCGCGCGGGCGACGGTCTCGCTCGCCAGCACGGCGCCGCCGCCGGGCCGGTTCTCGACCACCACGGTCTGGCCGAGGCGCGGGCCCATTTGCCCCGCCGTCAGCCGGGCGAAGACGTCCGACGGACCGCCCGCCGGGTAGCCGACCACGAGGCGGAAGGGCCGGTCCGGCCAGCCGGCCGGCTGCGCCTGCGCGGCGCCGGCCGCCAGCCCAAGACCCACGCCGATCGCGCCCCGTCGTCCGATCATCGTCCCTGCCTTCTGATGCGGGCGGCAATCTGCCGCCCGGGCCAAGGCGCGCCAAGGGGCAAGGCGCCCTCCTCCGCCAAGGCCCGAAAGCCCCCTCCCCTCGGGCACCCGCAAATTGGTTTGCAAAGGCCCTTCGGCCTTTGCCGGGGGGGGTCGAGGGAGGGGCGGCGCCCCCTCTCGTCAGCCTTTGCCGCCGGGGATATCCACCTCACACCCCACCGAAGGTTCCGACATGCCCACCGCCCTGATCCTCGCCCTCGGCCAGATGGGCGACCCTGCCTTCCGCCGTCCCTTGCTCTGGGGCGTGCTGGGTGCCGCGGTCGCGGTCGGCCTGCTCACCTGGGGCGCGGTCGAGGCCGCCGCCTGGGCGGCCGGCGGCACGGGCTGGCTCTCCTGGCTCGCGCAGGCAAGCGGCGGCGGGGTGGCGCTGCTGCTGGCCTGGTGGCTCTTCCTGCCGGTGGCGGCGGCCATCGCCTGCCAGCTCGTGGAACCCGTCGCCGCGGCGGTGGAGCGGCGACACTACCCCGGCCTGCCGCCGCCGCAGGGCGCTTCCATCGCCGCGCAGATCGCCTTCGGCCTGCGCTTCGGGCTCAGGCTGCTGCTGCTGCAGGTGCTGATGCTGCCCCTGCTCTTCGTGCCGGTGGCGGGGTTCGTGCTGGCGCTGCTTGTTTCGGCCTATGCGTTGGGCGCCGGGTTGTTCCAGCAGACGGCCCTTCTTCGCATGGATATGGCGGGGGCGCGGGCTGCCTGGCGGGCACGGCGGTTCGCGGGCTGGTCGCTCGGCATCGTCCTGGCGGCGATGGCGCTGGTGCCGATTCTCAACCTCCTGGTGCCCGTCCTCGGAACGGCCGCCTCGGTTCACCTTCTGCGGCGGTCCACAGGGAATTGATTGCGGGAATCCTGGGGATAAGCCCGGTACCGGCGTTGTGGCCGCGTCGCGGCGCGTGGTAGCCCCGAGCCTTCACGTTAACCTCCAGGAATCGAGGGGGCTCCAGGATGTCGATCTTCCGACGCAAGGATGAACCGGGGGCCGCTGCCGCGGGCACCGAGGCCGCGCCGACGACAGTGCCGGCCGCGCGCGACCCCGACCTGGGCGTGCCGCCGTTCCGCCCCTCGGGCGTGGCGCTGCCGAGCCAGGCGTCC
>NZ_JAAEDM010000143.1 GCF_018129065.1 Neoroseomonas soli | reverse complement strand
GAAGAGCGTCACCGCCTCCGGCCGCTCGCCCGGCGCGGCGATGCCGAAGCGGCCCGCCGCGCGCTCGAGCAGCGAGGCCGCGGCCACGGTGCGGCCGAGGCGGATGTCGGCGCCGGCCTCGGTGCGGAGCGCGCGGCCGACCATCATGTTCGGCTCGAGCCCGGCGCGGCGCAGCACCTGCCGCGCCTCGGCGACCAGGGCCGTCGCCTCCTGCCCCCGTCCGGTGCGGGAGAGCGCGACGGCGCGGTTGCGCTTGGCCTCCGCGAGGCCGAGCACGGCCGATTGCTGGAGCGGATCGGCGAGCAGGTCGGTCCCGTCCCCCTCCCGCGAGGCGTTGATGTTGGGCACGAGGGCGGCGTAGCCGGCCTCCGCCTGCTCCAGCATCGCGGCGGCGGCGGCCGCGTCCCCGGCATTGAGCGCATGCAGCCCGCGGTAGTGCAGCACGCGGGCGGGCGTTGCCGGGTCGGCGGCGCGCGGGGCGAGCGTCGCGGCGCGGTCGAGCAGCACCTGCGCCTCGGCCAGCCGCCTCTGGTTCGAGAGGTTGACGGCAAGGTGCAGCATCGCCGTCGCGGTGTTCGGGTTGTCGCGGCCGAGCACGCGTTCCTGCACGGCGAGCGCGGCGCGATAGGCGTCCTCGGCGGCGGCGAAGTTCTCCGTCTGGTTCAGGTCGCGGCCAAGCGCCATCAACTGCTCGTAGCGGCCGACATCGGCGGCGCCGAAGGCGTCGGCGGACAGCCGCGCGACCGCGAGTTCGAGCGCGGCGGAGCGCCCGCCGCCACCGCCGCCGCCGCTCCGCCCGGTGGCCAGGCGCTCGATGACGGGCAGGGAGGTCGCGACACCGTCGGCCACCACCGGGCCCGAGGGGCCTGCCGTGACCAGCGCGACATGCGGCCAGCCGCCGGCGCGGCGCGTGCAGGCGAGCAGCCGGGCGGAGCCGCCGCCGACGATGGTGGTGCGCGTCGGCGCCGCGCAGGTCACGCGCTGATCGAGCCAGGATCGCCACAGTCCGGAGGCGGCGAGGGCGTCGAGGTCGGCCTCGCTGGCGCCGCCCTGCAACTCCACGACGCGCGCGGCGGGCTGGGTCCAGCCGCCGCAGAAGACCTCCCGCGCGCGCAGCACGGCGCGGTCGGCCGGCGGGGTGCGGCCGGGCTGCACCTGGCAGGCCTCGTTGCGGGCATCGGTGCCGGCGGGCTCGCCGGCCGTGGCGCTGACCGAACGGGTGACATAGGCGTCCGGCGGCGGCTCGGTGCAGGCGGAGAGGCCGATCAGGGCCAGGGCGGCGAGCGGCGCGCGCACGGTGTCAGTAATCCTCATCGGCGACGTTGGGGATCTGCACGTCGGGGTCGGTGATGCGGCCACCCAGGAGGCGCACATCCACCCGCTCCGGCGGCGCCTGCGGGATAGAGATCACCTGGCTCGGCACGATGCAGTTGATCGAGGAGACGACGCAGCCGTTGATGCGGTAGCGCGTCAGCGCGCCGGTGGCCGCCGGTCGCGTGCTGTCGGCGAAGCGGGCCGCCGCCGGGCCGACCACCGGGTTGCCCGTGCGGTCGACGAGGGTGCCGGTGAGTTCCGCCGAGCCGCCGGTGCCGTGGATGCCGAGCCGGCCCGCCGAGTGGATGGTGCCCGTCGCCGCCCCGCCGTCCAGCAGCAGGAAGACCGCACTGAGGCCGGCATCGATGTCGAGCACCATCGTCCCCGCCGCCGCGCTGCTGGCCGCGCCGAAGCTGCCCGGCGCCTCGGTGCCCGGGATGCGCACCTGGGTCGCTTGCTGGCGGGCCGGCAGGCCGGGGATGTCCGGTTCCACGACCGTGAGCGGTTCGGGTTGCCGGCTGGCGGCGCGGGTGTCGAACACCACCGCCGGCAGCAGGTTGTCGCGCGGCGTCACGGTCACGCGGTTCGTGGCCAGGATGCCGCCCGGGGCGCTGAACGCAACCGCCTGGCCGATGACGTAGAGCCCGCCGGCGAGGGTCAGCGTCCCCGCCGAATCCACATCCAGCGTGCCGGTTGTCATGGTGCCGCCGCGGATGACGATGCTGCCCGCCGAGAGGCGGATGCTCTCGCTGGAGGTCAGCCCGCTACCGGTGAGCGACATGACGCCGCCGGTCTCGAGCAGGATGGTTGCCGGGTCGATCTGGAAGGCCAGCAGGGTCAGGCCCTGGCCCGCGCCGACCCGCACCGAGGTGCCGGCGGTGATCTTGCCGCCGGCAAGGGTGGCTGTGTCCGGCGTAGAGAGGTCGAAGGCGGTGCCCGCGGTGCTCTGCCCCGCGAGTGTCACCGGCCCGCCGGCTGAGAATGCCGCGGCCCCACCGGCCTGCGCCAGTCCGGTCTGCACCAGCCCGCCGCCGGCCCCGAGCGTCAGCGTGCCGCCGGCCGAGAGCGTGCCCGTATTGGCAATGGAGCCGCCGGCGCCGAGCGTCAGCGTGCCGCCCGCCGAGAGCGTGCCCGAATTGGTGACAGAGCCGCCGGCCCCGAGCGTCAGCGTGCCGCTCGCCGCGAGCGTGCCCGTATTGGCAACGGAGCCGCCAGCCCCGAGCGTCAGCGCGCTGCCCGCCGCGAGCGTGCCCGCATTGGTGACAGAGCCGCCGGCGGAGAGCCTGACATCGCCGCCCGCCGCGACCGTGCCAGTCTGCTCGATGCCGCCGCCCGCGGCCAGGACTGCGGCGGCGGCCGCGACGGTGCCTCCCTGCGCGAGGGTGCCGCCATCCGCGCGCAGCGTCGCGGTGCCGCCCGCCTGCATCGTCCCGCCCGTGGCCAGCCCGCCGCCGGAGGTCGCCGTCAGCGCCCCTCCCGCGACGTGGCTGCCGCCGAGCACCATGTTCCCGCCGGAGGATAGCCCGATCTCGCCGCCGGCCCGCATCTGTCCGGTGCTCTGGAGCGGGCCCGCGGCGGAGGCCTCGGTCGTGGTGCCGGCCGTGATGCCGCCGGACAGGGTGACCGCGCCCGCCCCGGCGGCGATGCGCACGGCCTGGCCGGCGGCGAGCGCGCCGTCGGCGATGACCCCGCCGGTGCCGAGGATCTCGACGTTCCCGGCGCCCGAGGCAATCCGCCCGCCGGCGTGCAGCGTACCCCCGGCGGTGAAGGTGGCATCGCCGCCGGCCGTGACCTGCGCGGTGGTGCCGAGGGCTGCGCCGGCCGAAACCATGGCCGCACCGCCCGCCGCCAGCGTGCCCGCCAGCGATGCGGCGCCGGTCGTCGCCGCCAGCGCGGCCGAACCGCCCGCGACGAAGGTGCCGTTCGCGACGAGGCCGGTCGCGCCGGTCATGGCGAGGTTGCCACTGGTGCTCTCGATGCGCCCTCCGGCGGTCAGCAGGCCGCCGGCGGTGAGGGTGGCATCGCCGCCGGCCGTGACCTGCGCCGTAGTCCCGAGCGCGCCGCCAGCCGAGACTGTCGCCGCTCCGCCTGCCGTCAGTGTGCCCGCCAGCGATGCGGGGCCGGTCGTCGCCGCCAGCGTGGCCGCACCGGCGGCAATGAAAGTGCCGTCTGCCGTCAGCCCGGTGGCACCGGTGAGGGCAAGGTCACCACCGGTGCTCTGGATACGTCCTCCGGCGGTCAGCGGACCGCCGGCAGTGAAGGAGGCATTGCCGCCGGCCGTGATCTGCGCCGTGGTGCCGAGCGCGCCACCGGCCGAGGCGGTGACGCTGCCGCCCGCCGTGACCGTACCTGCCAGCGCCAGCCCGCTGCCGGCGGTGACGATGGCAGCGGCGCCGGTGGTGACCTGCGCCGTGATGTCGAGGGCGCCGCCAGCCGAAACCGAGGCCGCGCTGCCCGCCGTCAGCGCGCCCGCCAGCGACGCGGCCCCGGTCGTTGCCGCCATTGCCGCCGAGCCGCCCGCCATAAAGGTACCGTTCGCGGCGAGGCCCGTTGCGCCTGTCATGGCGAGGTTGCCACTGGTGCTCTCGATGCGCCCTCCGGCGGTCAGCAGGCCGCCGGCGTTGAAGGTGGCATCGCCCCCCGCGGTGACCTGCGCCGTGGTGTCGAGCGCGCCACCGGCGGAGACGCCAACCGCGCCGCCCGCTGTGAGCGTGCCGGCCAGGTTGACCCCGCTGCCGGCGGTGACGATGGCAGTGGTGCCAGCGCTGACCTGCGCGGTGGTGCCAAGCGCGCCACCAGCCGAAACGCCCACCGCGCCGCCCGCCGTCAGCGTGCCGGCGAGGGTGACCCCGCCACTGGCGGAAACCGTCGCCGCCGCGCCCGCGGTGAGCGCACCCGCCAGTGACGCAGCGCCAGTCGTCGCCGCCAGCGTGGCCGCACCGGCGGCAATGAACGTGCCGTCTGCCGTCAGCCCGGTGGCGCCAGTGAGGGCAAGGTCGCCACCGGTGCTCTGGATCCGCCCTCCGGCGGTCATCGGGCCGCCGGCGGTGAAGGTGGCATTGCCCCCCGCAGTGACCTGCGCCGTGGTGTCGAGCGCGCCGCCGGCCGAAACGCCAACCGCGCCGCCCGCCGTCAGCGTGCCGGCGAGGGTGATCCCGCCACCGGCGGAAACCGTCGCCGCCGCACCCGCGGTGAGCGCACCCGCCAGCGACGCATCGCCGGTCGTCGCCGCCAGCGTGGCCGCGCCGGCGGCAATGAACGTGCCGTCTGCCGTCAGCCCGGTCGCACCGGTCAGTGCGAGGTTCCCGCCGCTGCTCTCGATCCGCCCGCCGGCGTTCAGCATGCCGCCGGAGGTCAAGGTCGCATGGCCCCCGACAATGACCTGCGCGGTGGTGTTGAGCGCGCCCCCCGCCGAGGCCAGCAACGTGCCCTGTGCCGCGAAGGCGCCAGCCAGCGCCATCGTCGTGCCGGCGCTGAGCAGCGCATTGCCGCCGATGGAACCGGAACCCGTGAAGGAGAGCGCCCCCGGCGTCGTCAGCGCGGCGCCGCCGCTCGTGGTCAGCGCGCCGGCATAGGACATGTCGCCCCCCGCGCTGAGCGTCGCCGTGCCGGGCCCGCCGCTCACGGTGATGCTGCCCGCGGGCGCCACCGTCAGCCCCTGGTCGGTCGAGAAGGCGAGGCTGCCATTGGCCGACACCGCCCCGCTGACCAGCAGCGGCAGCACCGTGCTCAGCGCGAGCACGGGTCCACCGGCCACCAGGTTGCCGATTTCGGCGATCCGGTTGTCCTCGGGCAGCGAGACGGAACCGCCGTTCAGCGCGAGGAAGTCGGTGACGATCAGCGCACCGGACTGCTGCGTCACCGCGCCGGTGCTCTCGATGGTGACGGAACCCACGCCTTGGATCAGGCCGGCGAGCGTCACCGTGCCGCCCTGCAGCAGGATCGTGGGCGCGACCACGTTGCCGGCCGTCAGGGCCGCGCCGGCCGTCAGCCGTACCGAAACGGGCGCGGTGATATCGGTGGCGACCAGCCCGCCCGCGGTGCCGAGCGCGACCTGGCCGGTGGCGCCCACGGTGGGCGCCGTGCCGGCGGTGATGCCGCTCGCCGTGTCGAAGGCATTGGCGGCGAGCCCGAGCTGGAAATCCCCCTGGGCCGTGCCGGTGACGGTGCCGACGGCCACCGAGCCGCCGGCCTGCCGCACGCTGCCGCCCGCGATCCCCGGCGTTCCGGCCACCAGTTCCAGCGTGCCGGCGCGCACGGTCGCGCCCTCGCGCAACGGCACGTCGCCGGTGACGAGGATGTCCCCCGCGCTGCGCGTCATGCCGTCGGAGCCGATGATCAGCCGCAGTGCCCCTGGCGCGCCGAGCGTCCCGCCCGCGCCGCCGAGCCGCGCGATCTCCGCGCTGTCGAGCGAGAGCGTCCCGGCCCCCGCGCCCCCGAGTGTGACGGTCCGGCCCGCGGTCTCGGGTAGGAGGGCGATGGTGCCGCCCGGCGCGCGCACCGGCGCCTGGATATCGAGGTCGTCGGCGCGCAGCACGACGCGCGTGCCGTTGCCCGCGGCGATCCCGCCCCGCACGTCCATCATCCCGGCGCCGCCGCGGATGGCGACCTGGCCGCCCGCCGTCACGCCCTCGATCGCGGCGATGCGGTTGCCGGCCACGCCCGGGTCGAGCAGCACCGCGCCGGTCGGGAACAGCGCCGAGAGCGAGGCGACGTCGAGCCGCGAGCCCGCTGCCTGGGTCAGCGCGCCGTCGCCCGCGAGCGTCAGCCGCCCCACACGCGGCCCGTTGAGGCCGTCCACCAGGTCCACCGTGCCGAGGATGTCGATGGCGCCCGTCGCGCCGACCGCGCCGAGGCGCAGTTCCGCCGCCGGCGTGCCGGTGGGCAGGAAGGCGAGTTCCGCCTCGTCCAGCGTGATGCGGCCTGCGGTCGCGCTGCCCGCCGCGCCGCCGAGCACATAGCCGATGCCGGCATCGGTGGTGACCGGCATGAGGGTGATGGTCCCGCCCGGCGCGCGCAGCGCCGCGCCGATCGCGAGGTCGTCCGCGCGCAGCGTCAGCGCGCCGCCCGCGCCGACCTGCGCCGCATCCGCCACCGCGAG
>NZ_JAAEDM010000142.1 GCF_018129065.1 Neoroseomonas soli | reverse complement strand
ATCCGCCACCGCGAGCGTCGCGCTGCCACCGAAGCCGCTGCTGCGCAGCGTGGCGTCGCCGCCCGCCGAGAGCCCGAGCCCGACCAGCGCGCCCGAGGCATCGCGCCCGCCGCCCAGCGCGCCGATGGCATTGCCCGCCCGGTCGAGGCTGACCGTCCCGCCCGCCAGCGCCGCAAGCCAGGCCGCGCTGATCGTGCCGCCGGTCTGCAGGATGTCGCCGCCGCTCGCCACGCCGCCCGCGAAGCCGCCGGTGCGCAGGATGACGTGCCCGTTCGGCCCCGCCGCCGAGAGGCTGCCGGCCAGGGTCAGCGTCGACGCTTCCAGCGTCAGCACGCGGTCGGTGCCGACCGAGATCGGCACATCCACCGTCAGCGCCAGCGCATTGCGCAGCGTGATGTCGCCACCGGCGGACAACGCGGTCAGATCCTGGATCTGGTTGCGCGCCGTGCCGTCCGGATTGCTCCCGGCAAGGCGGATGGCGCCCGCCGCGGTCGCCGCCAGCGTCGCTGCCGACAGGCGCGCGCCGCCGGCCTGCAACAGGTCGCCGGCGCCGGCATCGAGTGTCACGGTGCCGCTGGAGAGGACGTCGTTCAGCACCAGGGAAGCCGCGGCGATGTCGATGTCCCCGGCCACGCCCGTGCCGGCGCCGCCCGCACCGACCACGGTGGCCGTGAGCGTCCCGGTATTGCGGAAGACCACGCCGTCCCGTGCCGTTGCGGCCAGCGTGCCGACTGCGTTGTCGCCGCTCAGGCGCACCTCGCCTGCCGTCGCGGTGGCGGCGAGCGCCGTCGCGCGCACGGCGGCCTGCGCCGTGGTGCCCGTGATGTCGCCCGCGGTCGCGGTCAGGCTCACCGCGCGGCCCGGCGCCTCGATGGTTGCCTGGCCCGGCGCGAGGCCGGCGGTGGAGAGGGTGATGTCCGCCCCGCGATAGGTCACGTCGCCGCCGGCGCTGGTGCCTCGCACCTCGAGCGCGCCCTCGGTGGCGACGGAAACGGCGCCGAGCGCCGCCGCCTGGATCACCGGCAGGCTGTTGCCGGCGAGGTCGATCTGCACCGTCCCCGCGCCCGCCAGTGCGGTGAGGCCGAGTGCGCCGACGGACAGCCCGCCCGCCGTCTGGGTGATGGTGCCGGCACCGCCCGCCGTGAGAGCGAGTTCCAGCCGGCCCGCCGCGGTGGGGTCGAGCGTCCAGGCACCCGAGAGCCGGATATCCGGCGCAGCGGCGAAGACCGTGCCGCCCTGCGCGTCGAGCAGCGCGAGTTCCGCCGCGGTCAGCCGCGCCGTGCCGGCATCGGCCGCCGCGCCGCCGAGGCTGAGCGTGCGCGGCGAGAGGATCTCGATCCGCCCCGCGGTACCCGCGCCGGTTTCCACCAATGCGTTGAGCGCGAAATCCGGCGCCTGGAGCGTGATGGTGCCGCCCGCGCCGGCGAAGATCGGCGCGGCGATGGTGAAGAGGCCCGTGCCGGCATCCACCCCCGCGCTCGTCACGCGCACCGCCCCGCCGGCGCGGATGCTCGCCACCGGGTCACCGAGGCCCTGATCGAGGCTGCCGATGCGGCTGTCCGCCGTGCCGATGGCGATGTCGCCATTCGCGTAGGCGCTGAGCCGCGCGACCGAGAGCGCGAAGCCGTCCGCCACGATGTCCCCGCCGCTGCGCAATTCCAGCGCCATCGGGCCGCCGGGCTGGGTCAGGTCCAGCGCGCCGCGCAGGGTGATGGTGCCGGAACTCGTCGCATCGGTCGGCGCCTGGCTGCCGATGACCAGGCGATCCGCGGTGACGCGCTGGATCGCGTCGGCGGTGATGGTGGTGGTGTCGAGCCCGCCGAAGCCACCGAGCCCGATCGTGCCCCCGGCGGTGAAGGGGGCGAACTGCACCGTCCCGCCGGGCGCGTAGAAGGGCACGTCCGCGAGCAGCGGCGCGACGCTGACGCCGTTGGAGAAGATGGAGATGCCGCCGCCCGCGGCCGTGACCGGCGCCGCGACCTGCAGGTCGGTCAGGCTGTTGGCGATCAGGAAGGTGCCGCCATTGGTGACGACGACGCCGTTCGTGCTGGTGGCCGAGGTGCCGAAGCCGGCGACGATGCGCGCGATCTCGTTCGCCCCGCCGAGGTGGATGTCGCCCCCGGCCGAGGCGGAGAGATCCTGCGTGCGGATGATGCCGCCGGTCTGGGTGATGCTGCCCGCGGCCGGCGCATCGAAATCCGCCCCGGTGCGCAGCACCACATGGCCGCCCAGGGTATTCGCCGAGACGTTGCCGGCGAGCGTGAGGGTGGGGGCCTCGAGCACCACGCCGCCGCCGAGGAGAGCGGTCGAGCCCGCCGCCTCGACCGTCAGCGCGTCGGCGTTGCGTAGCGTCAGGGTGCCGCCGGCGGCGGTCGCGTAGAGGCTGGCGACACGGTTGAGATCGCCCGCGCCCGCCATGGCGCCGCCGCCGTCGAGCGTCACGTCGAAGGCGGCCGCGACCAGCAGCCGGTCCGCCAGGATCGGCGCGCCGAGGACCTGCAGGATGCTGCCGGTGGCGGAGGAAAGGTCGACCTCCGCCCCCGCTGCGGCGATGCCGGGCGCGGCCAGGTGGTAGGTGCCGTCGGCGCGGAAGACGAAGCGTTCGCCCGCCGCCACCCCGCCCGAAACCTGCGTCACCGAATTCAGCAGCCCGGGCGATCCGAGCAGCACCGAGCCCGCATCGGCGAGCAAGGAGAGCCGGCTCGCCGCCACGCCGCCCATCGCCGCCTGCACGATGTCGCCCCCGGTCGCGTGCAGCCGCAGCAGCCCATCCGCCGTCGGCAGCGTGAAGAAGGCGTTGAGCGCGATCGCGCCGCCCTGCAGCAGCACGTCGTTCACGCCGGAGAGCACGCTCGCCGCCCCCCCGACGGTGAGCGTGCCGGCGCCCGCCTCGCCGCGGCCGACGACCACATGGCGCGCGCCGAGCGCGCTGAGCGTCGCCCCCGAGAGGAACAGCGCGCCGGGATCGTCGAGCCCGATCGAGATTCGGCGCGCGAGGTCACGCGGCGCGACGACGATCGTCCCGTCCAGGTTTGGCACGCTGCCCTGGTTGCCGGCACCGAGGAGGCCATTCACCGTCAGGCGGTCGGCATGCAGCGTCAGCACGCCGTCCGTCGCATTCGCCCAGACCCCGAACACGCCGTCGAGCAGGCCCGGCTGGATGGTCAGGTCGCCAGCCGAGAGCGTGACGGAGCGGCCGAGCACTCCCGCGATGTCCACCGCCCCGTCGCCCGGCAACGGCACGGCGGTCACGCTCCCCGTCGTCAGCGCGCCGGCGGTGTCGAGGGCGAAGAGCCCGGTGGCCTGGGCCGCGACGCGGCGCACCTCGTTGCTGCCCGCCGTGAGGTCCACGTCGCCGGTGGCGCGCACGCCGAGCGCATCGGCGACGATCCGCCCCGTGGCTTCCTGCGTGATGCCCGGACCGGCGCCGAGGCGCACCTGGCTGACCGGCACGGGCTCGTCGAGGCCGACGGTGCCGGCGATGGTCATGGCACCGACAGAGACCAGCCGGATCGAACCGGAGGCGAGGCTGGCCCCGGCATTGACGCGCAACGTGCCGTCACTCTCGACCGAGAGCGAGCCGACCGCGGCGGACTGGGTGGTGATCGTGCCGTCCAGGGCGAGGTTGCCTGCCGCGGCGAAGGCGAGCGTGCCGCCCACCGTGCTGGTGCCCAGCACCGCCACCTGGTTGCGGTCGACCCCGGTCGGGGCGAGCAGCGCATCGCCCCCTGCCGTCACCTCGACGCGCCCGGCGGTGATCGCGGCGCCGGTCGCCGCCTGCCGGATTTCCCCGGTCGTGGCCTCGAGACGCAGCGTGCCCGCGCCGGCGCCGATCGGTGCATCGATCTGCAGCCTGCCGGCATCGGCGACGAGGGTGATGGTGGCGTCGCCGCCGCCGGTCGCCGCGAGCGGGCCGGCGAGGGTCAGGGCATCGGCGCTGCGGAAGGCGAAGCCGTCGGCGAAGGCGATGCTGCCGAGCGCGCCCACCTGGTTCGGCGCGGTGGCGAGGCCGACCGCCCCTTCGGCATCGAGGTTGAGCAGGCTGGCGGTGATGATCCCGCCCACGCCCTGGGTGATGGTGCTCGCCGCCCCGCCGCCCGTGGCGCGCAGGTCGACCACGCCATCGGTCGCGAAGGTCAGCAGCGGCGCGTTGAGCAGGATCGCGCGGGCTTCGAGCGACAGGGTGGCGCCGGGCGAGGACGCCTCGGCCGCGGCGTTCACCACCAGCCCGGCGGTCGTGGTGAAGGAGATGTCGCCGGCCGCCGCATACAGCGAGCGCGGCCCTGCCGCGCCGGCCGGCGTCCCGCCATTGACCAGGCGGAAGGCGCCCTGGCCCGTGAGGAGGATGTCGCCCGTCGCGCTGTGCGCGACAAGGTCGGAAATCCCGCCCGAGGCGACGAGGAGCCCGGCCGCGCCCTGGGTGATCGCGTCGGCGGAGTAGAGGTGGATTGCGCGTCCCGTGGCGCCGTTCGCGGTCAGCCGCGCGGCGCCGAGGCCGATCGCCCCGCCGGTGGTCTCCAGGCGCAGGGAGGGCGCGGTGATGTCGGCGCCCACGGTGATGCCGTTCGCGCTGATGAGCGACAGCCCGGCGGTCGGCGCCACCGCCGCAGTCACCGCGAGGCCCTGGGCGTCGATGGTTTCGGCCGCCTCTCCGACGATGCTGGTGCGGCCGATCCTGAGCGTGCCCGCCGTGATGGCGTTGAGGTCGGCCGTCGCCAGTTCCAGCGTGCCTGGCGGATTGCCGGCCGTCCCGATCTGCACGGCGTAGGTGGCATTGCGCGGGCCGATCTCGACCGTGCCGGCGGCGCCGGCGGAGATGGTCCCGCCACTTGCGTCCAGCGCATCCACGCGCAGGCTGATCGTGTGCCCGTCCGGCGCGGCGATGTTGCCCGGCACGGTGAGGTTGTCGGCGATGATGCGGACGTCGCCCGCGCCTGTCGCGACGACCCCCGGCTGGCCGGAGGCGACGGTGACCGCCGTGCCCGTCAGGGTGACCCCTTCGCCGCTCGCCTGCCGCACGCCGAGCGCGCCGCCCGCCGTGAAGGAGAGCGCGCCGGTGGCGCGCGCATCGAGCCCGGCGACGGTGTTCGCCGCCGTCAGCATCACCGAGCCCGCGCCCGAGGCTGCGCTGCCGTCGGCGCCGCGGATGGTCAGGAGCCCGTTCGGGGTGGCGCCGCCGCTGCCGCCGAGGGCGAGCGCCGTGGTCTGCGTCACCGCGCCATCGGTGTTGATCGTGAGGTTGCGCGCGGTGATGACGCCCTGGATCTGCACCCCGCCGTCGGCGGCCGTGGCGGTCAGGTAGGCGTCGTTCCGCGCGGTGCCGCCGGTGCCCGCGGTCAGCGGGCCGTTGATGGTCAGCGCGCGCCCGCGCAGCGTGAAGTCGCCGGCCTCGGTGCTGCCGGCATCGAGCCGCAGCGTGCCGTTGTCGCCCACCAAACTGACCAGGCGGGTACTGCCGGTGACGGCGACGGTCAGCGGCAACTCTCCGGTCGGGTCCGCGACGCCGCCGACGCCGATGCGGAACAGGCCCGAGCCCGCCGCCTGGGTAATGTCGCGGTTGGCCGACAGCGCGACGCTCTCGGCCAGCAGCGTCCCCTGGAGCGAGATGCCGGGGTTGTTCTGGTTCGGGTTGCCGGGGACATCGGCGGTCAGCGTCGCGATGCCATTGACCGCGAGGGTCTGGCCGCCGCCGAGGATCACCCGGTTCGTGCTGCGCAGGGTGAAGTCGCCGTCGGCCGTCCCGCCGGTCTGCAGCCGGATGCGGCCATTGTCGCCGGCGAGCGTCACGTTGCCCGTGCCGGTGACCGTCGCGGCGAGGTCCAGGTTCGTCGTCGCGTCGGTACGGTGCCGCAGGGTGGTGCCGGCCGCCTGGGCGATGCCCGTCGCCGCGGTCAGCGCCATGGAAGTGGCGAAGGCGTCGGCGTTGATGGCGATGGCGCCCGTCGTCGCGGTGACGTTCAGCGCGCCCGCCACATCGACCGCGGCGCCGACCGTGACGTTGCGCCCCGCTGTCAGCGTCAGCCCGCCATTGGCCTTGGTGATCGCGGAATCGACGATGATGTCGCGCGCGGCATCGAGGGTGACGGTCCCGGCGAAGCCGGTGATCGCCGCCGTCGAGATGCGCGTCCATTCGGTGGCCGCGCCGGTGTTGGCGGTGACGCTGCCGGTCGCGGTGGTGATCTCGACCGTGATGGTTTCGCCCGCTGGCAGGCCGCCCGGCGTGGTGGGCAGGGCGGTGTTGCTGACGATGATGTTGTCCGGGTCGATCAGCAGCTCGCCGTTGGTGCCCGCGGGCGCGCGGACGTCCACCGTGCCCGCGGCCTCCAGCACCCCCTGGCCGGAGAGTTCGACGAAGCCGCCATTGCCTCCGCCGGGGCCGCCGCGGGCGGACAGCGTGCCGCGCATCTCCGTGCGTTCGAGCGAGTTCAGCACCAGCATGCCGCCATCGCCCGTGCCGGTGGCGTCGGCGCGGATCTCGGCGCCGCTCTCGACGATGGTGCGCCGGGCCATGGCCTGGTTGCGCCCGCGCCCGGTGGTGCCGACCAGCACCTGCCCGCCGCCCGCGCCGCCCGAGGCATCGACCCGCGCCGTGCCGCCGACCGCGACGGTGCCCGTCGCCTGCAGCGCGACG
>NZ_JAAEDM010000141.1 GCF_018129065.1 Neoroseomonas soli | reverse complement strand
CGAGCGCCGCCTGCGCGCCCTCGCCGAAGCCGGCGCGCTCGTGCTCTGGCGGGCGGATGCGGCCGGCGGCTGGACCGAGGCCGCCGGCTGGGCCGGCCTGACCGGACAGACCCCGCCCGCCTTCCGCGGCGACGGCTGGATCGAGATGCTGAACCCGGACGACCGCGCGCCGACGCTCGCCGAATGGGGCCGCTGCCTCGTCGCGCGCGGCCAGATCGGCGTCGAGTTCAGGCTGCGCAACGCCGACGAGGCCGGGTCCTGGCGGTGGGTGCGCGCGACCGGCGTGCCGGTCGTCACCGAGGACGGCCAGCTGGTCGAATGGGTGGGCGCCATCCACGACGTGACCGACGCGCGCGGCGCAGGCGCGGCGCACCGCTTCAACGAGGCGCAGGTGCGCCAGACCGTCGCCGAATTGCGCGCCGTCTACGACACCGTGCCGGTCGGCCTCGCCCTCGTCGATCCGGGGCTGCGCTTCGTCAACGTGAATGCGCGCTTCGCCGCCATCAGCGGCCTGCCGACCGAGGCCCATATCGGGCACGCGCCGCACGAGGTGATGCCCGACGGCCTCGCCAACCCGCTCGAGGACGCGCAACGCCAGGTGCTGGCGACCGGGCGGCCGGTGCTCGACGTCACCTGCACCGGCCAGGCGCCGGGCGCGGTGCAGCACGTGCGGCACTGGCTCGCCTCCTGCCATCCGGTGAAGGATGCGGACGGCGTCGTCACCGGCGTCTCCGCCGTGATGCAGGACGTGACCGAGCGCATGCGCGCCGAACGCTCGCGCGAGCTGCTGGTCACCGAGTTGAACCACCGCGTGAAGAACACCCTCGCGCGCGTGCAGTCGATCGCGGCGCAGTCGCTGCGGCGCGCCGGCACCACCTCGAACGGCTTCGGGCGGGACTTCGTCGGGCGGCTGCAGGCGCTGACGCGCAGCCACGACCTGCTCGCCGAACAGGGCTGGGACAAGGTGGACTTCGCGCGCGTGGTGCGCGCCGGCCTCGCCCCCTGGCTCGAAGGCGGGCGCGCGATCCGCCTCGGCGGTTCGGGCCGCATCCAGGTCGATGCGGCACAAGCCCAGACCCTGGTGCTCGCGCTGCACGAACTCGCGACCAACGCGGTCAGGCACGGCGCGCTGTCGCGCCCAGGCGGCGAGGTGGACGCGACCTGGTCGCTCGGCGAGGACGGCACCGTCCGCTTCGACTGGCGCGAGAGCGGCGGGCCCGCCGTGGCGCCGCCGCCCGCCGAACGCCGCGGCTTCGGCATGCGGATGCTGGAACGCGGCCTGACGCACGACCTCGGCCCGGGCGCCGAGGTCAATGTGTCCTTCCCCGAGGAAGGCCTGCGCGTGGCGATGCGGTTTCGCGCCGGGCTGCCCTCCCTCGCCCCCGTCGCCGCGGGCTGAACACGTTCGTTTCGCTGGCCCAACGCCGTAGCCCCGTCTAGTCTCGGCGTGCCGCGGGGGATTGGGGGAGCGAAGCGGATGGCACGCGCGCTGATCACCGGAGTGACCGGCCAGGATGGTGCCTATCTCGCTGCCCTGCTGCTCGGGAAGGGATACGAGGTGTTCGGCCTGCTGCACCGCCACGGCGGCGCCGAGGCCGTGCAGGAGCAGCTCCGCAAGCTGTCCTGCCACGGCGAGGTCCGCATGGTGGACGGCAACCTGATCGACCTCTCCTCGCTCATTCGCATGCTCCAGCAGGTGCGCCCGGACGAAGTCTACAACCTCGCCGCCCAGTCCTTCGTGCGCATGTCCTGGGACCAGCCGCTGCTGACGGCGCAGGTCACGGCGATCGGCACCGCCAACATGCTGGAGGCGCTGCGCATCGCCGCCCCTGCGGCGCGGCTGTTCCAGGCCGGTTCGAGCGAGATGTTCGGCCGCACCGCGACGATGCTGCAGAACGAGGAGACCCATTTCCGCCCGCGCAGCCCCTACGCCTCGGCCAAGGTGCTGGCACACTGCCTGGTGGTGAACTACCGCGACGCCTTCGGCCTGCACGCCTGCAACGGCATCATGTTCAACCATGACAGCCCGCTGCGCGGCACTGCCTTCGTGCTGCGCAAGATCACCGACGGCGCGGCACGGATCAGCCTCGGGCTGGCGAAGGACCTGGCGATGGGCAACCTCGAGGCGCGGCGCGACTTCGGCCATGCGCGCGACTACGTGCGGGCGATGTGGCTCATGCTCCGGCACGAGCAGGCGGGCGACTACGTCGTCGCCACCGGCCGCGCCGTGTCGATCCGCGACCTCTGCCGCCTTGCCTTCGCCCATGTCGGTCTCGATTGGGAAGCGCATGTGCGGGTGGATCCCGCCTTCCTGCGCCCGGCCGACGTGGACGCGACCGCGGGCGACGCGGCGCGCGCGCGCGCGGAGCTCGGCTGGGCGCCGGAGACGAGCCTCGAGGAGATGATCGCGGAGATGGTCGAGGCCGACCTCGCGCGCTGGCGGGCGGTCGCGCACGCCTGAGCGGCGCGAGGCGCCGGCAGGGCGGGCGCGCGCAACCGGCGGCCGATGTCCATGCCTTGCGGCGACTGCATCAGGCGCGCAGGTCGCGCTCCGCCCGCGCCATCCAGTCCCGGTACCACGCCACCGTCTCGGTGAGCGCGGCGTCGAGCGTCCAGGCCGGCTTCCAGCCCAGCATGCGCCGCGCCTTGGCGGCCGAGAGGTGCTGTTCCGGGATCTCGTTGCTCGCCTGGCCCAGGATGATCGGCTCAAGATCCTCCCGCCCCGCCGCGGCGAGGATGTGGCCCAGCAACTGGAGCACCGAGAGCGGCTGCTCGGTGGAGAAGTTGAAGGCCTCGCCATGGATGGCGGGGTCCTCCATCCGCTCGGCCACGGTGAGGTAGGCGAGCACGACGTCGCGCACGTAGATGTAGTCGCGGATCATGCTGCCGTCGGAGCGCAGCACCGGGCGTTCGCCGCGCAGCGCCCAGCGCACCACGCCCGGCACGATGCGGTTGAAGTTGAGGTCGCGCCCCCCGTAGAAATTGCCCGCGCGGGTGATGCAGATCGGCAGGCCGTAGCTCTTGTGATAGGTCTGCGCGATGATGTCGGTGCAGGATTTCGACGCATCGTAGGGGTGGCGGCCGCGCAGCGGCATGGTCTCGTCATAGGGCAGCGTCGGCGCCGTCCCGTAGGCCTTGTCGGATGAGGCGACGACGATGCGCTTCACCAGCCCACCGAGTTCCCGGCAGGCATCGAGCACGTTCCAGGTGCCCCGGATATTCGCCTCGAAGGTCGATCGTGGGCTGCGGTTGGCGATGCCGACGATGGGCTGCGCGCCGAGGTGCAGCACCGTGTCCGCCTCGTATTCGTTGATGGCGCGCAGCACCGTCTCGTAGTCCTCGAGCGCACCGGCCACGATGAAGTGCGGCTCCGTCGCCGGGTCGTCGCGGCGCGCCAGGTGCCAGCCGCCGTCGCGGACATAGCCGATCGTCGTCGCGCCGCGGCGGTTCAGTTCCTGCACTGTCCAGGAGCCGAGGAAGCCCGCGGCGCCGGTGACGAAGACACGCTTGCCCGCCCAGAAATCCGCGGCGCCGCTCATCGCCGGGCGGCTCCTTTCCGTCGTCCGTCAGGCCGCATTGCGGAGCCAGGGAAGATTGCCCTCGGAGAACATCGTCTCGAGCTCCTGCTGGTCCTTGTGGGTGTCCATCGACTTGAAGAAGCCGTCATGGTGGAAGGTGGCAAGATGGCGCCCGGGCAGCAGGTTGGGGAAGACCTCGCGTTCCAGGCTCTCGCCCTGCCAGTGGTCGAAGACGCGCCGTTCCATGACGAAGAAGCCGGCGTTGATCCAGTGCTCGCGCAGCACGGGCTTCTCGCGGAAGTCCCGGATGGTGCCGTCCGCATCGGCCTCGATGGTGCCGTACTGGGAACGCAGCGGGACCGAGGTGATGGTGGCGAGCTTGCCGGCGCGGCGATGGAAGGCGAGCAGGTCGGCGAAGACCACGTCCGAGAGCCCGTCGCCATAGGTGGCCATGAAGGTTTCCCCGAGCAGGTGCCGGCAGCCGCGGATGCGCCCGCCGGTATCCGTCGTCGCGCCGGTGTCCACGATGTCGATCTTCCAGCCGAAGTCGCGGCCGTCGAAGTAGTCGATGATGACCTCCTTGCGGTGGCCGACCGAGACGATGAACTCGGTGATGCCCTGGCGTGCATAGAGGTCCATCACCCGCAGCAGGATCGGCTTGCCGCCCACCGGCATCATCGGCTTCGGCAGGTATTCCGTGAACGGATAGGCGCGGGTGCCGGAACCGCCGGCCAGGATCACCACCTTCATCGCAGGCTCCTCCAGGGGAAGTGCGGCAGTGGCACCGGCCGTGGCGGCGCCTGGCGCGCGCCGGCGCGGGTCATGGGGCGCCATCCCCGCGGTATGCCGGCACGATCGTCAGCGGGGCATCTCCGACGCGAGGCGCCGGCCCGGCGCAGGCTCGTCGGAGGTGACCTCCACGAGGTCGCCCGGCAGCAGGGGCGTGTCGATGCGCGCCGCGATCCGTTCCGGCGGGGAGGAACGCACGCGCAGGATCGTGTAGGCGAGGGCCGCGGGCGGGCCGAGGGGGCTGTCCTCCGGCGGCAGCACGCCGCGCAGTTCGGCGAGGCCGGCGCGCCCCTCCTCCACCGCCACGCGCAGGCGCGCGATCGTGTCCTCGGCGTCCTTGAGGCCCGTCGTGATCTCGAGCCGGCGCTGCGTGACGGCACTGCCGCGCGTCTGCTCGATGCGCGCGAGTTCCTGCCGCGCGCGGGCGATGTAGGCCCTGATCTGGCGACGCTCGCCCTCGACCTGCACGGCCGATCGCGCCAGCTGCACCACGCGGGCATCGCGCGCGGTCAGGCCCTGGCGCATCAGGTCGGCGACGTAGGCGCGCTCCTGGTTCAGCAGCGCCGCCTCCTGGTCCTTCGAGGCGTCCTGCTCCTCGAGGGCCCGGATCTCGTCGTTGTAGGCCTCGCGCTGGGTCGTCAGCATGGCGATCAGGGTGGCGTGCGCCTCGACGCGGCGGCGCAGGATCTCGCGCTCCGCCTCCAGGGTCTGGTGCAGCCGCTCGGGCAGGAGGAAGCGCGCGGCCTCCGCCGGTGCATCGACATCGGCCGCGCCGGCGGCCTCGGCGAGCAGGCGCGTGCGGGCGACCAGCGCGATGCCGAGCGCGCCCTGGTTCTGGCGCAACTGCTCGCGCAGGCGCGCGATCTCGATCCGCGCGCCGATCTCCTCGCCTTCGATCCGGCGCGCGCCGCCGGCGAGGGCCACCGCATGCCCGACGGTCATGCCGAGCTGGAAGGGGAACTGGCCGGGCCGGCGGATCACGCCGGCGACCAGGATCGGCTGCAACTCGGCGATCTCGACCGAGACGCGGGGGTCGAGGATGGCGGCATCCTCCCGCAGGCGTCGGGTCAGCGCCTCGCCGATCCCCTCGACCGGGAGTCCGGCGACCGCGAGATTGCCGATGAAGGGCAGCGAGAGCGCGCCGCCGGGGAGAACGCGAAATTCCCCGGACAGGTCGGGGCGCCGGTGGACGGTGATGGCGATCCGGTCGCCCGGGCCGACCACGAAAGGCTCGGCGCCCGCCGCGGCCGCGCCGAAGGCGGCGAACCAGAGCCCCAGGAGCGGGCCCGCGAGCGACCGCTGCCGGGTGCGCGTCATCGGTTGCCCGACCCCTCATGCACCGCCGGCACGGTCTCCGGCGGCTCCTGGTCCGGCTCGGGTGCGGCCGGCTTGCCGAGCCGGCGCGGCGGCGCCTCGCGCACCAGTCGGGCGCCGTGGCGGGCCAGCAGGTCGAGCACCTCCTCGGAGGTGAAGCGCGCACTCTCGGAGAAGCCGGCGAGGACGGTGTAGGCGAGGATCCGAAGGTCGAGCAGCGGCGAGTAGTTGCGCAGCACCGCATCGCAGTAGGCGATCTCGATCGCGAGACGCTGCTGGTCGCTCAGAAGGTCGCGCCCGACCAGCTGGACCGGGCCGGTGAGGCCGCCCGGCGTCAGGAAGCGGTCCTCGACCTGGGGGAACTCCTCGCCCAGCGACGCGACGACGTTGTCGGGCAGCGGGCGGTTGCCGACCACGCTCATGCGACCTGCAAGGACGTGCAGCAGTTGCGGCATCTCGGTCAGCATGAGCCGTTCGATGACCCGGCCGATCGGCGTGTAGAGCGGCGAGGTGATCGGCAGGTTGAGGAAGCGCGTCGAGACGATGGGCACCGTGTCGCGGTTGGCGATGCGGTCGGCGTCCCGCCGCATGGTCCTGAACTTGACGATGGGCTCCGCCGGCCCGCTGTTGAGACGGCGCCGCGAAACATAGAGGACGGGCCGCCCTTCGAGCACGCCGATGCCGGCCGCCATGAGGAGGAGCAACGGCAGGAGCGCCAGCAGCATCGATCCTCCCACGAGGAGGTCGAAGGCTCGCTTCATCGGAGGGATCGGCTGGCGCACGTGATGCCCTTCCTCGGTCCGGAGCGGGGGGAAATCGCCGGGCCTAGGAACCGGATCTGGTACCACGCCGCGGCCGGCTCCCGGTAATGGAATAATGATATCGTAATGATCGGGGCGCGTTTGTGAAACGTATCACTTCGCAAACGTTCGTGGTCTTAAAGTCCGGTTCATCTCCCGGAAATGCGGCGCGGCAGGCGCCCCCCCCCGCCGCGGGGGGCCGGCGCCGCGCTGTGCCCCCCCCCCCCGCGGGGCCTT
>NZ_JAAEDM010000140.1 GCF_018129065.1 Neoroseomonas soli | reverse complement strand
CGGACGGTTTCGAGATCCGCTGCTGGAACGGCGAGGTGGTCCGCGTCGCCTTTGCCATCGACACTCATGACCGTGAGATCATGGCCTGGGTCGGCACCTCCGGCGGCGGCATCAGCGGCGAGATGATCCGCGACATGATGCTCGACTGCGTCGAACGACGCTTCGACGCACTGCGCGCGCCGCAGCCCGTCCAGTGGCTCGCTGACAACGGCTCGGCCTACAGCGCGGGCGAAACGGTGGACTTCGCCACTGCGCTGAACCTCATCGCGTGCTTTACGCCCGTCCGCAGCCCCGAGAGCAACGGCGTCTGCGAGGCCTTCGTGAAGACCTTCAAGCGCGACTACGCCCGCGTGAACCCAAGGCCGGACGCCATCTCCGTCCTGCAGCGCCTGACCGAGTGGTTCGAGGACTACAACACCATCCACCCTCACAGCGGCTTGCGCATGCGCTCGCCCCGTGAGTTCATCGCCGCGCAGTCAGCAACCCAAGCCGCATGTCCGGTTTGATGGGGGCAACTCCAGGGGTAAGGTCAAGCGTGCTCCGCTTGGTTCAGCTTTCTATTGCAATGAGTTGGTGACTGACTCATGCTTAATTCTTATGAAGCGTAGCATCACACCGTCGCCTGGCGGCAAGAACCTATTCTTGCACATCGCTGATAAGGCAGACGGAACCTTGAGTGCGGCCAGGCTTTTATCCCCGTTGCTGATCGTCCAGCTCCTGATCATCAGCATTTCCGCGCTCTGGGTTCGGGTGCTGATTCAGACGACATCGGCAGGTGGCTCCATTTCCGCGTCGAATGAGCGCCTCGCCAACTACATGCTCTTCTTCCACCAGGATCTGCCGGTCGCAAGTGTCGTGTCCATTTTTTCCTTAGGCATTTTGGTTCTGCTCTGGCGAGGCTGGCAACCGCGGTGGGCCACACCGACACGGGCTCTGGGCTGGCGGGGACCAGCCTTGGTCGCTGCCTTTACATTCGGGGCGTGTTTGATTGCCGGGCTATACGCCCATCTCGGCTTTGACTCCGCCCTGGACGAGTTCATGCCGGCCTTCCAGGCGCGGATCTTCGCGGCTGGATGGTTGCTGGCGCCGATCGACCCCCAGTGGGAGCCGTTCGCCAAAGCCCTGCAACCACTCTTCGTCCACTTCGACGAGGCGCGCGGTCTCTGGGCCAGCGCCTACCGCCCGGTCCATGCGATGCTGCGGGCTGCAGCGCTGCTCCTGGGCGCCGAGCAGATCCTGAACCCGGTTCTCGCCGCAGGATCCGTGCTGCTGATGGCGCATGTCGTCCAGCGCGTCTTTCCGGACCGGGCGGAGGCTCCGTTGCTGGCCGCGGTTCTACTGGCCTCCTCTCCGCAGGTCATATTCATGGCGGCATCCGGCTATTCCTTTGCGGCGCATCTGTTCTTCTCCCTGTTGTGGCTCTCGCTGTTTCTGCGCGGCGACCTGGTGGGCCACGCCGCAGCGGCATTGGTGGGTGCGATCGCGATCGGCATGCACCAGGTGCACGTGCACCCGCTGTTCGCCGCGCCCTTCCTGCTGGCGCACCTCTTCGGCCACTATGGCAGGAGCCTGGCCTCGCTGGCCTGCTACGCGGTCGCCTATGGGATTGCGCTGCCGGCCTGGATCGCTTGGCCGGAAATCGCCACCGCGATCCAGACGCGCGACCTATCCGTCCTCCCGCTAAGCCTCCGCGACACCGCGTATCTCCGCAACTATGCGGAGTTCAGCGGCGAACTTCGGCAGCAGTGGAAATATTTGGTGCTGCCTGAGATGTCCACGAACCTGCTGCGCCTCGCGGCCTGGATCTCGCCTGCGCTGCTCATGCTCTCGTTGCTGGCATTGCGGCGGATGCGGGACCTGCCGCTGACGGTGCGCTTGGCTGGGCTTGGGTTCGTGCTGATGGTTGCCGCGCATGCCGTGCTGATGCCCTACCAGTTCCAAGGCTGGGGCTACCGCTACGTCCATCCGGTGCTGGGCAACCTGGTGCTGCTGGCGGTTGCCGCCTTTCCCCGCGCGGGGCCGGACCGCGCGAAGGCTAGCGTTGCGACGGTCGCGCTTGTGGGGCTCTCGCTGCTGGTGCTGATGCCCTGGCGGTTCCTGCAGGTCGAGGAGCGGATCAGGCCGCGGGCCGAGGCAGCGGCCTTTATCGAGCGTCTTGATGCGGAGGTCGTGCTGGTCGACGTGTCGGATATATGGTTTGGCGTGGACCTCGTGCACAATGATCCTTTCCTGCGCAACCGTCCGCTGATCATGGCTGCGCCGGTGCTTAGCGAAGCGCTGCGCGCGGCCTTGCAGGAACGCCGGGTGGTCGTGGTGAGGCCGGCGGATCTGGTCCCCTTCGGCCTCGGGAGCGGTAGTTGGGTGGAGCCAGTGCGCCAACCAACGAAGCATGAGCGTCGCTGATGAGACAAACAAAACTAATCTCGTTAAGTATTATTTTATCATTTCTTCTAATCGTACTCCTAATTTTTCTGTCGGGAGCGGATGTTGATCTGATAAAAGATTTCATAAATCGGGTCCCAGCCTCGGTTTTTTTCGCTGTCGCAGGTATTGAATTTATCGGACTTCTCGCTGGAGCACAAAAATGGCGGATCGCTATGGTTTGGTCCAGACCTGATGCGGGTTATCCGCCTATCCTGAGCAGTTTAGAGGCATCGACGCTAGGGTCATTATTCGCGCAGGTACTTCCCGCGCAGTTCGCCATGGTCTTCGCCCGCGCTCTTCTACAAAGACGGCATGCTGGCGTTGGTGCCGCTGTCTGGGCTACTTTCCACGAGCAACTTTTTGATTTGTTAGCGCTCGGAGCCGTTGGAGCGGCAGTGGCAAGTGCTTTCATACTCCGAACAGATGCCGTGAGCGCAGTGTCGACTGGTGCAGTGGTCGCGCTCGGCGGAGTGCTTGGAGTTAGAGCGTTATTTAAGTTTGCTGAGTCCACCGCGCGTCGATTGTTGACCAAGGCTCCTCAACGGCTTCTGCCCTCCTGCGGCAGCGTTCAGGCAGCCCTGGCGGACGCGGCGCGGCTCCCCTGGCGCGTCGCTGCGGCAATGACGGTGCTCAGTATGGCTCGCGTCGCTTGTTGGACAGCTCGGGCAATCGTCTCCTTTGCAGTACTACTCCCGAACGCGCCATTATTCGCCATCGCCACGGCAATTCCACTTGTACAATTGGCTACCGTGCTTCCCATAATCCCAGGCGGAGTTGGAACCGTGGAATGGATATGGACAGGCGCGCTAGCCGCCACCGGCATCCCGCCCAGTGACGCGGCTGCCGCAGCCCTTGCCACGCGCGCTATACAACTGGGTGGATTTCTGCTGGTACTAGGAACTGTCGGAGTGCTTGCAATCGCTAACCGGTGGCGCAGCTCGACTTGACAAAAAACACGTAATTATTCGCGTGCGGAGCAATTGTTCGAGGGCTAAGCTGTATGAGCGTTGCGTCGAATACAGATGCGAGTAGAGACGAGGTGCCGGAGGTTTTCAGGTAGGAAACTCGATCACCCGTCAGAACTCGATCGCTCGTAGCGCAAAGCAAATGCTGTAGGCTCAGGGACGGCGCCCATTCCTTTAGGACGAATAAACCACCGGGTGCGAGCGCACGCCGAATCGCTAACAAAAGTGGTGTACGAGCGCCTTGAGGTACATGGTGCAACACATCACACAATATTACGAGATCGAATTTGCCAGCACATTCGCTAGCCACCACGTCTATCTGCGCCTGCCGGAACTCCACGCGAGATGGGTCACCGCGGTAAAGCCGCCCGATGCGCGGGCTCACGTCAACGCCGAGGATCTCTGCGCGAGGGTAAGCGGTAACGAGCCGTTCGGCCAACGCTCCCTCGCCACAACCAACCTCCAGCACGTGTGAAGCCGTGGGATGCTTAGCGCAAATTATAGCAATAAGGTCATCGAGATCCACGAAGATTCGACGATAGGCTTCAGTGATGCCATGTTCATGCTGGCCAAATAGCTGACGGATAGCGGTGCCTATACTCATCACAACGCACCCGAAAGCTTAGCACGAATTCTTGGCATGACGCGCTCCGTTAGTCTGGAGGTGGAAAGAAACCTCCAGATCCCAAGAGGTCCTAGAGAGAGCAACCTACAGAGTGCGCGTGGAATCAATTGTGGCATGCCATTGGCTGCGCTTGCCAGCGCGACGTTGACAGCGATCGAAGCTTCGGCAGCCCGGAGCACTTTGACGCGTGACGCAAGAGGGACATGTTCCATGTGACGCTGCAGGACGGTGCGCTGTTGGGCCTCAAAATAATCCGGAGATCGCGCGCTCGAAACGGTCAAGGATGCAGCGTGAACGCGAAAGGCACTAACAGGAAATTCATGATACCACACTTCGCCGAGTAGCCCGAGTTTAATCCAGAGATCCCAGTCACCAGTGTAGCCAAGGTCCTCGTCGACGCCTCCAGCCGCAAGCGCAAGATCACGTCGAAACACGGGAGCCGGCATAGCAACAAAATTCTGTACTATGATGTTCGGGATAAAGGTCTCATTCGATACCATACCGATGGGGAAGGGACATCGCCAAACGCCAAGCTTCTCGCCCTTCGATCCGATGATGATTGCAGGAGATAAGTGCAGCGCAACGTGCGGCGCTTCTGAAATCCAACGCCTGACGTCGCTCGATCGTCCCGGAAGCCACTTATCGTCTTGGTGTAGAGTGCAAACATAATCAGCGCTCGCTAAATCAAGCCCCAGATTGGTCTTTTGTTGCCAAGTAGGTAGATCGAGACGCTGCATTGCGTATAGCTGCAGTCGGTCACTGAAAGAGGAAACAATATCCAGCGTTGCCGATGACTTACTGCTATCTATAATGATGCATTCAATTCCGTCCGAATCTCCACCAGAAGCAATTGAATTCAGTGCGTCAGCGATCCAGTGTTCCCCGTTGTAAGTTGGTATTATTACGGATAGCCATGGCGCTTTGCGACGATTTTCTGCAAGAGAGACGCTCAGCGAGGGCAACATACTGATTTCAATGTGCGTGCGTGAATGTAGATAGCTTTGCTTGCGACTTAGCGGTCCCTACGCCGCCCCTGGCCATAAAGCGCGCCTGGTTCCCCGCCAGCACCGATAGCAGGAAGCCGCCAAAGAAGGCCTGCACACCGATGATCATCGCGGTGAAGGCGCCGACCAGCTCGCGCACGGCGCTCAGCGGCCCGAAGCCCTCGGCCGCCCAGCTGCTCACCACCCCGGCCACGCCGGCACCTCCGCCCAGACAGAGCAGCATGCCGCCGACCAGCCAGACCTCGAGCCGCGCGGCAGCCAACACCCGGGACATGCCAGGAGAGGGCATGCGATAGCCCTCCCGGATCGCGTGCACCAGCGCGGCGAGCCCGAAGAAGGCCGTCTGGAAACCCACTATAAGCATCGCTGCCGCTGCGATCATCCAGTGGTCGCCCACCAACAGCGGCCCGAGCGGGGCCATCACCTCGCCCTGGTGCGCCAGGAGTGTGACGAACACCGCAAGCCCCAGCGCCGCGAACGCCGCCGCGGGCGCAAAGAACAGCCAGCCCGGGCTTAGCATCAGCATGTACCGCAGGTGCCGCCAGCCATCCCGCCAGGGCCGCAGATGCGGCGGCCGTCCGCGGCGGTCTGGCGACAGCGTCACCGGGCGCTCGGTAAGGTTCACGCCGAGGAGCGCCGCCTTCACCACCATCTCGGAGGCGAACACCATGCCGGTCGCGCTCGGCCTCAGCCGCTCGAGGCAGTCGCGCGTCAGGGCCCGCAACCCGCAATGCGCGTCGCTCACGCGGGTCCGGAACAGCAGGCGAAGGATCCCCGACAGGGCCGGATTGCCGATCCAGCGGTTCTTCCAGGGCATCGCGCCAGGCAGGATTCGGCCCTGGAAACGCGAGCCCATGCAGAGATCCGCCCCGCCGACCAGATCCTCCACCATGGGGACGGCTTCGACGAAGTCGTAGGAGCAATCCGCATCACCCATGACCAGGTAGCGACCACGTGCGCCCTCGAATCCCGCGAGGAGCGCCGAGCCGTACCCGCGCTCCGCAACCTCGACCAAGCGGGCGCCGCCACGCAGGGCGATGGCCCGGCTCTCGTCGGTGCTGCCGTTGTCGGCAACCACGACCTCCCCTTCCAGCCCGAGCCGCGATCGAAGCATCGCCAGGGCGGCATGTGCGCGTGCGATGCAGGCGGCGAGCGTTGCCGCCTCATTCAGACAGGGGAGTACGATCGATACGTCAGGCTTGTTATCGAACACGCGCGCAACCCACGGACTGGATTTAAGCGCGAAAATAATATGCTTCGGAACAAAAATTCAACAAATTTCGGAAAGCAGATCTGAAGTGATACGGATCGCAGGGGATAACACGAGCTGGGATGCTGCCTTCCTACTCCGAGGACAGGTGCGAACCGGCAGCAGCGGCGGAAACTTGCAGCCCACTGATGTAAGGCGATTTTTCTGGGCGTACCAAATCGGGCAAGTCAACAGGTCTGCCCCGAAAACCCCAGGAAACGTTTCGTTCCGCGCGGCGGTCGGTATGGCGGAGAGCACGGCTCGCATGGAAGCTGGCGGAGGGAGTGCGCCCAGATTCGAACCGTCGCTGGGCCGGGGGCCGTCCCAATGCATCCTTACTCAGCATGCTCAAGGCGCAGGTGAGCCGGATTCAGCCCTTTAGCAACCTGGACACCTCCAGAAACCTCTCGTCATGTTGATGTCTGGCTGATTCACTGACGCGGATTGTCGCGGGGGATGGCGATGGTTCGGCAGCCTGGGTTCTTCGAC
>NZ_JAAEDM010000139.1 GCF_018129065.1 Neoroseomonas soli | reverse complement strand
GGCGGTGGCGGCGGCGGCGGCAGGGCCTCCGCGGTGGTCACCGGCGCGAGTTCCGGCGCCTCGGCCGCGCGCGGGGCCTGGTCGGAGCCACCCTGGAAGACGACAGCGAAGCTCGGCGGCGGCAATTCCTGCGGGGGCCGCGCGCGCGGGTCGATCTCGAGCAGCACGGCTGCGACGAGGAGCGCATGCAGCAGCATCGAGACCAGCCCCGCCGCGCCCAGCCCGCGCCGGGCGCGGCGGCGCAGCGCCAGCGGGCCCGGGGGAGCGGGCACGGAGACGGCGGCCGGGGCGGGCGGCGGCTGGCGATCGCGGGGGGAAAGGCGCATCAGCGGGTGCGGGACCCTCGGCGAGATGGAGGCGGCGAGGCCGATTCGGAGCACCGATCCGCTTGCCGCGCGGGGACGCTCTGCTACACCAAGCCGGCGCGCCGGGTTAGCACAGTGGTAGTGCAGCTGATTTGTAATCAGAAGGTCGGGGGTTCAAATCCCTCACCCGGCATATGCCTTTCGGGGACGCAGTTCGGACGGAAGTCCCGCGATATGCCCTGAGCCCCCACTGCTTGATCCGTCAGGCGCGCGTCGCCCCGCGCATGGCCGACGGCGAAGCGACCGAGCTTGCGGAACGCTGGCTCGCCGTCACGGATGGCCTGCGTCGCCAGCGTGGCCTTGCTGGTGGAATAACCCGCCTCGGTCGGCGCCTTGGCGAGTTGATCCAGCCTCAGCATGGCGGCGCAATCGGTGGGATTGGGCATAACCGTTCCCTCGGTTTGAGTGGAACGGAACGAAGGCGCAGCAAGATGCGGCCCGTCACAGGGACAGCGGCGCCTATTCTCCGGCGCCCTATACCTGTTGAGGTGCAGGGCAACGCGAACGGCGCGGGTAAGGCGAGGCGGCATCGTGCGACCCCGGCCTTGGCAACCCCGCCGCCGGTTTGGCCTGTCCATCTGAAAGATTGGCGGACCCGATACGATTCGAACGTACGACCTCTGCCTTCGGAGGGCAGCGCTCTATCCAGCTGAGCTACGGGTCCAGCTCGGCTCCCATAGCCCAGCCCGGCCCTCGAAGGAAGCCCCGCGCCGCCGCATCAATCCGCTGATCGTCCATCTTCCCGCGATCACGGCTTGAAGCCACCCTGACTCCATGACCGACCTGCTGATCCGCGACAGCCGCGACGACGACGTCCCGGCCATCACTGCCATCTACGGCCACTGGGTGACCCACGGCGTCGCCAGCTTCGAACTCGACCCGCCCGACGCTGCCGAACTGGCCCGCCGCCGCGCCGCGGTGCTCGCCGGGGGCTACCCCCACCTGGTGGCCGAACGGCACGGGCGCGTCGTGGGCTACAGCTATGCCTCGGCCTACCGCCCCCGCCCGGCCTACCGCTTCGCCGTCGAGAACTCCGTCTACGTCGCCCCCGGCGGCACACGGGGCGGCACCGGTCAGGCACTGCTCGACGCGCTGATCGCTGCATGCACCGCGCGCGGCTTCCGCCTGATGGTCGCGGTGATCGGCGATTCGGCGAACTACGCCTCGATCGGCCTGCACGAGCGTGCCGGCTTCGCCCGCGCCGGGCTGCTGCCGGCCGTGGGCTGGAAGCACGGACGCTGGGTCGACAGCGTGTTGATGACGCGCGCACTCGGGGAAGGCGCCGCGACTCCGCCGGAAGGCTGACGCGGCCCGTCAAACCATTATCCTGGCCGGCAATGACCCATGCCGGACCGCTGGTCGCGACCCTCGTGGTCGCGCTTGCACTCGCCTTCGCCCTCGGCTTCGCCGCAAGGCTGCTCCGGCTGCCGCCGCTGCTTGGCTACATTGCGGCGGGGATCGCGGTCGGGCCGCATACCCCGGGATTCGTCGCTGACCCAGCTGTCACCTCCGCCCTGGCCGAAATCGGGGTGGCGCTGCTGCTCTTCGCCATCGGCCTGCATTTCCGCGCGCGCGACCTGGTCGCCGTCTGGCGCGTCGCGGTGCCGGGCGCGCTGGCGCAGATCGCGGCAGGCACGTTGATCGGCGCGGCGGCGGGGGTGTCTGCGCTGGGTCTCGGCTGGGGCTCGGCGCCGGTCTTCGGTCTGGCGCTCGCCATCTCCTCCACCGCCGTCGCGACCCGCGCGCTGGAGGAGAAGGGCCGGCTCTCCGGCGAGGCCGGACGCATCGCGCTCGGCTGGCTGGTGATGCAGGACCTGGTGGCGGTCATTGTGCTGGTGCTCCTGCCGGTGCTGGCCGGAACGGATGCCCAGGGCGCGCTGGGGCAGAGGCTGCTCGGCGCCGCGGCCGAACTCGTCGCCTTCCTCCTCGCCATGGCCTTCGGGGGGCGGGTGCTGCTGCCGCGCGTGCTCTCGCTCGTCGCCTGGACCGGGTCGCGGGAGCTCTTCACCCTCGCCGTCATCGTGATCGCGCTCGGGACGGCCTTCGGGTCCTCGGCGCTGTTCGGCGTCTCGCCGGCGCTGGGCGCCTTCTTCGCCGGGGTGCTGCTGGGCGAGAGCCCGCTCGGCCACCAGGCGGCGGCGGAGACGGTGCCGCTGCAGCGCGTCTTCGTCGCACTGTTCTTCGTCTCGGTCGGCATGCTGGTCGAGCCGGCGGCGATGATCGCCATGCCGCTGGCCTCGGTGGCAACGGTGCTGGCAGTGTTGCTCGGCACTGGCGGGACGATCCTCGGCCTGCTGATCCTGATGCGCGTGCCGGTGCCCGCGGCCGCCACCGTCGCCGGGGCGATGGCGCAGATCGGCGAATTCTCCTTCCTTCTCGGCACGCTCGCGATCGGTTCGGGCGTGCTGCCCCCGACGGTGCGCGGGCCGATCCTGGTGGCGGCGACGCTGACCATCCTCACCACGCCGTTGATGCAACTGCTGGCCGACCGGCTCGCGGTGCGGATCGAGGGCACGCGCCGCATGCAGGCTTGGCTGCTGCGGCGCGGCCGGGCGCGGCTGTCGCACCTGCCGCCGCAGGGGCTCGAAAGGCACGCCATCCTTGTCGGGCATGGGCGCGTGGGGCGCATCGTGGCGGCGGCGCTGCGCCGGCACGGGCAGCCCTACGTCGTCATCGAAGCCGACCATGGCGTGGTCGAGGCCCTGCGCATGGAAGGCGTGCCCGTGGTCTGGGGCGATGCGACACGCGTCGAGGTGCTGAAGGCCGCACGGCCGGAAACGGCGCGCCTGATCGTGCTCGGCATGCCCGATGCGGCCGGGTGCCGCGACGTTCTCGCCCTGGCGCGCGTGGCCAACCCGGCCATCATCGCCGCGGCGCGCGCACATGACGAGGAGGAGGCCGCCTACCTCGAGCGCGAGACCGGCGTCGGGCTGGTGGTGATGGGCGAAAGAGAGATCGCGCTCGGCATGGCGGATTTCGCGATGACGCGGCTGGGAGTGGATGCAGAGGCGGCGACGCGGACGATCGAGGAGTTGCGGGTGGGGCAGTAGAGCAGATCCCGATCACGTGGAATCACCTGATCGGGTGAAGATGCTTGTAAAAACAAAGGCCTGGAACGGTGTTCGTGAGCCGAGGCGAACGGAAACCGCTCCAGAGGCCGGGGGGAGAAGAGAACTTCTCCCCCCGGAACCACCCTCAACCTTCTTTGCCGTCCTGGGAACTGACATCGGCTGTCAGTTCCCAAGAAGACAAGGAAGGGAGGGGGATGGGGGGAGGTTCTCCTCCCCCGACCTTCCTCAGTCGTGCCTCAGCGCCGTGATCGGATCGAGCATCGCCGCCCGCCTTGCCGGCCAGAACCCGAAGAACAGCCCGGTGAGTGCCGAAACCCCCACCGCCAGCAGCACCGCATCCGGCTTCACCAGCACCGGCCATCCCGCCAGGTCCGCCACCAGGTGCGACAGCGCGAGCCCCGCCGCCACGCCGACCGCGCCGCCGAGCAGCGCGAGCACCAGCGCTTCCAGCAGGAACTGCGCCAGCACGTCCCGCCGCCGCGCGCCGACGGCGAGCCGCAGCCCGATCTCCCGTGTCCGCTCGGTGACGCTGACCAGCATGATGTTCATCACGCCGATGCCGCCCACCAGCAGCGACACCGCCGCGACCGAAGCCAGCAGCAGCGACAGCGTGCGCGCCGCCGCATCGCGGGTCGCCTGGATGTCCGAGAGGTTGCGGATCGAGACGCTGTCCGGCTCGTTCGCGGCGACGCGGTGGCGTTGGCGCATCAGGGCGCGGATCGATTCCTCCGCCTCCTGCATGTCCTCGCCTTCGTGGATCTTGACCGAGATGGTGCCGACCTGCCGCGCATTGGCGCGAGACGCTCCCATCACCGACCGCCGCGCCGTCCAGTAGGGGATGAAGACCGCGTCGTCCTGGTCCTGGCCCATCGGGTTCTGGCCTTTGCGGGCCATCACGCCGATCACCTCGAAGGGTGTCTGGCGGATGCGGATCTCGCGGCCGACCGGGTCCTCCTCGCCGAACAGGTTCTCGGCGACGGTGGCGCCGAGGATCACCACCTTGCGCGCCGCACTCGCCTCCTCCGCCGTGTAGAGGCGCCCGAGTTCCGCCACCCATTCATGGGCGATGAAGTAGTCCGGGTCGGCGGCGATCACCATGGAGGACCAGTTCTGGTTCCCTGCGACCATCTGGAAGGTCTGGCGGATCGAGCCGACCGCGACCTCGATCTCCGGCACCTCCCGCCCGATGGCGATGGCGTCGTCGTAGGAGAGGTTCGACCGCCCGCCGGCGCCGAGCCGCACGCCGCCCATGGTCGCGCTGCCGCCCCAGATGATGAGCAGGTTGGCGCCGAGGGACTGGATCTGCGCCGTCACCTGCCGCCGCGCGCCCTCGCCCACCGCCACGGTCGCGATCACCGCCGCGACGCCGATGAAGATGCCGAGGGCGGTCAGGATCGAGCGCAGCGTATTCGCCGCGAGCGCGGAAAGCGCGCCTCGCAGCGCCTCCATCAGGTCCATCCCGCCATGCCCGGGCGGGAGCGGCGGCAGCACGGGCGAGGGCGGGCTGGCCGCCGCCGGCTCCCGCGTGATGACGCCGGGGACGTTCATGCCGCGTGCTCCATCGGCGGCAGCGCCGCCAGCACCGCCGCCGCATCCGCCGGTTCCTGACGCATGTCGCCCACCAGCCGTCCGTCGCGGAAGCGCAGCACGCGGGAGGCGAAGCGCGCCACTTCGGCGTCGTGGGTGACCATCAGCACGCCGACCCCGCCGCGGTTCAAGGCCTGGAACAGCGTCACGATGGAAAGCCCGGTGCGGGTATCGAGCGCGCCGGTCGGCTCATCCGCCAGCAGCAGGTCCGGGCTGCCGACGATGGCGCGCGCGATGGCCACGCGCTGCTGCTGCCCGCCGGAGAGTTGCGAGGGCCGGTGCCGCATCCGGTCGCCGAGCCCCACCGCCGCGAGCGCCATCGCCGCACGATCGCGACGCGCGCGCCGGCGCAGGCCGCGATAGACCAGGGGCAGTTCCACATTGCCCAAGGCATCCGTCCGCGGCAGCAGGTTGAAGGACTGGAAGACGAAGCCGATGCGCCGGCTGCGCAGTTCCGCGAGGCGGTCGTGGGATAGCGTCTCCACGGATTCGCCCATCAGCCGGTAGTGGCCGCTGGTGGGCCGGTCGAGGCAGCCGATCAGGTTGAGGAAGGTGGACTTGCCCGAGCCGGAGGGGCCCATCGCCGCGACGAACTCGCCGGGCTGGACGGTCAGCGTCACGTCCGAGAGCGCCTTCACGACCTCCTCCCCGGCGGGGAAGTGGCGGGTCAGGCCCTCGGTCTCGATGAGCGCGGCCATGCTCAGAACAGCCGCCGCCCGGCGGAGGCGGCGGGCGTGCCGGCGCCGGCGCGGTCCTGGCCGACCACCAGCGTCGCGCCCTGTTCGAGCGCGCCGGAGAGGATCTCCGTCACCGTCCCGTCGGTGATGCCGGTGCGCACGGCGATGCTGCGCGGCGGGCCCTCGCCGTTTAGGATCCAGACGGTACCCGGCGTGCCCTCGCTGCGTGCGCCGCCACCGCGCATGGCCGCGAGCCGTGCGCGCTGGTCGGGATTGAGCGCGGCGTTGAGGCGGGAGATGAGCCGCTGCCGCGCCGCCTGCGCCTGCTGGCGCCGCGCATCCGCATCCGAGGGCAGGGATTGCATCCGCTGGCGCATCTCGGCGCGCGCGGCGTCGATCTCGGCGCGCTGGGCGGGGGTGAGGTCGGTCAGCGCGGCCAGTGCCTGGTCGAGCTGCGCCTGGCCTGGCGCGGCGGCTTCGGCCTGCTGCGTGCCGGCGGCGGAACCGGGCGGGCGCCAGCGCAGCGCGGCATTGGGCACGCGCAGCGCCTGCGGCCGTTCCTCGGTGACGATGCGCAGCGTCGCCGTCATGCCCGGCAGCAGCCGGCCCGAGGCGTTCGGCGCGGTCACCACCACCGTGTAGGTGACGACGTTCTGCACCGTGGTAGCGGCGAGGCGGATGTCCTTCACCCGCCCGCGCAGGGTTTCGGTGGGGAAGGCGGCGACGGTGAAGGTGACGTCCTGGCCCGGCCGCACGCGGCCGATATCGGCCTCGTCGACCGTGGCCCAGACCTCCATCTCGTCGAGGCTCGCCGCGATCTGGAACAGCACGGGCGCCTGGAAGGAGGCCGCGACCGTCTGCCCGATGTCGATGTTGCGCGAGACCACCACGCCGTCGATCGGCGAGCGGATGGTGGCATTGCCGAGGTCCACCTCGACCTGGCGCAGGATCGCTTCCTTCTGCGCGCGGGCGGCCTCGGCGGCCTCCACCTGGGCATCGGCGGTGCGGGCGGCGGCAGTGGCGGAGAGCAGCGCGGCCTCGGCGCGCAGCAGGTCGGCGCGGGCCTGGGCCACCGCCGCACGGGAGCGTTCGGCGGTGAAGGCCGCGCGCAACGCGTCGCGCTCGGCGCCGACGCCGCGGGCGCGGAGTTCGG
>NZ_JAAEDM010000138.1 GCF_018129065.1 Neoroseomonas soli | reverse complement strand
CAGTCGGCATCGCGCGGCGCGGGGCGCCAGCAGCAGGCCGCCGCCGCCTGCACCCGCGGTGCCCGCTGCGCCCCGCGCCAGGTTTCCTGGCAGGCCGGCCTCGCCCCCGCGACCAATGCCCAGGCCCAGGCCTGCCCGGCCGGCACGCTGGCGACGCTCGCCCGCGGTCATACCGACGTGGTGCGTTGCGTGCCGCTCTGACGCGCCCGGCAGTTTCGCGAACCGTATCCGCGCGGGCGCTGGCGGCGCGGGTGCGTGCAAGATCAAGGCCATAGGGGCGGCAGCGGTCTTCGACCGCATGGCATCGAACGCCGCCGCCCGTACGGGGGCCTGCCCCGCCGCGACGGCCGCCGCGGGCCGCGCTGCCTTGCCGCAGGGCGGGCCGCGGAGTAGGTAGCGGCGGCTTTCCGCACTGCACCTGCACCAAGGACGCATCATGGCCCGCAAGAAGATCGCGCTGATCGGCGCCGGCAACATCGGCGGCACGCTCGCCCACCTGATCGGCCTGAAGGAGCTCGGCGACGTCGTGATGTTCGACGTCTTCCCGGGCGTCGCCGCCGGCAAGGCGCTCGACATCATGCAGTCCGGGCCGGTGGACGGCTTCGACAGCGCCATGTCCGGCTCGGGCGACTACAGCGCCATCGCGGGCGCGGATGTCGTCATCATCACCGCCGGCTTCCCGCGCATGCCGGGCATGAGCCGCGACGACCTCGTCTCCAAGAACGCCGGCGTCATCGCCCAGGTGGCCGAGGGCGTGAAGACCCACTGCCCGAACGCCTTCGTCATCGTCATCACCAACCCGCTCGACGCGATGGTGTGGGTGTTCCAGCAGAAGTCCGGCCTGCCGGCGAACAAGGTGGTCGGCATGGCCGGCGTGCTGGATTCCAGCCGCTTCCGCCTGTTCCTGGCGCAGGAGTTCAACGTCTCGGTCGAGGACGTGACGGCCTTCGTGCTCGGCGGCCATGGCGACACCATGGTGCCGCTGACCCGCTACTCCACCGTCGCCGGCATCCCCGTGCCGGATCTCGTGAAGATGGGCTGGTCCACGCAGGAGAAGATCGACGCGATCTGCGCCCGCACCGCGAATGGCGGCGGCGAGATCGTGAAGCTGCTCGAGAAGGGCTCCGCCTTCTACGCGCCGGCCGCTTCGGCGATCGCGATGGCCGAGGCGTACCTGAAGGACAAGAAGCGCGTCCTGCCCTGCGCGGCCTGGCTGGACGGCCAGTACGGCATCGACGGCCTTTATGTCGGCGTGCCGGTGGTGATCGGCGCGAATGGCGTGGAGCGGATCGTCGAGATCGAGCTCAACGCGGCGGAGAAGGCGGCCTTCGACAAGTCCTGCGGCGCGGTCCGCGAACTGATCGACGCCTCCAAGAAGCTGGTGGGCTGACCCACCCGGGCCCGGCGGCGACGCCGGGCCCTTTTCCTTTCCGGCCAAGTGGAACCCCCCGCATGAACATCCACGAATACCAGGCGAAGGAGCTGCTGCGCCGCTACGGCGTCGCGGTGCTCGACGGCCATGTGGCCTGGACCGCGGACGAGGCGATCGCCGCTGCGAAGCAGCTTCCCGGCCCCGTCTATGTCGTGAAGTCGCAGATCCACGCAGGTGGCCGCGGCGCGGGACGCTTCAAGGAAGACCCGAACGGCAAGGGCGGCGTGCGCGTCGTCAAGTCGATCGAGGACGTGAAGACCGCCGCCGACGCGATGATCGGCAAGACCCTCGTCACCAAGCAGACCGGCGAGCACGGCAAGGTCGTCTCCCGCGTCTATGTCGAGGATGGCTGCGACATCAAGCGCGAGCTGTATCTCGGCCTGCTGATCGACCGCGACACCTCGCGCCTCACGATCATGGCCTCCACCGAAGGCGGCATGGAGATCGAGGAGGTGGCCGAGCACCACCCCGAGAAGATCCTCAAGGTCGCGGTGGACCCGGCCTCGGGCATCTCGGGCTTCCATTGCCGCAAGCTGGCCTTCGGGCTCGGGCTGACGGGCAAGCAGGTTTCCTCCTTCACGAAGTTCGTGACGGCGCTCTACGGCGCCTTCCTCGAACTCGACTGCATGATCGTCGAGATCAACCCGCTGGTCGTCACCGGCGCGGGCGAGATCGTGGCGCTCGACGCCAAGGTGTCCTTCGACGACAGCGCCCTCTTCCGCCACAAGGACCTGGAAGAGCTGCGCGACGACAGCGAGATGGACCCGAAGGAACTCGACGCGGTCAAGAACGACCTGAACTACGTCGCGCTCGACGGCGAGATCGGCTGCATGGTGAACGGCGCCGGCCTTGCCATGGCGACGATGGACATCATCAAGCTGTATGGCTCGTCGCCCGCGAACTTCCTCGATGTCGGCGGCACGGCGAATGCCGCGCGCGTGACCGAGGCGTTCCGCATCATCACCTCCGACCCGAACGTGAAGGCGATCCTCGTCAACATCTTCGGCGGCATCGCCAAGTGCGACATGATCGCGGAAGGCATCGTGGCGGCGACCAAGACTCTGCACCTCAAGGTGCCGCTGGTGGTGCGGCTCGAAGGCACGAATGTCGATCTCGGCAAGAAGATCCTGGCCGACAGCGGCCTTGCCATCATCCCCGCCGACAACCTGGCCGACGCCGCGCAGAAGGTTGTCGCCGCCGTGAATGGAACGCGCGCCTCCGGCGCGACGAAGGGGGCCTGAGCCATGGCCGTTCTGGTCGACAAGAACACCCGCGTCATGACCCAGGGCTTCACCGGAGCCCAGGGCACCTTCCACGCGTCGCAGGGCATCGCCTACGGCAGCACCTATGTCGGCGGCACGACGCCCGGCAAGGGCGGCACGATGCACCCGGAATTGAACCTGCCGGTCTTCGACACGGTGGCCGAGTGCGTGGCGAAGACGCAGGCGAATGCCTCCGTGATCTATGTCCCCGCGCCCTTCGCGGCGGATGCGATCCTGGAGGCGATCGACGCCGAGCTGCCGCTCATCATCTGCATCACCGAGGGCATTCCGGTGCTCGACATGGTGAAGGTGAAGCGCGCGCTGTCGGGGTCGAAGTCGATCCTGGTCGGGCCGAACTGCCCGGGCGTGATCACGCCGGAAGCCTGCAAGATCGGCATCATGCCTGGCCACATCCACAAGCGCGGGTCGGTCGGCGTGGTGTCCCGTTCGGGCACCCTCACCTATGAGGCGGTGGCGCAGACCACGGCCGCGGGGCTCGGCCAGTCCAGCTGCGTCGGCATCGGCGGCGACCCGGTGAAGGGCATGGACTTCATCGACGTCCTGGAACTCTTCCTCAAGGACGACGAGACGAAGTCCATCGTCATGATCGGCGAGATCGGCGGCCAGTCCGAGATCCTCGCGGCCGAATACCTGAAGCGCGAGAACTTCGCCCCGGGCAAGCCGAACAAGCCCGTCGTCGGCTTCATCGCCGGCGCGACCGCCCCTCCGGGCCGCCGCATGGGCCACGCGGGCGCCGTCATCTCCGGCGGCAAGGACACCGCCGCGGCGAAGATGGAAGCCATGGCCGCTTCCGGCATCCATGTCGCGGACAGCCCCGCGGCACTGGGCTCGACCATGGTCAAGGCCCTGAAGGGCTGACCAGCCCTGCGGGGCGAAAGCCCTGCCACAAATGGGCCACGCGCCCTATGTTAAGCGGCGCCGCCGCCCCCTTCCACCGGGGGCGGCGGCGACCCGTACCTGATACCAACCCTACGTGAGCCCCGGCGGTTTCGCCCGCCGGCACGGAGAGAAGCAATGGCCGGAGTTGACGTCCTCGCAACCGCGATGACCGGCGCGAATGCCGCCTATCTCGCGGATCTCTACGCCCGCTGGGCGGAGAATCCCGACAGCGTCGATCCCTCCATGGCCGAGCTCTTCGCCGCGCTGAACGACGAGGCGCGCGCCGTGCTGACGGACGCGACCGGTGCCTCCTGGGCCCCGCGCATCCGCGGCGCCTTCGGCCCGGAGCCCGAGAAGCCCGCCCCCGCCAAGGGTGCCAAGGGCGCCCCCGCCGCGGCCGACCCGGAAGCGACGCGCCGCGCCGTGCTCGACAGCCTGCGCGCGCTGATGCTCATCCGCTCCTACCGCGTGCGCGGGCATCTGGAGGCCCAGCTCGACCCGCTCGGCCTGACCAAGCCGACGCCGCACCCGGAACTGGATCCGAAGACCTACGGCTTCACCGAGGCCGACCTCGACCGGCCGATCTTCCTCGACATGGTGCTGGGGAAGGAGACGGCGACGCTGCGCGAGATCATCGCGATCTGCCGAGCCTCCTATTGCGGGTCGATCGGCGTCGAGTTCATGCACATCCAGGACCCCGAGCAGAAGTCCTGGATCCAGCGCCGCATCGAGGGCGCGCCCTGGGTGAACGCCTTCGACGCCGCGGCGAAGAAGCAGATCCTGCAGGAACTGACCGAGGCCGAGGGCTTCGAGGCCTTCTGCGCCCGCAAGTATGTCGGCACCAAGCGCTTCGGGCTGGAAGGTGGCGAATCCACCATCCCGGCGATCGAGGCCGTCATCGAGGCCGCCGCGAAGGGCGGCACGACCGAGATCGCGATCGGCATGGCCCACCGCGGCCGCCTGAACGTGCTCGTCAACGTCGTGAAGAAGCCCTTCGTGCAGGTCTTCTCCGAATTCAAGGGCGTCGGCGCCAACCCTGACGACGTGCAGGGTTCCGGCGACGTGAAGTACCACCTCGGCACCTCGGTCGATGTCGAGATCGGCGGGCGGATGGTCCACCTCTCGCTGCAGCCGAACCCCTCGCACCTCGAGGCGGTGAACCCGGTCGTCGCCGGCAAGGTGCGCGCGCGCCAGGACATGGCGGGCGACACCAAGGGCCGGCGTTCGGTGATGGGCATCCTGCTGCATGGCGACGCGGCCTTCGCCGGCCAGGGCGTGGTCTATGAGACGCTGGCGATGAGCCAGCTCATCGGCTACCGCACCGGCGGCACGGTCCACATCGTCACCAACAACCAGATCGGCTTCACCACGGTCCCGGCGCACGCCTATTCGGGCCTGTACTGCACCGACGTCGCCAAGTCCGTGCAGGCGCCGATCCTGCACGTGAATGGCGACGACCCGGAGGCGGTGGTGTTCTGTGCCCGCATGGCCGCCGAATTCCGCATGCAGTTCGGCGCCGATGTCGTGCTCGACATCGTCTGCTACCGCCGCCACGGCCACAACGAGGGCGACGAGCCGGCCTTTACCCAGCCGATCATGTACAACCGCATCCGCGAGATGCAGACCACGCGCACCCGCTACGCGGAGAAGCTCGCGCGCGAGGGCTCGGTCCCGGCCGACGATTCCAAGGCGATGCTCGATGCCTTCAACGCGCAACTCGAGGACGCCTACCAGGCCGCGCAGTCCTTCAGGCCGAACAAGGCCGACTGGCTGGAAGGCCACTGGACGGGCCTGAAGTCCGCCACCTCCGGCGAGGACGTGGAGAAGCTGCACGAAACGGCCGTCGCGCTCGACACGCTGCGCGAGGTCGGCGGTGCCCTCGCCCGCGTGCCCGAAGGCTTCGGCGTGAACCCCAAGATCGCCCGCCAGCTCGAGGCCAAGAAGCAGGCCATCGAGACCGGCGAGGGCATCGACTGGGCGACCGGCGAGGCGCTCGCCTTCGGCACGCTGCTGCTCGAAGGCCACCGCGTGCGCCTGTCCGGCGAGGACGTGCAGCGCGGCACATTCTCCCACCGCCACGCCTACCTGATCGACCAGGCGACGCAGGCGGAATACGTCCCGCTCAACAACATCCGCGACGGCCAGCCGAAGTTCGAGGCGTTCAACTCCCTGCTCGCCGAATTCGGCGTGCTCGGGTACGACTACGGCTACACGCTCGCGGACCCGCACACGCTGGTGCTGTGGGAAGGCCAGTTCGGCGACTTCGCCAACGGCGCGCAGGTCATCATCGACCAGTTCATCGCGTCCGCCGAGACGAAGTGGCTGCGCATGTCCGGCCTGGTGATGCTGCTGCCGCACGGCTACGAGGGCCAGGGGCCGGAGCATTCCTCCGCCCGGCTCGAGCGCTACCTGCAACTCTGCGCCGAGCGCAACATGCGCGTGTGCAACTTCACCACGCCGGCCAACTACTTCCATGCGCTGCGCCGCCAGCTGAAGGCGAACTACCGCAAGCCGCTGGTGCTGATGACGCCGAAGTCGCTGCTGCGCCACAAGCTGGCCGTCAGCAGCCTGAGCGAGTTCGGCCCCGGCAGCGCCTTCCGCTACGTGATCCCCGAAATCGACGCGATCGCGCCCGAGGAGAAGGTGAAGCGCGTCGTGCTCTGCACCGGCAAGGTCTATTACGACCTGCTGCAGGAACGTCGGGACAAGGGCGTCAAGGACGTCGCCATCGTGCGCGTCGAGCAGATGTATCCCTTCCCGGCCAACAGCCTGGCCAAGGCGCTGGCGCCCTACAAGAACGCCGAAGTGGTGTGGTGCCAGGAGGAACCCGAGAACATGGGCGCCTGGACCTTCCTGGACCGGCGCATCGAGAAGGTCCTCGGGACCCTCGGCATCAAGGCGAAGCGCCCCGAATTCGTCGGGCGAGAAGAGGCGGCGAGCCCGGCCACGGGCCTCGCCAGGATCCACCAGCAGCAGCAGGAAACCCTGGTGCGCGCAGCCCTCGGGCTGTGACGGCGCCCAGGGCAGACAACGGACGGCAGACATGACCGACATCCTCGTTCCCACGCTCGGCGAGAGCGTTTCCACCGCGACCGTCGCCCGCTGGCTGAAGAAGGCCGGCGAGGCCGTGGCGGCCGACGAGCCGCTGGTGGAACTCGAGACCGACAAGGTGACGGTGGAGGTCAACGCGCCCGCCGCCGGCGTGCTGGAATCCATCGCCGCGAACGAGGGCGCCGAGGTCGGGCCTGGCGCCCTGCTCGGTTCCATCGCCGCCGGCGCCAGCGCCGCGAGGCCCGCCCAGGCGCCGCAGCCGGTCGCGCCGGCACCGGCCACCCCGCATGTCGAGACGCCGCGCGCCGTGACC
>NZ_JAAEDM010000137.1 GCF_018129065.1 Neoroseomonas soli | reverse complement strand
CGTCGCCCGCGGCGGCACCTGCCCCGGCTGCGCCTGAGCCGCCGCCGCTCCTGGCTGCCGGACCGCCGCAGCGCGCCGCCGCCCGCCCCATCCCGGCACCCGACCCGGACCTGCTCGAACAGGGCCGGCACGGCATGCTGCCGCGCCTGGGACCCGACGGGCGGACCTCCATCCGCGCCTATGGGCGCGAATTCGACCGGCGCGACACCAGGCCGCGCATCGGCATCGTCGTGGCCGATGTCGGCCTTTCGGCAACGCAGACGGAGGAGGCGATCCGCCGCCTGCCTCCCGCCGTGGCGCTGGCCCTCTCCCCCTATGCCCCGCGCCCCGGACAGGCCGCGGAGCGGGCCCGCGAACGCGGCATGGAGACGCTGATCTCCGTGCCGATGGAACCCGCGGGATTCCCACTCAACGACCCCGGCGACCGCGCCCTTCTCACCGGGCGGCCGATGGCGGAGAACCTCGACCTGCTCGACTGGTCGCTCTCCCGCGCGCAGGGCTATGTCGGCGCCATCGGCGCCATCGGCGCCATGCGCGGCGAGCGCTTCGCCGCCCTGCCCGAGGCGATCGGCTCCGTGCAGGAAGCGCTGTTGCGCCGCGGCCTGCTCTATCTCGACCCGCGGCCCGGCGCACCCGCCCCGGCACGCGCCTGGGGCCGGAGCGTCGATGTCGTGCTCGACGAGCCGGCTGGCACGCGCAGCGAGATCGACCGCCGCCTCGCGGACCTCGAGCAGATCGCCCGTGACCGCGGCGCGGCGCTCGGCCTGGCCGGGGCGGCGACGCCCGTGCTGGTGGAGCGCGTCGCCGCCTGGGCCGCGACGCTGGACCAGCGCGGGATGGTGCTGGCGCCGGTCTCGGCCATGATCCGCCGCCCCGAATCGGCCGCCACCGATCCGCCCGGCCCGCGGAACGCCACGCCATGAGAGACCTGCCCTACCGTGACAATGTCGGCGCCGTGCTGTTCAACGATGCCGGCCTGATCCTCGTCGCCCGCCGCGCCGACCTGCCCAATGCCGAGGGCGCGCCCGGCGGCTGGCAGTTGCCCCAGGGTGGCATGGATGAGGGCGAGGACCCCGCCATCGCCGTCTTCCGCGAACTGGAGGAGGAGATCGGCACCGCCCGCGCCGAGATCCTCGCCGAGCACCCGCGCTGGCTCACCTACGACCTGCCGGAACACCTGGTCGGCAAGGCGCTCGGGGGCAGGTACCGCGGGCAGCGGCAGAAGTGGTTCGCGCTGCGCTTCCGCGGCACGGATGCGGACATCCGGCTCGACCTCGACCCGCATCCGGAATTCGACGCCTGGCGCTGGGCGCGGCTGGGGGAACTTCCCGGCCTCGCAGTCGCCTTCAAGCGCGCGATCTACGAGGATCTCGCGCGGGAATTCGCGCGCTTCGCGGGCTGATGCCGGCCGGCCTTCCCGCTGGCCGGCATCGGGGCTTCGGTTTCGCGCGTGCCCCCGGCCGGCCGCCCGCCCCATGCCCTTCGCTTCCCCGATGATGGGGTCACCGGCAAGGCCCGGCGGCATGAAGACCGCGCCCGGTCATGCCGTGACGGGCCGCATCCCGGCGGCCCGGCTTCCTGATCTCCGGCCCGCGAAGCCGGTCGAGGCCACCAAGGTGGCCCGCCGCCTTCACAATCCGGGGCGGCGGCGCAGCCGTTCCACGCCGCCGGCCGGCGTCGCGCCGCGGCGGAGCATGCAGGCGCGATAGGCGCGTGGCAGCGCTTCCTCGAGTTCGCGCTGGACGATGAACTGCTGCGAGGTGTTGTCGGACACGTTCGACCGGCGGATGCGGCGGACGTCTGGGTCGTTCAGGGCTTCCTCGCGGCAGGCCTGTCCATCCGGGCTGGGATCCTGCGGCATAAGGTCCACCAGCGAGGATTGCTGGCAGGCGCCAAGCGTGAGCAGCGCAAACAGCGCAACAGGGCGGATCATGCCGAGAGCCAGTCCTCGATCAGGCGGCGCGCGATGGAATCCGCCCGCGGCAAGGAGAAGCCGAGCGCCTGGTGGTTGCGGATCTGGTCCCGCGTGAACCAGCGCGCGTCCTTCAGTTCCTCGGGATCGATGCGGATCTCCTCGGTCAGCCCCTCGGCATGGAAGCCGAGCATGATGGAGGAGGGGAACGGCCAGGGCTGGGAGGAATGATACAGCACGTGGCCGACATCGACGCCGGCCTCCTCCTTCACCTCGCGCCGCACCGCTTCCTCGAGGCTTTCGCCCGGCTCCACGAAGCCGGCGAGCGTCGAGTACATGGTCACGTTCGGGAAGCGGTGCGAATGGCCGAGCAGGCAGGAATCGCCGCGCACCACCAGCATGATCACCGCCGGGTCCGTGCGCGGGAAATGCTGCGCCCCACAGCCCTGGCAGACCATGACGTGCCCCGCGGAGCGCGGCTCGCAGCGGCTGCCGCAGATGCCGCAGAAGCGGTGCTTGGTGCGCCAGTGCATCAGGCCGCGGGCATGGGCGAGCACGCTCGCCTCCCCCGCCGGCAGCAGGCCGGCGACCTGGCGCAGGTCGGTGAAGGTGCCCATGCCCTCGGGCAGCAACGGCAGCGGGTCGTCGGCGTGGGAGCAGTCCACCGCGAAGGCCGGGCGGCCTTCCCACAGGCCGAGGAAGGCCCAGGGCCCGTCCGCCATGCGCACGGATTCGGCGGCGGCGCCGGTCAGCAGCACCGCCTCCGGATGGCCGTCCGCGACGCCGCGCATGAGGCTGCGGGCGCGCCATACGGGGACGAAGAGGGTATCGGGATGGGTCAGCGCAGCGACGATGAATTCGGCGTCGTCGCGTTTCTCGCCCGCGCGGTCGAGCGGGCTGCCGGTATAGGCGTTTGGGCGGCTGGCGGGGATGGAGAGCATGCGGGCCGGACCCTGCCATGCGCTCACGCCTCCGTCCATCCGAGAGGCGGGGCGGTGTGCAATGCGGCAGGGGCGCGGCGTTTCGACGCGCCCGGACGGGCCAGGGCAGCCAGCCGGGCAGCGCGCCGCCATTCGCGGGCAAGTGCGGAACGCTCCACCGCGGCCGCGTGCGTCAGGGTCCCGAAGGCGCGCCCATCGCCGCGACGCGGCCGGCGACCGGGCCGGCATCGCGGTGGGCCGCGGAGGCCGCCGCGGGCCCGAGGGTGCCGAGGTACTTCATGCCGGTGTCGCACATGACCGTCACGACGGTCGCGCCCGGCCCAAGCCGCCCGGCCACACGCAGCGCGGCGACGACGTTCGCGCCGGTCGAGGTGCCGGCAAAGAGGCCTTCTTCCCGCGCCAGCCGGAGGGCCATCGCGGTCGACTCCGCGCTCGAGACGGGCTCGATCGCGTCGGCGATATCCGGCTTCCACAGCGGCACGACATAGCCGGCGCCGATGCCGTCGATCCTGTGCGCCCCGGTCGGGCCGCCCGAAAGCACGGCCGATTCCGCCGGCTCAACGGCGACGATGCGGATGCCGGGCTGGCTCGCGCGCAACGCCTCGCCCACGCCGCGCAGGCTCGCCGCCGTGCCGACGGCCTGGACGAAGGCGGCGACGGGGCCTTCCGCCTGCGCGTCGATCTCGGCCGCCATGCGGCGATAGGCGGCGAACTGGTCGGTGTTCCGCATCTGGTCGGTCGCGAAGGCGCCGGCCTCGGCGGCGATGGCGTGTGCGGTGGCGATCATGTCGCGGGTCAGCTTCCCGGTCATGCGCCCGCCGTCGCTCGGCAGCACCTCGAGTCGCGCGCCGAGGATGCGCATGTGGTCGAGCTTCTCCCGCGCGAAGGCGTCCGAAGTGACGATGTGCAGCGGATGGCCCTTCACCGCGCAGACCAGGGCGAGCGAGACGCCCGTGCTGCCCCCCGTGTATTCGACGACGGCCCCGCCCGGCGGGAGGCGGCCATCGGTCTCGGCCGCCTCGATCATCGCCAGCGCCATGCGGTCCTTCATGCTGCCGGTCGGGTTGGCGCTTTCGACCTTGAGCAGGATGCGCGCGCCGCCGGCGGGCGGGATCCGGCGCAGGGGAAGCATCGGGGTCTTGCCGATGGCATCGAGGATCGTCGGCATCGGGCCTTCCTTCGCCGTGGGAGGGAATTGGCGAATTTTGCTTGTATCTGCAAAATTTGCAGCTACATATTTATGCGGACATCGAGATGCAACCGAAATCGACCCTCCGCAGGGATGCACGGGAGCTGGTGCAGGCCTGCGCCGGCTGGAACAGCCGCCTCGCTGCCCGGCGGATCACCCAGTTCCTCGACCGCGAGATGGCCGGATGCGGGCTCTCGGTCGCGCAGATCGGGCTGATGGCGCAGGTCGCCGTCGCCGCCGACGACACGCTCGGCGCACTGGCGCGGCGAACCGGGCTCGATCCTTCCACCCTGTCGCGCAACCTGCGGACGCTCGAGGCGGCGGGGCTTGTCGAGATCGTGACCGCGGAGGCGGACCTGCGGCGGCGTGCCGTGTGGCTCACGGAAATCGGCCTGCGGCGCCTCGATGCCGCGCTGCCGGTCTGGCGCCGGGCGCAGGCCGCGCTGGAGGAGCACCTCTCCGCGGCCCTGGCGCGGCGTCTGGCGGCGGAGGCGGATGCGCTGCCCGGCGAAGGGCCGGCGGCACCGCGAAGCCGCCAGGGCTGATCCCGGCCTTCGAGGATTCGCACGATCGGGTCGGGATGCCCGCGGGTCCGCCGGGACGGACCAGCCGCCCGGAGTCGTGCCGGATGGAAGCCGCGCCCGCCCTACCGGGCCGAGAGCCCCGGCCAATTGGCATCCGCCCGCGCGATCCGGCCGGGGATGTCCCTCTCCCAGCGCCGCTGCACGGCGCGGTCGTAATTCAGGAAGAGCCGCCCATCGACGATCCGCCAAGCGGCAGGATCGATCGGCGCGGTATAGCCCTCGCTGACCGCGTAGGCGCAGAAGCCGCCATAGGCGGGGGCGTAGCGTTCGGGTTCGGCGGCGAAGAGGTCGCGGTGCGCGGCAGAGGCAAAGCGCCAGGTCGCACCGCGCCACGGTGTCGTGAACCTGGGATTCCCGGCGATCGCGCGGCCCTCGGTGAAATAGGCCACCACGTCGGTGCCGCGCACGGCGACGCCGTCCTCGACATTCACCTGCGCGGCGCGCCCCGTGCCGGGGAAGAGCAGCGTGCCGAGCGGCACGGCCAGCGTGGCGCCGGGGACCATCCAAAGCATCGAACGGCGGGAAAGGGCCATGGCGGTGTCTCCTTCGCCTTTCGTTTCGTCGGCGCGCCCTGTCCGGTTACACCGCCCCGGCCAGGGGCCTGGCGCGCATGACGAGGCGGGCGGGGCGCGGCCTCATGATCCCGCTGCCCGCCCGCCCGAAGGCGGCAACGGAGGTCGCCGGCAGCATTGACGAAAGCGTGCCAGAGGCCTCCGGCGGCTGCATGGAATGCCTGCGCCGATCCCATGCCGAGGGGGGCTGGTGCGCGGGGCGGGGTGACATGATATGGTGCCCTCGGAAGGTCGGCGGCGGACGGGCTCCCCGCCAACCCGGTCAGGTCCGGAAGGAAGCAGCCGTAACGGGTTCTCGCCCGGGTCGTTCGTCGGCCTTCCACCTGTCAAGCCACACCGGCCCGAGCGGCCGCGCCGCCCCAGGGAACGCATGGCCTCCGACCTCCTTGGCTCCCCCGCCGCGCAGGACGCGGACGCGATGGCCGAGGAAGGCCTCCCCGAGCCCCCGCCCCCCGAAGGGCCGGGTCTTTTCGGTGACCCCGCACCGGCGCCTGCCGCAACCCCGCCGCCCGCACAGAAGCCTGTCGCCATCGTGACGACCGGCCCGTACCGCGTGCTGGCGCGGAAATACCGCCCGACCAATTTCGACGACCTGATCGGCCAGGAAGCCCTGGTCCGCACCCTGCGCAACGCCTTCGCGCAGGGGCGCGTGCACCACGCCTTCCTGCTGACCGGCGTGCGCGGCGTGGGCAAGACCACGACCGCGCGCATCATCGCCCGCGCGCTGAACTGCATCGGCCCGGACGGCAAGGGCGGCCCCACCGCCGATCCCTGCGGCGTCTGCCCCGAATGCATGGCGATCCTCGCCGACCGCCACCCGGACGTGGTGGAGATGGACGCCGCATCCAACCGCGGCATCGACGACGTTCGTGAACTGAGGGAAGCCCTGCGCTTCCGCCCCGCCCAGGGACGCCAGAAGGTGTTCATCCTGGACGAGGTCCACATGCTGACGGACCAGGCCTTCAACGCGCTGCTGAAGTCGCTGGAGGAGCCGCCACCCTCCGTCACCTTCGTGCTGGCGACGACGGAACTGCGCAAGGTGCCCGTCACCATCCGCAGCCGCTGCCAGACCTTCTCGCTGCGCCGCGTGCCGGTGGACGTGCTCCGCGCGCATTTCGGCCGCATCGCGGAGAAGGAGGCGATCGAGGCCGAGGGCGAGGCGCTCGGCATGGTCGCGCGCGCGGCCGACGGGTCCGTGCGCGACGGATTGTCGCTGCTCGACCAGGCCATCGGCCTCGCGGGCGGCGGCGCCGTCACGGCGGAGGGCGTGCGCGACATGCTCGGCCTCGCCGACCGCTTCATGGTCTTCGACCTGATGGAAGCGGTGATGGACGGGGACGTCGCGCAGGCGCTCGCCATCCTCGACCGCACGCATGAAGTCGGCGCCGATCCGCTCGCGGTCCTGCAGGACCTGGCGGAACTCACGCATTTGCTGACGCGCTTCCGGGCCGCGCCGGCACTCAAGGACGACCAGACGCTGCCGGAGGCCGAACGCACCCGCGGCGGGGCGCTCGCGATGCGGCTTTCCGTCCCGATCCTGGGCCGCGCCTGGCAGATGCTGCTCAAGGGCATCGCCGAGGTGCAGCAGGAAGGCGTGGATCGCCGCGCCGCGGCGGAGATGGTGCTGATCCGGCTCGCGCATGTCTCGGACCTGCCGACGCCGGGCGAACTCGTGAAGCGCCTGATGCAGGAGGACGGCGGCGACACCGCCCCGCGTCCCGCGCCGGGTGGCGGTTCCGGCGGATTGCGCGCCGTCGCGGGCGGCGGCGCCGTCGCGGCC
>NZ_JAAEDM010000136.1 GCF_018129065.1 Neoroseomonas soli | reverse complement strand
CGCTCCGGCCCGCCGCCGCGCGGGGCGCCGCCTTCCTCGCGCTGTGGGTCGTGCTGGCGGGCGCGGCACCGCAGGACCTGCCGGTCGGCGTGCTAGCCGCCGGGCTGGCAAGCTGGGCCAGCCTGCGGCTGATGCCGCCGTCCGCCTTCCGCCCGCGCCCGGCGGCGCTGCTGCTTCTTCTGTTGCGCTTCCCCTGGCAGGCGCTGCGGGCGGGGATCGATGTCGCGCTGCTTGCCCTCGACCCTCGTCGCCGACTGCAACCCGGCACCGTGGCCTGGACGCCGCGCCTCGATGCGGGATGCGCGCGGGATGCCTTCCTCGCCTATGCGAGCCTGCTGCCCGGCACCTTGCCCGCCGGTCACATGGACGGCGACGCTGTCGCCATTCACGCCCTCGACAGAACCACGCCCGTCGCCGAGCCGATGACCAAAGAGGAAGCCCGCTTCGCCCGGGCCATCGGCGCGGATGTCTGACCTCCTGCAGATCGCCGCACTGGTCGTGCTGGTGACGGTCGCCGGCGGGCTGCTGCGCATCCTGCGCGGGCCGGGAGTCGCCGACCGGGTCATGGCGGCGCAATTGCTCGGCACCGGGGGGATCGCGGTGCTGCTGCTGTCCTCCGTCGCGACGGGCGCGCCGGCGCTGCTCGATGCCGCGCTGACCCTGGCGCTGCTCGCCGCCTTTGCCGCCGTCGCGCTGGTGATGACCGCGCCTGGCCGGGGCGGGCGCCGATGAGCCTCCTGCTGGATACCTTCACCATCCTCGCGGTCCTCGCCGGCCTCTTCTTCTTCGCCGCCGGCACGGCGGGGCTGCTGCGCTTCCCGGACACGAGCAGCCGCCTGCATGCGCTGACCAAGGCGGACAACCTGGGCCTCGGCCTCATCGTCCTCGGGCTGCTGCCGCAGATGGGCGGGGTGCTGCCGGCGCTGAAGCTGCTGGTCATCTGGGGGTTGGCGCTCCTCGCCGGCGCCACGGTCGGGCCGCTCATCGCCCGCCTTGCACGGCAGGAGGACGCGCCGCCGTGACCGGCCTGCTCGCGGACCTGTTGATCGGCGCGGCCATCCTCGCGCTTGCCGCCGGCACGGTCACGGCGCGCAGCGCCTTCACCGCCACCGCCTTCTTCATCGCCTATGGGCTGCTGCTCGCCCTCGCCTGGGTGCGGCTCGGCGCGGTGGATATCGCATTGACCGAGGCGGCGATCAGTGCCGGACTTTCCGGCCTGCTGCTGCTTGGCGCCGCGTCGCGCCTCGCCGCGTGCCCGGTGGCCGAGGAACGCGCACCCGGCCCCGTCCTGAAGGCGCTGATCGGCCTGTGCTGCGCGGCGGTTTCCGCGGCGGTAGGCTACGCCATCCTCTCCCTGCCCGAACCGGCGCCGAGCCTCGCCGAGGAAGCGATGGCGCATCTCTCCGTGACCGCGCTCGGCAATCCCGTCGCAGGGGTGCTGATGTCGTATCGCGCGCTCGACACGCTGCTCGAGGCCGCGGTGGTCGTGCTCGCCGTCATCGGCGTGTGGTCGCTCGCGCCAGCCGGCGGCTGGGGCGGCGTGCCGGGCCCGATCCATCCACGCATCGAACAGGGCCCGCTCGCGCTGCTCGCGCGGCTGCTGCCGCCCATCGGCATCGTCGTCGCGTTCCATATCCTCTGGGTCGGCTCCTATGCGCCGGGGGGGAAGTTCCAGGCAGCGGCGATCCTGGCGGCGATGTGGCTGCTCGCCTGGCTGGCAGGGCTTGCGACGCCGCCGCGCATCTCCTCGCGCCGGCTGCGCCTCGCCATCTCGGCGGGCACCGGGCTGTTCCTGGCCATCGGCATGTTCGGCGTGCTGGCCGAGGGCGCCTTCCTCGCCTACCCGCCAGCGCTGACCAAGGCGCTGATGCTGGCGGTCGAATTCGCCCTGGCGGGGTCCATCGCCGTCGCGCTCGCCCTGCTGGTCATGGGTCCGCCCGAGCCGGAGGACCGTGCATGAGCGCGACGCTCTACGGCCTGCTCGGCGCCGCGCTGGTCGGCATCGGGCTGTTCGGGCTGCTGGTGCGGCCGTCGCACCTGCTGCGCATCCTGTCCTTCAACCTGCTCGGAGGCGGGGTGTTCCTGGTGTTCGGCGCGGTGGCGCGGCGCGGTGCGGGGGCGGGCCTGCCGGGCGACCCGGTGCCGCAGGCGCTGGTCCTCACCGGCATCGTCGTCGCCTTCGCCGCCACCGCGCTGGCCGTGATGCTGCTCCTGCGCCTCTCGGCCGAGAGCGCGAAGCGGCCAGACCCGTCGTGAACAGCGCCGTTTCCCTCGCGCCCACGCCCTGGGGCCTGCTGCCGGTGCTCGCGGTGATGCTGCCCGTCGCCGGGATGGTGGCGGCGCTGCCGCTCGGCGCGCGTGGGGCGGAGCGGCTGACCTTCGCGCTGCTGCCCGTGGGGCTGCTGATCGCCATCGGCACGGCGGCGGCGACCTATGCCAGTGGCGCGCCGCTCGTGCATCTGCTCGGCCACTGGGCACCACCGCTGGGCCTCGCCTTCCGTGCGGACGGGCTCGCGACGGCGATGCTGCTGACCGCCGCCATCGTGATTGGCGCCACCGCACTCTACGCGCGCGCGGAATTCGGCACGCCGCCCGGAACGCCGGAGAGGCGCGAAGCTCTCTCCTTCTGGTCGCTGCTGCTTGCGGTCTGGGGTGCGATCAACCTCGCCGTCGTCGCCGACGACCTCTTCACCCTCTATGTCGCGCTCGAACTGCTGACCTTCGCGGCCATGCCGCTCGCCTGCCTCGACGGCAAGCGGGAGACGCTGGAAGCGGCGCTGCGCTACCTGATGTTCGCGTTGCTCGGCTCAGTGCTCTACCTGCTCGGCGTGGCGCTGCTCTACGGCGCCTATGGCACGCTCGACATCGTGCTGCTGGCGCAGCGGGCGCGGGCGGCGCCGGCCACCGTCGTCGCCGCCGCGCTGATGACGGCGGGGCTGCTCGCCAAGACCGCGCTACTGCCGCTGCATCTCTGGCTGCCGCCCGCCCATGCGGGCGCGCCGGCGGCGGCGAGCGCGGTGCTCTCGGCCCTCGTGGTCAAGGGGTCCTTCGTGCTGGTGGTGCGGCTGTGGTTCGGCGTCATGCCGGGCCTGCCGGCGCCGGCGGCGGCGCAGGTCCTGGCGGCGCTGGGTGCGGCGGCGATCATCCTCGGCAGCGCGGCGGCTCTGGCGCAGGCGCGGCTGAAGCTGTTGGTCGCCTACTCGACCGTGGCGCAGATCGGCTACCTGTTCCTGATGTTCCCGCTGATGACGGCGGCGATCGCCTCGGCCGAGGACGCCGCGCGCGCCTGGACCGGCGGCGTGCTGCAGGCGGTCTCCCATGCCTTCGCCAAGGCGGCGATGTTCCTCGCGGTCGGGCTGATGGCGAAGGGGCTGGGGCATGACCGCATCGCGGACCTCGGTGGGGCGGGGCGCGCCATGCCGCTCTGCCTGCTGACCTTCGGGTTGGCTGGGCTGTCGCTGATGGGGGTGCCGCCCTCGGGCGGGTTCGCGGCGAAATGGCTGCTGCTGACCTCGGCGATCGAGGCCGGGCAGTGGTGGTGGGCGCTGGTGATCCTCGGCGGCGGGCTGCTGACCGGGACCTATGTCTATCGCGTGCTGGCCGTGGCGCTGACGCAGGGCAACGGCGACACGGCGGCCGTGGCCGAACCAAAGGGGCAGGCCTGGGTCGCGCTGGCGCTCGCGCTTCTCTCGGTCGTGCTGGGCTTCCTGCCGCTCGGCGCCTTCGGGCTGGTGCAGATCGGGCGGCTGGACCTGGCCATCGGGGGCGCGCCGTGACGGCTCTGCTGCTCGCCGCGACGCCGCTGGTGCCGCTGGCGATGCTGGCGGCCATGGCCTGGGCCCCGGCGCGCGAACGTATCGCCGACTGGCTCTGGGCGGCGCCGCTGCCGGGGCTCGCCTGCGCGCTGTTTGCCGCCGGGGCGCCGCCGCTGGTCGTGGACGAGAGGCTGCGGTTGAACCTCGCCCTCGATGCGCCATCGGCGTTGTTGCTGGGCGCGGCGGCGCTGCTCTGGGCCGTCGCCGGGGCCTATGCGCGCGGCTATTTCGCCGGTTCGCCGGGCCTGCCGCGCTTCGCCGCCTGGTGGCTCGCGACCATGGCGGGCAGCCTCGGCGTCTTCGTCGCGGGCGACCTGATCAGCTTCTACCTGGTCTATGCGCTGGCCAGCATCCCGGCCTGGGGGCTCGTAATCCACGACCGCACGCCGCGGGCGTGGCGGGCGGGCGGGCTCTACCTGACGCTGACACTGCTGGGGGAAGCCGTGCTGCTCGGCGCCTTCGCGCTGCTCGCCGGCTTCGCGCCGGGGGAGAGCCTCGCCATCGCGGACGTGCTCGGCGCGCTGCCGGGCTCCCCTCTGCGGGACGTGACCATCGCGCTGCTGGTGATCGGCTTCGGGCTGAAGGCGGGGCTGGTGCCGCTACATGTCTGGCTGCCGCTGGCGCATCCGGCGGCGCCCGCGCCGGCCTCGGCGGTGCTGAGCGGCGCCATCATCAAGGCCGGCATCATCGGATTGGTGCGCTTCCTGCCGGTCGACACGACACCGGAGGCCTGGGGCGGGCTGCTCGCCGTGGTCGGTCTCGTCACCGCCTTCTGGGGCGTGGGCTGCGGCGTGACGCAGCGCGAGGCCAAGGCTGTCCTCGCGTATTCCAGCATCAGCCAGATGGGGGTGGCGACGGCGGCGTTCGGCCTCGGCATCGCGAGCGGCCTGCCGGGCACCGGGGAAGCCGTCGCGGGCTATGCGCTCGCGCATGTGCTGGCGAAGGGGGCGCTCTTCCTCGCCGTCGGAGTGGCGGGGGCTGGGCGGATGGTGCTGCTGCTGCCCGCGCTGGTGCTGGCGCTCGGCTTCGGTGGGCTGCCGCTGACCGGCGGCTGGTTCGCCAAGGCGCTGGTGAAGGATGCCTTCGCGGGAGATCTCGCGGCCGCGCTCGCCGCGGCCTCGGCCGCCGGTTCGACCATGCTGATGCTGCACTTCGTGCGCCGGCTGTCGCTGATCGAGGGCAAGCCGCCGGCGCCGCTGCCGCTCGGCTGCTGGCTCGCCATGGCGGCGTTGGCGGTCGCGGTGCCCTGGGGGCTCTACGGCGCCTCGGCGCCGGGGCTGCTGGCGCCGGCCGAAGTCTGGAAGGCGCTCTGGCCGGTGCTGGTCGGCACGGTCGGCTTCGCCCTGCTGTGGCGCGCGGGGGACCGCGTGCCGGAAGTGCCGCAGGGCGACGTGGTGCTGCTCGCGGGGCCAATACGGGGCAGCCTGGCGCGGGTCGCGGTGGCCCTGGCGGGGGTGGAAGAGGTCTTCCGCGCCTGGCACGTGGCCGGGCTGGCGTTGCTGGCGGTGGCGCTCGCGTTCGGGATTGCCATGGCGGCGCCTTGAGAGGGGCGCTGCCCCTCTCAAACTCTCCCCGCCAAAGGCCGAAGGGCCTTTGGAAACCAATACTTCAGGTCACCGCGGGTGCAGGGGACCGTCGTCCCCTGCTGGGGGAGTTCGAGGGGGCAAAGCCCCCTCGGGGGCGACACATCACCGCGTCGCCACCGTCCCTTCCGGCGCGTGCTCGAATTCCGGCACCAGCCGCCCGAGCTGCTGCAATGCCACCCGCGGATTGCCGCTGCGCGCGGCGCCCGCGATCTCGTCGATCGCGCGGCCCACCAGCGCGGCATCCGCCGTGCGCGGCGTCGCCACCAGCAAACCCGGATATTCGGTCGGCCGCGGCGCTTCCTTGCCGTGGAAGAGTTCCTCGAACAGCTTCTCCCCCGGCCGCAGGCCGGTGAAGCGGATCTCCACATCCTCATCCGGCCGCAGGCCGGCAAGCCGGATCATCCGCCGCGCGAGGTCCACGATCTTCACCGGCGCGCCCATGTCGAGCACGAAGATCCCGCCATCGGCGAGTTCCGGCGGCATGTTCTCCGGATCGGTCGTGCCGACGACGGAAGCCTGCAGCACCAGCCCCACTGCTTCGCGCACCGTCATGAAGTAGCGACGCATGTCCGGGTGCGTGACCGTCAGCGGCCCGCCGCGCTCGAGTTGCCGGCGGAACAGCGGCACCACCGAGCCCGTCGAGCCCAGCACGTTGCCGAAGCGCACGGTGATGCAGCGCATGGTGCCCTGCCCGTGCCGTGCCTCGCGGTCGAAGGCCTGGCAGTACATTTCCGCCAGACGCTTGGACGCGCCCATGACGCTCGTGGGGTTTACCGCCTTGTCGGTGGAGATGAACACCATCGCCGTGGTGCCCACCGCGCGCGCCGCATCGGCGACGATACGGGTCCCGAGCGCATTGGTCAGCAGGCCTTCGAGCGGATCGTTCTCCACCATCGGCACGTGCTTCAGCGCGGCCGCGTGGAAGACGAGTTCGGGCTTGATCTCCTCGAACAGGCGCCGGATCCGCGCCTCGTCGCGCACATCCGCGAGCACGGCGCGGCGGACCACCTCGGGGTGCTTCTCCCGCAGTTCGAGGTCGATCTCGTAGAGCACGTATTCGCCGTGATCGAGCAGCGTCAGGCTTGCCGGGCCGAGCGCCGCCACCTGCCGCGCCAGCTCCCCGCCGATCGTCCCGCCCGCGCCGGTGACAAGCACGCGCCGCGCCTGCACCAGCCGCGCCATGCCCTCGCGGTCCAGCGGCACCTGCGGGCGGTCGAGCAGGTCCTCGATCGACACCGGGCGCAACTCGACGCGCCGCGCCTCCTGCCCGCCTGCCGGCGCCAGCGTGGTCGGCGCCGGGGCGCGCCGCACCGGCACGCCGTGGTGGTCGGCAGCGTCCAGCACCGCCTCCAGCGCCGGGCCCGACAGGCCCGAGGCCAGCACGATGACCGACGGCAACCGCCCTTCCCCCCGCAGCCCGTCGAGCACCGCCTCGATATCCTCGACCGTGCCGAGGATGGCGTGGCCCTGCATGCGCCGCCCTGCCTGGCGGGCCCGCAGCGAGAGAATCCCGATGACGCGATATGGCGCCTGCCGGTCGCGCGATAACGCGCGCAGGAACAGGTCCGTCCCCTCCGCCGCGCCGACCAGCAGCACGTTCTGCGCGTCCGGCGAGGATTCGCCCGAATGTCGCGCCGCCTGCAACAGCCCCGCGACGCGCCCGGCGATCAGCAGCGCCGCCAGCGCCGCGGCATGGATGACCGGAAAGGCCGGATTGGGCGGCCGCCAGGCGCCGAAGAGGTGCAGCCCCACTGTGAACAGCGCCGCCGCGATCGCTGCCGCGCCGGCCACGGCCAGCAGGTCCCCCAGCCCGACGAAGCGCCAGTATTGCCGCGGCAGCCGCAGCGGCGCGCCAGCCGCGCCCAGCGCGAGCACCGCCCCGGGCAGCGCCCCGCCCC
>NZ_JAAEDM010000135.1 GCF_018129065.1 Neoroseomonas soli | reverse complement strand
CGACGCCGGCCGCCGCGCCGCCGGCCGGGTCTGCCGTGGCCCCAGGCGACCTTGCCGCGGCGCTGGCCCGGCTGAAGGAAGGCCTCGGCGCCATGGGCCCGGGGGAACTGGCCGCGGTGCAAGGGCAGCTCGCGGAGGCGCTTGCCACCGTCGCGACGCAGCGGGCGGCGCGGCTGGAGGCGCGGCTGGCAAGTCTGGAAAAGCGGATCACCGGCTGAGGCGCCGCCAAGGGAGGTCAGTAAAGTGGATCTGGGCTTCGAGGGGCGCCGGGTGCTGGTGGTCGGCGCCTCGGTGGGTATCGGCTTCGCGACCGCGCGGATGCTGGCGGCGGAAGGGGCGCAGGTGATGATCGCCTCCCGCGATCGGGCCGGCATCGCCGCCGCGGCCGGGCGCATCGCCGAGACGACCGGGCGGCATGTGGTGACCGCGGTCGCCGACGTCACGGCGGAAGGTGCGGCCGACGCCCTGCTGGCGAGTGTCGCGGCGCGCTGGGGCGCGCTGGATGCGCTGGTGGATGCGGTCGGCGGGTCCATCCGCTCTGGCTTCGAGGCGCTGACCGACGCGGACTGGCTCGGCAACTACACCTTCAACGTGCTCTCGGCCGTGCGCGTGGTGCGCGCCGCGCTGCCGCTGCTGCGCAAGGGGGCCGCGCCGTCGGTGGTGCTGCTCGGCGCGGCGGCGTCGCGCATGCCTTATCCGAACCAGGTCGTTTCGAACGTCCACAAGGCGGGGCTGCTCGGTCTGGTGAAGACGCTCGCCGGCGAATATGCGGCCGAGGGCATCCGCGTGAATTGCGTGGCGCCGGGGCGGACGCTGACGCGGCTGTGGCAGGAGCGGGCGGAAAAGCTCGCCGCCGAGCGGGGCGTGCCCTTCGACCAGGTGATCGCGGAATTCGCCCATGAGATCCCGCTCGGGCGCTTCGGCACGCCGGACGAGGTGGCGACCATGGTCGCCTGGCTGTCGAGCCCTCGCGCGGCCTATGTCACGGGCCAGACGGTGAACGTGGATGGCGGGATCGCGCGCGGGCTGCTCTGAGCGCGCGCGATCCCGCGGCCGGCATCGCGCCGAGGGCGGAGCCGCTGCGCGGCCTGCGGCCGAACCGAGGCCGGGTCAGTACATGCTCCGGCTGAGCCGATCCGGCGCGTCCCGGTCGTAGGCGGCAGGGTCCACCTGGCCGTCGGCACGGTGGGCCGCGATCAGTTGCCCCATGCTCGGCAGCCCGGCGGGACGCGGCGCCTCGCCCCAGAGCCGCGAGCGCATGACCGACTTCGCGCATTGCATGAAGAGTTCGGTCACGGTCACGACGAGGACGGTGGCCGGGGTCTTGCCGCGCTCGACGAAGCGGGCCGTGAGGGCCGGGTCGGCGGTGATGCGCGCGGTGCCGTGCACGCGCAGCACCTCCGATGCGCCCGGGACGAGGAAGATGACCGAGACCCGGTTGTCCTCGAGGATGTCGCGCAGCCCGTCCAGCCGGTTGTTGCCGCGCCGGTCGGGGATGATCAGCGAGCCGTCCGGTTCCACCGCGACGAAGCCCGGCGCATCCCCGCGCGGGGTGGCGTGGACGCCGCGGCTGCCGACGGTGGACAGGATGCAGAAGGGGGAGGCGGCGATCCAGGCGCGGGCGGTGGCCTCGACCCGGTGTGTCACCTTCTTCAGCGGCCCTTCCAGCGGCTGGTCGTAGAGGGTGCGGAGCTGGGCCTCGGAGGTGACGGCGAAGGGGTCGGCGGGGGCGTGGCTGTCCATGGCCCATCCTGGCCCGGTGCGGGGCCGGTGCGCCAGCCCGCGCTTGGCGGCGGCCGTCCGGCGCGCCTATAAGCCCCGCCGATCCCACACCCCGAATTCGAAAGAGACGGCCATGGCCGGCCATTCGCACGCGAAGAACGTCATGCACCGCAAGGCCGCCCAGGGCGCCAAGCGGGCCCAGGCCTTCGGCAAGCTGATCCGGGAGATCACGGTCTCGGCCAAGCAGGGCCTGCCGGACCCGGCGATGAACCCGCGCCTGCGCGCGGCGGTGAAGGCGGCGCTCGTCGCCAACATGACCCGGGACACCATCGACCGCGCCATCAAGCGGGCCAGCGCAGCCGGCCAGGGCGACGATTACGAGGAGGTCCGCTACGAGGGCTACGGCCCCTACGGCATCGCCATCATCGTCGAGGCGCTGACCGACAACCGCAATCGCACCGGCGGCGACCTCCGCTCCATCTTCAACAAGAACGGCGGTGCGCTGGGGGAGACCAACTCGGTCGCCTTCCAGTTCGAGCGCAAGGGCGTGCTGCGCTACAAGCCGGACGCCGCGACCGCCGACGCCATGCTTGAAGCGGCGATCGAGGCCGGCGCCGAGGACGTGGAATCCGACGAGGAAGGCCACGAGGTGTCCTCCTCGGTCGAGGACTTCGCCACCGTCCGCGACGCGCTGGAGGCGAAGTTCGGCCAGGCCGAGGCGGCGAAGCTGGAATGGTGGCCCTCCACCACCATCGACCTCGACGAGGAAAAGGCGCGCGAGCTGCTGAAGCTCGTGGACGCGCTCGACGACCACGACGACGTACAGACCGTCTATGCCAATTTCGAGGTCGACGAGGCGGCGGCCGCGCGGCTCTCCGCCGCCTGACCCGCCGTGCTCGCGCGGCTGAGGGGCTGGGCGCGGGCCATCAAGCGCGACGTTCATGCCCTGTGGCTCGCTGCGCGGGATCCGCGCACGCCCTGGCATGCACGCGCGCTCGCGATCGGTGTCGCGGCCTATGCGCTCTCGCCGATCGACCTGATCCCGGACTTCGTGCCGGTCCTCGGCTACCTCGACGACGTGATCCTGGTGCCGCTCGGCATCCTTCTGGTCGTGCGGCTGGTGCCGCCGGGGGTGATGGCGGAACATCGCGCGTCGGCCGCCGCGGCGGCCGCAGGGCCGGCCAGCCGGGCAGGGGCGGCCTGCATCGTCGCGGTGTGGTGCGGCGCGCTGGCCGGGTCGGCCTGGTGGCTTCTCGGGTGAAGGCAGCCGGGTCCTGCATGCGGCGGCATGGCTGCAGGACGGGCGGTGCGGGGTGACCCGCGGCCGGTTCTGCTAGAACCTCGCTCCATGGCGCGCCGGCCGATTCGCATCCTGGGACTCGATCCGGGCCTCCAGCACACGGGCTGGGGGCTGATCGAGCATGACGGCTTCCGGCTGCGCTTCGTCGCCGAGGGCGTGGTCTCCACCACCGCGGCCGAGGACCTGCCCGACCGGCTGCTCGCCCTGCATCGCGGCCTCGCGACCGTGATCGACCTGCATGCACCTGACGAGGCCGCGGTCGAGAACACCTATGTCGCGCGCAACCCCGATTCCGCGCTGAAGCTCGGCCAGGCGCGCGGGGTCGTGGTGCTGGCGCCGGCGCTGGCGGGCCTCGCCGTAGCGCAGTACGGCGCGATGGAAGTGAAGCGCGCGGTCGTCGGCAACGGGCATGCGGCGAAGGAACAGGTGCAGGCGATGGTGAAGCACCTGCTGCCGGGCGTGACCTTCCGGCGCGCGGATGCGGCGGACGCGCTGGCGGTGGCGATCTGCCATGCGCATCACCGGCAGTCGCGCGCGGCGCTGGCGAAGGGGTACCAACCGGCATGATCGGTCAGTTGAAGGGCCGCGTGGATTCGACGCAGGAGGGCGGCTGCATCTTCGACGTCAACGGCGTCGGCTACCTGCTGGCCTGTTCGCGCAAGACGCTCGACGCCCTGGCGGGGCGCGACGGCGTGCAGCGCGTGCTGGTCGAGACCCATCTGCGCCAGGATGCCATCACTCTCTATGGCTTCGCCGACGCCGCCGAGCGCGAGGCCTTCCGCGCGCTGATCGAGGTGAAGACCGTCGGGCCGCAGAAGGCGCTGATCGTGCTGTCCTCGCTGACGCCGGACGGTCTCGCGCGCGCGATCGCCGGCAAGGAACGCAAGCGGCTGGCGGAGGTGAAGGGCCTCGGCGCCGCGACCGCCAATCGCATCGTCGACGAGCCGGCGATGCAGAAATGGGCCGTCGGCCGCGCGACGCCGGATGCCGACGGGGAGGGCGCGCTGCCCGCAACCGCACCTGAGCGCGGTGCCGAGGCCGATGCCGTCTCCGCGCTCGTGAACCTGGGCTGGAAGCAGCCGCAGGCGGTGGCTGCCATCGCGCGCGTGGCTAAGCGGCTGGGTGAGGACGCGACGCTCGACGCGCTGATCCGCGACGGGCTCAAGGAGATGGCGCGATGAGTGACGAGCGCCTGACCTCGCCCGAGAAGCAGGATGACGACTACGGCGAGCACGCGCTGCGCCCGCAGGTGCTGGCCGACTTCACGGGCCAGCAGTCGCTGCGCGAGAATCTCGCGGTCTTCATCGCCGCGGCGAAGGCGCGCCAGGAGCCGATGGACCACGTGCTGTTCCATGGGCCGCCGGGCCTCGGCAAGACGACGCTGGCGCAGATCGTCGCGCGCGAACTGGGCGTCGGCTTCCGCGCCACCTCCGGGCCGGTGCTGCAGCGTTCGGGCGACCTCGCCGCGATCCTGACCAACCTGCAGCCGCGCGACGTGCTCTTCGTGGACGAGATCCACCGCCTGCAGCCGGCTATCGAGGAGACCCTCTATCCCGCGATGGAGGATTTCTGCCTGGACCTCATCATCGGCGAGGGGCCGGCCGCGCGCACGGTGCGGATCGACATTCCGCCCTTCACGCTGATCGGCGCGACGACGCGCGCCGGCCTGCTGGCCACGCCGCTGCGCGACCGCTTCGGCATCCCGCTGCGCCTCGTGTTCTACACGGCTGAGGAACTGCACGGCATCGTCACGCGCGGCGCGCGGAAGCTCAATTTCGCGCTGTCCGAGGACGGCGCGATGGAGATCGCGAAGCGATCCCGCGGCACGCCGCGCATCGCCGGCCGGCTGCTGCGCCGCGTGCGCGACTTCTCGATGGTCGAGAACCGCACCGCCGATCGCGCCATGGCCGATGCGGCGCTTAAGCGGCTGGAAGTGGACGAACTCGGCCTCGACGCGATGGACCGCCGCTACCTGCGCCGCATCGCGGAATACCATGGCGGCGGGCCGGTTGGCATCGAGACGCTGGCCGCCGCGCTGGCCGAAGGCCGCGACACGCTGGAGGAAGTGGTCGAGCCCTACCTCATCCAGGAAGGCCTGGTGCTGCGGACTCCGCGCGGGCGGATGCTGGGCGAGCGCGGCTGGCGGCACCTGGGACTCGCGCCGCCGGCCTCGATGGTGGCGCAACTCGACCTGCTGCGGGACACAGATTCGTGAGCGACGCCTCACCCGACGCGGGGGACGGCATCCATCGTCACAACCTGCGGGTGTATTTCGAGGACACCGATGCGGGCGGCATGGCCTATCACGCGCGCTACCTCCATTGGGCCGAGCGCGCGCGCACGGAATCCTTGCGTGCCATTGGGTTGCCACACAATCTGATGATAGAACGTCATCGCGCGCTTCTCGTGGTGCGGCGCGTCGAAGTGGAGTATTGGCGACCCGCCCGGCTGGATGATTGGGTCGTGGTCGAAACTGCAATCCTGCGGGTTACCGGCGCCCAGATCCTGCTTGACCAGACCGTCCGTGCGGCGGAAGGGGCTGCGGGCACTCCGGGAGAACGGCTCGCGGGGCTGAAGGTCGGCCTCGTCTGCGTGGGGCAGGACACGTTGAAGCCGGTGCCGCTGCCGGAACCCTGGCGGTCGGTGCTCAAGGGCCTGGCCCTGCCGGGCACGGCGAAACCGGCCCGGTGATGTTGGTTGCAGGCGGCCCCGGCCGCGAAGGCCCGCGCGCGGGCCAGGAAGGAGACACGGCGTGAACGGCAGCGTGACCGCTCAGGCACTGGGACAGGCGGCGCATGACCTATCGCTCTGGGGGCTCTTCCTCCAGGCGGACTGGGTCGTGAAGGGCGTCATGATCGGGCTGCTGGCCGCCAGCGTCTGGGTCTGGGCCATCGTCTTCGACAAGGTCACGAGCCTGCGCCGCGCCAACCGCGCCGCCGACGCCTTCGAGGACCGCTTCTGGTCGGGCGGCAGCCTTGACGACCTCTATGCACGGGAGGGCGAGGACCCCTCCCACCCGATCGCCGCCGTCTTCGGCTCGGCGATGCGCGAATGGCGGCGCAGCGCGGGCAACGGCGCGCTGCTCGGCGGCGCCAAGGAACGCGTCGAGCGTGCCATGACCGTCACCATCGGGCGGGAGATGGAACGGCTCGAGCGCTGGATGGTGTTCCTCGCCTCCGTCGGCTCGGTCGCGCCGTTCATCGGCCTGTTCGGCACGGTCTGGGGCATCATGAATTCCTTCGCCGCCATCGCGGGCATGCAGAACACCAACCTCGCGGTGGTCGCGCCGGGCATCGCGGAAGCGCTCTTCGCCACCGCCATCGGCCTGGTGGCCGCCATCCCGGCGGTGCTCGCCTACAACAAGATCAGCACCGACCTCGCGCGCTTCGCCGGCCGGATGGAATCCTTCGCGACCGAATTCGCCGCGATCCTTTCCCGCCAGACCGAGACGGCGGCCAACGACGCGGCGGCGCCGGCCGCGTCGGCGGCGGAGTAACCCGATGGCTGCACCGCTCGCCGGGGGGCGCAACGGGCGATCCCGCTACCGGCCGATGGCCGAGATCAACGTCACGCCGCTGGTCGACGTGATGCTCGTGCTGCTGATCATCTTCATGGTGGCCGCGCCGCTGATGACTGTGGGCGTGCCGGTGGACCTGCCGCGCACCGCGGCCGCCCCGCTGAACCAGGAGACCGAGCCGCTGACCATCTCGGTCAATCCGGAAGGCCGCATCTTCCTGCAGGAGACCGAGGTGCAGATGGAGGAACTGGTGCCCCGGCTTCAGGCCATCATGCGCAACCAGCCGCAGGGCCAGCCGGAACGGCGCATCTTCGTGCGCGGCGACCGCGCCATCGCCTACGGGAAGGTGATGGAGGTGATGGGCACCATCGCCGGCGCGGGCTTCACCCGCGTGGCGCTGCTGGCCGAGCAGCCCTCCTCCCGGCCCGGTGCCGCGCCGGCCACGCCACCCGCGCGCGCGCCCGCCCGCCCGTCCGGCCAGCCGCGAAACTGAGGAAGGGGAGCGGAGGAGTGGCCTTGCCCTCCTGGACCGCACGGATGGATCTGAATCGCTGGGGCATGGTCTCGGCGGGCCTGCACGTGCTGATCCTCGCGGTCGGCGCGCTGTTCGTGCTCGCCCGCCCGATCCCGGAGCCCGAGGAGCAGGGCATCGCGGTGGAACTCGTCTCCCCCGGCCCGCCGATGATGGCCCAGGGCGACCTGCCGCGCCCGGTGCCCGCACCCCCCGCGCCCGAGCCCGCGCCGACGCCGCCGACGCCGGAGCCCCCGGC
>NZ_JAAEDM010000134.1 GCF_018129065.1 Neoroseomonas soli | reverse complement strand
CTTTGCCGCGGCCGCCCGTGCCGCCGGTCAGGGCAAGGCGCTGAGCCGGCGTTCCAGCATCCCGCGCCAGGGCGCATCGGGCGGCGATTCCGCCAGCAGCGCCTGCCACAGCGTCCGGGCATTGGCCGGGCGGCCGCTTTCGGCCTCGACCAGCCCGGCGAGGAAGCGCAGGCGCGGCTCGGCCGGGGCCTCGGCCAGGGCGCGCGTGATCCAGGCCGTCGCCTCGGCCGGCGCGCCGCGGACGATTTCCAGTTCGGCGATGTCGCCGGCCAGTTCGGGGTCGAAGCGTGCCTCGATCGCCTTGCGCCAGGCGGCGAGCGCCCCTTCCGCGTTGCCTCGCCCTCGCTCGGCATTGCCGAGCAGCACATAACCCTGCCGCGCCTGCTCGCTGCGCGGATCGAGTGCGTCGAGGCGCGCGCGCAGCGTTGCCAGGATCTGCTCGTCCCGCGCCATCGCCTCCGCCCGCAGGTCGTAGGGCGCCGAGGGCATGCCCGGCGAGCCGCGCAGCAGGTAAAGCCCAAGCCCGCCCGCGGCGATCAGCGGCAACACCGCGACCAGCAGCGCGGGGTTGCGCGCGGCGGTCGTCGCCGCCTCCATCTGGTCGGCGGCGGCGATCAGGCGGCGCTGGATCTCCACGCGCGCGGCGCGATGGCCGGCCTCGTCCAGCCGGCCCGCTTCCTTCTCGCGGTCGAGTTCGGCGAGCTGCGCGCGATACAGCGCCATGTCGGCCTCCCGCCGCCCACGCGCGGCGCGGGGGCGAAGGACGGCGGCGGCGAGCGGCAGCAGCGCCGCCAACGCCAGCAGGGCCAGCGGAATCCAGGTGCTCATGCGCCGTTGCCGCGCTCCAGTTCATCGAGGCGGCGACGCTCGGCCTCGGTCAGTGGCGCGGGTTCGGTCCCGGCGGCCCGCCGTCGCCGCGCCAGGATCACCGCTGCCCCACCGCCCAGCGCGATGAACGGCATGGCCCAGAGCAGCGCCGTCACCGGATTGAAGGGCGGCCGCAGCAGCACGAAGTCGCCGTAGCGGTCGTGGACGAAGCGCATCACGGCGGCATTGTCCTCGCCCGCCGCGACACGCTCCCGCACGATGCGCCGCAGGTCGCTCGCCAGGTCCGCATCACTGTCCTCGATGGACTGGTTCTGACAGACCATGCAACGCAACTCGCGTCCGATCTCCTGGGCGCGCGATTCCAGCGCCGGATCACGCAGCCGGTCCTCGGGCCGGCCGACCATGGCCAGGGCCGGAGCGGCGGCGAGGAGGAAGGCGAGGACTGCGGCGAGGCAGCGCAGCGGAGAGGGGCTTTGCCCCCCTCCGGACCTCCCCCCACCAGAGGCCGAAAGGCCTCTGGACACCATGAATTGGGTGGCTGGAGGGAGGGGCACGGAGCGACCGCGGGCGCCGAAGCATGCGCGAAGCCCCTCCCTCCAACCGCCCAAGTATCGGGTTCCAAGGGCCTTTCGGCCCTTGGCGGGAGGGGTTCCGGGGAGGGCAGAGCCCTCCCCGCCGCGCAGCATCGCCCGCGTCACGCGTACCTCCGCAGCAGCGGTCGCAGGTCCTTGTCCAGCACGTCCGGCGTGACCGGCCCCGCGTAGCGCCAGCGGATCAGGCCCTGGCGGTCGATCAGGTAGGTTTCGGGCACGCCGTAGAGGCCCCAGTCGATCGCGACGCGGCCGGGTTCGTCACGGCCGAGTTTCGCGAAGGGATTGCCGTGGCGTTGCAGGAAAGCGGCGGCATCGGCCGGACGGTCCTTGTAGTTGATGCCGAAGACTCGCACGCCCTCGCGCGAGAGGCGCATGAGTTGCGGGTGCTCGATGACACAGGGCACGCACCAGGACGCCCAGAAGTTCACCAGCACCGGCGCCGGCAGCGGCAGCGGGCTGCGCAGGTCGGCGATGGCCAGCGCCGGCAGGTCGCTGCCTTCGAGCGGCGGCAGGTCGAAATCGGGCGGCGCCTTGCCGAGCAGGGCGGAGGGCACGCCGCGCGGGTCGTACTCGCCGGTCTGCAAGCCGCGCAGCATGACCCAAAAGCCAGCGCCGGCCGCGGCGGCGAGGCCGAGCGGCGCATAGAGCATCCAGCGCCGGCTGCGCTGCGGCGGGGAGGTGGGGCTCTCGCTCATGCCGGCACCGTCGCGGCCTTGGGGGCGGGGGCCGCCACGCGCATGCGGCGGTCGGATAGCGACAGCCCGCCGCCGAGCGCCATGATGACCGCGCCGAACCAGATCCAGGGCGCGAGGGGATTGTGATGCAGCCGCAGCACCCCAGCGCCGTCGCGCTCCTCGCCGAGCACGGCGTAGAGGTCGCGCATGGCGTTGGTGTGGATGGCGGCCTCGGTCGTGGTCTGGCGATCCACCTGGAAGGTCCGGCGTTCCGGCGTCAGCACCGTGACCACCTGGCCGTCCTGCAGCACCGTCACCGTCGCGCGGCGGGCGGTGAAATTGGGGCCGGTGACATCGGAAAGGCCCTCCATGCGCCACTCGTAGCCGGCGAGCCGCGTGCTCTCCCCGGCCTTCAGCGCCACCAGCGTGTCGGTCGCCACGCCCATGCCGGCGATGCCCGCGATCGTGACGCCAAGGCCCGCATGCGCCAGCGCCGCACCCCAGGCCGCGCGCGGCAGCCCGCGGGCACGCTGCCAGGCCTGCGCCGGCCGGCGGAACAGAGCGATGCGGTCCACGATGTCCGCCGCCGCACCGACGATGAGCCACGCCGCCATCGCCATCCCGAGCGCCGGCCATACCGGATAGCCCAGCGCGGCCAGGAACAGGAAACCGACCACCAGCGCCGCCGCCGCCGCCCACCACAGCCTTTGCAGCGCGGCCCAGACATCGCCGCGCTTCCACGGCAGCATCGCGCCGATGGGCATGGCCACCACCAGCGGGATCGCCAGCGGCGCCGTCGCCGTGTTGAAGAAGGGCGGCCCGACCGAGATCTTCGCCCCGGTCAGGATGTCCGCGAACATCGGCCATAGCGTGCCGGCCAGCACCACCGCCGCGATGGAACACAGCAGCAGGTTGTTCAGCACCAGTGCGCCCTCACGCGAGATCGGCGCGAAGATGCCAGTCGGCGCCAGCTTCGGCGCCCGCCAGGCGAACAGCGCGAAGGACCCCGCGACATAGACCATCAGCAGCACCAGGATGACCGTGCCGCGCGTCGGATCATTGGCGAAGGCATGCACGCTATTGAGCACGCCCGAGCGCACCAGGAAGGTGCCGAGCAGGCTCAGGGTGAAGGCCAGCAACGCCAGCAGCACGGTCCAGATCTTCAGCGCGTCGCGCTTCTCGACCACGATCGCCGAATGCAGCAGCGCCGTGCCCGCGAGCCAGGGCAGCAGCGAGGAATTCTCCACCGGATCCCAGAACCAGTAGCCGCCCCAGCCGAGCTCGTAATACGCCCACCACGACCCCAGCGCGATGCCGAGCGTCAGGAAGCACCAAGCCGCCAGCGCCCAGGGCCGCACCCAGCGCCCCCAGGCCGCATCCACGCGCCCTTCGAGCAGCGCCGCCACCGCGAAGGCGAAGGTCACCGCATAGCCGACATAGCCGAGGTAGAGCATCGGCGGATGCATCGCGAGGCCCGGGTCCTGCAGCACCGGATTGAGCCCTCGCCCATCCGCCGGCGGCGGCCACACCCGGTCGAAGGGGTTCGAGGTGAAGATCACGAAGCCCAGGAAGCCGAGCGCGACCCAGCCAAGCACCCCGATCACCCGCGCCTTCAGCGCCGTCGGCAGGTCCCGCCCGAAGGCCGCCACCGCCGCCCCGCACAGCGAGAGGATGAGGACCCAGAGGACCATCGAGCCCTCATGGTTCCCCCACGACCCGGAGAACTTGTAGATCAGCGGCTTGGCGGAATGACTGTTGGCGACGACGTTCGACACCGTCGTGTCGTTCACCGCGAAGGCCCAGAGCAGCGCGCCGAACGCCACCCCCACCGCGATCAACTGCCCGAAGGCCAGCGGCGCGGCCGTGCCCATCCAGCGCGGATCGCGCCGCGCGGCGCCGACAATGGGCAGCACCGCCTGCGCGAGAGCCAGGACACAGGCCAGGGCCAGCGCGAAATGACCGAGTTCGGGGATCATGCGGGGTGGCTCCGGGTGGGGCAGGCAGAACGGGGGGCCAGCCCCCCGGACCCCCCGCCGGGAGGCAGAAGCCTCCCGGACCCTCGATTCCGATGGGCTTGGGGGCGGGAGGGGCTCACGCGCGGCACCGACGGGACAGGAGCACCATGCCCCTTCCGCCCCCAAGCCCATTCAGGGAGGGGCCCGGGGAGCCTGTCGGCTCCCCGGCTGGGGTCCAGGGGGCAGAGCCCCCGGTCAACCGCCCCCACCGGAACCACCCGCCTCATCCCCCGCTCCGTCCTTCGCGCTGGCGCGGCGCGGTGTTCCAGGTCTCGGCCGGCGGTGCCGCGCCCTGGGCGGGGTTCCAGTGCCCGGCGCGGCGCAGGGCGTCGGCGACTTCGGGTGGCATGTAGGTCTCGTCGTGGCGGGCAAGCACTTCGGTGGCGCGGAACGATCCGTCCGGCAGCAGCCGGCCGAGCGTGACGACGCCCTGCCCTTCGCGGAACAGGTCCGGCAGCACGCCGGAATAGGTCACGCTGATGCTGGTGGGGCCGTCGGTGACGCGGAAGGTGGCGCTCGGGCGACCGTCGCTGCCCGTGGTGCGTTCGATGCTGCCGGATTCCACCAGGCCGCCGAGGCGGAAGGCGCGATCCGCCGGCGGGCGGTTGGCCATCGCGTCGGAGGGCGAGAGGAAGAAGACCAGATTGTCCTGGAAGGCGGTCAGCGTCAGGGCCGTGGCGGTGCCGAGGCCGAGGCCTGCCAGCAGCAGGACCATCAGCCGGCGCTTCTTGCGGGTCATGGATCTATGCCTCGGCGACCGGCGCGATCCCCGGTGCCCTGGAAATATGGGGGGTTCTTGCTCCCCGCGTTGACGCAACGCAAGTCACGGCCGCTCCCCCCGCGGATCGAGGGTCGCGAGCAACCGCTTCGCCGCGCGGTGCCGCGCCGCAGCGCCGATCGCGAGCGCGCCGAAGACGACGAACGTCAGGAGGTAGGATGCGGTGATGTGCCACCAATGCAACGTCATGCCGGCACCCCTTCCTCCCGCCGCGCGCGGGCGAGTTGCAGGGCGCGCACGCGCCGCTCCATCACCGCCGCGCGCGTGCGTGCCAGCACCACGGCGGCGAACAGCAGCGAGAAGCCCAGCGCGCAGGCCAGCAGCGGATAAAGGATGTCCACATGCATCCCTGGCGCGTTCAGCCGCGTCACGGAAGCCGGCTGGTGCAGCGTGTTCCACCAGTCCACCGAGAACTTCACGATCGGCACGTTGACGATGCCGACCAACGCCAGGATGGCGCCGGTCCTGGCGCCGCGCTCCGGGTCATCAAAGGCGCGCACCAGCGCGGCATGGCCGAGCCAGAGGAAGAACAGCACCAGCACCGAGGTCAGGCGCGCATCCCACACCCACCAGGTGCCCCACATCGGCTTGCCCCAGAGGCTGCCGGTGGCGAGGCACAGTGCGGTGACCGCGGCGCCGACGGGGGAAAGTTCCCGCGCCGTCAGGTCCGCCAGCGGGTGCCGCCAGATCAGCGACATGACCGAAAGGATCGCGAGGCCCGTGTATCCACCCATGGCGAGCCAGGCCATCGGCACATGGACATACATGATCCGGACCGTCTCGCCCTGCTGCCAGTCGGCCGGGGAGAGCACTAGGCCCCAGAGCAGCCCGGCACCCAGCACGATCAGCGCCGCGCCCCAGAGCAGGGGCATGAGCCGCCCGGTCGCCCGCAGGAAGCGGCCGGGATTGGCGAAGCGATGGAGGCTCCGCCCTCCGGGGTTCGGCCGGGCGGCGGTGGCTCCGGTGCCGGTTGTCAGGCGTCCATCCACGCCCCCCACTTAGGGGAAAGGCGCGGGTTATTGAAGCCGCGCGCGGGCGGCGTTACGTCCCGTCACCTTGGGGGCGCCCCCTGCCGGGGCGAGAGGGGGAAGCCGAATGCTCTTCGCCGTGACGATCGAGGACAAGCCGGGCATGGGCGCGACGCGACGCGCCGTGCGGGCCGCGCATATCGAATGGCTGGAAAAGCACCGGGAAATGCTGCTCATCGCCGGACCGATCATGGATGCGGAGGGCAACTCCATCGGCTCCGTCCGCGTGATCGAGGCGCCGGACCGCGCCGCGGTGGATGCCCTGACCGAAGGCGACCCCTTCGCCAAGGCCGGCTGTTTCGCCCGGGTGTCGATCAACCCGTACCGGATCGTCTTCAAGGACGGCGCGAAAGCAGAATGACCGCCGGACGCGAGAGGCGGCCTGCCATCGGCAGGCCGGGAGCGCAAAGCGCGACCGCGCCCGGACCAACCGCTGCCCAAAGCGGTCCAGCACAGGGCGCGAAGGCAAGGCGGCCGGGTTCCCATGCACGTTGCACGGCAACGCGCATGGGTGCCCCGGATGGCCGCCGCCCGCCGTTTCAGGGACAATCAACGTGACAAACTACTGGCTGGTGAAGTCCGAACCCGACGCATTCTCCTGGGACGAGCAGGTCGAAAACGGGATCGAGCCCTGGACCGGCGTGCGCAACCACATGGCCAAGGCCAACCTGGCGGCCATGAAACTCGGCGACCGCGCCTATTTCTACCATTCCAACGTCGGCAAGGAGATCGTCGGCGTGGTCGAGGTGGTGCGCGAGGCCTATCCCGATCCTACGGCGGAGGCAGGCAGCCCCTGGGTCTGCGTGGACATGAAGGCGCTGGCGGCCCTGCCGCAACCGGTCACGCTGGCGGCCATCAAGGCTGACCCACGGCTCGCGGGCATCGCGCTGGTGCGCATGTCGCGCCTCTCGGTCATGCCCATCTCGCCCGGGCACTGGAAGATCCTCGCGCGGATGGGTGGATGGACGGGCGCATGAAACCCATTGCCGAGCGCGTGCTCTGCACGCTCGCGGACATCCCGGACGGCAATTCCAAGGGCTTCCCGGCGGCGCCGGGCGCCTTCACCGGGCTGTTCGCCGTGCGCCGCGGGCGGCATGTGTGGGTCTACGTCAATTCCTGCCCGCATATCGGCGTGCCGCTCGATCCCGTGCCGGACCGGTTCCTGGATACGAGGAAGCAGAACATCCTCTGCTCGACCCACGGCGCGCGGTTCCGGATCGAGGACGGCTTCTGCACCTCCGGCCCCTGCTACGGGGAGGTCCTGGAACGCGTGCCGGCGCGGATCGACGAACACGACAACGTGCTGGTGCCGGAGGATGCGGGGCTGTAGCGCCCTGCCACCACTCCGCCACGCCTGCCGCCGAACCGCCGCGATCGCCCCGAAAGCACCTTGGCGTCGCCCTGCGGCCGCCTGCGCCGGCCTGTCTCATCCTCCCTGCGCTTGGACCAACAAGGAGGACAAGATGCGCCAGATCTCCCGGACGGCCTTTCTCACCACCGGACTGATGCTCGTAGCCGGGGCGGGCTTCGCCCAGGGCGGCGCTCCGCAGACCGTGATCGGTGGCGGCGCCACCACCGCAGTCCCTGCGGCACCGGCCACACCGGCGGCTCCTGCCACGACCCAGGCCCAGCCAGCCCGCCCGGGCAGCGCGGCCACGCCCGCCACGCCGGCCGCACCC
>NZ_JAAEDM010000133.1 GCF_018129065.1 Neoroseomonas soli | reverse complement strand
GGGGCCGCTGCGGGCGCGACCTGCCTCGAGGCGCTGGGCGGGCGGGGGCTGGCCGTCGCGTCCCTGCGCCCGCGCCGCTGATCCGCGCCGGGTGCGCTTGACGCCCCGGCGCCGCCCTCCCCATAAGCCTGCCATGGCCTGGGATGCGTCCGCGCGAATTATCGTCCCGGTCCTCGACTGAGGGCCGGGCACCTCCGCGCGACCTCCCCATGACCCGCCGCCAGGTCCGGAAGCGTCCGAGACCGGCGGCCCGAGACAGGCACCGATGACCGACAGCCCCGCCGAGGCCCGCGACTACCGCGGCACCGTCTTCCTGCCCAAGACCCCCTTCCCGATGAGGGGCGACCTGCCCAAGCGCGAGCCCGCCATGCTCGAGCGCTGGGCCCGCCTGAAGCTGTGGGAGCGGCTGCGCGAGCAGTCCAAGGGTCGCGACACCTTCGTGCTGCATGACGGCCCGCCCTATGCGAACGGCAATCTCCATATCGGCCACGCGCTGAACAAGATCCTGAAGGACGTGATCAACCGCGCGGCGCAGATGGCCGGGCACGACGCGAACTACGTGCCGGGCTGGGACTGCCACGGCCTGCCGATCGAATGGAAGGTCGAGGAGGAATACCGCGCCAAGGGCCGCGACAAGGACGCCGTGCCGGTGCTCGACTTCCGCGCCGAGTGCCGCGCCTACGCGGCGCACTGGCTCGGCGTGCAGAGCGAGGAGTTCCAGCGCCTCGGCGTCGCGGGCGACTGGGCGGACCGCTACGCCACGATGGATTTCGAATCCGAGGCGAAGATCGCCGGCGAGATCGGCAAATTCCTGCTGAACGGCTCGCTTTACCGCGGCCTGCGCCCGGTGATGTGGAGCCCGGTCGAGAAGACCGCGCTCGCCGAGGCCGAGATCGAGTACCACGATCATGTCTCCCCCACGCTGCACGGCAAGTTCCGCGTGCTGAAGGCGAAGGCCGAGGACCTGGTCGGCGCCGATGTCGTGATCTGGACCACCACGCCCTGGACGATTCCGGGCAACCGTGCCGTCGCCTACGGCGAGGAGATCGACTACGCGCTCGTGCATGTCGAGGGCGTGACGGAGACGTCGCTGCTCAAGGTCGGCGACCGGCTGCTCGTCGCCCTGCCGCTGCTGCCGTCCTTCGGGAAGGAGGCAGGCGTCGGCGCCCATACGGTGAAGCGCGTCCTGAAAGGCGCGGAACTGGCCGGCGCGATCACCGCGCACCCGCTGCGCGGCGCCGGCTACGACTTCGACGTGCCGCTGCTGCCCGGTGACTTCGTGACGACGGAAGCCGGCACCGGCTTCGTGCACATCGCGCCGGGCCATGGTGAGGACGACTTCAACCTCGGCCGCGCGCACCACCTGCCGATCCCGGAAACCGTCAACGATGACGGCACCTTCACCCAGCATGCGCCGGGCTTCGAGGGGCTGCACGTCTTCAAGGCGCATACCGCCATCTACGACGCGATGCGCGCGGCGGGCACGCTGGCGGCTACGGGGAAGCTCACGCATTCCTACCCGCATTCCTGGCGATCCAAGAAGCCGGTGATCTTCCGCGCCACGCCGCAGTGGTTCATCGCCATGGACGACGCCAACGCGATCCGCACCAAGGCGCTCGCCGCGATCGACGCGACCTATTTCGTGCCGGATGCGGGGCGCAACCGCATCGGGTCCATGGTCGCGGCGCGGCCGGACTGGTGCATCAGCCGCCAGCGCGCCTGGGGCGTGCCGATCCCGGTCTTCGTGTCGAAGCAGTCCGGCGAGCCGCTGCGCGACCCGGCGATCCTCGAGCGCGTCGTCGAGGCCTTCCGCACCGAGGGCGCCGACGCTTGGTACAAGCCGGGCGCGGCCGCGCGCTTCCTCGGCCCCGACCGCGACGCCGCGCAGTACGAACAGGTGATGGACATCGTGGACGTGTGGTTCGAGTCCGGCTCGACCCACGCCTTCGTCCTGCCGCCGCGCGGGCTGCCCTTCCCGGCGGACCTGTATCTCGAAGGCTCGGACCAGCATCGCGGCTGGTTCCATTCCTCGCTGCTCGAAAGCGTGGGCACCAACGGCGTCGCGCCGTTCAAGGCGGTGCTGACGCATGGCTTCGTGCTCGATGAGCAGGGGCGGAAGATGTCGAAGTCGCTGGGCAACGTCACCGCGCCCCAGGACGTGATGAAGCAGTACGGCGCAGACATCCTGCGCCTGTGGGTGATGAATTCCGACACCGAGCTCGACCTTCGCATCGGGCCGGAGATCCTGAAGCAGCAGGCGGAACTCTATCGCCGCATCCGCAACACGCTGCGCTGGCTGCTCGGCAGCCTCGAGGGCTTCTCCGACGCGGAGATCGTCCCTTACGCCGAGATGCCGGAACTGGAACGCTGGGTGCTGCACCGGCTGACGGAACTCGACGCGCGCATCCGCGCCGCGGCCGATCCCGAGTCCAGCGAACGCTTCGCCTGGACCGGCGTCTATCCCGAGATCCACAATTTCTGCGCGACGGACCTCTCGGCCTTCTACTTCGACATCCGCAAGGACGCGCTCTACTGCGACCGGCCGGACAGCCTGCGTCGCCGCGCCGCGCGCACGGTGCTCGACATCCTGCACCGTTGCCTTTGCACCTGGCTCGCCCCGGTGCTGGCCTTCACGGCCGAGGAAGCCTGGCTGGCCCGCTTCCCGGACGAGGAAGGCAGCGTGCACCTGCTCGACTTCCATTTCGTCCCCGCGGGCTGGAAGGACGAGGCGCTGGCGGCGAAGTGGGCGCGGGTGCGCGAACTGCGCGGCGTGGTGACGGCGGAGCTCGAGAAGGCGCGCGGCGCCGGTACGATCGGTTCCAGCCTGCAGGCGGCGCCGGTGCTAGCGGTGCCGGCCGCCGATGCCGCGTTGCTGCCCGAGGAGGCCTGGGCCGAGATCTGCATCACCTCCGGCTTCGCCCTGGCGCAGGCCGAGGTGCCCGAGGCCGGCTTCCAGCCGGCGCCGGGGATCAAGTGCGCCCGCTGCTGGCGCGTGCTGCCCGAGGTCGGCCGTTCCGCGAAGCACCCGACCCTCTGCCTCCGCTGCGAGGACGCCGTGGAATCCCTCTCGTGATGGCGGGGTCGGGGGTGGCCGGGATCCCATCCCAGATGCATGCATTTGCGATGGGTGCCCGGTGCGGGGGCGCCGCCCCCGCGTCGCGCCGGCCCGTGGCCCGGCCCGAAGTCGTCCGCGCATGAGCCTGCGTCTCGGCCTGCCGGTCGCCGCGGGCATTCTGCTCGCCGACCAGGCCAGCAAATGGTGGATCCTCGAGGTCGCCCGCCTGCCCGAGGTCGGCCAGATCCCGCTGCTGGAGGCCGGCCCTTTCGGCCTCGACCTCACCATGGTGTGGAATCGGGGCGTGACCTTCGGCCTGCTGGCGGCCGACGGGGAGTGGGGGCACCTGGTGCTGGCCCTGCTCGCCGCGGCCATTGCGGCCTTCCTGCTGCGCTGGATGGCGCGGGCCGAGAACCGGCTGACGGCGTTGGCGCTCGGCGGCGTGGTCGGCGGCGCGGTGGGCAACGTGATCGACCGGGTCCGTTTCGGAGCCGTGGTGGATTTCGTCGACGCCCATGGGTGGGGCTGGCACTGGTACGTATTCAACGTGGCGGATGCGGCAATCGTCTGCGGCGTGCTCGCTCTTGTCGCGGATGCCTTGTTCCAGCCCAAGCCCGGCCCTAAGGAGGGGTCATGAGGACACGCCTTTCCCCCCCGCTGGCTGTCGTCGCGGCTGCCGCGCTGCTGTCCGCCTGCGGCCAGAACACCTCCCGCCAGCTTGGCCTGGTGCGCGACGCCCCGGACGAGTTCCAGGTCACGACCCGCGCGCCGCTGTCCATGCCGCCGGACATGACGACGCTGCCGACGCCGCGGCCGGGTTCCCCCCGCCCGCAGGAACGCAGCGCGCGGACCCAGGCCGAGGCGCTGCTGGTGCCCGGCCTGTCGCTCGACGATCCTCGCCGTGCCCCCGGCACGCGCGTGACGGTGGGCGAGGCCGCGCTGATCCAGCGCGCCGGCCCCGATGCGCCGGACGACATCCGCCGCCGGGTGGACGAGGAGAGCCTGCGCCTCGACCAGCCGAACCGGACGCTGACCGACCGGCTGATCTTCTGGCGCGAGCCGCCGCCGCCCGGCACTGCCGTGGATTCGGCGCGGGAAGCGCAGCGCCTGCGGGAGAACGCGGCGCTCGGCCGCCCGGAGGATGCCGGCGAGACACCGGTGGAACAGCCACGGCGGCGCAATTTCTGGAGCTGGCTGGGGCTCTGAGCTTCGGGGCGGCCATCACCAGAGCGCCCGGCAGCAACCGGCCGGCGCCGGCACGCATCGAGCAATGCCTGCCCCGCCGGCCACCTTCCGGATGAGGGGTTGTCCTCGCGATCAGCCGCCCCGTCATCCGGCCTTGTCCGTCATCGCGTGGCTGCATTCGGATGGATGGCGGGCCAAGCGAAACGGACCGCGCTCACGCGCCAGGCACGGCGCGGGTGGTGCGACCGGACCTCGTGCCGGTCTCCTCTAACTTCTGCCACACGCCGAGGATCGACTTGCCGCAGCGGAAGCGAAGCAGGCCGTCCAGCCTGCGGGACAGGGGCACCATCCTCCCATCCCAGAGCGCGATCTGCGCCGGGGTCGGCGCTGCCGATCTCAGGACCAGCCGGTTGCCGAGGGATGCCAGCATTCCGACGCTGTCCAGATAGCGCAGGGCAAGCATGCTGAAGCCATCGGGCGTGAGTCGTCCGAGCGACCGCCGGTCGTAACGACGAAAGTGGCCGAGGGCCTTGTCGAACGGCGTGAACAGCCACTGATGTGCCGGCGCGAGGACCACGATGTGCCCGCCCGGCCGGATGTGCTGCGCGACGCGCGCAACTTCCTCCAGATCACCGTCGATATGCTCCAGCACGTCGATGTAGAGCGCGGTGTCGAAGGTCTCCTCCGCCGGAAGCTCCGCGACCGTCGCGCTGCGCACCTCGATGGTGGGGGCGTTCATCTCGGCCACGGTCCGGCGCAGGCGGTCGCTGAGGGCGTCATCCGGTTCGAGCGCCAGCCAGTGCGCGACCGCCGGAGTCCACAGGCTGCGGGTAGCCGAGCCGATGCCTGCACCGACCTCAAGGACCGTCCGCCCAAGGAGCGGCCGGACCATTCCCGTCCAATAGGCGCGCCAGTTGTGCGCCTCGGAGAAGACATCGAGCTCGGTGCCGACGTAGTGGAACGGATCCTGCGCCATCGCTAGGCCACGACGTCGATCGAGCGGATGTAGTACGCGGCATGCAGCGCGGGCATGATCGGCGCCGCCATGCGGTTGGAAAGCATCACGAAGGCCAGCGCCGTGGTCATGGTGAACAATTGCAGCAGCATCACGAGCGAAATGCCAACGACCGTCGTCGCCCAGCCGGGGATGGCGAGGTCGGTGAAGATCCTGATCGCACTGACCGTCCCGATGACGCCGACACACGCCGCGACCATCACCAGCGACAGGCCCAGGAAGCGCACGAAGACCTCCGAGACGAAGACCGAGATGCCGCTCAGCCCATGCGTCACCAGGGACACCAGGTTCATCGTGCTCCGGCCCGCGTAGCGCGTGCCCCGAGCGGTCGGCAGGCGCCGCAGCGGCGTCCTCGACCGGATCACCGTGGCCGCCAGGTGGTTCCAGATCTCCGGCCGTGCCACCAGGCGCGTCAGCAGCGGCGCCGGAATAAGGCAGAAATTGCCGAAGTCGATCGTCACCCCGGTGCTGGCGCGAAAGACCGCCTTATAGACGTGGTAGAGCGCCTTGAAGGTGCGGTCCTCGGACCGTTCCGCGCGCATGGCGACGACGATCGCCTCCGGGTGCGCCTCGTGCTCGCGCAGCAGGGCCGCGATGTCCTCCGGCCGGTCCTCCCCGTCGGCGTCCATCACGACCACGATGTCGAGGCCATCGCGCCGCGCGAGTTCAGCGAGGCCGACCGCGATGGCGCGCTGGTGGCCGAGATTGCAGGCCAGCCTGATGATCTCGAGGCCCGTCAGGCCCGCCGCCAGCCGCGCAAGCTTGTCCGTGGCCGCGGCCTCGGTGGAGCCGTCGTCCACGACCAGGACCGAGACCTCGCCGATCGTCGGCGCCACCCCGCCGAGCGCCGCGAGCAGGTGCTCGAGTGAGGCCCAGTCGTTGAGCACCGGGGTCACCACGGCGATCCGTCGGTTCGGCATGATCCAGGCTCGCACTCGTTCCGTTTGATCTTCCCCGATCCGCCGATTCGGGCGAAGCCGGATTGCGACCCGGGCCGGCACGCGGCCTTCCCTGGCCGCCGCCATACCCTTCGGTAACCTCCGCTTCCCCCGGCCGGGCAGCGGCCCCATCTTGGACGCATGCCCGTCATGACACGTCGAACCGCCCTCAGCGCCGCCGCGGCGCTCGCCGCCGCCGGCCCCGCAACCGAGGCCAGCGCCCAGGCGCCCGCCGCCACGCCCGCCCCGGCGGAACGCCCGCTCTTCGGCGCCTCCCAGTGGCGGCTGGCGAACGGGCTCAACGTCGTCTTCATCGAGAACCGGCGCGCGCCAGTGGTCGCCCAGTACCTCTATTATTCCGCGGGCGCGGCCGAGGATCCTGCCGGCCGCTCCGGCGCCGCCCATTTCCTCGAGCACATGATGTTCAAGGGCAGCCCCAACGTGCCGTCGGGCGAACTGTCCCGCCGCGTGGCACGCGAAGGGGGCAACGACAACGCCTTCACCTCCCGCGACGTCACCGCCTATTTCCAGCAGGTCGAGGCCTCCCGCCTGCCGATGATCATGGCGATGGAGGCCGACCGCCTCGCCGCCGCGCTGATCCCCGCCGACCAGGTCGAGAGCGAGCGTAGCGTGGTGCTCGAGGAACGCCGCCAGCGCACCGATTCCTCTGCCCGCGCCCGCTTCCAGGAAGCCTTCCGCGCCGCGCTGTGGGGCCCCCAAGCCTGGCCCGGCCGCCCGATCATCGGCTGGGAGGATGAGATCCGCGCCATCACGCGCGACGACCTCGCCGGTTTCCACGCCCGCTTCTATGCGCCGGGCAACGCCACGCTGGTCGTCTCCGGCGCGGTGGAGGAAGCGCGGCTGCGCGACCTCGCCGAAGAACACTACGGCCGCGTCCCCGCCCGCCCCGCCGCGACCCGTGCCCGCCTCGCCGCCCCCGCCGCGCCGCACGAACCCCGCCTGACCCGCCGCGAACCCACGGCGCGGGAGGCCCTGCTGCTGCGCGCCTGGATGGCGCCCTCCCTGACCGCCGGGGAAACCCGCCACGGCCTGCCGCTCGAAGTGCTCGCCCACCTGGTGGGCAGCGGGCAGGGCAGCCGGCTGCATGCGGCACTGGTGGAAACCGGCCTCGCCGTCTCCGCCGGCGCTTCCTACGACAGCGAGTCGGCCGGGGAGACGGAATTCATGCTTTGGGCCGTGCCCCGCCGCGGCGTGGAGCCCGACCGGCTGGAGGCCGCGGCCGCCGCCGTCATTGCCCGCCTGCTGCAGGACGGCCCGACCGAGGCGGAGGTGACGCGCTCCACCCGGCAACTCTCGGCCGGCGCGTTGCTGGCGCTCGACAGTTTCGGCGCCGCGCCGCGCATGCTGGGTGGCGCCCTCGCCATCGGCCTGCCGGCCGAGGTGGTGGAATTCTGGCCATCCCGCCTGCGCGCGGTGACGCAGCCCCAGGTGGCCGAGGCCGCCCGCGCCGTCTTCGGCCGCGGCGCCGACACCACCGGCTGGCTCCTGCCGGAGGCGGCGTGATCCCATGAGCAACGGCTTCACCCTGCCGATCCGCGTCGTCGAGGCGGGCGGCTTCTCCGCCTGGCTGGTCGAGGATCATTCGGTCCCGGTCGTCTCCCTTTCGTGGTCCTGGGCCGGCGGTGCCGCGCGCGACGCGGCCGGGCAAGAAGGCACCGCCGCCATGGCCGCGGCCATGCTGACCGAGGGCGCGGGCGACCTGCGCGCGCTGCCCTTCGCCGATGCGCTGCGCGACGCGGCGATCGGGCTGAACTTCTCCGCTGGGCGAGACGCCTTCGAAGGCGGCTTCCGCTGCCTGGCCGATGCGCTGCCCGAGGCGGTGCGCCTCGCGCGGCTGGCCATGACCGAGCCGCGCTTCGACGCCGACGCGGTGGAGCGCGTGCGCGCGCGGGCCATCGCCGGCGCGCGGCAGG
>NZ_JAAEDM010000132.1 GCF_018129065.1 Neoroseomonas soli | reverse complement strand
CATCGCGCCGGCAGGCGCGGGGGCTGGAAACGCGCCGGCAGGCGCGGCGACCGTCGGGGCGCGGGCAGGCGCGGCGGCCGGCGTCGCGGCAGGGGCTGGGGGCTCGTCCTCCGCGAAGCGCAGGATGACGCCGAGGGAGCGGGCCTCCTGGCTGTTCGCCACGTCGCGGATCACCTGGCCGCGGATGTCGGCGCGGTTCTCCACCTTCTCGAGGTGGTGGCGGTAGCCTTCCTCGTCCGGCCAGCGGTTGAGGATCACGGTGTAGAGGTTGACGACGAATTCGTGGTCGCTGCCTTCGAGAAGTTCGTTGCCGTTCACCTCGCGCATGGGCTCCGCTCCGTCGATTCTCCGCGGCGATGAACGGGCATATGCCGGACGAGGTCAACGCCGGTCGGCGAAGAAGCCGCGCAGCAGGGCCGCGCAGTCGGATTCGCGGACGCCGCCGACGACTTCCGGGACGTGGTGGCAGGAGGGCGCGGCGAAGATCCGCGCGCCGTGGTCCACGCCGCCGCCCTTGGGGTCATAGGCGCCGAAGACGATGCGCTTCACGCGGAAGAAGGACGCCGCCTGGGCGCACATCGGGCAGGGTTCCAGCGTCACCGTCAGCGTGCAGTTGGGCAGGCGGGGGGAGCCGAGGCGGCGGGCGGCTTCGCGGAGCGCGAGGATCTCGGCGTGGGCGGTGGGGTCGCAGCGGGCTTCGACCTCATTGCCGGCGGCGGCGAGGATGGTGCCGGATTCATCGGTGACGACGGCGCCGACCGGGACCTCTCCGCGCATGGCGGCGGCTTCGGCTTCGCGGAGGGCGCGCTCGATGGGGGTCATGGGGAGGGATTCGCAGGCGCTGCGGGCGGGCGCAAGCGGGCCGGTGGCGGCGCGAGGGGGACCGCGGGGTGCGCCGGGCGGGTGGCCCCGCGCACCCGGTGGCGGTTGGCCAGGCGGGTGCGCCTGCGCGGCAGTGGAAAGAACAGCCCGGTGGCGTGGGCGAGTTCGGCCATCACCAGCCCAACGCACCAGCCGAACCTGCGCTGAAGCGCGCCGCCGGCGCCTTCAGCCTTTCCGCAGATCGATGGGAGCCGAGGGCGACGGCAGGAAGCGCCTTACCGCGCCCTGACGGCTAGCCCCGTACGGCCGGAACCGGAGCCGGCGGCGGGGCCGCCTGGACCGGCGCCGGGGGCGGGGGCCGCTCCTGCGCGCATGCCGCGAGGAACAGCACCGGAGCCAGGACGGCGAGCATCGCCGACCGACGGAACAGCCCGTAGCGAGCCAACTTCTTGGAAGCGGCGACCATCGGTATCCTCCTCATCGAATGGCTCATGGACAGCGAATAAGTGAAGGACAATTCTTGGGAGGAAGTCAAACGTCCAGTTGCATGGGTCGGCAAGGATCGAGGAGTGGGACTGGTGCGCGCGCCGCGATGCGAGGTCGGGCTTGATCGGCAGGAGGCAGCGACGCCCGATGGGGCGCAGCTGTCCCGACGCAGCGCGCTTTCGGGCGGCGCGATGGCTCTCGCCGCAGCCTGCGGGCTTGGCGCGTGCAGCGCGAGCCCGGAGTCCGAGGCGCTCCCCGTGGCGGCGCTGCATGCGGAAACCGAACTCGGCAAGCTGATCGGCGGCACGCCCGGGTTGGTCGTCGCCGGCGAACCGCTGAATGCCGGGTCGCTGCGGCACTTCTACGCGCGGCACGGCTTCAAGCCGGTATGGGCGACCCGGCAAGGGCAGGCGGATGCGCTGGTGAACGCCGTGCTGCGCGCCGGCGATCATGGTCTGGACCCCGAGCTGTTTCACGCGAGCCTGCTGCGGCGCAAAGGGACATTTCCACCGCTTCGCCGCGAGCTGCTGCTGACGGACGCCTTCTTGTCCTATGCGGGTGCGCTGGCCCACGGCGCCGTGCCGGCCGAGCGCCGGAAGGATTTCGAGGCCCTGTCGCCTCAGCCGATCGATGTGGCTGCTGCGCTCGATGCGGCCATCCGAAGCCCGGATCCGGCGGCCGTGATCGAGGCGCTGGCGCCGACGACGCCGACCTACCGGGCGCTGCGCCAGGCCATGAGGGGGCAAGGCTCCGCCGCCCCGGCCGGCGGTAGGGCCGCTGCGAACCGCTTGCGCACCATCGAGGTGAACCTGGAGCGCCAACGCTGGCTGCCGCGGCCGCTGCCGGCGGACCGCGTCTGGGTCAACGTCCCCGACCAGCAACTGCTGCTGTATCGCGCCGACCGGCCGGCCTTCTCCACGCGGGTCGTCGTTGGCGACAATGCCGAGCGCAACCAGAGCCCGGAATTCCGCGCCCTGATCGAGGCGAGTTTCTTCAACCCTCCATGGGTCGTCCCCAGGGACATCGTTGCGGCGGAGATCCTGCCGAAGATCAGCCGCGACCCGGATTACCTGGCGCGAAACAACATGGTCATGCGGGCCAATGGCGAGGTGGAGCAATTGCCGGGGCCCAGCGCGGGGCTCGGGTACGTCCTGTTCGACATGCCGAACCGCTTCGACGTCTACCTGCACGATACGCCGGATCGGTTTCTCTTCAGCCGCGACAATCGCCGCATGAGCCGTGGCTGCATCCGGGTGCAGAATCCCCGCGAACTTGCCGCGCTGCTGATGCATCAGCCGATCGATTCGATCGACCGGAAGATCGCGATGGGCAGCACCACCCGAGACACCCTGCCGACGCCGGTGCCGGTCTTTGTGGCCTACCAGACCGCCTTCGTGGATGCCGATGGAACGGTGCAGTTTCGCCCGGATTTCTACAACCGCGACGCCGATGTCTGGCGACGGCTGCAGAGGCACCGTCAAGGGCAAGGGTCTCTTCCGGTAATCTGACTCTTCGATCGCCGACCAGAACCCGGATCGATGGAACTTCGATACGCAGGAAGTCGAATTTTAATGTTTGGAGAGCGCTTCGGCCCTCGGTCGGGCGGGGTTCCGGGGAGGGATGGCGCCCCTCCCCGCCCGCCCGCGACGGCGTGCCCGGGTCGGTGGCGCCGGAGACGGCGGGTTCAGCGCTTCATGGGGAGGGTGGTCAGCATCACCCCGCCAAGGATGAGGCCCGTGCCGATGGCGAAGGGCAGGCCAAGGACGTCGCCGAAGAGCCAGGCCGAGGCGCCGACGCCAACCAAAGGCTGGAAATACTGCGCGCCAGCGGCGATCCGAGCCGGCAGCACGCGCAGCAGGTAGAGCCAGAGCCACAATCCCGCCGCGCTCACGAAAGCACCGAGGTAGATCACCACTGCGATCCCGGTGGGGCCTGGCCAGCGCGGGCCCGCCGAGAGTTCCCAGCCGGCCGCGGGCAGGAGCAGGAGGAGGCCGGCAAGGGAGCTCCAGGCCGAGACGACGGCGGCGCCATGGGCGACCGTGAGTTCGGCCAGCATCACGTAGGACAGCGCGATGCTGATGGCGGAGAGGAGGACCAGGGCCTCCCCGGTGAAGCCGAAGCCTGAGGCGGCTTCCGGCCCGCCGCCGGCGACGAGCGCAACGCCGAGGATCGCGAGGAGCAGGCCGAGGACATGCGCCGGGCGGATGCGCTGGCGCAGGCGAATGACCGCGAACACCACGACGAGGAGCGGGATCAGGGCCGAGATGATGGTTGCGACGGAGGCGTTGGCGCGTTCGACGCCCAGTGCCTGTGCGACCTGCCCGATGCCGATGCCGAGGGCGCCGAGGAGGGCCATGCGCAGCAGTGCGCGGGGCGGAGGGACCGGGCGCCCCGCGAGCACTCCGGCGAAGCAGATCACGGCCGCAACGTAGCGCAGTGCGGTGAGGGTGAGCGGGCCCGTTTCGGCCAGGGCGAGCTTGGTGAGGGGGATGGAGAGGCCCCAGACCACGACCAGGGCGATCAGGCCGAGCGCGGCCTGGAGCGGGATGGCGGCTGGATTCTCGGCGCTCGGCGTCTGGGCTTCGGGCATTCCGGGCCAAGTATGTCGGCGGCGTGGTGGCGTGACCATTGCGCCGGCCGCGTGCCTGGCCCTTCCGCCTGGTGATGGGTTCCGAGGGCCTTTCGGCCCTCGGCGGGTGGGGTTCCGGGGAGGGCAGAGCCCTCCCCGTTCCAGTCACGCCATAGTTCCGGGACGGCAGAGCCCTCCCCGCCCCCGTCGCATTCAGGCCAACGCCGCAGTCCGGAACAGCGTCACCCGCAGCCCGCCGTGCGGGACCGGCGGCCCCGGTGGCAGGAAGGGCAGGCCGGTGGCATGGGCCAGCTTCGGGTCGGCCGTCACCAGGCCGATGCGCCAGCCCTTGAAGTGCGTCGTCAGCGTCCGGCCGAGGGCCTGGTAGAGGGGGATGAGGGACTTCGCCTCCCCCATGCGGGTGCCGTAGGGCGGATTGACGATCAGCAGCCCCGGCGGGCCTTCGGGCGGACGGGCCTCGCTGATCGCGCATTGGCGGAATTCGGTGATGTCGGAAACGCCAGCGCGTTCGGCGTTGGCGCGGCTCATCGCGATCGCGCCGGCGTCGCGGTCGGATCCGTGGAAGCGGGCGGGCGGGGTGCGACGGACTTTGGGCTCGCGCATCTGCTGCCACGCCGCGGCGTCGAAGGTCGCGAGGCGTTCGAAGGCGAAGTGGCGGGCGCGGCCGGGGTTGAGGCGGGCGGCGATCTCGGCGGCCTCGATGATGAAGGTGCCGGAGCCGCACATGGGGTCGACCACGGGCTCGGTGCCGTCGAAGCCGCATTGGCGCAGGAAGAGGGCGGCCAGCGTCTCGCGTAGGGGGGCGGCGTTCACCTCCTCCTTGAAGCCGCGCTTGTGGAGGGGCTCGCCCGAGGTGTCGATGCTGATGGTGCAGAGGTCGTGGTCGATGCGGGCCATGACCGTGACCTCGGCGTCGGGGTCGTGGGGGGCGCCGAGGGTTTCGCGGATGGCGGTGGCGATGCGCTCGGCGGCGGCGCCGGAGTGCCAGATGCGGGATTTCGTGCAGGTGGCCTCGACCCGGAAGGGGGTGTCGGGGCGCAGCGTGTCGGCCCAGGGGATGCGGCGGGCGCGGGTGTCGAGGTGAGCGAGATGGGTGACGTGGAAGGCGTCGATGCGCGCGAGGATGCGGGTGGCGCCGCGGATCCAGAGGTTGGCGCGCCAGATCTCGGGCCAGCGGCCGCGGGTGGTGACGCCGCCGGGGACGGTGGCGGGGCGCTTGAAGCCCTTGAGGCGGACTTCCTCGGCCAGCACGGGTTCGAGGCCCGGGGCGGTGGCGAGGAAGATCTCGAAGTCCTGGTCGTGGGTCATCCGGGGCGCGGTGTAGCGCGCCGGGTGATGGGTTCCGAGGGCCTTTCGGCCCTCGGAACCCAGGTGCAACGCCAAGGGGCGCGACGCCCGGGGCCCCGGGGAGCGGTTCCGGGGAGGGCGGCGCCCTCCCCGGCTGTCGTCAGTTGCTGCGTTCGTCCTGGGGCGGGCGGGCGCGGCGGTCGGACATGAACTGCTCGAACTCCGCGCGGTCCTTGGCGAAGCGCAGGCGTTCGAGGAAGGCGGCGAAGTCCTTCTGTTCCTCCTCGAGCCGGCGGAGCGCCTCGACGCGGTATTCGTCAAAGGCGGCGTTGCCCGAGGAAGGCTGTTCGTCGCGGCACCAGCGGCCCCAGCCGCCCTCGCCCATCGGCGCGCCGTCGCCAGGGCCGATGCCGTAGCGGCGGGCCCAGCGCCGCCCGATCCGCCCGCTGCCGATCATGAAGAACAGGATCGCCAGGCCGATCGGCCAGAACAGGATGAAGCCGAGCACCATGGCCGCGATCAGCAGCGGCTTCGGCACGTTCCACGGGGTCCAGCCGGCGCAGGGGCCATGGCTGAAGGGGGCGCCGTGCCACCCGGCCTCTCGGCGAGGCGGGTAGCCGTAGGCCTGGGGGGAAGCGGTGGCAGACATTGCTCTCCTCATGTGAATGCAAGTGACATTTACATTCACGATCGTACCGGTCCGGGTCAAGAAAAAAGCGATCGCGGTCGGGCGATCCTTCAGCGGCCCCCGGCGAGGCCCAGGCTCTGCATGTAGATGAGCAGCCCCGCCTCCAGCAGTTCCTCCGGCGCCATGGGCAGTTTCCGCCGCGACCGGTCCGGCCGGCAGAACAGGGATGCGATGCCGTGGCTCATGGACCACACATGCAGCGCGACCATCAGCGCGGGCGGGCGCTTGCCTTCCGGGAGGCCGGAGATCAGCCGTTCCGTCGCCTCCCGCAGCACGCCGAAGGCGCGGTCGCCGGCGACGAGCAGGCCGGGATGCGCGTCCTGCGCCAGCCGCGTCTCGAACATCGCGGCGTAGTAGGCGGGCTCGCGCCTGGCGAAATCGAGATAGGCGCGGCCGAGCGCCTCATAAGCCGTGACCGGGTCCGGCCGGCCTTCGTTCCAGGCGCGGGCCAGGGCATCGGCGAAACGTTCGAAGCCGCGCAGCGCGACCTCGGCGAGCAGCGCCTCGGCGTCGCGGAAATGGCGGTAGGGAGCGCCGGGGGAAACGCCGGCAAGCCGTGCCGCCTCGGCCACCGTGAACCCGTCCGGCCCGCGCCGGCCGATCAGGTCCACCGCCGCCTCCAGCAATGCCTCGCGCAGGTTGCCGTGGTGATAGCCGCGCCGTTCGCCGAACCGGGTCATGTGAGGATCATTTGCATTGCGCGGAGGCAGGCGCCAGTCCTCTCGCTTGCTCCGCGCATCCCGCCATGGCTACGAGAGTCCCATGCGCGCGCGTCCCCTCATCGGCATCACCCTCGATTCGGAACCGGCCGGCGGCTGGTCGAAGCTGCCCTGGTATGCCCTGCGGCAGAACTACTTCTCCGCCGTCATCGCCGCGGGCGGGCTGCCGGTTGCTCTGCCGCACCATCCGGACCTCGCCGAGACCTACCTCGACGAGATCGACGGCCTGCTGGTGACGGGCGGCGCCTTCGACGTGGATCCCGCCCTTTGGGGCGGCGGCGCGCCGCATCCGAAGGTGACGCTCAAGCCCGGCCGGACGGATTTCGAACTGGCCGCGACGCGCGCGGCGCTGCGGCGGGACAAGCCCGTCCTTGGCATCTGCGGCGGGCAGCAGCTTCTCGCCGTCGCCTTCGGCGGCACGCTGATCCAGCACATCCCCGACGAGGTCGCCGGCGCCCTGCCCCACGAACAGCCCAACCCGCGCACCGAGCCGGGGCATGAAGTGACGATCGCCGCGGGCACGTTGCTCTCGCGCATCGTGGGCGCCCCGCGCATGGCGGTGAATTCCGCCCACCACCAGGCGGTCGCCACGCCCGGCAACGGCGCGGTCGTCAACGCCCTCGCGCCCGATGGCGTGGTGGAAGGCCTGGAGCACCCTGGCCACCGCTTCGCCCTCGGCGTGCAGTGGCACCCCGAATACGCGGTGGATCCGCGCGACCCGGCGATCTTCGCCGCCTTCATCGAGGCCTGCCGGTGACCGACACCCCCGAGGACGACACCCCCGACGACAAGCGCGGCGAGCGCATCGCGAAGTGGCTCGCGCGCGCCGGCGTCGCCTCACGCCGCGACGCGGAGAAGATGATCGCCGAGGGCCGCGTGAAGCTCGGCGGCAAGGTGGTCGAGACGCCGGCGACCTTCATCACGCCGGGCGACCACGTGACGGTGGACGGCAAGCCGGTCGCCGCGCCCGAGCGCACGCGCCTGTTCCGCTACCACAAGCCCGCGGGCCTGGTGACGACGCATCGCGACCCGGAAGGCCGCCCGACGGTGTTCGAGAAATTGCCGCCCGGCCTGCCGCGCCTGGTCTCGGTCGGCCGGCTCGACCTGACCAGCGAGGGCCTGCTGCTGCTGACCAATGACGGCGAGCTGGCCCGCAAGCTCGAACTGCCGTCGAACGGCTGGCTGCGCCGCTATCGCGCGCGCGTGCACGGAAGGGTGGATGAGAAGGCGCTCGCCGCGCTCGCCCGTGGCGTCACGATCGACGGCGTGCAGTACGGGCCGATCGAGGCCGGCCTCGACGCCCGCCAAGGCACCAATTCCTGGCTGACGGTCTCGATCCGCGAGGGCAAGAACCGCGAGGTCCGCCGCGTGCTGGCGCATCTCGGCCTCGAGGTGACACGCCTGATCCGTACCGCCTACGGCCCCTTCCAGCTCGGCGTGCTGCCACGGGGCGCGGTCGAGGAAGTGAACGCCAAGGTGCTGCGCGACCAGCTCGGCCTCGACGCGCCGAAGCGGCTGCGCGAGGCAGCCCTGGCGCCGATCGCCGAGCCGCCCCCCGACGGCCCCCGCCGCCCGCCGCGGGCGCGCAACGCCAGCATGGGCTCGCGGCGGCCGGTGCGCGGACGCGACAGCCCCC
>NZ_JAAEDM010000131.1 GCF_018129065.1 Neoroseomonas soli | reverse complement strand
GCCCATCGCGGCCAGCGAGCCGGCGCCCCCCGCGCCGGCCGAGACTGCGCCCTCCGCGCCGGCCGAGACTGCGCCCCCCACGCCGGTCGAGACTGCACCCTCGGTCCCGGCGGAGCCCGTGGCCGAACCGGCCCCCGCCGTCGCGCAGCCTGAGGCCGCCCCCGCCGAGCCCGCGCGGGTGGAACCGGTCGTCGGCGCCCCGGTGCTGCCCAAGGTGCTCGACGCCGAGGCCGAGACGACAGGCCCGAAGCGCCGGGGCTGGTGGCGGCGCTGAACCGCCGCGCGGCGCGGTAGGGCAGATCCCGATCAGGTGGAATCGCCTGATCGGGTGAAGACGCTCGCTAGAGCAGATCCCGATCAGGTGGAATCACCTGATCGGGTGAAGATGCTCGCAAAAACAAAGGCCTGGAGCGGTGTTCGTGAGCCGAGGCGAACGGAAACCGCTCTAAGACATGATCTGGAGCGGTGAAGGTGAGCCTTGGCGAACGGAAGCCGCTCCAGGCGCCGGAGGCGGGGCGGTGCCCCGCCTCGCGCGCCGCTCCGGTGCTCCATAGGTAGCCGGGCCGCCCTGACCGCCTTCGATTTCATGAACGCCCGGCAGGGCCGCATCGGTGCGCCGGACGGAAGTTCGAATACCGGCCGCGCCGAGGAAGTCGTCGAAGCCGGCTACCGCAGCACGGCCGGGACACTGCCGGGGGCCCGCACCTCCCCGGCGCGGGATTGACGCGCCAGCGGCCCGCTACCCTTCCGCACGCCGCTCCGCCCGGCGCAGCACGGCACACAGCCGCGAGAAGGCCAGCCAGAAGGCGCCATGCTCCGGCGACTGCTCCGGCCGGCCGCCGAAGGCGGGCTCGCCACGGCGGAGCAGGGGCAGCCGCGCCTCGAAGCGCCCGCGCATGTTCTCGAGGAAGGCGCCCGAGGCGAGGAGGTATTGCTCCAGCATCTCGGCGGCGAGGTCGATCTCGGCGCGCGCCTCGCCCTCCGTCGTGAAACGCTTGAGGCCGCGGCTCTCCTCCGCCAGTGCGAGGTGCAGGCGGTGCAGTTCCTGCAGGTGCCGGGCGATCCTCTGGCGCGTCTCGCGTTCCGCCTCGCCGTTGGCGGGGTTGGTCTGGGTCATGGACGGCCTCCGCGGCCAGCATGCCGCGCAGGCATGAAGCCCGCGTGAATGCGGACGGGGTGCGCGGTCCTCCGGCTGGCAGCCCCGCTCCGCACGGCCTATCCGGTCCACGGAAATCCGGGAGGTCGCGCGATGCGGATCGAAACCATCGAGGCGCTGGAGGCGCTGTACGGAACGCCCAACCTCGCCTCCACCGCCAAGGTGGCGGACCGGGTGACGCCGCATTACCGCACGCTGATCGAGGCCTCCCCCTTCTGCGTGCTCGCGACCGCGGGGGCCGATGGGCTCGACGCCTCCCCGCGCGGCGACGCGCACGGCCTGGTGCGCATCGCGGACGACCGCACGCTGCTGCTGCCCGACCGGCGCGGCAACAACCGCGTGGACAGCCTGCGCAACATCCTGCGCGACCCGCGCGTCGGGCTGCTGTTCCTGATCCCGGGCTCGGGCACGACGCTGCGCGTCAACGGGCGCGCGCATCTCTCGGTCGCCCCGGACCTGCTGGCGTCCTTCGCGGTGGAGGGCGCGGCGCCGCGCTCGGTCATCGTGATCGGGATCGAGGAGATCTATTTCCAATGTGCCCGCGCCGTGATCCGCGCCGGGCTGTGGGATGCGTCGCGCCAGGTCGCGCCGGGCAGGCTGCCGACACCGGGGCGGATCCTCGCGGAGATGAGCGGCGGGGAGACCGGCGGGGAGGCCTATGACCGCGAATGGCCCGCGCGCGCGGCGAAGACGATGTGGTGACGGCGGGTGCGGGGGCGGGCCTTGCCCTCCCCCGGTCCCCCACCCACCAAAGGCCGAAAGGCCTTTGGGAACCGGAACTTCAATCGGAATGACGGGTGAGATGCACGGCACGCGCTCCCTCGGTCACCGCCGAGATCCAGTCTGGGATCCTTGGTGGGGGAAGGCCCGGAGGGAGGGCAAAGCCCCTCTCCGGCTACGCGCGCTCCATGACGTATCGCCGCGCACGCAGTCCGAACACCTCGACCTCCCGCTCGAAGGCAAGCCCCGCCTTCTCCAGCACCCGGCAGGACGCGAGATTGGCCGGCGCGGCGTAGCCCACGAGCCGCGACAGGCCCAGCGTGCCGAACGCCACCTCCCGCGCCGCCCGCGCGATTTCGGTCGCGATCCCCCGCCCCCAGGCCGCGCGGCCGAGCATGTAGAGCACCTCCGTCTCGCCCCCGAGATCCGGCAGCAGCCGCAGCCCTCCATGGCCGAGCAGCGCGCCGCTCGCGCGGTCCTCCACCGCCCAGGGTCCGTAACCGATGCCGCGCCACTGCGTCGCGAAGTCCGGCACCAGGCGCGCCGCATCGGCCCCGGCCGTCGCTGCGCGCGCAACGCCGCCTGGCATGTGGCGCATCACCTCCGCATCGGCGCGGATCGCGGCATAGGCCGGGATATCCGCCGCCTCGAATGGGCGCAGGACCAGCCGATCGGTGGCGAGGATCACGCGAGCCTTGCGGCGACGCGCGCGACCAGCGCCTCGCGCTCGGCGCGCATGCCGGCGCCGCGCGCCTTCGCACGCGCCAGCACCTCGGCCGGTGCCGTCTCCGGCGAGCCGGCGGCGAAGGGCGGCGCCGGCGCGTATTCGATCTGCAGCTGGATGGCCTGGGCGACCTCCGGCGAGACCATCTCCGCCACCAGCGACAGCGCGAAGTCGATCCCGGCGGTCACGCCGCCCCCAGTCACCACGCGGCCGTCGCGCACCACGCGCCCGTGCTCCGGAACGGCGCCAAGCGCGCCGAGGAAATCATGGCTCGCCCAATGCGTTGTCGCGCGCACGCCCTTGAGCAGCCCCGCCGCGCCCAGCACCAGCGCCCCCGTGCAGACGGACGTCACGAACCGCGCCCCCTTCGCCTGCGCGCGCAGGAAGCCGAGCACCTCCTCGTCCTCCATCAGCGCCGCGACGCCGGGGCCGCCAGGGACGCAGATGACATCCAGTTGCGGGCAGTCCGCGAAGGCGGTGTCGGGCAGCATGGTCAGGCCGGTATCCGCACGCACCGGATCGCGCGTCTTCCACACCAGGTGCACCTGGCCATCCGGCACGCGGGAGAACACCTCGAAAGGTCCGGTCATGTCGAGTTGCGTCAGGCGCGGGAACAACAGCAATCCGAAGCGGAGCGGCGCGGTCATGGCATAGGTTCCTCCTGGCGGTGCGCAGGCTGGCATGGCGCGCCGGGCGCGGCCAGTGACGGCCCACCCGGACGGGGAACGGGCGTGCGCGCATGCGGCGTGACGGAGGGGGGCGCTGCCTCCCTCCACCCCCCGCCAAAGGCCGAAAGGCCTTTGGAAACCGGGACTTTGAGCGGGGAATTCGGGGAGGCACGAGGATGCGCCGGTGATGCCCCTCCCCGAATTGCCCGGCGATCCTGGGGGGTTCCAAGGGCCTTAAGCCCTTGGCGGGGGAGCGCGAGGGGGCGGCGCCCCCTCGCATCCCCTACCGCCTCGCCGCTGCGCCCAGCGCCACCAGGTCCTCCGCCGTGTCCACGTCCCGCAGCCGCCGCACGAACGCCACGCGCCGGCCGCCGAAGTTGCGCAGCGTATCGGCGAGCGCGTGTTCCGTGGACCACCGTACCCCGGCGAAGGGCCTGGCGGGCCGCCGCGGCCCCATGCCGACCAGCCAGTAGCCGCCATCCTCCGCCGGCCCGAACACCGCGTCCGCGCGGCCGAGCGCGGCGAAGCCGGCCGCGATGTCGGCGGCGCGGATGCCCGGGATGTCGCTGCCGGCCAGCAGCACGAAGCGGAAGGGCCGCATCGCGCGCTCCATCCTCTGCCCGAGGTCGCCGCGCGGCTGGGCCACGCGCCGCACGCCACGCGGCAGCAACCCCACCCAATCGGCCCGCGCGCCCGGCGGCGTGACGGAAACCAGAGTTCGCCAGCGCCTGTCCCGCCCGACGGCGCGGGCGGTTGCGGCGAGTGTCGCGACATGGAAGCGCAGCGCGGCGCGCGCGCCGATGCCGGCGGCGAGCCTGCGCTTCACAGCGCCGAGGCGCGGCGCGCGCGCGAACAGGATCAGGACGCGGAGATTCATGCGCCTGCCAGGAAAGCGCATCCCCGTCCCCCGGCAAGGCCCCTTCAGCGCCGGCCGGCGTAGAACCGCGCGATGCGCTCCGGCGGCACGCCGGCGAACCACAGCACCAGGCAGGCGAGATTGCGCGCCGAGCGCCGGTGCCAGCCCTCCCGCCGCCAACGCTCGGCGGAGGTGACGAAGGCCGGGTCCAGCGCCGCCAGCCGGGCACGGCCGATGCGGCGCGCGAGGTCCACATCCTCCATGATCGGGATCGCGCGGTAGCCGCCGAGGCTTTCGTAGAAGGCGCGGGAGATCAGCAGCCCCTGGTCCCCGTAGGGCAGGCCGAGCGCACGGCAGCGCCAGGCGACGGCGCGTTCGAGCCTGCGCGCCTGCGGCGAGGCATCGTCCAGCGCGAAGCGGAAATGCGCGGCGCGGAAGGCATTGGCGGGGTCGGCGATGAAGGCCTCGGCGGCCTCGCGCCAGCCGCGGCCGGGCAGCGTGTCGGCGTGGATCACCAGCAGCCAGGGCGCGGTGACGGCGGCGGCGCCGGCGGCAAGCTGGCTGCCGCGCCCGCGCGGCGTGGCGATGACGCGGGCGCCCGCTGCCTCGGCGATGGCGCGCGTGGCGTCGGTGCTGCCGCCGTCGGCGACGACGACCTCCGCCACCTGGCCGGCGAGGGCGGCGAGCGTGCGGCCCAGGCCGGCAGCGGCGTTGAGCGTCGGCACCAGGACCGCGAGTTCCCTTCCCGTTCGCATCTCCGACTCGGTATGGTTCATAGCGGATTAACCAAAAGTTCCCTTTTTGTTCTTGACGGTCACGGCGCCTCCCCGCAGGATACGCATGAACGAAATGGGAACATGGTCATGCCGGACGGCACCCCCCATCTCTCCGCCCATGCCCTTCCTCCCCTGGCGCGCAAGGGTCGCGGCGCCGGCCTCAATCCGGCCGTGCGCTTCGAACGCACCGCACGGGAAGCCTTCGACGACGGCTGGGGCACGCTCGAAGCCACCTTCGCCGAACTCCCACCGCTGCCGACGACGCTGACGCCGGACAGGGCGAGATCCGCCCTCGCCTGGAACGACAGCCCGGACATCGGCTTCGACCGCGCCATCAACCCCTATCGCGGCTGCGAGCATGGCTGCGTCTACTGCTATGCCCGGCCGTCCCATGCGTATCTCGGCCTCTCCCCCGGCCTCGACTTCGAGACCCGCCTGCTGTTCAAGCCCGAGGTCGCGGCGCTGCTGGAAAAGGAACTCCGCAAGCCCGGCTACGACCCGAAGCCGATCGCGCTCGGATCCAACACCGATCCCTACCAGCCGGTCGAGCGCACGCTGAAGCTGACGCGCAGCGTGCTGGAGGTGCTGGACCGCTTCAACCACCCCGTCACCATCGTCACCAAATCGGCGGGCGTGCTGCGGGACCTCGACATCCTGACCGCGATGGCGAAGCGCAGCCTGGTGCGGGTGTGCCTGTCGGTCACCACGCTCGACAACCGCCTGGCGCGCATCATGGAACCGCGCGCGGCCTCACCAGAGAGGCGGCTCGCCGCAGTGCGGGACCTGGCGGCGGCGGGCGTGCCGGCGGCGGTGCTGGCCGCGCCGATGATCCCCGGCGTGAACGACGCGGAACTCGAGACGATCCTCGAACGCGCGGCCGCGGCGGGGGCGACCAGCGCGGGCTACGTGCTGCTGCGCCTGCCGCTCGAGATCAAGCAACTCTTCGAGGATTGGCTCGCGCGCCATATGCCGGACCGTGCGGCGCGGGTGCTCTCGCTGATCCGGCAGACGCGCGGCGGCGCGCTCTATGACAGCCGCTTCGGCGTGCGCCAGAAGGGCACCGGCGTCTATGCGGACCTGCTGGCGCAGCGCTTCGCGGTGGCGTCGCGGCGACTGGGGCTGGAACGGCGCGGCGGCGGCGTGGGCGCGCTGGACTGTTCGCAGTTCAAGGTGCCCGAGGTGCCGGGCGCCGTGCCAAAGGCGGCGCAGCTCGCCCTGTTCTGATGCACCATTCCGCGGCTTTGGCCCGGCGGCCGACAGATGCTATCGTGCTGAAAATGTAATGTCTGCACGTGGCGCGCCGGTCCCCGGCAGGCAACGTTGACGATCGCGCGGGAAGGAGGCCGTCATGGGTTCGTTCGCCAGCGTCGCAAGCAGCTGGTGGCGTCACGTCACCAACGACATCAACTCGAGCCCAAGCAGCGCCTTCACGGCAGGCGGCACGCCCGTCACGACGCTCTCCTCGCTCTACATCGTCGGGGATACGAAGAACGCGACGGAGTGCTTCCTCAGCGGCCATGGCGGATTGTTCGAGGGCAACTACTTCGTCGACAATACGTCCTTCCGCGTGCCGGCCGGCATCACGGTGCAGTTCTACCAGCAGCACGGCGCGACGCTGTCCTTCAGCACCAACGCGCTGCGGCTGACCGGCGGCCAGCCGCTCAGCCAGCCGGGCGCGAACGACCTCGCCTATACGGGTGGCGACGATTGCCCGAACTACATCCTCTCGAAGGACCAGGGCCGGCACCTCGGCAATTACACCGACGAGCAAGTCGATGCCTGGAAGATGACCTATGAGGGCGCGCAGGAAGTCTGCGCCGAGCTCGGCGTCGTCATCGTGCTGGTGCGCAACCGCTGGTTCCATGCCGGCATGACGCTCAAGAACGTCGTCAACGACGTCCACAAGGCCGTCCCGGGGATCACCACCTTCAAGTGCCTGTTCTGCCGGGTGGACGACAATTCCACCGGCGACGACTGGAACGCCCGCACCGGTGTCGCCTCCTGAGGCGAAGGCCGGTGCGCCGTCCGCGTCACGCCGCCTTCAGATGTTCCTTCAGCCGCGGCATCAGTTCGACCAGGTTGCAGGGCCGGTGCCGGCTGTCGAGCTGCCACTTCAGGATGTCGTCCCAGGCGTCCTTGCAGGCCCCCGTCGAGCCCGGCAGCGCGAACAGGTAGGTCCCGTCCGCCACGCCGCCCAGCGCGCGCGACTGCATCGTGGAGGTGCCGATCTTCTGGTAGCTCAGCATGCGGAAGAGTTCGCCGAAGCCTTCGATCTCCTTCTCCAGCACGCGCTTGAAGGCCTCGGGCGTCACGTCGCGGCCGGTGATGCCAGTGCCGCCGGTGGTGATGACGCAGTCCACATTCGCATCGGCGATCCAGCGGCGCAGCACCGCCTCGATCAGGCCGGCATCGTCCTTCGCGATCTCCCGCGCGACGCAGTGGTGGCCGCCCGCCTCGATGCGCTCCTGCAGCGCGCGGCCGGAGGTGTCGGTCGTCATGTCGCGCGTGTCGCTCACCGTCAGCACGGCGATGTTCACCGGCAGGAAGAGGCGTTTCTCGTCGATCGGCATGGCGGCGTCCTCGTCTTTCCCCCTCACCATGGGGATGCCGCCGGGGCGCCGCAACGGGCGGGTCAGCGCCCCTGCGCGGCGCGGATCTGCGCCACCGCCGCGGCGATGCGCATGGGCAGCATGGCCTCCCCCCGCGCGGCGGAGGCACGGGCGGGATCCCCGCTCGCGCCCAGGGCCGCCACCTCCTCCCGCCGCGCCGGCAGGCGGGACAGATCGACCCCCGGCGGATGGATCGCCATGAGTTCGGAGGTATCGCCGATGCCGGCATGGGTGCCGATGCTGGCCTCGGTCTCGCCCTGGCCGCGCAGCCAGGCATCCTGCTCGGCGATGGCAGCATACCAGCGGTCCACGGCCAGCACGCGCGTGCCCTCCCGCCGCCATTCGGCGGTCAGTCGTGCGGCGAGAGCGGATTGCGGCCGCTGGCTCGCGCCGTTCTCGGCCAGCAGGCAGATCAGCCGGAAGCCGGTCGCGCGCATGCTGCGGGCGATGCCCTCCAGCATGGCGGCGAAGGCCTCGTCGGTGACGCCGATAGTGCCGGGGAAGCGCAGGTTGCCCTCGGGCGGGTCGAGCCGGCCCTGCGGCGCGAAGGGCAGCACCGGCACCACCAGCGCGTCGCCGAGTTCGCCCGCGATCCGCTGCGCCGCATACCGCACGATATGATCGTGCTTGCCGAGGATCATGTGCGGCCCGTTCTGCTCGACCCCGCCGCTCGGCACGATCACGGTGCGCCGGCCGGCGGCGATGGCGTCGCGGACCTCGATCCAGGTCATGTCGGCGATGTCGAGGCTGCCCGGCAGCCCGCGCGGCGCCGGCGCGCCCTGCCCCGTGGCGGCGGCCGGCAGCGCCCCGAGCAGCG
>NZ_JAAEDM010000130.1 GCF_018129065.1 Neoroseomonas soli | reverse complement strand
AGCCGCGCCGCCTGGGCCGGGGCGCGTGCCGCGGCCGCGACCACCCCCGGCAGCCGGGCGACGAGATCCGCGCCGCGCGCATCGGCGCCACGCGTCTCACGCGGGTCAAAATATTCTCCCATGGCGTCCCCTCCTGGCAGGCCCTTCTCCGCGCCCCGCCTTCGTGGCACATCCTCTGCCCCCGCTGCGTGGAGGAAAAGATGGCCGGCGTGTTCTGGTACGATGGCACATGGTCCAACGAGGAGCCGAAGGTTCTGGGCCCCATGGACCACGCCTTCTGGCTGGGTTCCGTGATCTTCGACGGCGGGCGCGCCATCAAGGGCTGGGCGCCGGACCTCGACCGCCACTGCCAGCGCTGCGTCGCCTCCGCGAAGGCGATGCTGATGAAGCCGACCAAGACCCCCGCGGAGATCGAGGCGCTCTGCCGCGAGGGCATCCGCCGCATGGGGCCTGATGCGGAACTCTACGTCCGGCCGATGTTCTTCGTCCGCAACGGCCTTGGCGCCGCGCGGCCGGACCCGGACAGCACGGATTTCATCCTCGCGATCTATGACAGCCCGTTGCCGAAATGGGCGGGCTTCGCGGCGGTGATGGCGCCCTTCCGCCGCCCGACGCCGGAAATGGCGCCGACCGACGCCAAGGCGGCCTGCCTCTACCCGAACGGCGCGCGCGCCTCGGCCTATGCGGCGTCCCAGGGGGCGGACAATGCGGTGATGTGCGACGCGGTCGGCAATGTCGCGGAATTCGCCTCGGCCAACCTCTGGTTCGCCAAGGACGGCAAGGTGGTGACGCCGGCGGTGAACCACACCTTCCTCAACGGCATCACCCGCCAGCGCATCATCGGCCTGTTCAAGGACGCCGGCGTGACGGTCGAGGAACGCACGGTGAAGCCGGCCGAACTCGACACCGCGGACGAGATCTTCTCGACCGGCAACTACGCCAAGGTGCAGCCCTGCACGCGCTACAACGGCCGCGACATGCAGATCGGCCGCTTCGCGACGCAGGCGCGGGAACTCTACTGGCGCTGGATGGAAAGCCAGCCGAAGGTGGCGTGAGGAAAGGCGCGGGGAAGTCGGCTTCCCCGCGCTTCCTGGTTCCGACGGTCGATCTGAACGACCACTGGCATGCGTGTCTTCTCGCCCTCTGACGAAGGGCGCCGCGCGGCCGGGATCCGCCCGACTGCCGGCGGCCCGCATTCGCCGCCCCGGCCCGCTTCGCAGGCCGCAGGGCAGGAATTGAGACCGCCGGCTCCGGCGATCAGCCGGCGAAGAACTGCTGCGTGCCGTGCGCCTCGATCGCCTTCGCCAGGCGCCCCAGCGCATGGATATAGGCGGCGGTGCGCGGCGAGACCGACTTCTCCTGCGCGATCGCCCAGATCTGTGCGCCTTCGCGCTCCATGATCGCCTTCAGGCGCGCATGGATGTCCTCGAGCGTCCAGTAGTAGCCCTGCCGGTTCTGCACCCACTCGAAGTAGGAGACGGTGACGCCCCCGGCATTGGCCAGGATGTCCGGGAGGACCACGACGCCCCTGCCGTCCAGGATGCGGTCGGCCTCCGGCGTCACCGGGCCGTTGGCGAGTTCGAGGATCACCTTCGCCCGCACCGTCCCGGCATTGCCGACATGGATCATGTCCTCGAGCGCGGCCGGCACCAGCAGGTCGCATTCGGTGGCGATCAGTTCCTCATCGGAGATGCTGCGCACGCCCGGCGTGCCGGCGAGATCGGCCACCGACTTGCCCTCGGCCTTCAGCGCGAGGAGGCGCGCCACGTCGAGCCCGGTCTCGCAGGCGACGGCGCCGCGCGAGTCCGACACCGCGACGATGCGGTGCCCGTCGGCCGCGAGCATCTCCGCCATGAACTGCCCGGCATTGCCGAAGCCCTGCACCACGGCGCGCATCCCCGCGCCGAGGCCGAGTTCCTTCGCCAGATGATCCACCAGGTAGTAGCCGCCGCGCGCCGTGGCGTCGTTGCGCCCGAGCGAGCCGCCGAGGGCGATCGGCTTGCCGGTGATCACGGCCGGCGACGGCTCGCCGCGGATGGTGGCGTATTCGTCCGCCATCCAGCCCATGATCATGGCGTTGGTGTAGACATCCGGCGCGGGAATGTCGCGATCCGGCCCGATCACCTTGGAGAAGGCCTGGACATAGGCGCGCGACAGCCGTTCCAGCTCCGTCTTCGACAGCGTGCGAGGGTCGAGCTTCACCGCGCCCTTCCCGCCGCCATAGGGCAGGTCCATCACCGCGCACTTCATGGTCATCCAGAAGGCGAGTGTTTCCACCTCCTCGGCCGTGGCGTCGGGGTGGAAGCGGATGCCGCCCTTGGTCGGGCCGCGCGTGTCGTCGTAGCGGCAGCGCCAGGCCAGGAAGGATTTCCGCGAGCCGTCATCCATACGGATCATCAGCGCGACCTTGGTCATCTCCCGCGCGTATTTCAGGCGCTCGATGACGTCCGGATCGATCTGGATGTGGCGAGCAGCCTCGTCGAGGCGGGACAGCGCCCCGCCTAGAAGGTCTCCGTCAAGCATGGTTTTTGCGGTTCCTCTGGCGATTTCGCAGGCAGTCGAAGGGCTATTTCCTAGCCAGCCCGCCCAAATACGCCTCCATCGCCATCGGGGGCAATGCACCGCCAGGGCAGACCTGCCCCGCGGAAGGGGGTCCCTCAGAGGCCCGGCATCGCTGCCGGGCCAGTCGGTAAGCGGCGCCGCTGGGGCGGCCGCGTGCAAAAAAGGATACGCATGGCAGCCACCGCTGGCCACGGGCCAGCGGCCGCCGCCGCCCGCATCAGCCTCGCCGCGTTGCCCGCAGCACCGCGAAGGCGAGCGCCGTCTTCACCGCCGTGCCGGGCAGGAACAGCATGAAGCCGGCCATCGCCGCGCGCTCCCAGCCGACGAAGCCGGCCAGCCAGGCGACGCCCGGCGCGAACAGCGCCAGATGCGCCGCGCTCAGCACCAGCGCCTGCCGCATCCAGCCGCGGCCGGCGAGACCCGCGATCCAGGCCGCCGGCAGGAAGCCCAGCAGGTAGCCGGCGGTCGGCCCGGCCAGCGCCGCGATCCCGCCCATGCCGCCGGCGAAGACCGGCAGGCCCATGGCACCCTCGGCCAGGTAGAGCGCCACGCTCGCCACGCCCAGGCGCGAGCCGCCCAGCGCGCCGAGCAGCAGCACCGCGAGCGATTGCAGCGTCGCCGGCACCGGCCACATCGGCATGCTGACCTGGGCCGAGGCGGCGAGCACCGCCGAGCCGAGCAGCGCCATGCCCCAGAACCGCGCCGTCGCCATGCCGCGCGTGGCGGCCGTCACATTCGTCGTCATGTCCAGTCCTTGTCCTTTCAGGGCGTCAGCGGGCGGGACTCGCCGCGCGCCGCAGCCGCGAACACCATCTCGTTGTGCGCGCCAGCCGCGGGGCCTGTCCAGCGCACCATGTCCCGTGGCGCCACGCCATCGAAACGGAAGGGCGCGGCCGGATGCAGCACCTGGCCGAGCAGCGGGTCCTGCACCTCCATGACCCAGCCGCGGTCGCGGAAATGCGGGTCGGTGGCGCAATCCGCCATGTCGAACAGGCGCGAGCACGGCACCTCGGCGGCCTCCAGGATGGTCTCGGCCTCCGCGGCGGGCTTCGTCCGCGTCCAATCGGCGATCGCGGCGTCGAGTTCCGCGACATTGTCGCAGCGCCCGGCATTGTTGGCGAAGCGTGGGTCCCCGGCCATCTCCGGCCGGCCGATCGCGGCCATCAGGCGCTTGAAGATCAGGTCCGAATTGCCGGCGATGCAGAGCCACTTCCCGTCCGCGCAGGGATAGGTGTTGGTCGGCGCCGCGGTCTTGATCGCCGCCCCCTGCGGCTGCCGCACCCAGCCGAACAGCCCGTATTCCGGCAGCATCCCCTCCATCAGCGAGAAGACGCTGGAAACGAGGTCCACATCCACCACGCGGCCCTTCGCCTGGGGATCGCCCTTCACCTGCCAGCAGGCCGAGACGACGGCCATGGCGCAATACATCCCCGCGAGGTCGTCGCTGATGGAAACCCCGCAGCGCGGCGGCGGATACTCGGTCTGGCCGGGGTTCGCGGTCAGGTGGCGCAGCCCGCCCATCGCCTCCCCGATCGCGCCGAAGGCCGGCTTGTCGCGATAGGGGCCTTCCTGCCCGTAGCCCGAGATGCGGCCGATCACGAGGCGTGGGTTCGCCTGGTGCAGCACATCCGGCCCGAGGCCGATGCGTTCGAGGTAGCCGGCGCGGAAATTCTCCACCAGCGCATCGGCGCGCTTCAGCAGGGCGACCAGCCTGTCGCGGTCCTCCGGCTTCTTGAGGTCCAGCGTCACGCTCAGCTTGTTGCGCCCGTGCACGCTGAACCAGACGGCGTTGCCCTCGACGCTGGAACCCCAGCCGCGCACAGGGTCGCCGCCGGGGGGTTCCACCTTCACCACCTCGGCGCCGAGGTCGGCGAGCAGCCGCGTCGCGAAGGGCGCGGCGATGTAGTGGCCGAGCTCGACGATCTTCAGCCCGGCGAGGGGCAGGTTGGGCGCGTGCGTCATGCCCGACCCATACGCCGGAACGCGCCGGCGGAAAATCGGGGGCGGCGCATGCCCTTTCCCATGCAGGCCCGGCGCCCCGCCCGCCTGTCCCGCCCGCCCGTGCCGCGGCGCGGGCGCGACGCCGGGGCACCGCTCGCCCCGATCCCGCCACGCCGCCTTCGCCACCGGCCTGCCACGGTCCCGCGCGAACTTCCGCCTCCCGATCTTTTGCGGCAGTTTGCCGCCTCCGGGAACAAGGATGCCGTCGCATGACCGAGGATGAAGCGCTGGCCCGCGCCGCCGGGCTCGGCGATGCCTGGCAGGGCCGCGAGGCCGAGATCGCCGAGGCCATCGCCCATGCCCGCCGGCTCGCCGCCTCCTTCCCCCGCCCCGCGGACGAGCGCGCCGAGCCCATGCCCGTCTATGCCGCCCCGGCGCCGAAGGCGGCCCGCGCATGACCGCCGCCCCGCACGAGCTGACCCTCGCCGAGGCCTCCGCCGCCGTCGCGCGCCGCCGCCTCTCGCCGGTCGAATACCTCGACGCGCTGCGCGCCCGCTTCGAGGCGCTGGAACCGCGCCTCAACACCACCATCCTGCCGCTGTGGGACGAGGCCCGCGACCAGGCGCGCAAGGCCGAGCGCCGCATCGCCCGCTCCGGCCCGCGATCCCCGCTCGACGGGCTGCCGGTCGGGGTGAAGGACATCATCGACCTCGCCGGCCATCCGACGACCTGCCATTCGCGCCTGCTGCTCGACAACATGAAGCAGCAGGACGCCGCCGTGGTGGCGCGGCTGCGCGCGGCGGGCGCGGTGTTCCCCGTGAAACTCGCCACGCATGAATTCGCCATCGGCGGCCCGGCCTTCGACCTGCCCTTCCCGCCGGCGCGCAACCCGTGGAACACGGGGCATCACCCGGGCGGCTCCTCCTCCGGCTCCGGCTCGGCGGTCGGCGCGGGCATCCTGCCGGCGGCGCTCGGCACCGACACCGGCGGGTCGGTGCGCCATCCGGCGAGCCATTGCGGCATCGTCGGCATGAAGCCGACCTATGGCCTCGTCTCCCGCCGAGGCGTCTTCCCGCTCGCCTATACGCTCGACCATGTCGGGCCGATGACGAAGGACGTCGCCTCCAACGCGATGCTGCTCAACGCCATCGCCGGCCATGACGCGGAAGACCCGGGCAGCGCCGCCCGCAGCGCGGCGAACCATGCGCGCCACCTGCGCAAGGGGCTGAAGGGCCTGACCATCGGCTACGTCCGCCACTTCCACGAGACCGACCAGCCCGCCACCCCCGAGGTCACCGCCGCCCTCGACGCCGCCGCGAAGCTGCTGGCGAAGGAAGGGGCGAAGGTGAAGGCGATCACCCTGCCCTCGCTGACGGAATTCGCCGGCGTGAACCGCGCCATCCTGCTCTCCGAGGCCGCGGCCATCCATGGACGCTGGCTGCGCGAGAAGCCCGAGGGCTATTCCGCCCTGACGCGCAAGCGCCTGCTCCCCGGCCTCTTCACCCGCGCCGAGGACTACGTGCAGGCCCAGCGCCGCCGGCGCGAGCTGGTCGCGGCGGTCGAAGCCGCCTTCGGCAGCGTGGACCTGCTGCTCACCGCCAGCAGCATGGACCCCGCCTCCCGCATCGACGATGCGGACGAGGTGGAGATCACCTATCCCCGCCAGGCGCGCACCCCCTTCAACGTCACCGGCCACCCGGCGCTGACGCTGATGTGCGGCCTGTCGGAGGCGGAAGGCCTGCCGCTCTCGCTGCAGCTCGTCGGCCGCTACTTCGACGAGGCCACCATCTACCGCGCCGCCGCCGGCTACGAGCGCGCCGCCCCCTGGCGCGACCAGCACCCGGCACTGTGACGGGGCACCGCCGCCGATGAGCCCCGACAGCACCGTCCTCGCCACGCCGCAGGAAGCGCCGGCCGCCGCGCGCCGCACGCTCCCGCCCAGCCGGGTGCGGCGGGCGGTGCACGGCGCCGCCGTGCCGGTCTTCCTGCTCCTCGCCGCCATCCTGCTGCGCGCCTTCTCCTTCGCCCCCGCGGTGATCGACACCGACGAGGGCCTCTACATGCTGCAGGCGCGCGAATGGCTGCGCGGCAACTGGCCGCTCGCCGCGGTGTGGGACATGCATCCGGTCGGCGCGCCGGCGCTCTTCGCCGCCATCATGGCGCTGCTCGGCGACGCCATCTGGGTGCCGCGGCTGCTCGGCGTGCTCGGCACCTGGCTGACCTCCTGGGCGCTCTTCGCCATCGTGCGCTTCGCCACCGCGCCGCCGGCGCTCGGGCTGGCGGCGGGGCTGCTCTACCTCGCCCATGCGACGCTGCTCGGCGGGCTCGCGACCAATACGGAGGTGCTGTTCACGCCCTTCACGGCGTGGTCGATGGCGCTCGGCCTGCGTGCTGCACGGCGGGCGCTGGAGAACGGGGAAGCGCCGCCCTTCTTCAAGATCGTCGCGATGGGGCTGATGGTCGGCTTCGCCCTCGCCATCAAGCCGGTCGCGGTCTTCGAGGGCTGCCTCGCCTGGCTGCTGCTGGTGGGGCCCGCCTGGTGGCGCGGGCTGCTGCCGCTGCGCCGCGTCTTCCTCTACGCGATCGCCTATACGGTGCTCTGCGCCACGCCGACGCTGCTCTTTGGCGTCGCCTACGCCTATGCGGGCGAGCTCGACGACTTCATCAACGGCGCCTTCGTCGCCCCGATGCGCTACGCGGGGGAGCGCGTGCGCCTGCTCGACGCCGCCCGCTACACGCTGATCGCGGTGATGATCCTGCTCTGGGCCTTCGTGATGGCCGCGCCGGCGCTGATCCGCCCGCGCCGCCGCCACGGGCCGATCGCGCTGCTGCGCTGGCTCTGCGTCGTCTGGTTCCTGGCGGCGACGGCGGCGGTGGTCATGCCGGGCATGTACTACCAGCACTATTTCCTGATCTGGCTGCCGCCGCTCTGCCTGCTCGCCGCCCTCGGCGCGCGGCGGCTGGCGCGGGCGGCGCGGCCGGGGCTGGTGGTGGCCGCCTTCGCCCTGCTGGTCGGCGGCGTGGCGACCGATGCCTGGCGGTCCTCGACCGTGCCGCGGCTCTTCGGCGCGGTCGGGCTCGGCGGGCCGGACCCGGTGCGGGAAGTTGCGGCGGCGATCCGCCAGGTCATCGACCCGGGCGACCCGATCTGGGTGGTGAACTACCACCCGACGCTCTACGTGCTCGCGGATGCCGGGCTCGCCACGCGCTACGCCTTCCCGGCGCAACTCGTCGGGCCCTATTGGCGCGTCACCGGCATCGATCCCTATGAGGAAGTGGCGCGCATCCTCGCCTCCACGCCGCAGGCGCTGGTCATCGACCGTGGCTGGTGGCCGAACATCCGGCCGCGCATCGCGGCGATGATCGAGGAAGCCCTGGCCGAGCACTACGACCTGGCCTCGGTCGTGTGGGAGGAGCGCGGGCCGGTGGAGGTGTGGCGGCTGCGGTGACGCGATGCTCCCGGCATCGTTGCCGGGCGTATCCGCGCGCGGGGCTGGCGGGGCGGCCGTGTGCGAGACAAGGGGGGGAGGAGAAGGTCCCCGCGCCCTCTCCCTTCCTCGTCAGGGCACCCGGACCGATCCAGTCCAGGTATCCGTACTCGCGGTCCGCGCCCCCTCCCTTGCTCGTCAGGGCGCCCGGACTGCGCCCGGGCGCGCGGCGGCGCCGTCGGCGGCGCCCACCGCGAGGGCGAGCAGCGAAAACACGAAGCCGGCGGCGAAGATTGCGGCGTGGCTCTCGCCGGTGGCACCGAACAGGGCCGCCATCGCGAAGCCCGTCGCCGCCTGGGCCACGGCGAAGCCGGCGGTCACCCGCACCCAGAGCACCCCGGCCTCCGCCCCGGCGCGTTCCCGCGCCGCGGCCAACGCCACCGAGGTGACACCCACCGCCGCCATGCCCGACAGCAGCCCGGCCGCCACCAGCGCCGGAACGCCGGGCAGCAGCGCCATGCCGAGCGCGGCCACCTGCACCACCAGCGCCGCCACCATGGCCCGGCGGCCGCCGATCCGGTCCGCCAGCGCCCCGCCCGAGAGGCTGCCGGTCAACGCCCCGGCGCCGAACACCACCCACATCAGCCCGCCCGCGCGCACGCCGAGCCCATGCCCGCGCGCCGCGAGATCGGCCAGATAGACCATCGGCGGCACCAGCCCGGCCCCCGACAGCGAATAGGACACGAGCAGCAACGCCGCGCGCGGCACCGTCCCGCGGTCGCGGCGCGCGGCCGGCGGCGGCGGCACCGGCCAGAACGGCCGCGCCAGCG
>NZ_JAAEDM010000129.1 GCF_018129065.1 Neoroseomonas soli | reverse complement strand
GCATGCGGGCAGCGCCGCCCTGCCGGACGGCTCCCTCGGCGCGCGCGCCATGGGCGCGGTCACGCCGCCGTCCGCCGCGCCCGGGCAACGCAACGCGCCCCCCGACTACCCCGCCGAAAGCCGCCGGCGTGGCGAGGAAGGCGTGGTGCGCCTGGCGCTGCGCATCGGCAGCGACGGGCGGGTCGAGGGCGCCGAGGTCACGGATTCCTCCGGCTATGCAGCGCTCGACCGCGCGGCGCTCGAAGCGGTGCGGCGCTGGCGCTTCCGCCCCGCCAGCGAGGCCGGGATTCCGGTTGCCGCCACGATCAACACCGCAGTCCATTTCCGCCTGACCGAGGCGGAGCGGCGCTGAGCCTTGCCTCTGCCATGCGCCGCGCCATAAACGGGATGATGCCCGGAACGGATCCTTCGCTTCGCCTCGCACGGGATCGCAGCACCACGGTTCTCGCCCGCATGCCGGACGACGCCGCCCTGGCCCATTGGCGGGGATCGGATGTCGGCTGCGGCACGCCGCCGGTGCCTGTGGTGCGAGCATGTGCCATCGCCGACGCGCTCGGCCTACCGCTGCCCAGGGAGATTGCACCGTGGTGAAACTCGACATCATCACGACGCGCGGGGGCGACAAGGGCGAGACATCCCTTGGCGACGGCCGCCGCGTGCGCAAGGACGCGCTGCGCGTCGAGGCCTTCGGCACGGTGGACGAGGCGAACGCCGCGCTCGGCCTGGTGCGGCTGCATGCGGATGCCGAAGCCGACACCATGCTCTCCCGCATCCAGAACGAGTTGTTCGATGTGGGGGCGGATCTCTGCGTGCCCGGAGAGGCCGGCGCAAGGCTGCGCGTGGCGGACACGCAGTCCGCGCGGCTCGAGGCCGAGATTGCCGAGATGAACGCGGCGCTGACGCCGCTGCGTTCCTTCGTGCTGCCGGCGGGATGCCCGGCGGCGGCGCATGCGCATCTCGCGCGCACCATCGTGCGGCGCGCGGAGCGCCTGGTGGTGGCGCTGGCGGCGGAGGAGGAGGTGAACCCGGCGGTGATCCGATACCTGAACAGGTTGTCGGACCATCTGTTCGTGCTGTCGCGGCGGTTCAATGTGGCGGCGGGCGGCGACGTGGTGTGGGTGCCGGGGGCCACGCGATGAAGCGGGGGAGAGAACTTCCCCCCCCCCGGACGGATTGCCATCGGCGTTGCGGGCAACACCAATGGGCGCCCACTCCCCCCCCCTCTCAAGCTTCCTTGGCATTCGGGAACTGACAACCGAGGCCGGTGCCAGGTGACCAAAGAAGGGAGGGGGCTCGGGGGAGGTTCACCTCCCCCGACCTTCCTTCAGAACGCCCCGCGCATCCCGACGATGGCGCTGCGCCCCGGCACGACGAAGGCGTTCGCCGGTTCGTAGCGCGTGTTGCCGATGTTGCGGACCTCGACGAATGCGGTGAGTTGCTGCGTCACCGGCAGCGAGGCCGTCAGGTTGAACAGCCAGCCATCCGGGTTCTTGCCTGCTGTCGGGATGGCCTGCCCGTCGTCGCTGTAGCGCGCGAAGGCGCCTTCGGGGGAGGCGCCGACGTAGAGGATCTCCGGCGCGATCACCAGGCGGGAGCGCGGCACGTCGAACCACCCGACTTCCGGCGCGATGCGCGCGTTGAGGCTTGCGACGTTGCGCGGACGCCGGGGCAGGGGGGTGTCGGTTTCCGTGTCGCGTGCCTCCGTCACTGTCCAGGCACCGGTCACCGAGAGCCAGTCGGCGGGGCGGACCGTGAGCGCGAACTCGCCGCCGCGGATGCGCGCGCGATCCACGTTGACCAGGGTGGAGAAGGTGGGGTCGAAGTTGATCAGGTCGCGCACGCGGTTGTCGAAGTAGAGCGCGGAGATTGTCGCCCAGCGCCCGATATCGGTTTCCATCCCGGCTTCCCAGGAGGTGGAGCGTTCCGCCTCCAGGTTCGGATTGCCGCGGAAGAAGGACCCGATCACGCCGAAGCGCTGGTAGAGCGACGGCGCCTTGAACGCCGTGCCGGCCGAGGCGCGCAGGCGGGAGGAGATCTCCGGCAGCGCCAGCACCGCGCCGAGCCGCCAGGAGGTGTCGGTGCCGTAGTCCTCCGCGTCGTCCATGCGCAGCGCCGCCGTCACGTCGAGACGTTCGAACAGCCGCGCCTGCGCGCCGAGATAGCCGTAGGTGCTTTCCTGCCGCGCATCGACCGTGGTGCGGAAGAAGGGAGAGCCGGAGGCGCTTTCCGCCGCCTCACGTTCCCAGCCGCCGCCGAAGGTGATGCTGGCATCCGTGACGAAGCCGCCTGCTGGCAGCCGCACGGTGTTGTCCCAGGCGAGGCCGGTGCGGGTGCCGCGATAGAGGTCGTCCGCGGTCGCCGGGCTGTCGTTGTCGGGAAGGTTGACGTAGCGGCGGCGGTCCTGGCTGCCGGACAGGCGCAGCCCGGTGGTCCAGGCGCCGCCGAAGAGCGCGGTCTCGCTGCGCAGGTAGCCGAACCAGTTGCGGTCGTCGGCGCTGTAGTTCGGGTCGTCCTGCGGCACGTCGTCGAGGCCGAAACTGTTCTCCCGCCAGCGGATCAGGCCCTCGATGCGCGTCGCGCCGAGGATGGCGTCGGGCGTCGTCTCGCCGAGGGTGACGCCCGCGCGCGCGGTCATCGCCGCGGCGCGCAGCCCGTCGCGTTCGCCGCGATTGGTCCAGATGCGCGGGGCGGTGGCGTTGAAGCCCTCGGTGGAGAGCGACTGGCCGGTGATGCCGTAGTCGAAGGCGCCGATCGTGCCGCCGGCGCCGAGATAGCCGCGCAGCGTGCGCTGCGTGCCGCCGGCGATTTCGCCATAGGGCGCGAAGCTGCGATCGGCGGGGGCGCGGCGCGTGATCAGGTTGACCACGCCCCCGATCGCCGCCGTGCCATAGACGGCGGAGACGGGGCCGCGCACCACCTCGATCCGTTCCACGTCGCCGAGGAGTTCATTGCCGAAGTTGAAGGCGCCGTTGGGCTCGGCGGAATCGTTGAGCGGCACGCCGTCGCGCAGCACCAGCACGTGGCGGGAATTGGTCCCGCGCACGAAGCCGGAAGCCTGCTGCCCCGGCCCGCCGGCCTGGATCACGCGCAGGCCCGGCACGGCGGCGAGGGCGTCGGCGAGGGTGACGTAGCCGCGTTCCTCGATCTCCTGGCGGTCGATGATGGTGGTCGCGGCCGGGATGCGTTCCTGCGGCGTCGGCACGCGCGTGGCGGTGACCACGGTGTCGGGGATGGTGGTGGCTTGCTGCGCGCCGGCCGGCGCGAGCGGGGTGAGGACGAATAGAGCGAGGATCCGGCGGTTCATCCGGGGGTCCCTCCGTTGCACGTTCCGCGTGTCGCCCCTTGGCCTGGTGGCCGCGGGGCGGGCTTGCGTCGTGCTCGCATACGGAGGAGCGCCCCGCGGAAAGCGGGACGCGCCCTTGGCCCGTTGCGCCGGTGCTCCCCGCCCGGCACGCGCGAGACAACTCTGCGCCGGCCGGTCTCCTGGCTCGCGACGGGTCGGGGGCGATGGGCCCTCACCGCCGGTCCCGCCTTCTCGCGCTGGTGGCGCAATGGCGTGTGGGACCGGTCTCGTCGCCTACAGTTGCGGGGGCAGCCGCGGATTGGCGGTGGAGATCACCGCGTCGCGCGTTCCCGTTTCAGCCCTTCCGGGCCACCGGCGCATGGGGCGGAACCTAGGTCGGAAGGCGCCGCGGGTCCATCCCGCGACGGCGGAACAAATCTGGGATGCGGGGAACCCAGGCGGCCCGAGACCTTGCCTCGGGCCGGGAGCGCGAAGCGCGACCGCGCCCAGACCAACAGCGGCTGCCAATGCGTCAGTCCATGGCGCGAAGCCAAGGCCCGCGGATGCGGGCCGCCCGGCGCCTGAGGGCATTACAAGAACTCTTCCCCCGGCGTCTGAGGGCATCACCAAATATAATGCAGCGCTTCCATGCCGAACCAGAACAGCGCACCCAGCACGGCCGTTGCGAAGATGTTGCCGAGGATGGTCAGCACCATGCCGACGCCCACCACCTTGCTGTCGTTCTCCACCACGCCCAGCGCCATGACGATGGTGCCGAAGGCGGGCGGCCCATTGGTGCCGGGCCCGGGCAGGATCAGCATCAGCGCGGCATAGGCGGTGAGCCAGCCCACCACCTTGTCCGCATGCGGGGTGGTGAAGGGGCCGGGGCGCGGCCGGACCCAGCGCTCGATGCGGTTCATCCATTTCGAGGAACCGGAGGAAAGCCGCAGCAGGTCAGTCCGCTTGAGCGACTGGCGCGCGATGAAGCGGGGCAGCCTGGGCATGCGGAAGCCGAGGCCCATCTGCACGCCGAGGATCAGCATCGGCGTGCCGAAGACGCTCGCCATGCCCGGCAGCAGGCCCGGCAGGCAGAGCATGAGGATCAGGAGGCCAAAGGCTCGGTCGCCGAAGGCCTCCGCCATCTCGCCGAGGGTGACGCGTTCGCCCGGGCATTGCGCCGCGACCTCGGCCACCAGGCGCGAAATGGGTGCCGAGGCATGGGCCTCCGGCAGGGCGGCATCGTCCATGAGCGGCCCGTCGCGCATTCAGGCCTGGCCGCCCGGGATTGCGGGTCGCCAGACGTTCCCGCTGCGCATCATGGCCCATGTGCGTGCGGCGGCGTCCGTGGACGGAAATGTCGTGTGGCGCATGGAGGTCCCTGTGAAGCCCCCGGGTCGACCGGGCTGACGTGGACCGTCTCGCGGGACCATCGCCGGGCAAGAGCATTAGCACGGCGGCGGGCGGTCCCGTGAAGGGCCGCCCGCATGACAATGCGGCAATCGATGGAATGTAACGCTCAGCGGCCCTGGAAGGCCGGCTTGCGCTTGGCCAGGAAGGCGCGGCGGCCTTCCTTGTAATCCTCGCTGTCAAAGCAGGCGGCCATGGCGGCGTTGAGCGCGGCGATGTCGCGGTCCGCGCGATCCTGCAGCACCGCCTGCACCGTGCGCTTGTTGGCATAGAGCGAGAGCGGCGCGTTCATCGCCAGCGTCGCCGTCAGCTTCGTCACTTCGGCGGCAAGCTGGTCAGCCGGAACCACCTTGTTGATGAGGCCGACGCGCTCGGCTTCCTTTGCGTCGAAGCGCTCGCCGGTCATCAGGATCATGTGGGCATGGGCGGGGCCGACCAGGTCCACGAGATGCCGCACCATGTCGAAGCCATAGGCGATGCCGAGCTTCGCGGCGGGGATGCCGAACTGGCTGCCTTCGGCGGCGATGCGGATGTCGCAGGACATCGCGATGCCGAGGCCGCCGCCCATGCAGAAGCCACGGATCTCCGCGATCACCGGCTTCGGATAGGTGCCGAGCCGCAGCCGCCCGCCGGCGGTCTGCTTGCTGTATTCGCGCTGCGCATCGGCATCCGAGCGCAGCTTGTCGAACTGGCTGATGTCCGCGCCGGAGACGAAGGCCTTGTCGCCCGCGCCGGTCAGCACGACGCAGCGCACGGAGGCGTCCTTCTCGAAGACGTCGAGCGCCTGCGCCATGCCGTCCCACATCGTCACCGACATGGCGTTGCGCTTCTCGGGCTGGTTGAAGGTGATGCGGCCGACGCCGTCCTTGATTTCGGCGAGAATCTTCCCGTCCGCGAATTCCATATCCATTCCCTTACGCTTCGCTGATGACGCCGAGGCCGCGCAGCCGCGCGACGTCGTCATCGGTGTAGCCGGCTTCCCTGAGGATTTCGGCCGAATGCTCGCCGAGGCGCGGCGGCACCCGCCACACGTCGCTCTCGTGCCCTTCGATGTTGATGGCGGAGGAGACGAGATGCGTGCTGCCGCGCACCGGATGCGCGATCGGCATCGCCATGCGCAGGTGCTCCACCTGCGGGTCGGCGAAGACCTCGTCCACCTTGTTGATCGGGCCGCAGGGGATGCCGATGCGTTCGAGCAGGTCGATCCAGTAGTCCGACGGCTTCTCCTTGAAGACCTCGGCGATCGCGGCGTTCACGGCCTTGCGGTCGTCGCTGCGGCCCTTGAGCGTCTTCCACTTCTCGACCTCGAGCCACTCCGGGTGGCCCACGGCCTCGGCGAACTGCGCCCACATCTTCGGGCTGCTCGCGGCGATGTTCACCGGCTTGTCCGCGGTGGGGAAGGCGCCCATCGGGATGTTCACCGGATGGTCGTTGCCGGCCTGGCCGGGGACCTCGCCGTCCATCAGGTAGCGCGCGGCCTGCAGGTCCAGCATGAAGACCATGGATTCCAGCAGGGAGGTGTGCACCCAGCGGCCCTTGCCGGTGCGCTGGCGTTCCCACAGGGCCATCATCACCGCCAGCGCGAGCAGGTTGCCGGCGGTGAGGTCGACGAACGGAATGCCGGCGCGCATCGGGCCGCGGCCCGGCTCGCCGGTGATGGTCATCATCCCGCCCATGCCCTGGGCGATCTGGTCCACGCCGGCACGCTCGCTGTACGGCCCGGTCTGGCCGAAGCCGGAGATGGAGGCATAGACGAGGCGCGGGTTCACCGCATGCACCTGCTCGGGTGCGATGCCGAGGCGATGCTTCACGCGCACGCGCATGTTCTCGACCAGCACGTCCGCCGTCTCGGCGAGCTTGAAGAAGGCCTTCTTGCCCTCCTCGGTCTTCAGGTCGAGCGCGATGCTGCGCTTGTTGCGGTGCAGGTTCTGGAAGTCGTAGCCATCGCGCGAACCGCCGAGGCCGTCATTGAAGGCGGGCGGCTCGATGCGGATCACCTCGGCGCCCCAGTCGGCCAGGTGGCGCACGCAGGTGGGGCCGGCGCGGGCGAGCGTCAGGTCCAGCACGCGAATGCCGGCAAGCGGCAGCGTCACCTCCTGGGTGAGCTTCGGGTCGATGGGGCTTTCCGGCATGGCGTTCTCCTCGCCCGCGAGACTAGGGCGGGTCAGGAGGAGTGCCCAGGGGGGGTAGGGCGCCGCGGCGCTTCAGCGGATGGCCGCGAAGATCTCGTCCTCGACCTCGATCTGCGCGCGTTCGAGCGCCCGGAAGTCGCTGCGAATTACCAGTGTGCGGACGCGGCCGTGCTCCACCACCGGGACATGGCGGAAACCGCCGTCGTGCATAAGATGCAGTGCATCGATCGCGCGGTCGCGCGGGCCAAGTGCCTCGACCTTCATGGTCATCACCTCGTGCAGCGGCGTGAGCGCCGGGTCGCGGCCCTCCGCCAGCACGCGGAAGAGGGCGTCGCGCCCGGTGAAGATGCCGAGCAGGTGGCCCTCGGCGTCGGTCACGACCAGCGCCGTCACCTTCGCTTCCCGCATCCGGGCGCAGGCGGCCTGGACGGTGGTTTCCGGTTGCGCGCAGAGGGTCAGGCGATGCGGCGCGACCTCGATCAGCGGACGGTCCTTCATGGGGCAGCGCTCCGGCGCGGCTGTATCATGCGCCCGGCATCCTTGCCGGGCGTATCCGCACGCGGGGCTGATGGGGCGGCCGCGTGCAAACCAAAGGGGATACGAGCGGCAGCGGCCCTCGACCCCGAGTCAGCGATCGGTGCCGCCCGTATCAGGCGACGCGCGGCGCGGCCGGCGGGGCTGGGCCGGCAATCACCGCGCCGACGACAACTATAGCGCGTGCCCTTCGCCCGCGCGGCAGATTTCGCAACGCCCCCGGCACTTATGGTCGCGCGATGCGCGCCTTGCATGGCAGTCTCGGACCCATCCCGGAACGGGGAGGATCGTGATGACCCGGATCAACGGCCATGCCGCCCGCCGCCACCTGCTCCTCGGCGCGGCCGCGTTGGCATCGGCGCCCGCGCTCGCCCAGGCACGCCCCATCGTCGTCGCGAGCAAGATCGACACCGAGGGCGGGCTGCTCGGCCAGATGATCGCGCTGCTGCTGGAAGCGGGCGGCATGCGCGTGGAAAACCGCGTGCCGCTCGGCCCGACGCGCATCGTGCGCACCGCGATCCTCGCCGGCGAGATCGACATCTATCCCGAATACACCGGCAACGGCGCCTTCTTCTTCCAGATCGAGGCCGATCCCGTCTGGAAGGATGCGCGCGCGGGCTACGAGAAGGTCCGCGACCTCGACGCGCAGCGCAACGACATCGTCTGGCTTCAGCCGGCGCCGGCGAACAACACCTGGGCGATCGCGGTGCGCGCCGACCTGGCGCGCACGCACGGCCTGCGCACGCTCGAGGACCTGGCGCGGCATCTCACGGCAGGCCGGCCGTTCAAGCTCGCGGGCTCGTCGGAATTCGTCGAAAGCCCCGCCGCGCTGCCGGCCTTCCAGCGCGCCTACGGCTTCACCCTGCCGCCCGACCGGCTGCTGGTGCTGCCCGGCGGCGACACCGCGGTGACGATGCGCGCCGCGGCGCAGCAGTTGAACGGCGTGAACGCCGCGATGGTCTATGGCACGGATGGCGGCATCGCCGCGCTCGACCTGGTGGTGCTGGAGGACACCAAGGGCGCGCAGCCCGTCTATGCCCCTGCACCCATCGTGCGCGGCGCGGTGCTGCGCGCCAATCCGCGCATCGCGGAGGTGCTGGCCCCCGCCTTCCGCACCCTGGAACTGACGGTGCTGCAACGGCTGAACGCACGCATCGCGGTGGAAGGGCAGCCGGCGCGGGAGGTGGCGCGCGCGCATCTCGCTGCCGCGGGGCTGCTCCGCTGACGGCGCGGCGCGCGGGGCCGCTGGAGGCGGCGCTGCTGCTTCTCGCGGTGGTCGCGCCGGTGGTGCTCGGCTTCGCGGTGCTGGCGCCGAACCGCATCGTGCCGCCGCGCCCGATCGCGGTGGGGGAGGTGGCGGCCTGGGGCATGCTCGGCCCCGCCGCCGTCGCGGCGCTGGCGGCCCTGGTGCTGCCGGGGCGGGCGG
>NZ_JAAEDM010000128.1 GCF_018129065.1 Neoroseomonas soli | reverse complement strand
GGCCCTGGCCGCGCCGCGCGTCATGCCTGTGGCCAGCCTGGGGCGTCTGCGCGAGCGCGGCCGCGGCGGCGCCGGAGGATCAGGCTCGGCCCGGGCGACAGCCGTTCCGGTCACCGCCCCCGGATCGCCCTTCGCCGGTCTCGTCGCCAATGCGGCGGCCGGTGTCGTCGCGGGCGACGCAGGGCCGCCAGAAGCCGCGCCGGCTTCCACAGGCGGCATCACCCTGTCCGGCGGAACGTCATTCGCGGGCATGGCCGGCGCCCCGGCCGCCTGGCCCGCTTCGCCCTCAACACCCGCCAGGCCGACCATGACGTCCGGGAACGTCGCGGCCTGGGCTGCGGCAACAGGCGCACTCACCGGAGACCTCGCCGCACCACCAGGCGACGCGCTCGAGGAGCGGCTGGCCGATATCCTCGAACGTGCCGCCGCCGAAGCGGGCATCGCACTGCCATGAGCCCGCCCGTCCCCATGCTCGGCGACCTCGCCCTGGAACACGTGACCTGGGCCGAGACGCGGCTGATGCAGCGCCTCGCCGCGGTGCCGGTGGTCGGCCTCGCGGGGGACGCGCAGCAGAATCTTGGCCGCGCCAGCCATGAGGTGGCGCTGGCGGGCGTGCTCGTCGGACCGGACTCCGCCGAGAAGCTCGGGGAATTGCAGAAGAAGGCCGCCGCGGGGGAGGAACTGGACTTCACCGCGGACATCACGACGGCGCTCGAACTCGCCAAGGTCGTCGTGGTGGAGGCCGCCTTCACCGCCGAGGCCGGCCGGCCCGACCGCTACGGCTTCCGCCTGACGCTGCGCGAATCCCCACCCTTGCCGCCGCCGGCCGAGGCCTCTCCCTTCGGCGGGCTGGATGGCGTGGATCTCGGCTTCGACCCGGACGCGCTGGGCGACGTCATGGGCGACGTGCTCGACAAGGCGGGCGAATTGCAGGCGGCGGTGGAAGCGGCCGTGGACGCCGTGCAGCAGATCAGCGCGCTGGCCGGGCTGGCGGACCTCGCCCTCGGCAACCCGCTGACACCGATGCAGGACGCGGCCGGCAGCCTGTCTTCCGTCGCCGATCTCAGCGCCGGGGAGGCGCTCGGCCGGGCGCTGGGGGGCTGACATGCTGACGCCGTCCTTCCAGCTCCGCCTCGCCGACAGGATCTACGGGCCGCAGGTCGCGGCGCTGGTGCTGCGCCGCGTGCGGCTGCCCGCGACCGACCGGCTGGATGCGCGCCTGCCTGCCGCCGCAGACGTATCGGCGGCGCCCGGAGACCCGGTGACGCTGGATCTCGACGGCGGCGAAGGGTCCGAAACGGTCTTCACCGGGCGCATCGCGCTGATCCGCCGGCGCTTCGATGCAATCGAGGTGGTCGCGCGCGGTGGCGCCGACCGGCTTGCGCGCGCGCGTCCCGTGCTGGCCCTGTCCGGCCTGACCGCGGGCGAGGCCATTCGGCGCCTGGCCGACGCAGCCTCGGTGGAGGCGGGCGAGGTTGCGCCTGGCCCGACCCTCGCCATCTACGCGGCCGACGGGCGCTCGACCGCCCTGGCGGAAGTCGCGCGCCTGGCGGCCTTCACCGGCGCGGTCGCCTTCCTCGATGGCGAAGGCCGCCTCGTGGTGCCCGATCCTGCCCGCCCCGTCACCCCGATCGCCCTGCGCTACGGCCGGGAGATCCTGGAAGCCGAGGCCACCGAGGGCGACGACAGCGACCCCGCTCCGGTGGTGACCGGCGAAGGCGGCGACCCAGGCGGCGAACAGGCGCGCTGGATCATCGCCGACTTCAACCGCGGCAGCCCGCCCCCGGCCGATGCGCCGCGCGTCGCGCTGCCGGAGATCCGCACGCGCGACGATGCCAGGGCGGCCGCGACGGCCATCGCCGATGCCGTGCGCGCGCGCGCCCGCAGCGTGCGCCTGACCACATTCCTCATTCCCGCGCTGGCGCCGGGCAAGCGGTTGACGATCGCGGAGATGCCCGGCGGCGTGCCGATCTCCCGCGCCGTGGTGCTGCAGGTGCAGCACAGCATTTCCGCGGGCGGCATCGCGCTCACGCGCCTCTGGGGCACCGGTTTCGAGGCGGGCGGCGGCCTGCCGGGAGGGTTCCCGTGAGCCGCGTCGCCGAGGTCGTCGCCGCCTTCGCCCGCCATGAGGCGGAGCGCCGCACCTTCTGCGAGCTCGCCGTCGTCACCAGCGTCTTCGACGACGAGGCGGGCGCCGACAGCCATACGGTCAGCGTCACCCTGAAGGACAGCGGCCTGGCGCTGGACCACCTGCCGGTCGCCACCTGGGCGACGGGGCTCGGCTGCCTGCCCCGCGTCGGCGACGTGGTGCTGGTGATGTTCCCACGCGGCTCGCTCGCCAGCGGCGTCGTGCTCGCGCAGGTCTATTCCGACGAGCGCCGGCCGCCCGCCTTCAAGCGCGACGAGATCGCGCTGCTCTGGCCCGAAGGCGCCGAGGACCGCGTGACGCTGCGCCTCAACGGCGGGGAGGAACCTTCCGCGCTGATGCAGGTGGCGGGCGAGGGCGAGGTCGCGATCTCGCTGAAGAAGGGCGAGCTGCGCATCAGCGCTTCCGGCGTCGCGGTGGCGCTCACCTATGGCGGCGGCGGCGACGGCGTCGTCGCGCTGGAAGCCGGCGGCACGAAGGTGGAACTCAAGCAGGATGGGGACCTCAGCATCACCGCGACGGGCCGGCTGAACCTGAAGGCGGCCGAGATCCGCATGGAGGCCGACGGCCCCGTGCGGATCAGCGGCGCAACAGTGGACATCAACTGATGGGCGCGCCGGCCGCAAAGCAGGGCGATGCGGTCATCGGCACCGATATCCATATCGTGCTGGTCCCGGCGGCCGCGCCGGTGCCGACACCCCTGCCGCACGTCTTCTCCGGCACGCTGAAGGGCGGGCTGGCGTCGAGCGTGAAGATCGCCGGCGCCGCGGCGGCGACGCAGGACAGCACGGCCGACAACAGCCCGCCGCACATCCCGACGCCGCCGGGCACCTCCTTCCAGCAGCCGCCGGCCAACAAGGGCACGGTCATGATGGGCTCCGCCACGGTGAAGATCGGCGGCAAGGCGGCAGCGCGGGCGGGCGATCCCGTCAGGACCTGCAACGACCCGGCGGATCTGCCGGCCGGCAGCATCGTCGCTGCCGGCACCGTCTTCGTGGGGGGCTGAGTCATGGCCGCGCCGCTCCGCGATCCGCTCGGCCGGGATCTCATGGTGGCGCCCTTCCTCTCCGCCACGACCTGGGACGCGCTGGACCTGACGCCGACGCCGCAGGGCGCGGACCTCGCGGCCAAGGTGGACCTGCAGGCGGTGGAAGGTGTGGATGCGCTGCGCCAGGCGTTGCTGTTGCGGCTGCTGACGCCGCTCGGCAGCCTCGCCGCGCTGGGCCATCCCGATTACGGCAGCCGCCTGCACGAACTGGTCGGCACCGAGTTCACCGATGCGGCCCGGCTGCGCGCGCGCGCCTTCGTCCTGCAGGCGATCGCGCAGGAACGGCGCGTCGAACGCGTGCTGGCGCTGACGGTGGAGAAGCAGGAACCCTCGCGCCCCGACAGCCTGCGCCTCAGCCTGGCGGTGCAGGCGAGCGGCCTGGCGGACCCCGTCGCGCTCGGCCTGGAGGTGGCGGGATGACGCCGCTCGATCGCCTCTATCCGGACATCGTGCGCGACCTTCTGACCGTGCTGACCGGCGGCACGGCGCGCGAGGTGATCGAGATCGGCGCGACGGTCCCGGACAGCATCCCGCTCGCCAACCAGCCGGTCCGCCGCGTCAGTCACCTGGAAGGCACGGTGTCGATCGGCGATCGGCCGCAGCCCTACCGCTTCACCGAGCGCGACTTCGAACTGGTGGGCACCGACCGCAACCCGGACGGCCTCATCGCCATCCGCTTCCGCCCCAAGGCGCGGCGCCCCGCGCCGGGTTCGGTGCTGACGGTCAACTACTACCCGATGCACCTGCCGCCGTCGCCGCTGACCGACATCAATGTCGGCAGCGTCGTGCGCACGCTGCTCGAGACCATGGCGCGCGAGATGGCGGTGCAATACGCCCAACTGCGCCAGGTGTACGACAGCGGCTTCGTCGAGACGGCCGAGGGCGGCAGCCTGGAGAAGGTGGTCGCGCTGGTGGATGTGCGGCGCCTGCGCGCCGGGCATCCGGTCGGCCGCGTGCGCTTCAGCCGCCGCCCCGGCTCGCCCGGCGAGATCACCCTGCCGATCGGCACCGTGGTGACGGACGGCAAGGGCGCCCGCTACCTCACCAGCGCCGAGGGCACGCTGCAGCCCTCCCAGGGCAATGTCGAGGTGCCGGTCCAGGGCGAGACGCCGCAGACCGCGACGGTCGATGCGCGCGCGCTCACCATCCTGGAACGCGCCATCGCCGGCGTGGATGCCGTCACCAACGAGCAGCCCACCTTCCGCGCAGCGGAGGAGGAGACCGACCCGCAGCTCCGCCAGCGCGCGCGCAGGGCGATCCATGCGACCGGGCGCGGCACGCTGGACGCGCTGCGCTTCGGCCTGGAAAGCCTGCCCTTCGTGCGCGCCGTCGCCGCGACGGAGTATCCCGACCCGCTCGTCGTCGCGCCCGGGACGGTGCGGCTCGACGTGGCGCTGACCGAGGACGGCGCCGCCAACCGGCTGCTCGTGGACCGGCGCATCGAGGAACTGCGCCCCGCCGGGATCTTCGTGGAACGGCGCTGGGCACAGGCCCTGCAGGTCGGGCTGAACGTGGCGCTGCGCCTGGCCGCACCGCTGTCGGATCCCGACATCGCGGCCATGAAGTCGGCGCTCGCCGAACGGTTGGTCGCCGAGATCCGCGCCCTGCCGCCGGGCGGCACGCTGCGGCGCAGCCGCCTGATCGCCGCCACCCTCTCCGATGCGCGGCTCGCTGACGCGACGATCGACATCCTGGCGGACGGCACGCCAGCCCCGGGCGACGCGCTCTCCATCCCGGCCGACCGGACCGCCACGCCGGCCGAGACGCCGGTGACCTTCGGCCCCATCGCCCTGGAAGGCGCCGCAGCCGGCCCGACGGAACTGCCCTTCGACGCCGAACTCGCGGTGCGGCCCTTCGCCGGGCCGGCAAGCGCCCTCGAGGCGCCGCTGCGAGGCCGGCTCACGGACTTCCTCGATGCGGTCGGTGCCGGCGGGGCCATCGGCTTCGACGCCGTCGCGGCGGCGCTGCGGGACGATGGCAGCTTCGCGCTCGACCGCACGGCCGCGGTGCTGCTGCTCGACCGCGGCTCCGCAGGGTTCGAGGAACTCCGCGACGGCGATCCCGACCTCGCCCTGCCGGCCGGCGCGCGCGCGGTGCTGCGCAACCTCGTCCTGCGGGCGGTGCCATGAGCCGGATCGACGACATGCTCGACCGGTTGCCGCCGCCGCTCCGCGCCGACCAGGCTGGGCTGCTCGGACGGATGCTCGCCAATGCCGCGGTCCAGTTCGCCTGCGTGGACGAGGAGATGGACCGCATCCGCCGGTCGCACCTCCTCGCACTGGCCTTCGACATGGTGGACCTGGCGAAGCTCGGCGCACTCTTCGACCTGCGTCCCGCGCCCTGGGAACCGCTGGAACTGTTCCGCGTGCGCCTGCGCGCGACCATTGCCGCGCGCCTTGCGGGCGCGGTCACGCGCAATGCCATGGAACCCGTTCTCGTGGCGCTGCTGGACGGCGCGCAGCGGGCGATGGGAAGCCGCTACGCCGGCCTCGCGCCCGGGGGGCGCGGCCATGTCTTCCGCGATCCGGCGGCGGCACGCCGCCCTGGTGCGCCGGTCTTCCGCGAATACCCGCCACGCCGCCGGCGCGACCCGGCGCTGGTCGCCCAGGGCGGGCGGCTGCGGCCGCTGGACTGCGCAACGCTGACGCATCGCGGCCTTGGTGAGACGCCATTGCAGGCCATCCTGCGCGGCCGGGTCGGCGGGCGCACGGCGGTGCCGCTGCTGGCCCATCTCGGCACCGGGCGCGTCATTCTCTTCCGCGGCCTGGTGCCGGCCGGCGTGGAATTGCGGCTGGACGCGACGGCGGAGCGGCTGACCGCGACACTCGACGGGCGCGAAGCGAGCGATCGACTGATCACCGCCGCCGGCTTCACGCCGGGCGCGCGGCTCCCGCTGACGCCCGATGCGACGCCACAACCGATCATGCTCCGCCCCGGCGCGAACGAGATCTGGTTCCTGCCGCTCGCGCTCTACGGCGAGCGCATCCTCGACCGCGGCGCGCTGGCGCTGCCGGGGCTCGAACTCCGCCATGGCGTCTTCGGCTCGCCCGATGCGCCCGGCACCAACTTCGACGACAGCCTGTTCGAGCAGCAACCCTCGGTCAGCCTCGACCTGTTCTGGCAGGAAGCGATGCCCGCCGCCTTCCGTTTCGAGGTGCCCGGCGGGACGGTGCGGCACACGGTCGCGGAGCCGGCCGATCGCGCCGCGCAACGCGACGCGCTGCTCTCCGTGCTGGGCGACACCGTCGCCTTGCTGCGCGCCGCCGGCGTGGATGGCCGGGTGGTCTTCGTGCCGCTCCAGGAGACCCAGCGGCAACGCGACCGCGGCCGCGCGGTCAATCCCTACCTGCCACCGGACAGCCAGCCGAGCGAGACGCGGCTCGCCGGGGTCACCGCGCTGTTCGACGAGACCGCGACGGAAGGGGCACGCTTCGCATGAGCCTCCATCGCATCGAAGGACGGGTCACCGCCATCCTCCGCCCCGCCGGCGGCGGCGCCCCGCTGCTCGTCCGCCGCGGTCGCAACGCCGTGCTGCGCGGCGGCGCGGAACTGCTGGCGGGCCTCTTCTCGGGCAACGCCGCGACAGCGGTGAATGGCGCCATGGTCGGCATCGGCGAGGAGCCGGCGAACCCGCCCTATGAAGCGGGCCCCATCATCGTGGACGGCGCCGGCGCGACGCGGCTGCTGCGCCCCACCGCGACCATCGCGCCCGCCGACTGCACCGTCGAGACGATCGCCGCCGAGTTCCGCGTCCGCGTCACCGTGCGCGCCCTGCTGCCCGCGACCAATGCCGTGGATCCGACCGATCCGGCAACGCGGGTCGAGATCACGGAGGCCTCTCTCGGCGTGCTCGACGCCGCTGGCACCGGCCTCGCGCGCATCTACAACCGCGTGGTCTTCGAGCCGGTGCCGAAGACCAACGCGCATGAACTCGCTCTCTATTTCGAGGTGGATTTCCCGTACGGCGCGTAGCGCCGCCGCAGGAGGCGATGATGGCGACCTTGCTGAAGCTTCAGCTCAACACGCCGCCCGCGGTGACCCGCGACACGACGGTCGAGATGGTGAACGCGGCGACCGGGGAGCGCCGCACCACCAAGCCCTTCCTCGACGGCACCGTCTCCGTCGCCGGGCTGAACGCGGGCGAATGGGAAGTGCAGGTGAAGCACCCGAACTTCCTCGCCGAGCTCTTCCGCCGCCGCATCCGCGTCTTCCCCGACCGGCCGACCTTCGTGCCGGTGCCGATCCCGACCAACATCTTCGAGAATGCGCCGATCGCCGAGACGCCGGACGCCGATCTCGGCCCCGTGCAGCAGCGCATGGACACCGCCTCCGCGACGGCCGAGCGCCAGGGCAACAAGCGCGCCGGCCAGGCGATCTACGCCGACGACTGGAACGAACTCTCGGGCGTGGTGGCCGAGCTCGCCCGCGGCACCAAGGACCTCGCCGGCCTCGTCTCCCCCGTCGGCCACGATCACCCGGAGCTGGTGGCGAAGCTGGAGGAGCAGGCGCGCAACATCCAGCGCCTCTTCGACGTCTTCGGCGAAAGCGTCGCGCAATTGCAGCGGGAGGTGCAGATCCTCGGCCTGCAGAACCGGGTCGAGGATGCGCTGAACGAGCTTCCCGACGCCAAGCGCACCACCTTCCGGCCGCGCTTCCTCGCCCTGCTGCGCGACCTCGACGAGGCGCGGGCGGAGAACCCGCAGAACTTCACCACGCGACTGCAGCGGATCGCAGGGGACCTCGCGGAACTGACGCGCCAGGCCGTGCAGGACGAGCCTCCGGACGTCGCCAACAGCCCGGCGGTGGCGGCGCTCAACACCGCGGCGCTGCAGATGCAGGCGATCCCGCGCGCTTCCACTTATGTCGACGAGTTGGCCGGGCAGAATCGCGTGAACCGGGTCTCGAAACTCGGGCAGCGCCCCGTGGTGAGCCGATAGGGAAACACCACCATGCCTTCCGACACGCTGGACCTGCTCGATCAGATCGTGAAGGGCGCCGAGGCGGCAACCGGCAAGGGCGCCGGACAGCCGCTGCGCGCCGAGGAATGGAACACGCTGGCCGAGGCCATCGCTCGCCTCGCCCGCCTCGCCGCATCGCGCGAGCGCGGGGAGGCGGAGACGCTCGCGAAGGCCTATGCCCGCGCCGACCACCAGCATCTCGGCGAGGTCGGCCTGACCTGGTTCGACGCGCGGACGCGCGAGCTGATCGAGGCGCGCGGCGGCGCCGGCGACGTGGCGGCGCGCCTCGACACCCTGGCGCGCGACACCAAGGCACTGCGCGCCGACCTCGCCTCCCTCGCCGGGCAGGTGGAGCGGCTGCGCGACGAGCTGAGCAACGCCACCACCGAGGACCGCGTGCGCGACGGCAGCATCCGCCGGCTCGGTGAGAGGCTGGACGGGATCGTCGATCTCGACCGCCGCGTCACCGGGCTGGACGGCCGCGTCGCCGGGATCGATACCGGCATCCGGGAGGCCATCGCCTTCCGCGACACGCTGCGAGACGTCACTGGCGCGCCGATCAACATCGCAACGCTGGCGCAGCGTGTTGACGGCATCGCCGCGACCCAGGAACGGCTGCGCCTGGCGAATGGCGAGGTCGTGCGCATGCGGGACTTCGAGAACCGCATCGCCGCGCTGGAGGAAGGCGGCGTCACCAGCGCCGACCTCGATACGCGTATCGGCACGCGACTCGACGCGCTGGTGGCGGCGACCGACAGCATGCTGGTCAGCCGTGCCGGCACCGCGGCGGCCGCCTCCCTCGATCCGCGCTTCACGACACTGGAGAGCGGGCTGGACGCGACCCGGCGCGACGTCACCGGCGTGCTGGACGCGCGCACCGCGGACCGCGCGCGGCTGGACGGGCTCGATGCGCGGCTGGGCACGGAAGCCGCGCGCGGCGACCGCAACGCCGCGGCGCTCGAT
>NZ_JAAEDM010000127.1 GCF_018129065.1 Neoroseomonas soli | reverse complement strand
GCCCGAGGCGCCGGGCGAACTTCGGGCCGGGGTGGTGGCGGCTCGGGTAGGGACGCCGGTTCGGGCGGTGGCTCAGGCTGGGGGGCAGGCTCCGGGGGTGGGGGCTCAGCTTCGCGGGGCGGGGGCTCGGGTGCGGGCGGCGGTGGGGGTTCCGGCGCCGGCGGGGTCGGCTCCGGTTGCGGCGGTTCGGGGCGGGTTTCCTCGATCGGGGTGGCGGCAGCCTCCTCGGCGGGTGCGGGGGTTTCCTCCGCCACCGGCTCGGCCAGCACGGCGAGGATCGACGGCGGCTCCGGCGTCGCGAGGCTCCGGGGGGAGGCGGGGACGAGCAGGAGGAGGCCTGCCAGCCCGCCATGGAGCAGCACCGCGACGCCGGAGGCCACGAGCCTCGGCGCCAGCGCCGGGCCCGGCATCGGCATGTCCGGGGGAAGATCGGGGCCGGGCGCCAGCGCCACGGCCGGTGCGGGGCGCGCGGCCATGGCTCAGCGCACGCCGGCGGCGGAGGGCTCGGCCTCCGCGATCAGCGAGACGCGCGGGATGCCGGCCGCCGTGACGCGGCCCATGATGCGCAGCACCTCGCCATAGGCCACCGCGCGATCGCCGCGCACATGCACGACGAGGTCGGGGTTGCCCTCCTTCAGCGCCGCCAGGCGTTCGGCCAGCGCGGATTCCTCGATGCGTTCCTCGGCGATGTGCACGGCGCCGTCGCGCGTGACGGTCAGCACCACCGGTGGCGAGGGGCTCGCCGCGCGCGGCGCCGCGCTGCGCGGCAGGTCCACCGGCACGCCGGAGGTCATCATCGGCGCGGCGACCATGAAGATGATGAGCAGCACCAGCATCACGTCCACGAAGGGCGTGACGTTGATCTCGGACATCGGCGCGGCGTCGTCCTCGTCCTCGGCGCCGCCGCCCATGGAGAAGGCCATGGCCGCTATTCCGCCGCGCGCACCGAACCGCGCGGCGGCCGGCCCGACAGGCGCGCGCCGAGCGCGGCGATGGCGGCCAGCGCCTCGGCCCGCAGCGAGGACAGCCGGCGCGCGATGCGGTTGTAGCCGATCACCGCCGGGATCGCGGCGAACAGGCCGATGGCGGTGGCAAGCAAAGCCTCGGCGATGCCGGGCGCGACCACGGCAAGCGAGGTGTCGTGCATCTGCGCGATGCCCTGGAAGGATCCCATGATGCCCCAGACCGTGCCGAACAGCCCGACGAAGGGCCCGACCGCGCCGGTGGTGGCGAGCAACGCCGTGCCGGCCTGCGCCTGGCGGATCGCGGCGGCGAGCGTCTCGCGCATCGCGCGCTCGATCCGCTCGCGGTATTCGCCGCGGCTCTCGCCCGGCTCGCGGCCTTCCGACCATTCGCGCGCGGCGGTGCGCTGGATGCGGGCGGCAAGGCCCTCGCCATTCGCCGCGCCGGCGTCGCCGGCCGCGCGCAGCAGGCGGACCTCGCGCTTCAGTCGCGCGAGCAGGATCGACTTCTCGATCATCACCGCCCAGCACGCGACGGAGGCCAGCGCGAGCGCGCCCATCACCGCCTGCACCACCGGCCCGGCCTGCAGGATCAGGCCGACCATCGAGAGATCCGGCGCGTGCGCCGCCGCTTCGGGGTTCATGCGACCTCCGCCCATTGCCGCAGCAGGTTGTGATAGACACCGGTCAGCGCGACCGGGGCCTCGTGGCCTTGCGGCAGGTCGGGCGTGGCGGCGTTGATCGCCATGTCGAGGTCGAAGAGCAGCCGGCGCCGCATGTCGTCGCGGACCATCGACTGGATCCAGAAGAAGGAGGAGATGCGCGCGCCGCGCGTCACCGGCTCGACGCGGTGCAGGCTGGTGGCCGGATAGACCACGGCATGGCCCGCCGGCAGCTTCACCCGCTGCTCGCCATAGGTGTCCTGCACCACGAGCTCGCCGCCGTCGTAGTCTTCGGGCGGGGTGAGGAAGAGCGTGCAGGAGACGTCGGTGCGGATCCTGTGCGGCGTGCCGCGGATCTGGCGGATCGAATTGTCCACATGCGCGCCGAAGGTCATGCCCACGTCGTAGCGGTTGAACAGCGGCGGGAAGACGCGCTGCGGCAGCACGGCGGAGATGAACAGCGATGAGCGGCCGAGGCCGCTCAGCACCATCTCGCCAAGCCGCTGGTGCAGCGGGCTGCCCTCCTGGATCTGGAGGTTGTCCTTCACCTGCGCCGACTGGTGGCCGGCGGTGACGCGGCCATCGGTCCAGTCGGCGGCCTTCAGGGCGGCGAGCGCTTCCGCCGCTTCGGCGGCGGAGAGCACGTTCGGGATCGCGATCAGCATCAGAAGCGCGCCGCGACGGAGGCCACGAAGGTCCGGCCGGTGCCCGGCACGACGTGCCCGGTGTAGACCGTCTCGTAGGTGCGCGCGTCGCCGAGGTTCAGCGCGTTGAGCTGGAAGCGCATCCCGCGCAGCGCGCCTTCATCCGGTTCCCAGGCCAGGGCGGCGTCGAGCCGGGTGTAGGATGGTGCCTGCACCGTATTCGTGGTGTTGCCGTAGCGCCGGTCCACGAAGGACAGGCCGCCGCCGATCTGGAAGCCCATCGGCAGGTTGTAGGTGCTCCAGAGCGAGACCGTGTTCGGCGCGACGTTGGCGAATTCGCGGCCGACCTCGGCCGGGTTGTTCGATTCCATGATCTCGGAATTGAGCCGCGTGTAGCCGACCATCACGTTCCAGTCGTCCGTGATGCGCCCGGTCGCCGAGACCTCGAACCCGTCCACGCGCACGATGCCGTCGAGAACCTGCAGCGTGGCATTGGCAGGGTCGGAGGTGCGCGCATTGCGCTTCTCGATGCGGAAGACCGAGCCGTTCAGGCGCAGCCCGTCCATCACGTCCCAGGAGCCGCCGAGTTCGTAGGTGGTCGCCGTCTCCGGCGCCAGATTGGCGTTGTTCGCAGCCAGCGTCAGGGATTCGGCGGAGGGATTGAACGACGTGCCGGCCGAGACATAGGTGCGGATGGCGCTCGTCGGCTTGAACACGAAGGCGGCGCGCCAGGTGAACTCGCGGTCCGTCCGGTCGAAGGTCTGGGCGGTGTAGCGGTTGTCCTGCTCGGCGCTGAACACGTCGTAGCGGCCACCGAGGATCACCTCGAACATCTCGCCGATGCGGATGCGGTCCACGGCGTAGACGGCGACGGTGTCCGCCACGGTCTTGATGTCCGAGGTGAAGGTCTGGTTGATGGCCCCGATCTGGTAGAAGTCGGGATAGAGCAGGCTCGCGTTGGGCCGCCCGGTCTGCCCGAAGCGCGTGATCTCCGATGACTCGCGGCCGAATTCGACGCCGGCGAGCACATCGTGGCGTAGGCCCCAGGTGTCGAAGCCGAGCACCGCCTCGGTCTGGTTGACGATCAGGCTGTCATAGCCGTTGCGCACCTGCGGCTGGCGGTTCACCAGCGAATCCGGCGTGATGCCGCGCGCCACCGTGTTCTGCACCAGGCGCGGCGCGGTGGCCGAGAGTTCCCGGCTGTAGCCCGCGACGCGGAAGGTGTTGCGGATCAGCACGTCCTCCTCGAAGCGGTGCTCGAGCCGCGCGGTGAAGACATCGGTGACGGTGCGCTCGCGGTCGGTCTGGTTCAGCCCGTAGAAGGTGTTGGTCGAGACCTGCAACGGGCGGCCGTTGAAGTAGGGCACGCCGAAGTCGGGCATGTTGCGCTCTTCCTGGTGCAGGTAGGAGAGCGTCAGCGTCGTCGGCGTGCCCATCCCGAAGGTGATGGAAGGGAAGACGCCCCAGCGTTCGTTGAAGACGTGGTCGCGTTCCGCCGCGTCGATACGGGTGCCCATCGCCACCACGCGTGCGGCGACCTCGCCGGCGCGCACGTTCACGTCGGCGGTGCCGCGCAGGCCCATCGGCGTATAGGCGGACAGCCACACCTCGCCCTGCGTCGTCGCGAGCGGCTGGCGCGTCGTCTGGTTCACCACGCCACCGGTCGAACCACGGCCGAACATGACGGAGGAGGGGCCCTTCAGCACCTCCACCGATTCCAGGAAGAAGCTGTCGCGCGTGTACTGGCCGGCGTCGCGGATGCCGTCGATGTAGAAATCGCCGCGCGCGGAGAAGCCGCGCAGCGTGAGGTTGTCGCCCGAGAAGCCGCCCTCGCCCGCCGCCAGGCTGATGCCGGTCACGTTGCGCAGCGCGTCGCGCACCGTTGCGGCGGCCTGTTCCTGCATCACCACGCGCGGGATGATGTTCACCGTCTGCGGCATCTCGGCCGCGGTCATCGGCATGCGCGGCATCGGCGCGGAATCGGCGCGATAGGGCGAAGGCGCGGCGCCCTGGATGCTGAGTTCGGGCAGTTGCGCGGTCGGCTGCGCCGCTTCCTGCGCCATGGCCGCCCCGCCGAGGGCAGGAACCAGGCCGAAGCCGGCAAGGCCGATGGTGGGCACGCGCAGAGACGGCGCCTGGAGTGAGGATGACATGGTGCAGGACCCCCGGAGTGAGTTGGCCGGAGAATATGCAAATGCGAGTAAGTCGCAATAGCGATTCGCAACAGGGCGCGGGCGAACGCAAAGGGGCGGGTTACAGGGGAGGGGTGGCATCCGCGTTGGATCGGGCGGCGCCGGAGAAGGGCGCCGCCCCTCTCCGGACCTCTCCCCGCCAAGGGCCGAAAGGCCCTTGGAACCCAGGATTTGCGAAGGGGACCGCAGGCGTCCGAGTGGCCGCGCGCCGCGTCCGTCCGCATCGCGCGTTTGCCGGTCAGGTGCCGGTGTCGAGAGGCGTTTCGGCCTGTGGCGAGCGGGGTCCTCCCCGCCTCGCTACACCCCCAGCACGGACGCCGCTTCCCGCATCGTCGCCTCCAGCGCCCCTTCCGCGAAGGGCGAGGTCAGCCCCGCGGAGGCCACGAGCCCCTGGAACGGCATCGACCCGCCGCGGCCGCACAGCGCGATGTAGGCATCGAGCGCGGCGGCGGCGTCGCGCCGCGCCCGCACCCAGAACTGCAGCGCGCAGCACAGCGCCAGCGTGTAGTCGATGTAGTAGAAGGGCGAGTTGTAGATGTGCTGCTTGGCCTGCCAGCGCCCGCCCTTGGCGGCGTAGGCGAGGTCCCCGTAGTCGCTCCAGGGCATGTAGCGCCGTTCCAGCCGCTGCCAGGTCGCGTGACGCTCGGCCGGCGTCATGTCGGGTCTTGCATAGACTTCGTGCTGGAAGTGATCGACGCAGACGCCGTAGGGCAGGAAGGCGAGCGCCGAGACCAGGTGCATGCGGCGATAGCGTTCCGCCGCGTCGTCGCCCACCAGCAGCCCCATATGCGGATGCGTGAGGTATTCGAGGCCCATCGAGTGGATCTCCGCCGCCTCCATGGTCGGCCAGAGATAGTCCAGGCCCGGCTGGTGCCGGCTTTCCCAGCACTGGAAGGCGTGGCCCATCTCATGGGTGAAGACGCCGATGTCGTTGTGGGTGCCGTTGAAGTTGGCGAAGATGAAGGGCGCGCCGACGCTGGGGAAGGACGTGCAGAAGCCGCCGCCCGCCTTGCCGGGACGGTTCTTCAGGTCGAGGAACCCGCCTGCCCGCATCATGGCGTAGAAATCCGACATGCGCGGATGCATGCGGGCGAACATCTCCTGCGCCGCCATCACCAGCGTGTCGTGGTCGCCGGCGGGCTTCGGATTGCCGGCGGGGTCGATCAGCGCCTCGTCCCAGAAGCGCAGCCGGTCCCAGCCATGCGTGGCGCGGCGCTGTTCCAGGATGCGCGCGACCAGCGGCGTGACGTGCTGAACCACCCCTTCCCGGTAGCGCGCGACATCCGCCGGACCGTAGTCGAGCCGCCGCATGCGGCGATAGGCGAGCGGCGTGAAGGTGGCATCGCCGAGCTTGCGCGCCATGCCGGTGCGCAACCGCACGAGCTGGTCGTAGATGCTGTCCAGCTCTTCCCCGTTCGCGGCGAAGAAGGCCCAGCGCGCGGCCTCGGCCTCATGGCGCAGGTCGCGATCCGAATCCTCCGCGAAGGGCGTAAGGCCGGAGAGGTTCACCTCCTTCCCCCGCACCGTCATCCGCGCACCGGCGAGCAGCGCGGTGTAGCGGGCGGAGAGGCGGCTCTCCTCCTCCGTCTCCGCGGCGATCTTCGGATCGAAGGCGGTGATGTCGGTCTCCCACAGCGCGACGGCGTGCCGGCCGGCCTGCGCCTCCAGCCCCGCGCGGTCGGCATCGGCGAGCAGGCGCCGCTTCAGCGCGGTTTCGTGCGTTGCCGCTTCCGGCGCCAGCGCGTCGGCGTATTCGCGTGCGGCGACCGCATCCTTGTCGGTGGTGTCCTGCGCGAAGTTCAGGTGCACCAGCGCCGACCAGGTGTCGTAGTCGCGCCGTGCCGCGTCCCACATCGCGAGCGCGCCGGCACGATCACCGGCATCGAGCCGCGCGTCGATGGCCGCATGGGCGGCGGCGAGGCTCTCCTTGTCGGGGCGCGGGGCGGCGATCTCGGTGAAACGGAGGGTCATGGCTGCGTCCAGCGTGGCGGGTCCGTTGCAGGGGGCGCGCGCAGGGCCGCAGCGTCAAGCGTGCGGAAGGTTGAGCGACATCAAGGCGGCGCGGAGCGATCCGGTGTCGACGGTCGCGGCCGAGCCGGCCGGGAGGCGCATGACCGTCTCGCCGTTCCGCCCACCGCGCCTGGCATCGGTCCCCGGGCAGGGGATGTGGCATTGGAATGCCGAGCCGCGCCGCGACTTCGCCGCCACCGCCGACGAAGGTCGCGCCCTGCAGGCCGACATCGCGGTGGCGATCGGGGTGCTCGCGCAGCGCATGCTCGCGGATGTCTTTCCCGGTAGCGTCGAGCCACCGCCCACGCGTGCCGGCGAGCGCGCCAATGCGTTGCGCGCGAACTGCCCGCCGGTGGCGCCGCCTGCCGCGGCGGGGCAGACTGTGCCGGCGGAGGCCCTCGCCGCAAGGCACTGACCCCGCGCACAGCGGAGCACCCCATGCCGAGACTCATGTCCACCCTCGCCCTCGCCGGCCTGCTGCGGGAAGCGGCCCCGGCGCTCGACGCCGCCCTCGGCGCCCGCGTGCAGGTGGACCTGGCGCCGACGAAGACGCTGGAGGCGCGCATCCGCGCCGGGGAACGCGCCGACGCCGCGGTGCTGACTGCCGAAGCCATCGCCGCGCTCGCGGCCGAAGGCGTGCTCGACGGGCTGACCGCGCGCCCGCTGGCGCATTCGCGCGTCGGCATGGCGGTGAAGGCCGGCGCGCCGCATCCGGACATCTCCTCGGTGGCGGCGCTGAAGCTCGCGCTGCTGGACGCGCCCTCCCTCTGCTACTCGCGCGCCGGGGCCAGCGGCATCTTCTTCGCCGGCCTCATCGAACGCCTCGGCATCGCGCAGGACGTCAACGCCAAGGCCATCGTCATCCCGCAGGGCTTCACGGCGGAAAAGCTCGTCAGCGGGGAAGCCGCCATCGCCTTTCAGCAGGTCAGCGAATTGATGGAAGTGCCGGGCATCGAGATCGTCGGCGCGCTGCCGGAAGGCGCGCAGACCGTCGCGGTCTTCTCGGGTGCTGCCTTCGCCGGGGCGCCGGGTGGCGCCGCGCTGCTGGACGCGGTGGCACGGCTCTGCACGCCGGAGGCGCTGCGGGCGAAGGGGCTCGACACGCCGGCGTGACCCGGAGAGGGGCGCCGCCCCTCTCCGGACCTCACCCCGCCAAGGGCCGAAAGGCCCTTGGAACCCGGGAGATTCCATCGGAGCGCCGGCAGTAGGGCGTCCCCGGATCAGAAGTTGGTGTCCAGAGGCCTTTCGGCCTCTGGCGGGTGGGGTTTCGGGGAGGGCAGGGCCCTCCCCGCCACGCCCCTCTTCCGGCGCGCCGCCCCGACGGGCAGGATCACCCCCCTGCGTCGGAGGAACCCGCCATGTCCAAGGTCATCATCACCTGCGCCGTCACCGGTGCGATCCACACGCCGTCCATGTCCGACCACCTGCCGATCACCCCGCGGGAGATCGCGGAACAGTCCATCGCCGCGGCCGAGGCCGGCGCCTCGATCATCCACCTGCACGCGCGCGACCCGATCGACGGCCGCCCGACGCCGGACCCGGCGGTGTTCATGCAGTTCCTGCCGGTCATCAAGCAGTCCACCGATGCGGTCATCAACATCACCACCGGCGGCGGCCTCGGCATGACGGTGGATGAGCGCCTTGCCGCGCCGCTTCTGGCGAAGCCCGAGATGTGCAGCCTCAACATGGGCTCGATGAACTTCAACATCTCGCAGAGCGCGGCGCGCGTGAAGCACTTCAAGCACGATTGGGAGAAGCCCTACCTCGAAGGCACGACGGACTTCATCTTCCGCAACACCTTCAAGGATATCGAGCAGATCGTGGAGCGGCTCGGCAAGGGCCACGGCACGCGCTTCGAGTTCGAGTGCTACGATGTCGGCCACCTCTACAACCTCGCGCACATGCTCGACCGGAAGATCGTCGAGCCGCCGCTGTTCACGCAGACGATCTTCGGCATCCTCGGCGGCCTCGGCGCCGAGCCGCGCAACCTGATGTTCATGAAGGAGACGGCGGACCGGCTGTTCGGCAAGGACTACGTGTGGTCCGTGCTGGCGGCGGGGCGGCACCAGATGCCCTTCGTGACGATGGCCGGCATGCTGGGCGGCAATGTCCGCGTCGGACTGGAGGACAGCCTCTGGATCGGCAAGGGCGTGCCGGCGACGTCGAATGCGCAGCAGGTGGCGAAGATCCGCCGCATCCTTGAGGAACTGAGCCTCGAGATCGCGACGCCGGCCGAGGCGCGCGCGATGCTGAAGCTGAAGGGCGGCGACCTGGTCGGGTTCTGATCGCGGCGGCCTGGAGACCGCCGCGCCACATCGGGACGCTGCGGTTTCCATGTTCCAGGCGACGGTTCCCCAAGGCCTTTCGGCCTTGGGCGGGGAGGTCTGGAGGGGCGGAGCCCCTCCGGTCCGCGCTTAACGCCGCGCCAACCCTGCCGGCCTAGGCTGGCTTTCATGCGCCCCGACTTCACCGCCACCGCCGCCGCGCTCGACTTCCTGCCGCGGGAGGCCGTGCGCGGCACCGTGACGGGGCTTGGCGGCCTCGCCGTGACGCTCGAGGGCTTCGGCCCCTTGGCCGCCATCGGCGATCGCGTGCGGCTGGAGGCGCCGTGCGGCGCGCCGGTGCTCGCCGAGATCGCCGCCTTCCGCGACGGCCGGGCGGAAGCGATCGCCCTCGGCCCCCTGGCGGGCCTTTCCGCCGGGGCGCGGGCCGTGCTCGCGCCCAGGCCG
>NZ_JAAEDM010000126.1 GCF_018129065.1 Neoroseomonas soli | reverse complement strand
CAGGCGTTGATGGCCGCCGAGGCGCTGCACCGCGCGACGGGAGAGGCGGCTCTGCTCGCGCGGAGCACGGCACTGGCGGCGGCGCTGCGGGCGACGCAGCGTGACTCGGGCGTGTTCCGCGAAGCCGGCGCGGCGCCCGCCACCGTCGCCGACCATGCGATCGCGCTGCTGGCGCTGGCACGCCACCTCGCGCTGGCGCCATCGCAACACGACGCCGCCGCGCTGCGGCGCGGCCTCGTGATACTCGCACTGGCGACGCTGCCGGGGCCGGTGGACACGCTCGCCCTGCGCGGGGAGGGCGACCCGGTGGCGGCGACGACGGAGGACCTCGCGCGCCTGCTGCGCGCGCTGCGCGCCGCCCAGGGTGCACGCGCGGCCGGCGTGCTGCCCCTGCCGGCGGAGGAGGCGCGCCGCCTGGCCTTCCTGGCGGAAACCGCGACGGCGTTGCTGCAGGCGCGCATCCGGCCGGAGGGCGAGGTGCTGGTGGTGGCGGCGGGTGGGCCTGGCTCGGCCCCATCGCTCGCAGCCCAGGCGGCCGCGCTGGCGGCGCTGCTGCCGCCGGAAGCGGCCGTGGTCAGGGTGGCGGCGTGAAGGCCGGGGCGTCGGGGCATCGGAGAAATCCCCCCCAGCCTGGGCCCCAAGGGCGTCGCGACCGATCGCCCATGGAAGCGGAATCCCCTCGCGTCCCTGGGTGGGCGGATCGCCTCCGGCGGCCCGCGGCAGGAATGCTCCTGCTCCTGGCCGGATGCGCGGCGCCGCCGCCGCCGGAACCGCCGCTCTCCTACCCGCCCTCCGCGCGCGAACGCATGCTGCGCATTGCCGAGGCCGAGTGGGAGGATTGGGGGCGCCAGGCCTCCGATGCGCCGGCCCGCGGCAGCGAGGCCGATGCCGAGAACTTCCCGCGCGTGCTCGCCTATTGGCGGGCAGTGCCGGAAGGGGCCGGCCCGATCGCGCGCAACCGCCCACTCTACCGCGAAGGCAGTCCCGCCCTGTGGCGCGAGCCCGCCTGGTCGGCCGCCTTCATATCCTTCGTGCTGCGCGGCGCCGGCGTCGATGCGCGGGAATTCCCGCCGTCTTCCGCGCATTCCTACTACCTCGATGCGCTGATCGCCGACGCGCGGCGCTTCCCCGACGCCGCCCCCTTCGTGCCGCACGAGGTGGCGGAGCGTGCGCCGCGCGTCGGCGACCTGGTCTGCGCCGATCGCTCGGCCGTGCCGATCTCCTCCTGGCGCGAGCGCGCGGCGGATGAGGGCCGGTTCCGGCCCATGCATTGCGACATCGTCGTGCGCGTGGCGCGCGGGCGGGTGGAAGCGGTCGGCGGCAATATCCGCGATGCCGTCACCCTCTCCCGTTTCGCCACCGATCCGGCCGGACGCCTTCTTCCGCGGGGGCCGGGGCAACCCACATGGTTCGCCGTCATCGAGAACCGGCTGGGGCGCCTGCCCCCGTGGTTCCCACCATCCCACAGTGAGGGTCCTGCCTCGTGACCGATCTCTTCTCGCCCCTGACGCTGCGCGGCGTCACGCTCAAGAACCGCATCGGCGTCTCGCCGATGTGCATGTATTCGTGCCGTGACGACGGGCTTCCGACGGATTGGCATCTCGCGCACCTCGTCTCGCGCTCGGTCGGTGGCGCCGGCCTCGTCATCACCGAGGCCTCGGCCGTCGTGCCGGAAGGCCGCATCACCCCGGCGGACGTCGGCATCTGGAGCGAGGCGCACATCGCGCCCCATGCGCGCATCGTCGAGGCGATCCACGCCACCGGCGGCGTCGCCGGCATCCAGATCGCGCATGCGGGCCGCAAGGCATCCCGCCAGCCGCCCTGGGGCCAGGGCGCGGCCGATCCGTCCTGGGTCTGCGACGCGCCTTCCGCCGAGGCCTTCGACGGCTTCGCCGTGCCGCACGCCATGACCGAGGCCGAGATCGGCGCCACCATCGCCGCCTTCGCCGAGGCGGCGAAGCGGTCCGTCCGCGCCGGCTACCGCTTCATCGAGATCCATGGCGCGCATGGCTACCTGGCGCACCAGTTCCTCAGCCCGATCTCCAACCGCCGCAACGATGCCTGGGGCGGCGACTTCGAGGGCCGCACCCGCTTCGCGCGCGAGATCTCGGCCGCGGTGCGCGCCGCGATCCCGTCCGATGTCGCGCTCGCCATCCGCATCTCCCACACCGATTGGGTCGAGGGCGGCTGGACGACGGAGGAGAGCGTCGAGCTCTCCCGCCGCGTGAAGGCGCTCGGCGTGGATCTGGTCGATGTGTCCTCGGGCGGGCTCGATGCCGGGCAGAAGATCACGCTCCGGCCCGGCTACCAGGTGCCGGGGGCGGAAGCGGTGAAGCGCGGCGCGGAGTTGCCCGTCGCGGCCGTCGGGCTGATCACCGAGCCGAAGCAGGCGCAGGACATCGTCACCGAAGGCAAGGCGGACCTGGTCCTGCTGGCGCGCGTGCTGCTGCGTGAGCCCTACTGGCCGATGCGCGCAGCGGCGGAACTCGGGCACGTGGACGCGCTGCCGATCCCGCCGCAGTACGAGCGCGGGTGGAACACGCTCGGCAAGTGGACGATGGACCCCGAGATCGCGGCGCCGATGCAGACGCTGTGAAGGGACACGGGGAGGGGCGGCGGCCCCTCCCCGCACCCGGCCGGCAACCCCTTCCTCCGTTGCGGCGTTTTCCCGGATCACGATCCAGGAGGCCGCCATGCCGCGCGGAGACAAGTCCAGCTATACCGACAAGCAGAAACGCAAGGCCCGCCACATCGCGGAGGGCTACATGGAACGCGGCGTGCCCCGCGAGGAGGCCGAGAGCCGGGCCTGGGCCACCGTCAACAAGGAGAGTGGCGGCGGCAACCGTTCGGGCAGCGGCCGCGGCGTGCCGGACACGAAGGTGTCGAGCCGCAAGGGCGGGCGCAAGGGCGGTGCTGCAGCCGCCGCGCGCAGCCCGGCGGAGCGCAGCGCCTCGGCGCGCAAGGCGGCCGCCACCCGGAAGCGCAACGCGGCGGCGAAGGCGAAGAAGGCCCGGGCATAGGCGATACGGTTGGCCGGTTGGTGCCCGGTTCCGTGCGGGCTCGATCCGGTCCAGTCTGGCGCATCGTCCGGGAGGAAAACGCCATGATGCGCCTGCTCACCCTGTTGCTCGCCGCCGTCGCACCGTCCCTCGCCCATGCGCAGGAGGCCTTTCCCTCCCGCCCCATCACCCTGATCGCCGCCTATCCGCCAGGCGGGAATACCGACCTGATGGCGCGCGCCCTGCAGCCCGAATTGTCGCGCGCGCTCGGCCAGACGGTGGTGGTGGTGAATCGTGGCGGCGCCGCGGGCACGATCGGGACGGCGGAACTCGCGCGCGCGCGGGCGGACGGCTACACGATCGGCATCACGCCGAACAATCCGATCACGGCGCAGCCGCATGCGATCAACCTGACCTATTCGCTGGACAGCTTCCGCTTCCTCTGCCGCGTCTATGACAACCCGCAGGTCGTCATCCTCGGCCGCAATGCGCCGTTCCAGGATTTCGCGGGGCTCGTCGCGCTTGGCCGCAGCGCGCGGGAAGCGCTGGTCTACGGCGCGCCCGGCAATGCCAGCACTCAGCACATCCTGATGGCGGCGCTGCTGAAGCGTGCGGGCGTCGAAGGGCTGATGGTCTCCTTCACCGGCGCGGGCCCGATGAGCCAGGCCGCGCTCGGCGGGCAGATCATGGCGTTCATCGAGGCGTCCTCGATCCCGGCTTCCACCGGCCTGACGCCGATCGCGACGGTGACGGCGCAGCGCCTGCCGCACCTGCCGAATGTGCCGACGGTGGGCGAGCTCGGCTTCCCGGTGCAGGGGTCCTCGCATGGCGGGCTGATCGCGCCGGCCGGCATCCCGGACGCCGCGGCGGCGGCGATCGAGCGCGCCTGCGAGGCGGCGGTGGCGAGCGAGGGCTTCCGCACCACCGCGCAGCGTCTCGCCTCGGTGCCCGCCTTCCTGCCGGGCACGGCCTTCCGCGAGACCTTCGCGGCGGAAAGCACGGCCAACCAGGCGCTGCTGCGGGACCTCGGCCTGGGACGGTAGGCGCCGCCTTGCCGGCCCCGCGCGGGCATGGCCATGGTGCGCCGCAATCCGGCCGGAGGATGCCATGCCCGCCTATCTGATCGTGAACATCACCGTGCACGACCGCGAGCGCTTCGAAGACTACCGCCGCCAGGCGCCCGCGGTGATCGCGAAGCACGGCGGCCGCTACCTCGTGCGCGGCGGGGCGATGGAAGTGATGGAAGGCGAGCCCGGCCTGGACCGCATCGTCATCCTCGAATTCCCGAGCATGGAAGCCGCGCGCAACTTCTGCCACAGCGATGACTACGCGCCGCTGATCGCGCTCCGCCGCGCCGCCAGCACCGCGCACATCGCCCTGGTGGAAGGGGTGCCGGCATGACCATCGACGCGCTCGCGCCGTGGTATCTCTGGACCAAGTCGGCGCACCTGATCTCGGTCTTCGCCTGGATGGCGGGGCTGTTCTACCTGCCGCGGCTCTATGTCTATCACTGCCGGGCGGAGGCGGGCTCCGCGCAATCGGAACTGTTCAAGGTGATGGAGCGCCGCCTGCTGCGCGCCATCATGAATCCGGCGATGATCGCCACCTGGACCTTCGGCGTGCTGCTGGTGCTGACGCCCGGCATCGTGGACTGGAAGGCGGGCTGGTGGCACGGGAAGATGCTCGGCCTGATCACCATGACCGTGTTCCACCACGACCTGTCCATCGGGCGGAAGCGTTTCGCGCGCGACGCCAACAGGCGCAGCGAACGCGGCTGGCGCATCGCCAACGAGGTGCCGACGCTGGCGCTGGTCCTGATCGTCATCATGGTGATCGTGAAGCCCTTCTAGCCGGCTTCAGGAGCCAGGCCGGGGCGGGCGCCGTCCGGGGCGCGCGGGGCCGGCCGGCTCCGCTGGCCGCGGGCACGGGCGCGGCGGCACCGGCATGGCGAAGATGTCATCCGCGCCGCCCGATTCACGCCACGTCGCGATGGGCATAAGGTCCCCCCACGCCGCAACCGGATTCGCCCATGGACCTCGGTTCGATCTTCTCCGCCCTGCTGATGGGTATCGTCGAGGGGCTCACCGAGTTCCTGCCCATCTCCTCGACCGGCCACCTGATCCTGCTCGGCGAGCTGATCGGCTTCGAGGGGCCGCCGGGCAAGACCTTCGAGATCTCGATCCAGCTCGGCGCCATCCTCGCCGTGGTGGTGATCTATCGCGGCCTCATCCTCGACCTGCTGCGCGGCATGTGGCAGGCGGGCTGGCAGCGCTTCTACGTCATCAACCTCGTGCTCGCCTTCCTGCCCGCGGCGGTGATCGGCGCGACGCTGCACAAGACGATCACCGGGCTGCTGTTCAATCCGTGGGTCGTCTGCGTCGCCCTGATCCTGGGCGGCATCGCCATCATCGCCATCGAGCGCACGCGGCGGGAGCCGACCATCCTCTCGGTGCCGGAGATCGGGCCCCTCGCCGCGCTGCTGATCGGCTTCGGCCAGGCGCTGGCGATGATCCCGGGCACGTCGCGATCCGGCGCGACCATCATCACCGCCCTGGTGATCGGGGTGGAACGCCGGGCGGCGGCGGAATTCTCCTTCGTTCTCGCCATCCCCACCATGCTGGCGGCGACCGTGTATTCGCTGTGGAAGGCGCGGGCGGAGGTCGATTTCTCCGCCTTCGGGCAGATCGGCGTCGGCTTCGTCGCCGCCTTCCTGGTCGCCTTCGTCACGGTGCGGGCGGTGCTCGCGGTGATCGGCCGCATCGGCTTCACGCCCTTCGGCTGGTACCGGATCGGGCTCGGCCTGTTCATGCTGGCGGTGCTGGCGCTGCGCTAGAACGGCCTCCGTTCGCCTCGGCTTACGGACGCCGCTCCAGGCCTTTGCTTCTGCGAGCATCTTCACCCGACCAGGCGATTCCACCTGATCGGGACCTGCTCCAGGGAACAGGTGTCGGCGGTGCGCGCGAAGACGTCCGCTCAGGCGCGGCGAGAACGATGTCCGCCCAGGCGGACGCCGCTCTACTCGTCTTCCTCCAGCCGCTCGATATCGTCGTCAGACAGGCCGAAATGGTGCCCGATCTCGTGGATCAGCACGTTGCGGACAAGCCGGAACAGATCCTCCCCCGTCTCGATCCATTCGAGCAGGATGGGCTCGCGGAACAGCAGGATGCGGTCCGGCTCGCGCGGCACGTCGCCGACGGATTTCGCCGTCAGCGGCACGCCCTGGTAGAGGCCGGTCAGCTCCCACGGGCTTTCGATGCCCATCTCGCGCAGGGTCTCGTCGTCGGGCGTATCCTCGACAAGGATCGCCGTGCCGCGCACCAGGTCGCGTAGCGGCTCGGGGATTGCGGCCAGCGCGTGCTCGGCCATCTCAACGAGGTCATCGAGGCCGGGCGGGGTCGAGAAGCGCATGGCGCCTCATGCGCGGCCGGCCCGGCCGGCGTCAAGCACAGGAGGCAGCAATGGTCGAGAAACTGGACGCGGCAGGCCGGGCGAAACTTCCGCAGGATCTGCCGGACTGGAGCCCGGCGGAGGGGCGCGACGCCATCACCCGCGGCTTCCGCTTCGCCGACTTCAACCAGGCCTGGGGCTTCATGAGCCGCGTCGCCCTGCTGGCGGAGAAGCACGACCACCACCCGGAATGGTCCAATGTCTGGAACAAGGTGGAGATCACGCTGTCCACGCACGACGCAGGCGGGCTGAGCGCGCGGGACGTGGCGCTGGCGAAGGCGATCGACCGGCTGGTCGCGTGACGGCGCGCGGGGGCGGAGAGGGGCTTTTCCCCCCTCCGGACCTCCCCCCACCAAAGGCCTAAGGGCCTTTGGAAACCATTTGATTCATCAGGAATTGCGGGGAAGGGGGCGCGCCGGCGGCGACGCGCGGTGCGTGCTCCCTCCCCGCAATCCCCGATCAAGTTCCGGTGTCCAGAGGCCTTTCGGCCTCTGGCGGGAGGGGCCCCGGGAGGGCAGCGCCCTCCCCGTCCGCCACCCTCACAGCGCCCGCCAGCCGATATCCCTGCGGCAGAACCCTTCCGGCCAGTCGATCGCATCCACCGCCGCATAGGCGGCGGCCTGCGCCTCCGCCAGCGTCGTCCCGGTCGCGGTGACGCCCAGCACGCGCCCGCCCGTCGCGACCAGCGCCCCGTCCTCCCGCCGCGCGGTGCCGGCGTGGAACACCTGCACGCCCGGCACCTGCGCCGCGCGCTCGATCCCGCGGATCTCCGTGCCCTTCGCGTAGCTGCCGGGGTAGCCCTTCGCGGCCATCACCACGACGAGCGAGTGCAGCTTTTCCCAGCGCAGGTCGAAGGAAGCCAGTTCCCCGTCGCAGGCGGCGAGGAGCGCCGGCAGCAGGTCGCTCCGCAGCCGCACCATCAGCGCCTGGCATTCCGGGTCGCCGAAGCGGACGTTGAATTCGATCAGGCGCGGGCCGTCGGCGGTGATCATCAGCCCGACGAAGAGCACGCCACGGAACGGCGCGCCGCGCTTCGCCATCTCGGCCAGCACGGGCTGGACGATGCGGGCCATCACCTCGTCGCGCAGGGCATCGGTGAAGACCGGCGGGGGCGAATAGGCGCCCATGCCGCCGGTGTTGGAGCCGGTGTCGCCGTCGCCGACGCGCTTGTGGTCCTGCGCGGCACCCAGCGGGATCGCCGTGTTGCCGTCGCACAGGGCGAAGAAGGAGACCTCCTGCCCGACCAGGCATTCCTCGATCAGCACCGTCGCGCCGGATTCGCCGTGGATGCGGGATTCCATGATGTCGGCGATGGCGGCCTCGGCTTCCTCGACCGTGGCGGCAACGACCACGCCCTTGCCGGCGGCGAGGCCGTCCGCCTTCACCACGATCGGTGCGCCCTGTTCGCGGACATAGGCCTTCGCGGCGGCCGGATCAGTGAAGCGCTGCCAGCGCGCGCCGGGGGCGCCGGCGGCGTCCGCGACCTCCCGCGTGAAGGCCTTGCTGCCTTCCAGGCGCGCAGCGGCCTGGCTCGGGCCGAAGCACTTCAGCCCGGCGGCGGCGCAGGCGTCGGCGAGGCCGAGGGTCAGGGGCGCCTCGGGACCGCAGACGACCAGGTCCACCGACTGTTCCTGTGCGAAGGCGACCAGGGCCGGGATGTCCTCCGCACCGATGGCGACGCATTCGGCGAGTTCGGCGATGCCGGCATTGCCCGGGGCGCACCACAATTTGCTCAGCAGCGGGGATGCCCCGATTGCCCAGCACAGCGCATGTTCCCGCCCGCCGCCGCCGACCACCAGGACCTTCATCGCCCATACCCCCGCTTCTGACGGGCGGCGCCTTAGCATAGGGTGGCGCCATGGACACCCCGGCGACCACCAACATCCCGGAATACGGCGTTTCCGACCTGGCAGGAGCGATCCGCCGCACGCTGGAAGGCGCCTTCGGCCGCGTGCGCGTGCGCGGCGAGATCACCGAGATGAAACGGTATCCTTCCGGGCACATATACCTGTCGCTGAAGGACGCCGACGCGAAGATCGAGGCGGTGATCTGGAAATCCGCCGTCCGCAACCTCGGCACCATGCCGGAGAACGGCGTGGAGATGATCGCGACGGGGCGCATCTCCACCTATGCGGATCGTTCCAAGTACCAGCTCATCATCGAGCGCCTGGAATATGCCGGCGAGGGCGCGCTGCTCGCGCGCATCGAGGCGTTGCGCAAGCGCCTGCTGGCTGAGGGCCTGTTCGACGACGACCGCAAGAAGGCGATCCCGCGCCTGCCGGCCGTGATCGGCGTCGTCACCTCCGAGAAGGGCGCGGTCATCCAGGACATCCGCACCACCGTCGCGCGGCGCTTCCCGCGCCGGATCCTGCTCTGGCCGGTCATGGTGCAGGGCCAGGGCGCCGCGGAGCAGATCGCCGCCGCCATCCGCGGCTTCGACGCCATCCAACATGGCGGGCGCGTGCCGCGTCCCGACGTGCTGATCATCGCGCGCGGCGGCGGCAGCCTCGAGGACCTGATGGCCTTCAACGAGGAGATCGTCGCCCGCGCCGCCGCCGCCTGTTCCATTCCGCTCATCAGCGCGGTGGGGCACGAGACGGACACGACGCTGATCGACTTCGCCTCCGACCGCCGTGCCCCGACGCCCACGGCCGCGGCGGAACTGGCGGTGCCGGCGCGGGCGGAACTCTCCGCCGCGCTGGCGCAGACCGGGGCGCGGCTGGCGCAGGCGGCCGCCGGGCTGCTGAACGGCGCGCGGCTGCGGCTGCTGCGCGCGGAAC
>NZ_JAAEDM010000125.1 GCF_018129065.1 Neoroseomonas soli | reverse complement strand
CGCCGCAGACGCGGCTGTGGATGTGCCACGACTACAAGGCGCCGGGGCGGGATGTCTTCGCCTGGCAGTCGAGCGTCGCCGAGCAGCGCGCGCACAACCCGCATGTGAAGGACGGCGTGACGGAGGACCAGTTCGTCGAGTTCCGCACGAAGCGTGACGCGACGCTGGCCGCGCCGCTGCTGCTGCTGCCCTCGATCCAGGTGAACATCCGCGCCGGGCGGTTTCCCCCGGCGGAGAGCAACGGGGTGCGCTACCTGCTGGTGCCCGTCACGCCGCGCCGGGCGGACGCGCTCGCCTGATCCCCGCGCAGCGGCGACATGCGCGCGGCCACGCCGTCACGCCGCACGAAGGCGTGCCAGAGAACGGCCGCGACATGCAGGACGATGGTGGCAAGCATCAGGTTGGCGAGAAGTTCGTGGATCTCCTTCACCGTGCGGCGCAGGCCGGTGCCGGCGAGGCTGTTCGGCAGCGTCGCCAGGCCCGCGAGATCGAAGGGCACGCGGCCTGTCAGCGCGACGAGGATGCCGCTCACCGGCAGCAGCAGCATCAGGGCATAGAGCAGCAGGTGCGCCGCGAGCGCCAGGCGCTGCTCCCAGACGGGTGCGCCCGGCGCCGGACCTGGGGAGGTGCCGAGCAGCCGCGCCAGGATGCGGGGCAGCAGGAGCGCAAGCACGATGAGGCCGAGCAGCGCATGGGTGCCGACCACCATGGTCTTGGCCGGCCCGCGGCCCAGCGCCTCCGCGAGTTGCATGCCGCCCCAGGCGAGCAGGACGGCAAGCGCCATGGTCCAGTGGAAAAGGATGCCGGGCAGGGAATACCGGGATGCGTGCATAAGGTCCGTCCGCGACGATCAGGGCGGACAGGAACCTCCCATCGTCACGCTGCCATGTCCTTGATGTAACGCAGCATGTCACTCGCGACGCGGTGATCGTCGTGGAACAGGCGATGCCGCCGCGAAGGCGCGGCGGCATCGGGATGGGCGGGGAGGGCAGCCATCCCCGCCGGTTCCGTTCAGTGCGCCGGCCTGCTCCGTTCCTCGCAGGCCCAGCCATGGGTGTGGACCAGGCCCTCATCGCGCTCTTCGGCCGGGGCCGGGATCACCTGGGGCCGCGGCTGGGCCGGATGGGGCGGTTCGGTGGCCCAGCGGTGGGCGTGCACCAGGCCATCATCGTGGCGGTCGTCGCTCATGGATCGTCTCCTCGTTCTCGCTCGGCTGGGTCAGTGCGCCGGCTGCGGCGTCTTGCTGTCGTGGAACTGCGCGGCCTCGGTGGAGTGCGTCATCGCGGTGGTGCTCGCCTGGCCCCCCGAGGCTGCCATCGCCACCGCGTCGAAGTAGGACACGCCGACCTCGCGCTGGTGGCGGACGGCGGTGAAGCCCTCGGCCTCGGCCGCGAATTCGGCCTGCTGAAGTTCACTGTAGGCGCCCATGCCGCGCTCGGCGTAGCCGCGGGCCAGCTTGAACATCGACAGGTTCAGGCTGTGGAAGCCGGCGAGGGTGACGAACTGGAACTTGTAGCCCATGGCGCCGATCTCGCGCTGGAACTTCGCCGCGGCCTCGACGCCCATCTTCCGCTGCCAGTTGAAGGACGGGCTGCAGTTGTAGGCGAGCATCTTGCCGGGGAATTCGCGATGAATGGCCTCGGCGAACTCGCGCGCATCGTCGAGGTCGGGATCCGAGGTCTCCCACCACAGCAGGTCGGCATAGGGTGCGTAGGCCAGGCTGCGCGCGATGGCGTATTGCTTGCCCACTCCCGGCTTGATGCGGAAGAAGCCTTCCGGCGTGCGGTCGCCGCTGATGAAGGGGCGGTCGCGCTCGTCCACGTCGGCGGTCAGGAGTTGCGCGGATTCCGCGTCGGTGCGGCAGAGCAGGACGGTCGGCACGCCTTCCACGTCGGCGGCGAGCCGCGCGGCGTTCAGCGTGCGGATGTGCTGGCTGATCGGCACCAGCACCTTGCCGCCAAGGTGGCCGCACTTCTTCTCGGACGCGAGCTGGTCCTCGAAGTGCACGCCGGCCGCGCCCGCCTCGATCATCGCGCGCATCAGTTCATAGGCGTTGAGCGCGCCGCCGAAGCCGGCCTCGGCATCGGCGATGACCGGCGCCATGTAATGCGTGCGGTCATCGGCCTTGCCGTCGAGGCGTTCCATCGTCGCGATCTGGTCGGCGCGGCGCAGCGAGGCGTTGATGCGGCTGATCACCTTCGGCACGGAATCGACCGGGTAGAGCGACTGGTCCGGGTACATCTGCCCGGCACTGTTCGCATCCGCGGCCACCTGCCAGCCGGAGAGGTAGATCGCCTTCAGACCGGCCTTCACCTGCTGCAGCGCCTGCATGCCGGTCAGCGCGCCGAGCGTGTTCACGAAGGGCTCGGACTTCAGCAATTCCCACAGCCGGCGAGCGCCGTTCTCGGCAAGCGTGTGGCGAACGCGGAAGGAGCCGGCGATGCGGGCGACATCGGCCTCGGTATAGTCGCGGCGGATGCCGGCGAAGCGGTGCGGATCCTGCGGCGGAAGCGAGCCGCCGGTGCCGTCGGGCGCGAAGCAAGGGGTGATGGTCGGGCGCATCGTGATCCTCGGAGTGCGTTCGGCCGGTGCATCCGGCGCCCGTGAATAATTCACATTGCATCGCCGAAGTTCACCAGCGATCTTGGGTGCGGCGCAGCAAGAACGTGCAGTTCTTCACCGTCGCAGCGCCGGTTTTGTGAAGGGTGTAAAACCATGGCGCGCCCCCTGATCGGCCGCACCGTCCGCCGCCTGCGGAGCGAGCGCGGGCTTACGCAGCAGGCGCTCGCCACCCGGCTCGGCATCTCCGCCAGCTACCTGAACCTCATCGAGCACGACCAGCGCGCGGTGACGGCCTCCCTGCTGATCAAGCTGACCGAGACGCTCGGCGTCGAGCTCGCGGCGCTGTCGGGCAGCGCGGAGCGGCAGTTGGAATCCGGACTGCGGGAAGTGCTGTCCGATCCGATGCTCGGTCTCGAGGCGGTGCCGGAGGAGGAGGTGACGTCGCTCGCCGCCTCGGCGCCCAATGTGGCGCGCGCGGTGCTTGCGCTGTATCGCGCCTGGCGCGTGGCGCGGGAGGATTCGTCCGGGATCGCCTTGCCGACGGGTCGCCGCATCCTGCTGCCGAACGAGGAGACGCGCGACTTCTTCCACGACCGCGCCAACCACTTCCCCGTGCTGGAAGCGGCGGCGGAGGCGATCGGGCGCGAACTCGGCGCACGTCCTGCCGAGATGAACCACGCCATCGCCGAACGCCTGCGGCGCGTGCACGGCCTGTCGGTGCATGTCGGGCCGCTGGAGGGCGCGCTGCGCCGGCACGATGCGGCGGCGCGGGCGCTCTACCTCTCGGAATCCCTGCCGCGCGAGAGCCGCGGCTTCCAGATGGCCTTCACCCTGATGCTGCTGGAAGCGCGCGAGGCCGTGGAAGCGGCGACGGCCGGCGCCGAGCCATCGACGCCCGAAGCGGCGCAGATGATCCGCATCGGGCTGCTGAACTACGCCGCCGCCGCGCTGCTGATGCCCTACGCGCCCTATCTCGCCGCTGCGCGGGAACTGCGCCACGACATCGAGGCGCTGGCCGCGCGCTTCGGCGTCTCCTTCGAACAGGCGGCGCAGCGGCTGTCCACCTTGCAGCGGGAAGGCGCGCGCGGCGTGCCCTTCTTCTTCCTGCGCGTCGATCCGGCGGGCAATGTCGGCAAGCGCTTTTCCGCGGCGGGCTTTCCCTTCGCGCGCTTCGGCGGGTCCTGCCCGCGCTGGGTGGTGCACGAAGCCTTCGCCACGCCGGGCCGCATCCGCGTGCAGGTCGCGCGCCTGCCGGACGGCGCCACCTTCCTGACGGTCGCGCGCAGCGTGCAAGGGCCTGCGGCGCATTGGGGCGAGCCGCAGCCCGTGCATGTCGTGGCGATGGGCTGCGATATCTCCCGCGCGCCGGACCTCGTCTATGCGGACGGGCTCGACCTGGAGGCGGCGGCAGTAGGCATCGGGCTCTCCTGCCGGCTCTGCGACCGGGCGGATTGCCGCAGCCGCGCCTTTCCGCCGCTCGAGCACCGGCTGGTGCTCGATCCCTCGGTGGAGGACGCGGCGCCCTATCGATTCGAGACGGCGGCGCGGTCGGCGCCGATCACGCCAGCGCCCAATCCCCCCCCAGGGCGGGCCACGGCCAGGCGGTCGTCTCCGGTTCGTTGAGAGGCTCCTCGGGGACCGGCTCCGCCTCGGCCGGGGCCAGGCCCGCGAGGGTCGCGAGGAAAAGGTCCGGATCCTCCGCGATGCCAGGGTCGAGGCCGAGTGCGGCCACGACCTCGGCGCGCGTCGCCAGGTCAGGCACGGGCGGCGGGCCGGCATGGGCGGCGAGGATGGCGTCGAGTTCCTCGATGGTGGGGAAGGCGTCCTCCGGGACGCGGTGGGCCGGCGGGCCGGCGACCTCCTCGGTCGGCGTGCCGGCCGGGGCATCCGGATCGCCGGTCGGGGCAGCAGGAACGGAGCCGGCCGGCGCGGTGGCGGGCGGCATCGGTGCCTGGGCCGCCTGGACGGGGTCGGGCATTGCGGCGGCCACCACGAGGAAACCGCGCGATGGTGCCGGACCGGCGTCGGTGGTGTCCGGCGGCGCTTCCGCCGCTGGCGCGGCCGCATCAACGACGCTGCCTGCCGTCACGGTGAAGGTGCCCGGCACGAGGAACCACTCCTCCGCCGGCTGCACCGACGGCGGTGCAGGCAGGTCGGCCAGGATCGCCTGGAAGGCGGGCATCGGCGTGATCGCCAGGATCTCGCCCTGCAGCGCCCAGGCGGGCGGCGGCTCCCCAGGCAGGGGCGAGGGCAGGATGAAGGGCGGCAACCGGGACATGGCGCATCTCGACGGATCGGGAGGGCGCGGCGTCCTGCCGCATTGCGCCCCGCGGGCGGGGCTTAACGATGTGGAAACCTATGCCACAGCCACGCAGGAACTTAACCGGAAATCGTACGATCTTAACTAAAAACAACCATTAGTTGAGCGCGCGATACGCCACCTGTCCCCTGGCGCATTCCGTCGGGCGATGGCACGACGTCCCCAAGCGGTCCCTCCCGGACCAGGATCAGGAAGCGCGCTCATGACCCGCAGCCTTCGCGTCGCGGTCCAGATGGACCCGATCGAGACCATCAACATCGACGCCGATTCCACCTTCGTCCTGATGCTGGAGGCGCAGGCGCGTGGCCATGCGCTCTGGCACTACCATGTGCGCGACCTGGCGCTGCGCGGCGGGCGCGTCACGGCCTGGGCCAAGCCCGTCACTGTACGGCGGGAGAAGGGCAACCACTTCACCTTCGGGCCGGAGGAGGAACTCGACCTCGGCACCGGCGCCGACGTGGTGCTGATGCGCCAGGATCCGCCCTTCGACATGGCCTACATCACGGCTACGCACATCCTGGAACACATCCACCCGAAGACGCTGGTGGTGAACGACCCGGCCGAGGTGCGCAACGCGCCGGAGAAGCTGTTCGTCACGCATTTCCCGGACCTGATGCCGGTCACGCTCGTCACCTCGGACCGGCGGCGCATCGCGGATTTCCGGCGCGAGCACGGCGACATCATCGTCAAGCCGCTGTTCGGCAATGGCGGCGCGGGCGTCTTCCACCTGCGGTCGGACGACCCGAACATGAACGCGCTGGTCGAGATGTTCACCGAGCGGTCCCGCGAACCGCTGGTGATCCAGAAGTACGTCCCCGCGGTGCGCGAGGGCGACAAGCGCATCATCCTGGTGGACGGCGTCGCCATGGGCGCGATCAACCGCGTGCCGGCGGCAGGCGAGGCGCGGTCGAACATGCATGTCGGCGGCCGCCCCGAACCGACGAAGCTGACCGACCGCGAGAAGGAGATCTGCGAGGCGATCGGGCCGGAACTGAGCAAGCGCGGGATGATCTTCGTCGGCATCGACGTGATCGGTGGCTACCTCACCGAGATCAACGTGACCTCGCCCACCGGATTGCAGGAGATCGCGCGCTTCGACGGCGTGCATCTCGAGAAGGCGATCTGGGACGCGATCGAGGCGCGCGTTCCGGCGCGGTGAAGAATGCGGGGGAGGAGAACCTCCCCCGCTCCCCCTCCCTTTTCTGTCTTCTTGGCGCCGCCCTCCGCTGTCAGTCTCCAATTTCCAAAGAAGGTTGAGGGGGATGCGGGGGGAGAAGTTCTCTTCTCCCCCCGCCCTTCAGGGGGAACGGATGCTGAAGCTCTGGGGCCGGGTGAACTCGGTCAACGTCAAGAAGGTGCTGTGGATGCTCGACGAGCTCGGGCTTCCCTACGACCGCAGCGATGCCGGCATGGAACATGGCGTGGTCAACACGCCCGCCTACCGCGCCATGAACCCCAACGGCCGTGTCCCCACGATCGAGGATGACGGCTTCGTGCTGTGGGAATCGAACTCCATCCTGCGCTACCTGGCGATGAAGCACGGCAGCGTACTCTATCCCGCCGACCCGGCCGCGCGCGCCAGCGCCGACCGCTGGATGGACTGGCAGCTTTCGACGCTGAGTCCGGCGGAACGCAACCTCTTCTGGGGCCTGGTGCGCACGCCGCCGGAGAAGCGCGACATGGCGTCCGTCATGGCTGCGGCGAAGGCGGCGGGCGAATGCTGGGCGATGCTCGACGCGCACATCGCGCGTCATGGCGGGCCGTATGTGGATGGCGCGGCGATGACGATCGCGGACATCGTGCTGGGCTGCTACGCGCGCCGCTGGTTCGGGCAGGAAGTGCGCGTCGAGGGCATGCCGCACTTCCCCGCGCTCGCCGCGTGGTACGCCGCGATCGGCGCGCGGCCAGGCTTCCAGCGCTGGGTCGCGGTGCCGATGAGCTGAGTCGGCGATGCCGGACGCGGAACGCGAGCGCCGCATCGCCGCGGCGCGGGACTGGGCGAGACGCAACCTCGACCGCACGCCGTTCGGGGAGGCGCTGGCGCGCCGCACCTGGCGCCGGCTGGTGAACAGCGCGGTGGACAGCGGGCTGATCCACGAATTCCATCGCGACTATTGCGGCCATGGGCTGCTGCGCACGGCGGCGGGCGTGAAACTGTGCGAGATCCAGGACGGGCATTTCGGCGGCCCGCCCATCGCGGAATGGACGTGCGAGGAAGACTTCGTCGCCTTCTTCGCCCGGCAATCGGACTGGACATGCTCCGGCATGGAACCGGCCGAACCCGTGTTCTTCACCGAGGACGAGTGGGCGCGCTGCAACCAGCGCCTGAAGCGCGAGCACCTGGAACGCTTCGCCTGACCCGCCGGCCGCTGATTGCGGCAGATCAACATGGCGTGAACCATGCGCGCGCAGCCTCCGCGGCATGAGGAAGGTCCAGGCAGGATCGAGGCCGCACCGGACGCATGCGCGCCGTGCCGCCCTCGTGGCAACCGCGCTGCTGCTCGCCGGCTGCGAAACCCTCGTGCGGCATGGCGAGGTGGTGACGCGCTACGCGCCCGCGACATGGGCGGGGGGTGCCTCGCTGGTGATCGCGCGCGTGACGGTTTCGCCCGGCGCTGCCGCGGGACAGCGGATGCTCGCCGGGGCGGAGTTGGCCGCCTTCGGCGCCGGCCGGCAGGGAGAGCCGGCCGGCGCCGAGACAGGCCCGCTCTCGGTCCCGCCGACGCGCGAGGCCGGCGCCGAAGGCTGGGCGAACCTGACGCTGCCGCCCGGGCGCCACGTGCTGCGGCTGCGCGCGGCCTATGGCCTGTCGGATGGCGGTGAGCGCAGCTTCGCCATCACCGTGCCGGCAACGCCCCGCACGCTCTACATCGGCACCTTCCGCGTCACCTGCGCCGGCGTGCCCGCCGTCGGCGGCTGCCGCATCGAACCGGAACCGGCGGACGAGACCGAGGCCGCGGCCGCCATGCTTGCCGCGCACCACCCCGGCGCGGGCGCGCCGCTTCGCGCTTTGGCGCGACCCTATCCCGGGCGGCTCGACGCAGCCGGCCTGGCTCCGCCGGGCGGGGTGCAGATCGGCGTGGACACGGCGGCGTGGATGGCCTCGATCGACTGGGACGCGGTCGCCGCCTCCATGCCGCGGCCGGACCAGGCGCAGCCCAACGCGCCGCGCAGCGAGCGATGGCCGGAGGAGCAGCCGCTCCTGCGCCCCGTCAGCATGAACTTCAGTTCCTCGGGTTCCGGCGCCGGCATCATCTTCCTGCCGGCGGCCATCGTGGTGGCGCTGCCGATCGCGCTCGTGATCCATCTGGCGGTGCAGGACCATCGCCAGCGCAGCGCCGAGGCAGGCCTGCGCGCAGCGCAGGAAGCCCGCCGCACCATGGACGCCGCACAGGAGCAATGGGGCGAATGTGCGCGGGGGATCGCGGCGACCCTCTCGCCGGCCTCGGTCGAGGGCCACCTGCACACGGCGCTGCCGCCACCGCGCGTGGCGCCGGCAGGGCCTTGGCGGGCGGCGGTGCGCCGCGTCCTGCTGCGCCAGTGCGGCGAGCCGACGGCGAACCGGCACGGCGTCGAGGTCACCACCCGCTGGACCGCGCAGCGCGCAGGGGAGGCGGAGCCTGCCTTCGACGCCATGTTCACCCGCAGCGTCGCCGGCGCGACCCCGGACCCGCGGCTGGTCCATGCTCGCCGCCCGCCCTGGGAATTGCCGGTGGCGACCGAGGCCGCCTGCCGGCCGCTCGCCGACTATTGTGGCGCGGGCGGGTCCGCGCTGCTGCTGGAGGACGTTGTGCGCGGCGTGACCGAGGCGCGCGACGCCGTCGCGGCCGCACGATGAGCATGGATGAGCGAAGGATGACACCAGCCTCGTCCCCACTGCGTCGCACCGGCGCGCGGCGGGCGCGGCGCGCCGCCGCGATCGGCACGGCGGGCAGCCTGCTCTCCGCCTGCGTCCAGCAAAGCGGCCCGGTGCCCATCACCACCGGCGAAATCCGCCGCGCCGCAACAGCCGGGGAGACCCTGGTGGTGGCGCGCTTCCGCCCCCTGGTGAACGTCGCCGCGACCCCCGCCGAAGAACCGGCCATGGGGGGAAAGCCCGCCGCCCTGCCGCGCGCGGGCAGCGCAGGTGCCGACCATCCCCGGGCGACCGCCTGGCGCATCGAGGATGGCCGTCCTGCGGACATCGGCGGCTCCTCGCCATCGGAGGCGGGCGGGGTCGAGGGCTGGATCGCGCAGCCCCTGCCGCCCGGCAGCTACTTCATGCAGTTCCTCCCCGCCTATGGCTTCCCGGGCCAGCCCGGACAGGGATTCACCTTCGCCGTGCCGCCAGGCGGCGGCGTGACCTACATCGGCAGTTTCGGGGGCAATTGCGGCGGGCCGGGGTCGGCCCCCTGCGACCCGCGCGCCGCACCGGTGGCG
>NZ_JAAEDM010000124.1 GCF_018129065.1 Neoroseomonas soli | reverse complement strand
CGCGCGCCGAGGCCATGGCCGCCGCGCTGGAGGACGCCGCCGGCGTGCCGCCCCTGCCGCCGCTCGTCGCCGCCGCGCGCGACGTCTTGCGCCCGGCCGAGAGCCCGCGTGCCGAACTCGCCCGCGCGCTGGCCGACCCGCTGCCGGCACGGCTGGAGGATGGCGGCCTCATCGCCGCCGGCTATGACGGCGAACTCGATGCCCTTCGCACCCTGCGCGATGGCGCGCGGGAGGCGATCGCCGCCCTGCAGATGGACCTCGCACAGGCCTGGGGCGTCGCCAGCCTGAAGATCCGCCACCACCAGCAATTCGGCTTCCTCGCCGAGGTCCCGTCCAATGCGGGCGAGCGCCTGCTGCGCGAGGCGCCGAAGGAAGGTCCGCAGGCCCCGGTCCACCGCCAGACCATGGCGAATGCCATGCGCTTCACCTGCGCCGCGCTGGCGGACCTCGACCGCCGCGTGGCCGAGGCGGGGGAGCAGGCCGCGAAGCGCGAACGGTTGGTGGCGCAGCACCTGCGCCGGCTCTGCCTCGCCGCCGCGCCGGGGATCGCTGCTGCCGCCGCCGCCATGGCGGAACTCGATGTCCACGCCGCCGGCGCGGAACTCGCCGCGGACGGCCGCTGGTGCCGCCCCGCGATCGCCGACCGCGCGGACTTCGCCGTGGCCGCCGGCCGCCACCCGGTGGTGGAAGCCGCCCTCGCCCGCGCCCGCGGCCCGGCCTTCGTGCCGAATGACTGCGACCTCTCGCCGGGGCAGCGGCTCTGCCTGCTCACCGGGCCGAACATGGCGGGCAAGTCCACCTTCCTGCGGCAGAACGCGCTGCTGGTGATCCTCGCCCAGGCGGGGCTTTTCGTGCCGGCGGAAGCCGCGCGGCTGGGGCTGGTGGACCGGCTCTTTTCCCGCGTCGGCGCGGCGGACGACATCGCCGGCGGGCGGTCCACCTTCATGGTCGAGATGGCCGAGACCGCCGCCATCCTGAACCAGGCGACCTCACGATCGCTCGTGGTGCTGGACGAGGTCGGGCGCGGCACCGCGACCTGGGACGGGCTCGCCATCGCCTGGGCGGTGCTGGAGGCGCTGCACGACCGCATCCGCTGCCGCACCATCTTCGCCACCCATTTCCACGAGCTGACGGCGCTCGCCGGCAAGCTGCCGGAACTCACGCCCGCGCACATGCAGGTGCGCGAATGGCGGGGCGAGGTGGTGTTCGAGCACCGCGTCGGCCCTGGCGCGGCGGAACGTTCCTGGGGCGTGCACGTCGCGCGGCTCGCCGGCGTGCCGCGCCCGGTGCTGGCGCGCGCGGGGGAGGTGCTGAAGTCGCTCGAGGCCCGCGCGCGCGGCCTCGATCCGCTGTCGGACGAGCTTCCGCTCTTCGCCCGGGCGTCGGCGGCCCCGGCGCCCGCCGCGCACCCCGCCCTCGTCGCGCTTGCGGAACTTGATGCCGATGCCCTCTCCCCGCGAGAGGCGCTGGACCTCGTCTACCGCCTCAAATCGTTGATGGACCCTGTCCCGGACGCCGCGGAATAGGTAGTCTGCATCACGATGACATCCCTGGAGGCTGCCGGACTGACCGCCGGACCCGCTAAAGGCTCGGCGTCGAGACCGACCCCCGTCGCGGGCGAACCGCCGGTCGCGCTCGCGACCATTATCGCGGACCTGGTCCCCGACGGCCGCCCCGTGCCGCGGGATCATGCGGTCGCCACGCTTCGCCGCCATCTCGGCCGCATCCAGAACCGGGTGCAGCAGGCCTTCGAGGCGCACGACCTCTCGGGTCTCGCCGCCGCGCGCTGGCTCGCCGCGCTGACCGATACGGTGATGGTCGGCATCCACGCCTATACCGAGGCGGTGCTGCCGCCAGGCGAGGGCGAGAAGCCCTGGGCGCTGGTCGCCACCGGCGGCTACGGCCGCGGCGTCCTCGCGCCCTTCTCCGACATCGACCTGCTGTTCCTGACCGACGCGGCCATGGGCCCGCGGGCGAAGCAGTCGGTCGAGTTCATGCTCTACCTGCTGTGGGACCTAGGGCTGAAGGTGGGGCACGCGACGCGGTCCCGCGCCGACTGCATCGTGGACGCCAGGGGCGATGCGACGGTGCTGACCGCGCTGCTCGACGCCCGCCACATCGCCGGCGAGGATGCCGTCTTCCAGCGCTTCGCCGAGGCCTTCCGCAAGGCCCGCGCGGAATGGGGCCTGAAGCCCTTCCTCGCGGCCAAGCGCGCCGAGCGGACCCAACGCCATTCGCGCTACGGCGAAAGCCCCTACCTGGTCGAACCGCACGTCAAGGAAGGCCGCGGCGGCCTGCGGGACCTGCAGACGCTCTATTGGCTGGCGCGCTACGCCTTCAACGTGCAGCGCATGCCCGAGCTGGTGGGGTCCGAGAGCCCCGGCGGCGGCCTGCTGCTGCCCGAGGAAGCGCGCGCCATCCGCCGCGCCTGGAACTTCTTCTGGACCGTCCGCTTCCACCTGCACCTCGTCACCGGCCGCGCCGAGGAGCGCCTGACCTTCGACCTCCAGCCCGTGGTGGGCGCCCGCATGGGCTACACCCGCCACGGCCTGCAGGACGGGGTGGAGCGCTTCATGAAGCACTTCTTCCTCACCGCCCGCGACGTGGCGCGCTTCACGCGCATCCTGGAGCCGGCGATCGAGCGCGCCTCGCTCGGGCCGCCCGCCGTGGTCCCGGCCTCCGACAAGGCGCTGACGGAAGCGGGCTTCGCGCTCGCCGACGGCAAGATCATCGCTGCCCCCGGCCATGACTTCACCATCGACCCGGTGCTGATGCTGCGGATCTTCCGCATGGCGCGCGACCGGGGGCTCGAGATCCATCCGCTCGCCTTCCGCGCCATCGTGCGCCACGCCCGCCACGTCGCCAGGCTGCGCGGGAACAAGGAGGCGAGCGCCGAGTTCCTCGACCTGCTTTCGGGCCGCGACCCCGGCACCTGGCTGCGCATGATCAACGAGGCGGGGCTGATCTCCCGCCTGCTGCCGGACTGGCAGCGCATCGTCGGGCTGATGCAGTTCGACACCTACCATGTCTTCACCGTGGACGAGCACACGATCGAGGCGGTGGGCGTGCTGGCCTCGATGGAGCGTGGCGGGCTCAACGAGATCGCGCCGGTCGCGAGCGAGCTCATCGGCCAGTTGCAGTCCCGCCGCGCGCTCTATGTCGCGGTGCTGCTGCACGACATCGCCAAGGGCCGCGGCGGCGAGCATTCGGAGATCGGCGCCGAACTGGCGCATGCCATCTGCCCCCTGCTCGGCCTGACGCCGGAGGAGACCGAGACGGTCTCCTGGCTCGTGCTGCATCACCTGCTGATCAGCCAGACCGCCTTCAAGCGCGACATCGAGGACCCCAAGACCATCCTCGACATCGCCGAGGTCGTGCAGTCCCCCGAACGGCTGCGCCTGCTGCTGGTGCTCACGGTCGCCGACATGCGCGCGGTCGGGCCCAAGGTGTGGAACGGCTGGAAGGCGACGCTGCTGCGCGAACTCTACTGGCGCGTCGCCGAGGTGCTGGCCGGCGGGCTCTCGGTGCCCGAGCGCGATGTCCGCGTGGCCCGCGCCAAGGAAGCCGCCGCGATGCTGCTGGCCGACCGGCCGAAGGCGGAGGTCGATGCCTTCCTCGCCCTCGGCTACCCCGGCTACTGGCTCTCCTTCGATCCCGAGACGCATGCGCGCCACGCCGCCATGATCCATGAGGCGCAGCAGGCCAATGCGCCGCTGACCGTGCGCAGCCGCGTGCTCGAAAGCCGCGCGGTGACGGAGGTGACGGTCTATTGCACCGATCACCCCGGCCTGTTCAGCAAGATCGCCGGTGCGCTGGCGGTGGCGGGTGCGACGATCGTCGATGCGCGCATCCACACCATGACCGACGGCATGGCGCTCGACACCTTCTGGGTGCAGGACGCGCAGGGCGGCGCCTTCGAGGCCCCGCACCGTCTCGCGCGGCTTTCGGTGCTGGTGGAACAGTCGCTCTCCGGCCGGCTGCGGATGCGCGAGGAGATCCGCAAGCTGAAGCGCGAGCCTGCCAGGCTGCGCGCAGTGACGGTGCCGCCGCGCGTGGTGATCGACAATCACGCGAGCAACACCCACACCGTCATCGAGGTGAACGGCCGCGACCGCCCCGGGCTGTTGCATGACGTGACGGCGGCGATCAGCGACCAGGGGCTGCAGATCGCCTCGGCGCACATCACCACCTACGGCGTGCGCGCGGTGGACGTGTTCTACGTGAAGGACGTGTTCGGGCTGAAGGTGGAGAACGAGCGCAAGCTCGCGACGCTGAGGCGTGCGCTGGAGACGGCGCTGGAGGTTACGGACGCGCCGGGCGGCGGCGGGGTGGCGACACGGGCGGTGGCAGGAACCGCGTGACGGCCAGGGGAGGGGAACCTCCCCGGCGACGGAAGCCCGCCGGCATTGCGATGCGACGCCAGCGGGATCGGAGCCGCGTCGACTCCGCGCCCGAGCGCATCGCACCCGGCGATGCACGGGGCTTCAGCCAAGCAGCCGGCCGATGACGCGCGCGGTATAGTCCACCACCGGGATGACCCGGCCGTAATTGATCCGCGTTGGGCCGATCACGCCGATGGCGCCGACGATCTTCTCGGCCCCGTTGCGGAACGGCGCGACCACCATCGACAGGCCGGCGCTGTCGAACAGTCCGCTCTCGGCGCCGATGAAGATCTGCACGCCCTCGCCCCGCTGCGCGAGGTCGAGCAGGCGCAGCATGGTCTCCTGCTGCTCCAGCCGTTCGAACAGGCGCTTGATCTCGCTGACCCGCGCCGCCTGGTCGATGGTTTCGAGCAGCCGCGCCTGGCCGCGAACGATCAGCGACCCGCCCTGCCCACCGGTCCAGGTGCCGAGGCCAGCCTCGATCACCTGCTGCGTCAGCGCATCGAGTGCGGTTTGGTTCGCGGAGATCTCCCCGGCGATGATGCCGCGCGCTTCCTCCAGCGACCGGCCGGCCAGTCGGGCATTCAGGTAGTTCGATGCGTGCTGCAGGGCGGAAGGCGGCAGCCCGGCCGGAACCTCGATGACGCGGTTCTCCACCTGGCCGTCGTCATGCACCAGCACCACCAGCGCGCGCCCCGGGCCGAGGGCGACGAATTCGATATGCCGCACCGCGCCTTCCGCGGTCGGCGCCACCACCAGCCCCGCCGCCCCGGCGAGGCCCGAGAGCATCTGCCCGGCCTCCCCCAGCGTTTCCTGCAAGGACCGGCCGGAGGCGGCACAGCGGGCGGAGATCGCGTCCCGCTCCTCCTCCCCCAGGGCGCCGAATTCCAGCAGCCCGTCCACGAAGAGCCGCAGCCCGCGTTCCGTCGGCAGCCTGCCGGCGGAGGTGTGGGGCGCGTAGAGCAGCCCGGCATCCTCGAGATCCGCCATCGCATTGCGGATGGTCGCGGGGGAAAGCCCGAGCGGCAGCCGGCGCGACAGCGTGCGCGATCCGACCGGCTCGCCGGTCTCGACATAGGTTTCCACCAGCTCGCGAAGGATCAGCGCGCTGCGGTTATCGAGGCCCGCCAGGGTCGCCCCGGCCGGGCCGGGAGGGAGTTTGGGCGTTGGTCCCATCTCTCGATGCTTCTCGGGCTGGTCAAAAGGTAGGGAGGGGCTTGACGCGGGTCAACGCCCCAGGGGCTGGACGCGGGCGGGCCGGCCCGCCATTTTCCGCCGCTTGCACCCCCGAGGAACCCTGCCCATGCGCCCTTCCGGCCGCGAATCCGGCGCGCTGCGCGCCGTCAGCCTGACCCCCGGCGCCGCCCGCCATGCCGAAGGATCCTGCCTGATCCGCATGGGCGTGACCGAGGTTCTCTGCACCGCCAGTGTCGAGGGCAAGGTTCCGCCCTTCCTGCGGGGCCAGGGCCAGGGCTGGGTGACGGCCGAATACGGCATGCTGCCGCGCGCCACCCACACCCGCGGCGACCGCGAGGCCGCCCGCGGCAAGCAGTCCGGCCGCACCCAGGAAATCCAGCGCCTGATCGGCCGTTCGCTCCGCGCCGTGACCGACATGAAGGCGATGGGCGAAATGACCGTCACCATCGATTGCGACGTGCTCACCGCCGACGGCGGCACGCGCTGCGCGTCCATCACCGGGGCCTGGGTGGCGCTGCACCTTGCCTTCGAGCATTGCCGGCGGATGAACATCCTCACCCGCAACCCGCTGCGGGACCAGGTCGCGGCGGTGTCCTGCGGCGTGTGGCAGGGCACGCCGGTGCTCGACCTCGACTATGCCGAGGACAGCAAGGCCGACGCCGACGCGAACTTCGTGCTGACCGGCGCCGGCGGCATCGTGGAGGTGCAGGGCACCGCCGAGGGCGCGCCCTTCACCGATGCGGAACTGCTGGCGCTGCTCGGCCTCGCGCGCAGCGGCACGGCGGAGCTCTTCGCCAGGCAGCGGGAGGCGGTCGGGCTGTGAGCCCGCACCGCCGGCTGCAGCGCGGCGAGCGCATCGTCATCGCCACCCACAACGCGGGCAAGCTGCGGGAAGTCTCCGCCCTCCTCGCCCCCCACGGCATCGAGACGGTCAGCGCCGGCGAGCTCGGCCTGCCGGAGCCGGAGGAGACGGAGGACTCCTTCCTCGGCAATGCGCGCATCAAAGCACTGGCCGCGGCGCGCGCCTCGGGACTGCCGGCGCTGGCGGATGATTCCGGCTTCTCCGTCGCCGCGCTGGCCGGAGCGCCGGGCGTCCGCACGGCGGACTGGGCAATGCAGCCTGATGGATCGCGCGACTACGGCGACGCCATGCGCAAGGTGATGGAGGTCGCGCAGGACTTCGAGGATCGCAGCGCCTGGTTTTCCTGCGCCCTCGTGCTCGCCTGGCCGGACGGGCACATCGAAGGCTTCGAGGGTCGCGCCATGGGCCACTGGGTCTGGCCGCCGCGCGGCACCCACGGCTTCGGATACGACCCGATGTTCGTGCCGGACGCCCGGGAGGAAACCTTCGGCGAGATGGACGCGGTGGAAAAGCACCGCATCAGCCACCGCGCGACGGCCTTCGTGTTGCTGTCGGCGGCCTGCCTGCCGGGGTAGGGCGCAGGCGGAGAGGGGCTTTGCCCCCCCTCCGGACCTCCCCCCACCAAGGGCCGAAAGGCCCTTGGAACCCATGAGTTTCATCGGGGATGCCGGGGACGGGAATCCTCGGCGAGCCCGCGCGCCGTGCCCTGGGCATTCCCGGTCGGGTTCCGGTGTCCAGAGGCCTTTCGGCCTCTGGCGGGTGGGGTCCGGGGAGGGCAGGGCCCTCCCCGCGCCGCCGCCTCTACCCCTTCGGCACCGGCGCCTTCATCCGTTCCCGTTCCGGCTGCCGCCGATGCTTCGGTGCGACCAGCGGCGGTTCGCTCGACGCCGGCGGGGGGCGTGCCTCCAGCCCGCGCCGCACCAGGCTGGCCCAGGCCTCCTCGGGCGTGTCCACCACCTCGAAGAGCGAGAGATCCTTTTCTTCGACCATTCCCTGTTCGACCAGCAGGCGGAAGTTCACCGCCTTCTCCCAGAAGTCACGGCCGAACAGCACGATGGGGCGAGGGGTCGCCTTGCTCGTCTGCACCAGGGTCAGCAGTTCGAACAACTCGTCGAAGGTGCCGAAGCCGCCCGGAAAGACCGCCAGCGCGTTGGCACGCATCGCCAGGTGCATCTTGCGCATGGCGAAGTAGTGGAAGCGGAAGGTCAGCGCGGGCGTGGACCAGGCATTGGGGTTCTGTTCCTGCGGCAGCGTGATGTTGAAGCCGATGGACGGCGCGCCGGCCTCGGAGGCGCCGCGGTTCGCCGCTTCCATGATGCCGGGCCCGCCCCCGGTGGCGATGACGTTGTCGCGCGGCGCGCCGGTCACGGCGAGCGCCCCGCCGCGCAGGGAGACGATGCGCGCGAAGGCACGCGCTTCCTCGTATACGCGGGACTGCTCGATCGCGCGCTTTGCCGCGCGCTTCTCCGCCGGCGTCTTCGCCGCCGCGGCCCGGGCCTCGGCGTCCTCCGGGCTTGGCACGCGGGCCGAGCCGAAGACGACGACCGTGGACCGGACGCCCCAGTCGCGCAGGGCGTATTCGGCCTTGGCGTATTCCATGCCGAAGCGGAAAGGGCGCATCTCGTCGCGCAACAGGAATTCCTGGTCCTCGACTGCCAATAGGAATGAGCGCGAACGCTTTTGCGCGCCGTTGTCGGGCATGCCGTTTTCCTTCCGACGGCGGGCCGAATTCATCTTGCTGCGCAGTCCGCCGAATCGGATCGTAGCGCGCAGGGGCAGAATGCTGAATCCGGACGAGGCAGGAAACACCATGATCCGTGTTGCGGGGGTGTCCGGGGGCGCGGTTCCGCCCGCCCTCCCCGGCGGCCATGCCTTTCGCCCGGTGGGGGAGATTCCTGCCACGCCACCGGGACCGTGTCCGGCGTATCCCTTGGCAGGTTCAATCTGGCGTTCGCTTGGCGCGCCCTCGGGGGATCGTCGACTCCCCGGGGCCGGTGTACTGGAAAATCTCCAAGGATGCGGAGTGAAACGGACATGAAGGACGGGACGCGCGCGAAGCTCGCGCAGGTTTCCACCGCCACGCTGACGACGGTTCTGTTCAAGCGAGGATTCCGCAACGTCTTCCTGGCGCTGTCCCCGCTGGCGCCCGAGGCGCCACGCCTGGTGGGGCCTGCCTATACGCTGCGCACCATCCCGGCACGCGAGGACCTCGACGGGCTCGATGTCTTCAAGGACCCGGCGCACCCGCAGCGCAGGGGCGTGGAGGAATGCCCGCCCGGCGCGGTCTTCGTCATCGACAGCCGTGGCGACGCGCGGGCGGCGAGCGCGGGCGGCATCCTGATCACGCGCCTGAAGGCGCGCGGCGTTGCCGGCGCGATCACCGACGGCGGCTTCCGCGACAGCCCGGAGATCGCGGCGATGGGCTGGCCGGCCTATCACGCGCGCCCCTCCGCGCCGACCAACCTGATCCACCACCACTGCGTGGACCTCAACGTGCCCGTCGCCTGCGCCGGCGTCGGCGTGCATCCCGGGGACATCATGGTCGGTGACGGGGAAGGCGTGGTCTGCATCCCCGCCCAGATCGCCGACGAGGTCGCCGAGGAGGCCTTCGAGCAGACGGTGTTCGAGGACTTCGTGCAGGAACGCGTCGCCGCCGGGCATACGATCCGCGGTCTCTACCCGATGACGGACCCGGCGAACCGGCCGATCTACGAGGCCTGGCGGAAGGCGATGGGGCGGTAGCCGCCCGTTCCGCGGGGCTCGGCATCACGGTTCCGTGCGGAAGCGCACGGAATGATTGCCGTGCGATGCGTGCGGGGACACTGTCCCCCGTGCATAAGCGGCGCCGGATGTTGGTATCCCGCGCCCGCTACCTTTGAGAAAAGGGATTAGGGCCTTGATCACGGTTCGCCTCTTCGCCTTCTCCACGCGGTCCCTGCTGCTCGCCGGTGCGCTTGCCGTCGCGGCGGCGCCGCTGCTCGCCTTCACCTTCTCGGCCCCTGCCGAAGCCCATGGCGGTGGCGGCGGTGGCGGCGGTGGTGGCGGCGGAGGAGGTGGCGGCGGCGGGGGTGGCGGTGCCGGTGGTGGTGGTGGCGCAGGCGGCGGTAGTGCCGGTGGCGGTGCCGGTGGTGGCCCAGGCGGTGGTGGCGGCAGCAGTGCCGGCAATGCCGGCGGCGGCCACGGCGCCGGTGGCGCGGCGGGGGTCGATGGTGGCCACGGGATCGGCGGCGGCCATGGCGTCGGCGCGTC
>NZ_JAAEDM010000123.1 GCF_018129065.1 Neoroseomonas soli | reverse complement strand
TGGGGCGGGCTGCCCGCGGGCGCGCTGCTGGTGGTCGCCGGGCTCTCCACCCCGGTCACGCCGGCGGTGGCGGAGGGCTGGTTCGCCCGCCTCGGCCGGCTCGGCCGCGCCGAAGCGCGCCTCCTCGCCTGACGCCTCCCCCCCGCCCGCCACGGAACAACTAGCAACCGCGGCAAAATTTCCTGTACTTCTTGCGCACGATTTCCGGAGGCCGGGGGAATCGGCCACTGAAGCCGGGGCCAGCTTTCGCAAGTCGCAAAGGGGCTGCCGACAGGACGCAGCCACGTCCGAGTCCAACGGACGCCATCAAGAAACGGCCGCGACAGCCGGCCTGGGGAGAACGAACGCATGAGTTCGGTGTCAATCGCCACGGACCGCGATGTGCGGCCGATGACCAGGGACGAGCGCAAGGTCATCGTCGCATCTTCGCTCGGCACAGTCTTCGAATGGTATGATTTCTACCTTTACGGCTCGTTGGCCGCCGTCATCGGCGCCAACTTCTTCTCCCAGTTCCCTGAGACGACGCGAAACATCTTCGCGTTGTTCGCCTTCGCCGCGGGCTTCCTGGTGCGTCCCTTCGGCGCGCTGGTCTTCGGCCGGCTCGGCGACATGGTCGGGCGCAAATACACCTTCCTCGTCACCATTCTCATCATGGGCACCTCGACCTTCGTGGTCGGGATCCTGCCCACCTCGGATTCCATCGGCCTCGCGGCGCCGATCATCCTGATCATGCTGCGCCTCCTGCAAGGCCTGGCGCTCGGTGGCGAGTACGGCGGTGCGGCGACCTACGTGGCGGAGCACGCCCCGCACGGGCGGCGCGGCTTCTACACCTCCTTCATCCAGGTCACGGCGACGGCGGGCCTGTTCCTTTCGCTGTTGGTGATCCTGTTCACGCAGACCGCGGTCGGGCCGGAGAATTTCCGCGCGTGGGGCTGGCGCGTGCCCTTCCTGCTCTCCATCGCGCTGCTCGCCATCTCGGTCTGGATCCGGTTGCAGATGGAGGAAAGCCCGGCCTTCCAGCGCATGAAGGCGGAAGGCACCCATTCCAAGGCGCCGATCGCGGAGGCCTTCTTCCAGTGGAAGAACGCCAAGATCGCGCTGTTCGCCCTGCTCGGCCTCGTCGCCGGCCAGGCGGTGGTCTGGTACACGGGGCAGTTCTACGCGCTGTTCTTCCTCGGCCAGGTGCTGAAGGTGGACAGCTTCACCACCAACATGCTGATCGCCTGGTCGCTGCTGCTGGGCTCGGGCGGCTTCGTCTTCTGGGGCTGGCTGTCCGACAAGATCGGCCGCAAGCCGATCATCCTCGGCGGGTGCCTGCTCGCCGCGCTCACCTACTTCCCGCTCTTCAAGCTGTTGAGCGCGGAGGCGAATCCCGACCTGCACCGCGCGCACCAGACGATCCAGGTGCAGGTGGTGGTGGACCGCAGCAACTGCTCCTTCCAGTTCAACCCCACCGGCACGGCGCAGTTCACCTCGGCCTGCGACGTCGCCAAGTCGGCGCTCGCGCGCGCCTCGGTCAACTACAGCGTCGAGGGCGCGCCGGGCCGCGCCGGCGCCGCGGTCCGCATCGGCAGCACGCTGATCGAGGCCCCGCACCTGCGGGACCTGGAGCCCGCGCAGCGTGCCCCCGAGGCCGCGCGCTTTACCCAGCAGGTCTCCGCGGCGCTGACCGCGGCCGGCTATCCGGCGGCGTCGAACCCGTCGGTCGTGAAGATGAACTCGCCCATCGACATCTTCGGCGAGCAGCAGCTGGTGCTGATCGGCATCCTTACGCTGCTCGTGATCTACGTGACGATGGTCTACGGGCCGATCGCGGCGGCGCTGGTGGAACTCTTCCCCACGCGCATCCGCTACACCTCCATGTCGCTGCCCTACCACATCGGCAACGGCTGGTTCGGTGGCCTGCTGCCCGCGACCTCCTTCGCCATGATCGCGCAGACGGGCGACGTCTATTTCGGCCTCTGGTACCCGATCGTCATCGCGCTGGCGACGGTGGTGATCGGCATCTTCTTCGTGCCGGAGACCAAGGACCGCGACATCTACGCGGGCGACAACATCCGGCACTGAGCCGCAGCGGCACAGCCGGCGAACTGGGCGGCGTCCGGGGCAACCCGGGCGCCGTCCTCATTTGCGGCGGAGTTCAGGCCCCGAGGGGCGCGGCCGTCGCGTCGCGCCGCCGTTCGCGCTTCAGCCTCTCCCCGCGCGCCGCCATGTCGCGCAGCTGCAGCCAGGCCATCGCCGCCATCACCGCGTCGTTCACCGCGATGTGCTGCTCCAGCGCCGGGATGCCGAGGTCGGCGAGCATGGAGGCGAAGCGCAGGTCGATCGTCGTGCCCGGCGGCGCCTTGCCGTATTTCCGGTCGTAGTAGAGCGAGGAAACCTCGATGCGCGGGTTCGGCAGGTGGACCTGCAGCAATTCCTTCGCGTAGCGGTCGAGCATGCGCACGTCGAAATCGATGTAGTACCCGAGCAGCGGGCGGGATCCGATGAAGCGCAGCAGTGCCGGCAGCACCTCCCGCATCGGGCGTCCGGCCTCGACGTCACGGGCGCGCAGGCGGTGGACCTTGATGCTCTCGGCCCTGGGCGCGACCTCCGGCTTCACGATCGCCTCGAAGCGCTGGCTGGTCAGGATGCGGCCCTTCACCACGGGCACGGCGGCGACGGCAAGGATCTCGTCCGTCGAGGTGTCGAGCCCGGTGGTCTCGCAGTCGAGCGAGATGGCCTCGTCCTCCGGCGGCGGGTCGAAGAGGAACAGGTAGGAATGGTCCGCCAGCGCCGCGCGCCAGAACAGCCGCTTGACCCGGTCGATCACGGTCAGAAGGCCGAAGTGCGGAAGCGGGCGGCGATCACCTCCCGGAACTGCCGCACCACGCGCAGGCTGTCGCGCAGGATGTCGCGGTCCACCGCCGTCATGCGGCTCGGCCGCAGCAGCGCCTCGCCTTCCACCGAGCCGCGGCGCACCGCCTCCAACTGGGTTGTCAGGCGATAGGCCATGAAGACGCGCAGCGCATTGACGACGTCGCGGCCGAAGCCGGGGTCGAAGCTGCGGCCTTCCACCAGCGCCTCCATGCGCTCGGCCGTGGCGGTGGCGGTGATGCCCTTCTCCAGCGCCATCGTCCGCACGCCGTGGACGATGGGGAAGATGCCGGCCTTCTTGATGTCGATGGCATCATCCGCCACGCCGACGCTCGCCATGAGCGTGCCCAGCACGCCGAGGGACGGCGTGGCGAAGCTCTCGATCAGGAGGGCGAAGCGGCCGAGCACCACCGCCTCCCCGCGCATCATGGCGAAGAGTTCCGCCTTGGTCTCGGCAAGCAGCGCCATGCGCCCCGTCAGCGCCACGCCGTCGAGGAAGATCGCGATATTCATCGCTGCTTCCGGCGTGCGTTCCATCACCCAGTGGCGCAACTGCCGCACCATGCCTTCCGCGGTCTGCGACCACAGCGGGTTGCGCACCATCACGTTGCCCGGACAGGGCGGGAAGCCGAAGCCATCCAGCGCGCCGGAGAATCCCTCCCGGAATGCGGCGAGCTCTCCCTCCGGCACCGGGCCGGCGAGCAGCAATCCGTTGTCCTGGTCGGTGCGTACCGTCTGCTCGCCGCGCCCCTCGCTGCCCATCAGGATCAGGCAGCCCTGCTCACGGATCGAGGGCGGCGCCACCAGTTCGAACAGCCGGACAAAGAGGCGACGGTTGAGATCCGAGGTGATCTCCGCGATCACCTCCACCTTCATGCCCTGGCGGTGCAGGCGCTCGACCTGGTCCTGGATCTCACGCGCCGCAACGGCCAGTTCGTCGAGGCCGCGCGCGCGGTCGATGCGCCCGGGAATGAGCTGCGAGTTGCCGGCGAAGCGGCCGAGCAGGTCGATGTCCTCGAGGAAGCCCGCGAAGCCGCCGCCCGAGCGCACCGCAAGCCGCCGCTTGCCGTGCCGCGTCATGGACAGCAGCGCCTCGAATAGGAAGTCGTCCTCGTCCACCGCGACCACGTCGAAATGCGTGACCTCGCGCACCGGCGTCTCCAGTGGCAGGCGCTTCAGCACCGCGGCCTTGGCGAGGTTCATCCCCGTGACCACGCCGATCCGCGCGCCGTCGCGCACGAAGGCGGCGTTGCTGTTGCCCTCGCGCATGGCGTGGCCGGCCTGCTCGATGGTGGCGCTCGCGTCGATGAAGATGGAGCGGCCATGCATGGCGTCACGCACGCGGGATCGCAGCACGCTCTCCATCCCGCCCTCCGCCTTGCGGGCATCGGAGAAGGCCTCAAGCTTGCGGGAGACGTCGGCATAGAAGAAGGCGGCGAAGCCGGCATTGCGCGCGATCAGCCCCTGCACGGTCGCACGGGGCACGAGGAAGCAGAGCGTCTCCTCCGCCGCGACGAAATCCTCGCCCGCGGCGCCGTGCACCAGGGCACGGCTGTCGAAGGAATCGCGCGGGCCGAGCACGCCCTGCAGCTGTTCCCCGTCGCGCGCCTCCACCGCCCCCTTGATCACCACATGGAGGAAGTCGGAGGGACGGCCACTGGCAACGATGGTCTCGCCGGGCGTGAAGTAGCCGATGTCGGTCGCGGCGCGGAGTTCCTCCACCTCCTGCTGGGTCAGGCGGTCGAAAGGCGGGTTCTGCGCGTCGAAGCCGGTCGACATGGAATGGGCGGCGGCGCGGCCCTGTCACGGGCCGCGCCGCGTCCGCCTCAGTGCATATGCGCCGAGGCGGCGCCGATGCCGGTCTCGGATCGCACATACTGCGCGTCGAAGCCGGCCTGCTCGGACTTCGCCTGCTGGCTGTTGTCCAGCTTCGAGAAGAGCCAGATGCCGGCGAAGGCGATCGCCATCGAGAACAGCGCCGGGTTGTCGTAGGGGAAGATCGCCTGCGGGAAGCCGAGCGTCTGCACCCAGACCGCCTTGGACAGCACCACCATCGCCACTGCGCTCACCAGCCCGAGGAAGCCGCCGATGAGCGAGCCGCGCGTCGTCGTGCCCTTCCAGAACACCGACATGAGCAGCACCGGGAAGTTGCAGGACGCCGCGACCGCGAAGGCCAGGCCCACCATGAAGGCGACGTTCTGGTTCTCGAACACATAGCCGAGGACGATGGCGACGAGGCCGATCACCACGGCGGTCATCTTCGAGATCCGCACCTCCTTCTGCTCGTTCGCCCGGCCGCGCGCGATCACCTCTGCGTAGAGGTCGTGCGAAACGGCCGAGGCCCCGGCCAGCGTCAGCCCCGCCACCACCGCGAGGATGGTCGCGAAGGCCACCGCCGAGATGAAGCCGAGGAAGAGCGACCCGCCCACCGCGCTCGCCAGGTGCACCGCGGCCATGTTGGTGCCGCCGAGCAGCCCGCCGATGCGGTTGATCACCCCGCCTGCCCCGGCGGTGTAGAAGCTGTCGTCCGTCATCAGGAAGGTGATGGCGCCGAAGCCGATGATGAAGGTCAGGATGTAGAAGTAGGCGATGAAGCCGGTCGCGTAGAACACCGACTTCCGCGCCGCCTGCGCGTCCGAGACGGTGAAGAACCGCATCAGGATGTGCGGCAGGCCCGCCGTGCCGAACATCAGCGCGAGGCCGAGCGAGATCGCCGAGACCGGGTCCGCGACGAGCGCGCCCGGCGCCATGATGGCATCGCCGCGCGGATGGATGCGCACGGCTTCCGCGAACATCGCCTCCGGGCTGAAGCCGAAGCGCCACAGCACCATGAAGGCCATGAAGGTCGCGCCCGCGAGCAGTAGGCAGGCCTTGATGATCTGCACCCAGGTCGTCGCCTTCATGCCGCCGAAGGCGACATAGACGATCATCAGGATGCCGACGATCACCACCGCGTAGAGATACTGCAGGCCGAAGAGCAGCTCGATGAGCTTCCCCGCGCCGACCATCTGCGCGATCAGGTAGAAGGCGACCACCACCAGCGTGCCGGTCGCCGACAGGATGCGGATCGAGGTCGGCTCCAGCCGGAAGGAAGCGACATCGGCGAAGGTGAACTTGCCGAGGTTGCGCAGCCGCTCCGCGATCAGGAACAGGATCACCGGCCAGCCCACCAGGAAGCCGATCGAATAGATCAGCCCGTCGAAGCCCGACGCGAAGACGAGGCCCGAGATCCCGAGGAAGGACGCCGCCGACATGTAGTCGCCCGCGATCGCAAGCCCGTTCTGGAACCCGGTGATGCCGCCGCCCGCCGCGTAGAAGTCGGCCGCCGAGCGCGTCTGCATCGCCGCGCGGTAGGTGATGCCGAGCGTGCCGAGCACGAAGAGGAAGAACATGATGATCGCCGGCAGGTTCAGCGCCTGGCGATCGACCGGCCCTTCGAGCGCGCCGGCCGCGTGCGCGAGACCGATATGCGCGGCGGTGCCGATCGCGGCCGCCAGCGCGGAAACCCAGAGGAAGCGCCTCATCACTGCACCTCCTCCTTCAGGCGCGCGGTGAGCGCGTCGAACTCGCTGTTGGCGCGCCGGACATAGATGCCCGTGAGCACGAAGGCGGAGACGATCACGACAAGGCCCAGCACGATGCCGAGGGAGGTGACGCCGCCCCCCACCTTCACCGCCAGCAAGGGCTTGGCGAAGGCGACCAGCGCGATGAAGCCGAAATAGATCACCAGCATGATGACCGAGAGGGTCCAGGCGAAGCCCGCGCGACGGCGGACCAATTCCTGGAAGCGGGGACTCCTCAGCACCCTGAGGTGGGCGTCGTCGCTCATGGCCTCGCCTTCCTGTTGCCTGGCGCCTGTCTCGGTCGCAGCCGCATGGGAGCCATAGGCGTCGCCGCCGGGCCGGTTGTTGATCTACCGCAACATCCCTGCGTGGCGCACGGTCTTGCATGGCGCATCCACAGCGGTTCAGGCTGGCCGCGATCGAGGGAGGGTGACGAGGCATGGACCAGGCCGGGAGCCGCACGCGCTACGACGAAACCTACGCGAACTGGCGCCGCGATCCCTCGGCGTGGTGGAGCGAGGCCGCGAAGGGCATCGCCTGGGACGCGCCGCCGCGCGCGGCCTTCGACGGCGCGCTCGGCGTCTATGGCCGCTGGTTCCCCGGCGGGCGGCTGAACACTTGCTTCAATGCCGTGGACCGGCACGTCGCCGCAGGCCGCGGCGAGCAGCCCGCCATCATCTGGGACAGTCCGATGACCGGGCGGATCGAGACGATCACATATGCGCGACTGCAGGACCGCGTGGCGCGCGTGGCCGGCGCGCTCGCCGCGCGCGGGGTGGCGAAGGGCGACCGCGTCATCGTTTACATGCCGATGGTGCCGGAGGCGGCGATCGCCATGCTCGCCTGCGCGCGGCTGGGCGCGGTGCATTCGGTGGTCTTCGGCGGCTTCGCCGCGGCGGAACTGGCCGCGCGCATCGCGGACGCGAAGCCGAAGGCGATCGTCTCCGCCTCCTGCGGGCTCGAGCCGGGGCGCGTGGTGAAGTACAAGCCGCTGCTCGATGCCGCGATCGGCCTGTCGCCGCACAAGCCGGCGAGCGTGCTGATCCTGCAACGCCCCGAAAGCCCCTGCGACCTGACGACCGGCCGCGACGAGGACCTGCTCGCCGCCGAGGCCGCCGCCGCGCCGCACCCCTGCGTCAGCGTCGAGAGCACGGACCCGCTCTACATCCTCTACACCTCCGGCACGACCGGCGCGCCCAAGGGCATCGTGCGCGACAATGGCGGGCACGCGGTCGCGCTGCACAACTCCATGTCCATGGTCTACGGCGTGCAGCCGGGGGACGTGTACTGGGCGGCATCCGACGTCGGCTGGGTCGTCGGGCATTCCTACATCGTCTATGCGCCGCTGCTTGCCGGTTGCACGACCGTGCTGTTCGAAGGCAAGCCCGTCGGCACGCCCGATGCCGGCACCTTCTGGCGGGTCTGCGAACAGCACGGGGTGAAGGTGCTGTTCACCGCGCCCACCGCCATCCGGGCCATCAAGAAGGAGGATCCGGACGGCGTCTTCCTGAAGCGCCACGACCTCTCGAAACTGGAAGCGCTCTACCTCGCGGGCGAGCGCTGCGACGCCGACACCGTCACCTGGTCCGAGCGCCTCCTGGCCAAGCCCGTGGTGGACCATTGGTGGCAGACCGAGACGGGATGGACCATCACCGGCAATTTCCGCGGCCTCGGCCTGTTCCCGACCAAGCCGGGTTCCGGCGGCAAGCCTGCCCCCGGCTACGACGTGGTGGTGCTGGACGAGGCGAACCAGGAAGTCCCGCGCGGGCAGATCGGCAGCCTCGCGGTGCGCCTGCCGCTGCCGCCTTCCTGCCTGCCGACGCTGTTCAACGCCGATGAGCGCTTCCGCGACGCCTACCTCGCCGCCCATCCCGGCTTCTACAGCACCGCCGATGCCGGAATGGTGGACGAGGAAGGCTATGTCTGGGTGATGTCGCGCACCGACGACATCATCAACGTCGCCGGGCACCGCCTGTCCACCGGCGCGATGGAGGAGGTGCTGGCCTCCCACCCCGCCGTCGCCGAATGCGCCGTGGTCGGCGTGCGGGACACGCTGAAGGGCCAGGTGCCGCTCGGCCTGGTGGTGCTGAAGCTGGGCGTGGCGAAGGACGAGGCGACGCTCGCCCAGGAACTGATCGCCATGGTGCGCGAGCGCATCGGTCCCGTCGCCGCCTTCAGGGATGCCCGCGTGGTCGCCCGCCTGCCCAAGACGCGCTCCGGCAAGATCCTACGCGCGACACTTCGCAAGATCGCCGACGGGGAGGACTACGTCGTCCCGCCCACCATCGACGACCCGGCGATCCTCGACGAACTCGACGACGTGCTGAAGGCGTCGATGCGGTAGGGCGGCCCACCACCGCCGGGCGGCGGCGGGCGCGTCCGGCGGGGGCGCGTCACGCCAGCGTCCGGCGGCAGCCGCGTCACGCCAGCGTGGCGCTCTCGATCAGCAGGACCAGCTCGCGGCCCGAGCCGGGCTCCCGCACGGCCCCGGAAAAGCCGAGCCGCAACTCGTTCGCCCCCGGCCGCAGGTCGAGGTCGATCGCGTATTCTCCGGTCTCCTTCAGGCTGCCGGCGGAGATCTCCAGCGCCTCCTCCGGCCCGCCATTGAACGCGACGCGCGCGCCTTGCCGCGGCAGCAGGCTGCGATAGGCCAGCGCCAGTCGCGCCGTCGCGACCTCGGCGGCCTCCACGACCAGCCGCGCGTCGCGCGCGACGATCCAGCGCACGCCGCCGGGCAGGTCGAGATCGGGGAAGGGTCCCTCCTCCGGCCCGATGCCGGCGGAAAGGTCCCAGCGGATGCGCGGCGGTCCTTGGTAGGGCGGTTCGTCCACCGGCGCGGCCGCGGTCTCGGGCATGAAGGCATCCCCCGAAGCCTCGGCGCCCCCTTCCTCGGCGGGCGGGATGGGCTCGGGCGCCGGCGGCTCGTCGAGGGTCAGCGTCCCCGCCATTCCCGCCGCGGCGACCGCGAGCAGCACCGGCGCCTCGCCCGCCGCCGCACCGTCCTGCACCAGGTCCCAGGCAGCGACGGGCCCCGCGCGGCGCAGCAGCGCAGCCGGCAGGGTGGCGGTGGCAAGCCAAGTCCCGCCGGGCTCGGCCGAGACGGTCAGCGGCAGCGACGCAGCGTTGACGTAGAGCCCGATCCCGCGAATCGCCGGCACCGATTCCGCGCGCAGGCGGAAGCCCAGCATGCAGAGGGCATCGCCATCGCCGAGCACCTCGCCGCTCAGCGCGGGCGCCACCGGCCAGCCGCCATCCTCGGCCGGCGCGGTGATCACGCGGGCGAAGGGCAGGCCGGCCGCCGCAGCCGCGTCACGCGCCGCCGGGCCGACG
>NZ_JAAEDM010000122.1 GCF_018129065.1 Neoroseomonas soli | reverse complement strand
GGTCGGCGGCGGCGTCGAGCTGCCGCGGCGGACCGGCGGCGGGCCTTGCACCGGGCCGGGCGTCGCGGTGTGCGCATCGACTTCCGGCCGCGGCACAGGGCGGTATTCGGGCACGCTGGTCATGGCCGCTTCCGGCGAGCTCGGGCGCGAGGCCAGCAGCGCGCCGGCGCTGAGGCGCAACTGCTCCACGCTCTCGCTGCGCAGGGTCTGGAACTCCGGCTCCTCGCCGGTCACCCGCCGGATGGTCAGGCTGTCGCCGGCCACGATTGGCCGGCTGGCCATGTTCCAGGAGGGTTGCCAGTCGGGGCCGCAGCCCGCCAGCGCCAACAGCAGCGCCCCGGCGCCAATTCCTCGTCGCATCGGATGTCGCTCCGCCATGGTCGTGACCAAGATGTGCCTGCCGCGCGCGCCGCTCAAGTGTGGCTGGGCGTCGTACGCGCGCGGGGCACAGCATCCTGCTGCCCCGCGTGGCGCAGCCCGGCCCGGAGGTAGTCCCAGCCGGTGACCAGCGTCAGTGCCGCCGCCGCCCAGAGCCCGACCTCCCCGATCAGCGAGATCGGCAGGAAGCCGAGCCCGATCACGGCGGCGCCGCTGTCGCCCGCCAGCAGCGTGCCCAGCGCGCCCATCTGGAAGCCTGTCTTCCACTTCGCGAGCTTAGTCACCGGCAGGCCGACGCGCAGCTCCGCCAGGTATTCCCGCAGGCCGGAGACCATGATCTCCCGCAGCATGATGACGATCGCGGGATAGAGCGCGGCACTGGAGAGGCGGTCCAGGCCGACCAGCAGCATCAGCGCCGCGCCGACCAGCAGCTTGTCCGCGATCGGGTCCAGCATCCGGCCGAAGGAGGAGGTGACGCCGCGGTCGCGCGCGATCTTGCCGTCGAAATAGTCGGTGATGCCGGCGACCGAGAAGACGATGCAGGCCACCATGTCCGACCAAGGCGCGCCGATCGCCGCAAAGGCCACCAGCACGGGAATGGCCGCGATGCGGGAGATGGTCAGCAGGTTGGGCAGGTCGGTCGGCATCGCAGACCCTGCTTACCCCGTCCCGTCGCGCGGGGCCACCGTTGCGCCGGGATGGAAATGTTCGTGGATGCGGCGCGCCACGGACGGGCCGATGCCGGGGCAGGCCTCGAGATCCGCGAGCCCCGCCTGCCGCACTCCGCGCGCCGAGCCGAAATGGTTGAGCAGCCGCCGCTTGATGGCCGTGCCGACGCCCGGAATGTCGTCCAGCTCCGACTTCGTGAGCGCCTTGGACCGCCCGGCGCGGTGGGCCGAGATCGCGAAGCGGTGCGCTTCGTCGCGCAGGCGCTGGAGGTAGTAGAGCACCGGATCGCGCGGCGGCAGTTGCACCGGCTCGCGCCCGGCCATGTGGAACCATTCGCGGCCGGCGTCGCGGTCGGGACCCTTGGCGACGCCGACCATGGGCACGTCCTCCACGCCGAGCTCGGCCATCACGGCCTGCGCGGCCGAAAGCTGCCCGGCGCCGCCATCGATCAGCACCAGGTCGGGCCAGGCGTTGGTCTCGCGGCCGGGATCCTCGCGCAGGGCGCGGCCGAAGCGGCGTTCGAAGACCTCCCGCATCATGGCGAAGTCGTCGTTGCCCGGCGCCGCCTTGATCGAGAACTTCCTGTACGCCTGCTTCATGAAGCCCGAGGGGCCGGCGACGACCATGACGCCATAGGGGTTGGCGCCCTGGATGTGGCTGTTGTCATAGACCTCGATCCGCTCGGGTGGCGCGGGCAGGCCGAACAGGTTGGCCACGCCATCCAGCAGCATCGCCTGCGCGGTGCCCTCGGCGAGGCGGCGTTCGAGGGCTTCGCGGGCGTTGGTGGCGGCGTGCTCGACCGCCTCCTTCTTCTCGCCGCGCTGGGGGCGGTGCAGCTCGACCTTGCGGCCGGCCTTGAGCGACAGCGCCTCGGCGATCAGCCCGGCCTCGGGCGGCTGGTGGCTGAGCAGCACCAGCGGCGGCGGCGGCAGGTCGTCGTAGAGCTGGGCGAGGAATGTGCCCATCACCGCCTCGGGCGTCTCATCCTGCTTTCCGTGGGAGAGGAAATAGGGCCGGTTGCCGTTGTTCCGTCCGCCGCGGAAGAAGAAGACCTGCACGCAGGTCTGCCCGGCCGCCTGGTGGAGCGCGACGACGTCGGCATCGCCCACTGCCTCGAGGTTCACCCGGTCCTTGCCTTGCACATGCGTCAGGCCCCGGATCCGGTCACGCAGCGCGGCGGCGCGTTCGAATTCCAGTTTCTCCGCGGCCTCCTCCATCTCCGCGGCCAGGCGCTTCTGGATGGAGGGGGTGCCGCCGGACAGGAATTCCTTCGCTTCCCGCACCAGCTCCGCATAGGCCTCCTTGCCGATGCGCTCCACGCAGGGCGCCGAGCAGCGCTTGATCTGGAACAGCAGGCAGGGCCGCGTGCGGCTGTCGAAGACGGTGTCGCGGCAGGATCGCAGCAGGAAGACCCGCTGCAGCGCCGTGATGGTCTGGTTCACCGCCCAGGCCGATGCGAAAGGGCCGTAGTAGGACGCGCCCTTGCGCCGCTCCCCCCGGTGCTTGGCGATCTGCGGGTAGGGGTGGTCGTCGGTGATGACGAGCCAGGGGTAGGACTTGTCGTCACGCAGGACGATGTTGAAGCGCGGGCGCAGCCGCTTGATGAGGTTGGCCTCGAGCAGCAGCGCCTCGGCCTCGCTGCCGGTCGTCACGACCTCGAGGCTGCGCGTCTCGAACACCATGCGCCGCAGCCGTTCCGACAGCCGCGAGACCTGGGTGTAGGAGGTGACGCGCCTGCGCAACGAATGCGCCTTGCCGACGTAGAGCGCATCGCCCTTCGCATCGAGCATCCGATAGACGCCCGGGGCGAGCGGCAGGGTGGGCAGTGCCGCCTCGATGACGTGCAGCCCGTCTTGCGGCGGCGATGAAAGGCCCGTTAATGTCACGATAACGAAACCGAGAGGGAGCTCCCCGAATTGTCCACGGAATCTGTGGACAACTCTGTGGGCGAGAGATGGGGCATCGCGTGCGGACGTAGGTTACAGAACAGTTTCTGCGCTTCGCCGCCCTTTTTGTCGCCCGGCTCGGGAATCTTCCAAGCCGTTGATTTTGCTACATAAACGAAGAACGACCCTGCGAACGCATCGGTCAAGATGGATTCTTCGCTTGACCCGCATAGTGATGATCGGCGTTGCAAAACGGCAGTGGACAAATTCCGCCGGCCGCTCATTTCAGAAACGCGTTCTTTCAACGGCTACGCCGACGCTTGTTACATCTTCGAGAACATCCGGCTTCTCCACCGAGACCCGGACGGTGGCAATTCGCTCATCCGTGAGCAGCGCCAGGGCGATCCGTTCGGCCAGGGTCTCCGCCAGCCGGACATGCCCGGCCGAGGCGATGCGCCGCGCTGTCGCGGCGACCGCGCCGTAGTCGACCACGCGGGCGATTTCGTCGGTTCCCTCGCCCGCCGGCGCCGCCTCGTCGCGCACCGCGAGGTCGATGCCGATCACGACGCGCTGCGGCCGCGCCTCCTCATGCGCATGGACGCCGAGCCGCGCCTGGACCGTGAGGCCGCGCACGAAAACGTGGCGCAGGCCGCGCGCCGCATCGGGGGCGAAGGTCATTCCTCGGGCTCCGCGCCATGGCTCGGCGACCATTGCAGGTGCTGCCCGCCGTCCAGGGCGATCATCTGGCCCGTCATCGAGGGCAGGGTAAGGATGGCGATGAGCGCGCGCGCGACCTCATCCGGCGAGGTGCCGTGGCGCAGTGGCACCGAGCGTGCTTGGCGGTCGAACTGTTCCTGCGACTGGCGGGGACTCGGCAGGGCCGGGCCGGGGCCGATGGCGTTGACGCGGATGCGCGGCGCCAGGGCCAGCGCGAGCGACTGCGTCAGCGTCCAGAGCCCCGCCTTCGACACGGTGTAGGAGACGAAATGCGGCGTCAGCGACCAGACGCGCTGGTCGAGCATGTTCACTACCACCCCTTCGCGCCCCTTGGGCAGGGCGTGGGCGAAGGCCTGGGCCAGCACGAAGGGCGCGCGCAGGTTGGGCTCCAGGTGCAGGTCCCAGGATGAGCGGGTGGCGTCGTGCCATTCGTCCCGCTCGAAGGCCGAGGCGTTGTTGACCAGCACGCCGATCGGACCGAGGGCGGCCTCGGCGTCCGGCAGCAGGCGGGCGACCTCCTCCTCCCGCGCCAGGTCGGCGCGCAGGACGGCGGCACGGCGGCCGAGGGCGCGGATCGCGGCGGCGGCGGCCTCGGCATCCGCTACGCTGGCCGAACAGTGAATGGCGAGGTCGAAGCCGGCTTCCGCGAGGGCGAGCGCCATGGCGCGGCCGAGACGCTTCGCCCCGCCGGTGACCAGTGCGGTCCGGGGGATGGTGTCGGGGATGGAGGGGGGCATCAGCGGGGATGTAGCGCGCCCCCGCCGCCTCGTCATCGGGCGCCGGGAGAGGTTTCCCTATGGGTGGAAGCCGCTCTCGCCGTGTTTGCGTGGGCGGCTTCACGCATTGGGCAGATTCCAGCCGTATGCGGCCTGCCTTACGCCGCTGTCGCCGCCTTGCGCACCTCCTCGCGGATCTCGGCCATCAGCCTAGCCTTCAGGGCGGCGAAGTCGGGCGTGGTCTTCACCGTCCAGTCGCGCGGATAGGGAAGGGGGACGGTCACATCCGCCTTGATCCGGCCGGGGCGGGCGGACATCACCACGACCCGGTTGGCGAGGAAGATCGCCTCGTCGATGTCGTGGGTGACGAAGAGCACTGTCTTGCGGTCGGCCTCCCAGATCTCGAGCAGCAGTTCCTGCATCAGTTCGCGGGTCTGGTGGTCGAGCGCGCCGAAGGGTTCGTCCAGCAGCAGGATCTCGGGGTCGTTCGCCAACGCGCGGGCAAGGGCGGTGCGCTGCTGCATGCCGCCCGAGAGCTGGCGCGGCCAGTGGTTCTCGAAGCCCTTGAGGCCGGTGCGGGCGATGAATTTCTCGGCGATGGCGCGCTGCTGGTCCTCGGGCAGACCGCGCTCGGCCAGGCCGAAGCGGATGTTCTGGGCGACGGTCAGCCACGGGAACAGCGTGTAGGACTGGAACACCATGCCGCGGTCGGGGCCGGGGCCCATGACCGGCACGTCGTCCAGCGTGACGGTGCCGGCGGTGGGGCGGTCGAGCCCCGCGACGATGCGCAGCAGCGTGGACTTGCCGCAGCCGGAGGGGCCGAGGATGGCGACGAACTCGCCCGGCCGCACCGTCAGGTCGGTCGGCTGGAGCGCCAGCGTCGGCCCCGCCCGGCCCTGGCCTGGGAAGGTGCGGGTGACGCCGGCGATGCGGAGGGTCTTGTCGCTCACGGGGCTACCTATGGCCGTGCAGGCCGTCATCCTCGGCAACTCGGATCACGGCTTCGCGGAAGGAGAGGCCCGCGCGAGTCATCGTCTCGCGCAGGGTGTTCGAGAGGAGCATCGGGTTGCTCACGATTTCGTAGCGCAGCCGCAGTGTCTCCACGGCACGGCGATAGGCGGCGTCATTGGCATGCGAGCGCATGGCGTTCCAATGCTCGGCGGTCCTGATGGGGTGCGAGAGATCGATTGGCAGTGGCTTCGCCCGCGCCCGAGCCGCGGCGGCACTCGTTCCGAGCACCGCGAATGCGTCCTGCTCGGGACGGCCGCGGCGCGACCAAAGCCAGAATGCGAGGGCTGCGGCGGCGCAGGCTGCCCCCGTCGCGAGCAAGATTATCGGGTCCGGCATCCCTTCCCCCCCCGGCTGGAATGGGCGTGCGCAGGCACTATAGCGCCGCCCAGGGAAACAGCTTCCGGTTCAGCGCCTTGAACAGGAAATCCGTCACCAGCCCGATCAGCCCGATCACCACGATGCCGAAGATCATCTGCCCGGTGTCGAGCAGGCGCTGGCTGTCCATGATCATGTGGCCGATGCCGGACGTTGCGCCGATCAGTTCCGCCACGATCACGTAGGTCCAGGCCCAGCCGAGCACGAGGCGCAGCGTCTCCATCACCTGCGGCGCGGCCGAAGGGATGATCACCCGCCGCACGATGCCGCGTGACCGCGCGCCGAGCGTGTACGCCGCTTCGACCAGGTCCATGCGCGTCGCGCCCGCGATCACCGCGACCATGATGACGACCTGGAAGAAGGACCCGATGAAGATGACCGAGAGCTTCTGCGCTTCCCCCACCCCGGCCCAGAGGATCAGCAGCGGGATAAAGGCCGAGGCCGGCAGGTAGCGCGCGAAGGAGATGAAGGGCTCGAAGAAGGCCTCGACCGTCTTGAAGGCGCCCATCATCAGCCCGAGCGGCACGCCGATCGCCGCCGCGATCGCGAAGCCGCCGACCACGCGGAAGACGGTGATGCCGATGTCGCCGGCGAAGCCGAACTCGGTCAGCAGCGACCAGCCTGCGAGCAGGGTCCGCCCCGGGCTCGCGAGAAAGAGCGGCGGCACCCAGCCCGAATAGGTCGCGAGCGCCCAGACGGCGACGAACAGCACGAAGAAACCGGCGCCCAGCAGGATCCGGGCGCCGGTCGAAACAGGAACGAGAGGCTTCACCTCGATGGATCCCTCAGGCGCCGGGCGGCGCACATCCGTGCGCCCTGGCTCGCCGGACTACCGGCGGGCCGCATTCGCGGCCTCGGCATGCCTGCGGCACGCCGCAAGGAAGATGGTCATTTTCGTCCGCGCTACCCCAGGAAGGACGTGTTCAGCAGCGGCCCCAGGTTGACGTCCTGGCGCACCACGCCGCTCTCGCGCTGCACGGTGTGCGCCTTGCGCATGAACTCCGGCAGGCCGGACGCCACGTACTCCTTGTTCTTTGCCTGGTCGAGCCATTCGATGAACTGCGCGCTGGCCTTGAACTGCTCGCCGGTCTGGTTGACGCGGCGGCCCATGATCTCGAAGGAACGGTCGGGCTCGCGGCCGATCATCGCGACGGCGTCGAACCAGGACTTCACCACGCGGCGCACGGCCTCCGGATTCGCCTGGATGAAGGCGGGCGTGAAGCCGAGCGTGTCCACCACGCAGGGGTAGTCGAGCGTCGTTGCGAGGATCTTGCCCTTGTCCGCGCCCATGGCGCGCACCTGGGAGAGATAGGGCTCATAGGTCGAGCAGGCGTCGAACTGCCCGGCGACGAAGGCTTGCGCGGCGGGCTGCGGCGCCAGCGTCGCGGTGGTCACCTCGCGGATCGACATGCCGTTCTCGCGCATCATGTAGGCGAGCACGAAATACGGCGTGGTCCCGGCGCCATCGACCGCGACCGTCTTGCCCTTGAGGTCGGCCCAGGAATTGATCGCCGGCCGCACGCCGATGCCGTCGCCCCCGCGCGAGCGGTCGAGCACGAGCACCTGCGTCAGCGGCGCCGAGCTCGCCCACAGGATCATGGTGTCCACCGTGGTGACCACGCAGTTCAGCGCGCCGGAGACGAGGGCCAGGTTGCGCTCGCGCTGCGGCACGAACTTGGTTTCCACCTCGATGCCGTTGGCGCGGAAGAGGCCGGCCTGCTCGGCGAGCGTCAGCGGGGCGAAGCCAGTCCAGCCGGACATGCCGATGGTGATCTTGGGCAGGGCCTGGGCGCGCAGGGCGGCGGGCGCGGCCAGCAGGCCGGCGGCGGCGCCAAGGAGAAGGCGGCGGTCCATCTGGGTTGCTCCGATGACAGGTGGCGCTGAGCCTATCGGAGCGCGTCCGCCATGCAAGCAGCGTGAAGCGCCTGCCGTCACGGCTTTCCTCCGGCCTGCGCGGTCCGGCGGCATGCGCGGCGCTGCCCCGCCTTCAGCGCGGGCAAGGCCGCTTGCCTTCCCTCGCGCGGCGGCGTTAGGGTGCCGCCCATGGTCCTGACCGGCATCCCCGCCGCCCGATTTTGGTACCGCTGGTATCCGCCAGCGGCCTAGGGGAAAGCCTCGCGATCATCTCTCCCGAAAGCCGCCACGCCCTGGCGGCTTTCGTGTTTCGGGACAGTGACGTCCCGTCTCCCGCAAGATCCCGGAGCGTAGGCGGCCCCAGCCAGCAGGAAGGCCCGCCATGCACCGCACCGAATACGATTTCGACGTGATCTCCGGCCCCTCGACGCCGCCGCGACCGCCGGCGCCGAAGCCTTCGGAGCCGGCTAAGCCCGCGGGGAAGTGATGCGCCCGGCATCCTTCCCGGCCGTATCCGCGCGCGGGGCTGGCGGGGCGGCGGCGTGCGTCACGATGGGGATACGGGCGGCAGCGATCGCCGACCCGTGCCCGAACTTCGCTGCCGCCCGCGTGGCGCGTCTGGCCGGGCTGACCGGACCGCCGCGGGTCCGCACGCCGGACCCGGAGTGCGCCCGGCCCAGGTCGAGGGCGCCTGGTCCTCACCCAGCGTTAACCGGCCCGGTGGATGATGCCCCCGCGGCCGCCCCGTGCCGTAAACCGCGCCAGAAGGGCGGATGACCCGGATGGAAACACCATGCGGCCTGCCGACTGGAATCTGCTCAGCGACGACCTGCAACTGACCCTGTCGCGGGAGGCGCTGCGCCGCGCCGCCGAGACCCTCGCGAGCCACGCCGAGATCCTGGCGCGGGAGATGGAGGCCGGCGCCCTGCTCGACCGCGGCGGGCCGGACGCGCTGCGGCTCTTTGCCGCGGTGGTGCGCGCCACCAACCGCGACGCCTTCGGCGAGGTCGGCCACGCCTGATGCCAACGGCGCGGCCGTCATTGCGGTGGACGGGTGACTCCCGTTCCTGCGACTCTCCACCCGTCGCCGAGTCGCGGCCGCCGAAGGGGGGCGCATGGCCAGGACCATCGGCGCGGCCTGGGGCCGCAGCCTCCGCCGCCAATGTGCGGCGCTGCCGATCCGTGAGCGGGAGGGGGAACTCCTCGTGCTGCTCATCACCACCCGCGGCCGCGGCCGCTGGGTGATCCCGAAGGGCTGGGCGGAGGAAGGCGTGCCGCCGCATGCCCTCGCAGCGCGCGAGGCCTTCGAGGAGGCCGGCCTGCTCGGCCGCGCCGCCGAGGCGCCGATCGGCGCCTATTCCTACCGCAAGCGCCTGCCGGACGGTCGCCGTGCGATCTGCGAGGTGGAGGTCTTCGCACTCGAGGTCGAGGCGCGCGCGGTGGACTGGCCCGAGCGCGGCCAGCGCCGCAAGCGCTGGGTGTCACTGCAGCAGGCCGCCGCGCTGGTTTCCGAGCCGGGGCTCGCTGCCCTGCTGCTTGGGCTTCGCCCCGCGGCGGCGTGAGGCGGCATCCTTGCCGCCGGGCTGGGGAACCGCGCCGCCTGCGGCTCAGCGCCGATACAGGATGTAGTTGATCGTCAGGTCGATCGTGACCTGTTCCTCCGCCGTACCCGGCGGGAAGGGCGGCAGCGCGGCGCCGCGGAAGACCGACTGCGAATAGTAGTTGAGGAAGATGGAGCGCGACGGCGTGCGCATCTCGACGCCGCGCACCCGGCCATCCGCGCCGGTGACGATGCGCACGGTGACCGGGCCTTGCTCGCCGAGTTCCGCCGCTTCACGCGGGTAGCGCAGATTGCGGTCGAGCCACTGGCGGAAGGCGTTGCGCCAGTCGGGCCCGGCCTCGGCGCCGCGCACGCGCAGGTTCTCGACCTCGCCAGGGCCGGGAAGGCTTGCCCCCGGCCGCAGGTCGAGCCCACGCCGCGGCGCGCCGGGGCGTGACGGGTCGGCCTCCCCCAGCCGAATCGGCGGCCGGTCGGTGAGGTCGAGCGGCACCGGCCTCGGCGTCGCCGGCGGCGGAGAGGGCGGCGGTGGCGGCGGCATGGGCAGCGCGGTGACGGTGGGCGGCGCCGTGCGCTGTGGCGGAGTGGCCGGTTGTGGCGGCGGCGGGGCAGGTG
>NZ_JAAEDM010000121.1 GCF_018129065.1 Neoroseomonas soli | reverse complement strand
GGGACCCTCGCGGCGTCCGCCTTCCCGGCGGTCCGCGCCGCGGCCCCTGGCCGGGGCGGCGCTGCGCCCGCGGCCGCGGCCCTTGGGCGCGTTGCGGGCTTCCTCGATCTCGTCATCGGGGACGGGGTCGAGGCCTTCGACGGCCATCCGCGGGATGGGCTTGCCGGTCAGCTTCTCGATCGCCGCCACGTTCTTCGCGTCGTCCGCGAGGGCAATGGTGTAGGCGTGGCCCTCGCGCCCGGCGCGGCCGGTGCGGCCGATGCGGTGGACATAGTCCTCGTCGCGGAAGGGGACGTCGAAGTTGAAGACGTGGGAAAGGCCGCCGATGTCGATGCCGCGCGCGGCGACGTCGCTGCACACCAGCAGCTGCAGTTCGCCGGCCTTGAAGGCGTTCAGCGTGGCGAAGCGGGTGGACTGGTCCATGTCCCCGTGCAGGGCGCCGACGCTGAAGCGGTGCTTCTTCAGCGACTTGTAGAGGATGTCGACCTCGATCTTGCGGTTGCAGAAGATCAGAGCGCTCTGGACCTTCTCCGACCGGATCAGCCGGCGCAGCGCCTCGCGCTTGTCGTGCGGCTGGACGAAGACGATGCCCGTGGTGATCGTCGTCGCCACCGAAGCCGGCGGCGCGACCGAGATCTCCTTCGGGTTGGACAGGAAGGCATCGGCCAGGCGGCGGATCTCCGGCGCCATGGTGGCGCTGAAGAACAGCGTCTGGCGCATGGCCGGCAGCATGGCGACGATGCGCTCGACATCGGGGATGAACCCCATGTCCAGCATGCGGTCCGCCTCGTCGATGACCAGCAGCTTGCAGTCCGCCATCAGGATGCGGCCGCGGTCGAACAGGTCGAGCAGCCGGCCAGGCGTGGCGATCAGCACGTCCACGCCCTTGTCGAGCACGTCGCGCTGGTCGTTCATGCTCTCGCCGCCGATCAGCAGGGCGTGGTTGAGCTTGAGGTGCTTGCCGTACTTCTCGAAGTTCTCGGCCACCTGCAGCGCGAGCTCGCGCGTCGGCTCCAGGATCAGGGAGCGCGGCATGCGCGCCTTGGCCCGGCTGCCGGTCAGGATGTCGAGCATCGGCAGCACGAAGGATGCCGTCTTGCCCGTGCCGGTCTGCGCGCAGCCCAGCACGTCGCGCCCCATCAGGACGTAGGGGATCGCCTGTTCCTGGATCGGCGTCGGGTGGATGTAGCCGGATTCGGAGACGGAGCGGAGGAGTTCCTCCGAAAGGCCGAGGTCGGCGAAGGTCGTGCGCGGCGGTTCCGGCTCGTCCTCCTCGGTGTATTCCGGGACTTCTTCCTCGACGGCGTCGTCGGGAGCGGGGGCTTCCTCCCCGGTCGGCACCACGGCCTCGGCGGCGATGGGCGGCGCCTCATGACCGCTCAGGGCGGTCTCGGCCGGCGCGGGGGCGGAGGCTTCCTCCCCGGTCGGCACCACGGCCTCGGCGGCGGTGGCGGGCGTCGGCTCGTGCCCGGTCAGGGCGGCTTCGGCCTGCGCGGGGACGGGGGCGTCCTCCCCGGTCGGCACCGCAGCCTCGGCGGCGGTGGTGGGCGGCGCGTCGTGCCCGGTCAGGGCGGTTTCGGCCGGCTCGGGGGCAGGGCCCGGTTGAACCGGGGCATTGGCCGCCTCGGCGGCGGCATTGGGAAGGTCGTTCAAGTCGCTCTTTTCCATGGGCCCGGCGGAGCGGGCCGACAGCGGGTGATGCGGTGGGTGGCCGAGCCCCGGCGGGGGCGCACTCCGGGGCCGGCGGTCCGGCCCGCCATTCCACGAGCGCGCCGGATATGCGCCGGTTCCGCACGAAGATCAAGGTTTTCAGCCCTCCCCGGCCCGCGCCCGGCGCATGGACGGCCCGAACGGGGCGGATTACAGCCATTATGCATGACGCATCGCCCGACGCTCCTGCTCCTGCCCGGCCTGCTCTGCGACGCGCGGCTGTGGCGCGACCAGGCGGCCGCGCTCGCCCCCTTGGCCCGGCCGGTCGTCGCCGACCTGGCGCTGGACGACAGGGTGGAGGCCATGGCGGCGCGGGCGCTCGCCGCCGTGTCCGGGCCCTTCGCGTTGGCCGGCCTGTCGATGGGTGGCTACGTGGCGCTCGAGATCATGCGCCAGGCGCCGGAGCGGGTGACGCGGCTCTGCCTGTTCGACACCTCGGCCCGCGCGGACACGGCGGAGCAGTCGCGCCGGCGGCGGGGGCTGATCTCGCTGTCGCGGTCGGGCCAGTTCCGCGGCGTGACGCCGCGGCTGCTGCCGCAACTGATCCACCCCTCCCGCCTCGAGGGTCCGCTGGCCGCCGAGGTGATGGAGATGGCTGCACGCATCGGCAAGGAAGCCTTCCTGCGCCAGCAGGAGGCCATCATGCACCGGCCGGATTCGCGCCCGGACCTCGCGCGCATCGCCGTCCCGACGCTGGTGGGGGTCGGGATGGACGACGTGCTGACCCCGCCCGCCCTGGCGGAGGAGATGGCCGCCCGCATCCCCGGCGCCCGGTTGCGCCGCTTCGCCGATGCCGGCCATCTGCCGACCATGGAGACGCCCGAGGCGGCGACCGCCGCCATGGCCGCCTGGCTCACCGCCTGAGACCCCCCCCATGCATGCCCATTTCGTTCTCGCCCATCCGGAGCCACGCTCCTTCAATGGCCATCTCGTGGCCTCCGGTGCGGCGGCGCTGGAGGCGGCGGGCTGGACGGTCACCGTCTCCGACCTGCACGCCATGGGTTTCGACCCCTGCGAGCGACCTGAGCACTACCCCGACCGCGTGGACCCCGCCCGCTTCGACGTGCAGGCCGAGCAGCGCCACGCCAGCCAGGCCGGGACGCTGCCGGCGGCGGTGCTGGAGGAACTGGCGCGCATGGACCGCGCGGACCTCCTGGTATTGCAGTACCCGATGTGGTGGCACCTGCCGCCGGCCATGCTGAAGGGCTGGTTCGACCGCGTGCTCGCCTACGGCGAGGCCTACACCAGCAGCAGGCGCTTCGAGTCCGGCCGCTTCACCGCCAAGCGGGCCATGCTCTCGGTCACCGTCGGCACCAGCCGCGCCACCTACGAGCATGACGGCCGCAGCGGCGACATCGACCTGATGCTCTGGCCCGTGAACTTCTCCCTCGCCTATGTCGGCTTCGACGTGGTCGAGCCCTTCGTCGCCTATGGCGTGGAGGCCGGGCTGCGCTACTCCGACCCCGCCGCGGTCGAGGCACGGCTGAGAGGTATCGTCGAGGAATTCCGTGCCATGCTGCCGACGGTGGCCGAGCGCCGGACCATCCCGTTCAACCGCAAGTCCGAATGGGGCGAGGACGGGCGCATCAAGCCGGGCGCCCCGGTCCATTCGCCCTTCATCCGCCGCCGCAAGGTGCTGGACCTCGAATAGCGGCGCCGCTCACCCCCCGCCGATCAGTATGCCCGCCGCGAGTACCAGCCCGCCGCCGAGCACCACCTGCGTGACCGAACGCAGGAAGGGTGTCTCCATGAAGCGGTTCTGGATCCAGGCGATGGCCCAGAGCTCGAAGAACACGACCACGAAGGCGACCGCCGTCGCGGTCCAGAAATGCGGGATCAGGTAGGGCAGGGCGTGCCCCAGTCCCCCCAGGGCGGTCATCACGCCCGAGGCGATGCCACGCTTCACCGGCGATCCGCGGCCGGAGATCACGCCGTCATCGTGCACCGCCTCGGTGAAGCCCATCGAGATGCCCGCGCCGACCGAGGCGGCGAGCCCGACCAGGAGCGTCGTCCGGGGATCCTGCGTCGCGAAGGCGGTGGCGAAGATCGGCGCGAGGGTGGAGACGGACCCGTCCATCAGCCCGGCCAGGCCAGGCTGCACCCAGGTCAGGATGGTCTGGCGGCGGGCGCGCTCGTCCTCCTCCTCCCGCGCGTCGGTGGTCAGGTGGGTGGCCTCGGCCTGAGCGAGCCGATGGAGGTGCCCGCCCTCCTGCAACGCGAGGTCGCCGAGCAGGCGGCGCGTGCCGGGTTCGCTCGATCGTGCTGCCGCGGCCTCGTAGAAGCGCCGGGCGTCGTCCTCCATCCGCTCGGCTTCCTGGCGGATGCGCTCGACGCCGAGGGTCTCGACCAGCCAGACCGGGCGGCGGGAGTAGTAGCCGGCGACATGCTCGCGGCGGATCAGCGGGATGGTGTTGCCGAAGCGGCGCTGGAAATCGGCGATGAGGGCGCGGCGGTGCCCGTCCTCCTCCGCCACCATGTCGTCGAACATCGCCGCCGTGGCGGGGTAGTCCTGCCGCAGCCGGTCCGCGTAGGTGGCGTAGATGCGCGCATCGTCTTCCTCCGAGGAAATCGCGAGCGCGAGAATCTCCTTCTCCGAGAGCCGCGCGAACGGCTTACGGCTGCCGAGGAATCCGAGCATCACCCATCCTTCCGGTCCCCCGCCGCGCGGGGCTGTGCCTTCGCCGCGCGGCCAGGGAGGCCACGGCGCCGTGCGGCAATCTAGGCACCGGAGGGGCGGGTGCGCGAGTTGCGCGCGCCTCGTGCCCGTCGCGGCGATGCCCGCGGGATCGAGGCATGGCGCACCCGCGAAGGCGGCGCGGCCGTCCCCGCGGGTGCCCGGCCGCGCCCTGTTGTCAGGCCTGCCGCAACAACGCTTCGAAGGCGGTGAAGCCCTGGGCGATCCGCGCCGCGGCGGAAGCGCCCGTGTCGAACACGGCGCGCCCGCCACCGTTCCGCACGACCTGCACGAAGCCGGGATCGCGCATCGCTTCCTGCAAGGCCTGCCGCAGGCGGGCCACGACCGGGGCCGGCGTCGCGGCGGGCGCGAAGAGGCCATGCCAGTCGCCGAAATCCGTATCCCCGAGGCCGACATCGGCGAAGCTCGGCAGGTCCGGCCATACCGTGGTGCGGGATGGGCCGGCGGCAACGACGGGCACCAGCGTGCCGTCCTCGACATACTGGCGGATGACGCTCACGTCGAAGAGCGCGAAGGACGTCTCCCCGGTGATGACGGAGGTCAGCCGCTGCGCGCCGCCGCGGTAGGGCACCTCCATCACCTGCACGCCGAAGTGACGCCCGATGTGCCGTGCGGCCAGGTTCGGCGTGGAGCCCGGGCCGGAGGACGCGTAGGGCACGGGGTCCGGGCTTTTCCGCAGGGCCTCGATGAAGGTCGGGAAGTCCCGCGCGCCCAGGGACCGGTGCGCGGCGATGACCGAGGACCCTTCCTGGAAGATTCCGATCGGGGTGAAGCCGTTCCGCGCGTTGAAGCGCACGACCTCCGGGGAGGCGACGACATTGCCGATGAAGGCGGTGGTGTTGGTGCCGAGCAGCGTGTAGCCGTCCGCTGCCGAGCGCGCGACGTGCTCGGTGCCGATCAGCCCGCCCGCCCCGCTCCTGTTGTCGAGCACGACCGGCTGGCCGAGCACCTCGCCCAGCGCCTGGCCGATGGCGCGGCTGTAGACATCCACCGGCCCGCCAGGCGGCCAGGGCACGACCAGCCGCAGCGGGCGCGACGGCCAGGCCGGCTCCTCCGCCTGGGCGCGGAACGGCAGAAGGGTGGCCGCGGGCAGGGCAAGCACCCCTGAAGCGAAGCGCCGACGGCTGGTGGTTCGGTTGCGGATGCTCATGGCCGGTCTCCTGTCGTGGGCCGGTCGCGCCTGCGCGACGGTGCGGCCCTGCGCGCCGCCACCGCGAGGCGGCCGGCGCGACGTCAAAAAGGGGATGGCTCCGAATGATCTTCGGGGCGTTCTTGTGCTTGCCTGGACGTGATCGAGGACATGCTTCGCGCCGCCGGGTGTGGCGTTTCCTGGCGCTTCGCATCGATTGGGCTCACCCGGACCGTCACGTCCGGGCCTGGCGCCTCACCGCTCCGTGCAGGTGCCCGCCAGGCTCACTGCCGGCAACATCGGCGCCACGCCGTGGAGGGGGCCGCGTCCGGCTGTCGCGCGAGGGCATCGCGCCACCACCGCACGCGGCGATCGCGCCACCGCCGCACATGGCGGGAGGAGCGGTGCCACCCTGCCCCGGTGCGCATGATCAGGCGGCCCGGACGGCGCGCGGCAACAGCGCCGCGAGATAGCGCGCCACCGCGAGCGGGGCCGAGACGCCTGCCCGCTTCTCGGCCTCGGCATTGTAGTTGGTGTTGGTGTTGACGTCGTAGGCGAAGGTGTTCCCGGCCGCGTCGGTGACGAACTCGATGGCGCCGACGCCGACCCCGTTCGCGGCCAGGAAGGATTCCATGCGCGGGATCAGCGGGTGGTTGAAGCCTTCGACGATGCGGAATTTTTCCCCCGGCGCGACGGCGGGGCAGGCGGCGCCTTCGGGCATCGCGCAGGCATCGGCTGGGCAGAGTTCGAAGCCCTCCGAGGTGTCCACGCGCACGGCATAGAGGAACTTCCCGCCGATGAACTCGGCGCGGGTGATGAACGGCTCGGGCGCGGCGATGTAGCGCTGCACCAGCCAGATGCCGTCGCGCGGCAGGGCGTAGGGATCCTCGCTGGCGGCGATGCGGGCGATGGCCTCCTCGAGCGCGGCGGCGCTGCGCACCAGTTGCACGCCGAGGCCCTTGCCCGCGCGGTTGTGCTTGAGGATCAGCGGGTAGCCGATGCGCGCGGCGGCATCGCGGATGTGCTGCTCGCCCACCACGGCGACGGTCGGCGGCGTCGGGATGCCCCAGGCGGCGAGAGCCTCGTATTGCGCGACCTTGGACACCTCGAGTTGCAGCGCGCGGCGGCCGTTGACCACGGTGCGGCCGTGGCGCTCGAGCCATTCGATGACCGCGGCGGCGTATTCGGGTGCGTAGTGGTGGCCCCGGGTGTGCGAGGAAGCGGACATCCGGTTGTAGAAGACGCCCTCCGGCGGCGGCTGCGTCAGGTCGAGCAGGCCGCGGTCGATGAACCACTCCTCGTGGTGCACGTGGATCGCGCCGAAGGCGGCGCGCAGCGGCGCGAGCCAGGCATCGTTCTCGTGGATGACATGGATCTTCGACATGGGGGCCGGTTTCCGCCGCGGTTATCGCGCAGCAAGAGAAAGCGTTTCTCATGAATGGCCGCAAGTACGGGATATGAAGAAAAATTATTCTTTTCCGATCGCGTGTCAGGCGGGGATGACTTCCCCCGCGCGGCCGGTCCGGCGCCAAGCCCTTCCCCGTTGCCGCGCCGCGCGCCGCGCCGTATCCACGCGGTGGCGTCAGGGGAAGCCGCATGTCGGAATCGATCATCCTGGAAGCGCGGGAGACGAAGCGCTCCTACGGGCCGCTTTGGCTCGCCCTCTCCGCGCTGATGCTGGGGCTGCCCTTCCTCGGGCGGCAGCGCGTCACCGTGACGAACGAGCGCATCACCCTTACCTCCGGCTTCTGGACCAAGGTGCGCGACGACATCGAGATCTTCCGCATCCGCGACGTGGTCGTGAAGCAGAGCATCTGGCATCGCCTCGTCGGCATCGGCGACATCGTGGTGAAGTCGATGGAAGGCCGCTCGGAGGAGACGCATGTGCTGCGCGGCGTCGCCGACCCGGTGGGCGTGAGCGAGAAGATCCGTACCCTGTGGAACCAGACGGCGCGGCCGAAGGGGCCGGCGGCGTCGCTCGACTGAAGAGCAGGGGAAGGGGAACCTTCCCCCGCACCCCCATCCCTTCTTCGTGTCCTTGGGGAACCGACGTCGGGGGGCGGTTCCAGGAGCCGAAGACCGTTGAGCCGGCACCCGAGGACGCGCGATCGGCCCTTCCCGACGCGGTGGCGCCTCTGCCACCCTGAAACGATGCCTCTCGCCTTCGCTCCCCTTCGCCATCCCGCCTTCCGCCTGCTCTGGTGGGCGAACCTCGCGGCCAATATCGGGCTGTGGGTCCAGAACACCGGGGCGGGCTGGATGATGACCGGCCTCGATCCTTCACCCTTCATGGTCAGCATGGTGCAGGCGGCCTCGATGCTGCCGGTCTTCCTGCTCGCGCTCCCGGCCGGCGCGGCGGCCGACATCATCGACCGGCGGCACTACCTGATCGGCGCCCAGGGCTGGGTGCTGACGGTCGCGACGATGCTCGCGCTGCTGACCTGGGCGGGCTGGCTCGGCCCCTGGGGGCTGCTGTTCTTCACCTTCTGCATCGGCATGGGGAACGCGCTGAACTTCCCCGCCTGGGCGGCCACCACGCCGGAACTCGTCCCGCGCGAGGACCTGGTGCAGGCCATCGCGCTGAACGGCATCGGCTTCAACCTCTCCCGCGCCGTGGGGCCGGCGATCGGCGGCTTCGTCATCGGCCTCGCCGGGACCGAGGCGGCCTTCGCGCTGAATGCGTTCTGCTTCCTCGTGCTGTTGCTTTCGCTGTTGTTCTGGAAACGGGAGAAGCCGGACAACCCGCTGCCGCCGGAACACTTCCTTGGCGCGATGCGCGCCGGCCTGCGCTTCGTCGCGGCGAGCCCCGCCATGCGCGCGACCATCCTGCGCGCCAATGTGTTCTTCTTCTTCACCGCGGCGGTCTGGGGGCTGCTGCCCCTGGTGGTGCGCCAACGGCTGGGCCTCGGGCCGGAAGCCTATGGGATGATGCTCGGCGTGATGGGGATCGGCGCTGTCGGCACCGGTTTCGCGCTGCCCTACCTGCGGGCCCGGCTGCCCACCCGCGGGGGGATGGTGCTCGCCTTCTCGCTGGTGTCCTCGGTCGCGCTGGCGCTGCTCGGCGTCTCGGTCCATTGGCTGCCGGCGGCGGTCGCGCTGCTGTTGTTCGGCGCCGGTTGGCTCGCCGCGGCGAGTACGCTGCAGGCCGCGGCGCAGTTCGCGACGCCCGCCTGGGTACGGGCGCGCGCCATCGGGATCTACCAGCTCTGCTTCTTCGGGGCCATGACGCTCGGCGCCGTGCTGTGGGGCTGGGCTGGCACGCATTTCGGCGTGGCCCCGGCGCTGCTGCTCGCCGGCGCGATCGGTGCCGTCTGCGCCGTCGCGGTCCGCGGCTGGGGCCTCGACACGCCGCCGGCGCGGGAGGCACCCGCCGTCGCCATGCCGCGGCCGGAGGCGCCTGCGGCGGAACTCGCCCCCCTGCTGGCCGGCGACACGGGCCGGGTGCTGGAATTCGTGCGCTACACCGTGAGGCCGGAAGACCGCCCCGCCTTCCTCCTTGCGATGCGGGAGGTGCGGAGCGTCCGGCTGCGCAGCGGCGCGCTGGCCTGGCGGCTGCTCGAGGATGTCGCGCGTCCCGAGCGCTGGGTCGAGTTCTGGGCCGTCGAATCATGGACCGAGCATCTGCGCGAGGTCGGCCGCCTCGATGCGGTGGACCAGGCGGTTCTCGCTCGCGCCGCCGCCTTCCAGGCCGGCGAGGGCCCGCCCGAGGCGGCGCGCTACCTCACCGTGCAGTCCTGACATGGCATGCCAAGGCTTCATGCGGCCGGTGCAAGTCACCATATAAGGATCGAACGGACGGAAGGAGAAGAGATTTGGCCAAGACCAGTACCGGTATCCTGCATGCCACGCGCAACGACCTTGGCGCCAATGCCCGGGAAGTGTCGGTGGGCGTGCTGAACGCCGCGCTTGCCGACGCGATTGACCTGACCAACGGCGTGCGCATGGCACACTGGACCGTGCGCGGCCCGCAGTTCGCGGCACTGCACGCGCTGTTCGAGACCTTCTACGACCAACTCGGCGGAACGACGGACGAGATCGCCGAGCGCGTCGTCCAGCTCGGCGGAACGCCCGACGGCACGACGCAGCTGGTGGGCGCGAAGAGCCGGCTCGAGCCCTATCCGGCCGGGCTGCGCGACGGCATGGACCACGTGAAGGCGCTCGCCGCGCGCTACGCCGCGCTGGCGAAGGAGGTGCGGGCCGGCATCGCCGCCACCGGCGATGCCGGCGATGCCGATACCTCGGACCTGCTCACCGGCTTCTCCCGCACGCTCGACAAGGGGCTGTGGATGCTGGAGGCGCATCTCGGCTGATCCGGCCGCGGGTGGATGCCGTCGCCTGGACGTGCTGTCCTCCATCCCGGCTGCGCAACGGAGGGGTGGATGGGCAGTGACGGTTCGGGATTCGGCAGGCCTCGGATCATGCTGGGGGCGCTGGCTGTCGCCGTCGTTGCGGCCGGCTGCGCCGGGCCGGGCGGCCGGTTCGACCAGGCCGAGGGCTGCCGCAACCAGTTGACGAGCTTCAACGGCGCGGGGGATGCGCTGCTCGCCGGCGGGGGGCGTTGGGACCAGGGGCATTTCTCCCGCGCCACCGTCACGGCCACCAATTTCACTGGCCGCAACGCCGCGGCTCCTGCCGGGCTCGAGGCGGGCCTCGCTCAGGAGAACGCCGACCTCGACGCGCTGCAGATCGCCTTTGACGCGCTGCTCTACTGCCGCTGGATCGAGGCACGGACCATCCGCGCCGAACTCGCCGCGAACCGCGTGCCCCGGCCGGCGGCGGATTCCCGCATGGCGGCGCTGCGGGCGCGGCTGCAGCGCGACCTGGCGCGCGCCCAGCAGGTGCTCGACGGCCTGGAGCGCCGGG
>NZ_JAAEDM010000120.1 GCF_018129065.1 Neoroseomonas soli | reverse complement strand
GACCCGGAGCCGCCGGCCTCGTCGCGCCCCTCCCAGGCGGCGCAGTCGCCGCGTCCGCCCGTCACGCCGCCGCGCCAGCCGGCACCGCCGCGCGAAGGGCCGGGGATCAGCGTGAAGCCGCCGATCAATCGCGGCGCGCCGGCGCCCGGCTGGGACCCGAGCGGCAAGCCGCCCGGGTTCCGCTGATCACTCCTCGTCGTCGGAGCGCGAGGGCGGGCCGGCGAGCACGCCACCGTCGATCACGATTGTCTGACCGGTCATGAAGGAGCCGGCGGGGGAGGCGAGGAACACCGCCGCGCCGGCGATCTCGTCCGGTTCGCCGATGCGCTTCAGCGGCGTGTCCTTGGTGCGCTTCTTGTAGATGCCCGGGTCCTCCCACAGCGCGCGGGCGAAGTCGGTGCGGACCAGGCCCGGCGCGATGGCGTTGGCGCGCACGTTCTTCGGCCCCCATTCGACGGCGAGGTTGCGCACCAGCTGCATGTCGGCAGCCTTGGAGATCGCGTAGGCGCCGAGCACGGGCGAGCCGCGGAAGCCGCCGATGGACGAGACGATGATGACCGAGCCGCCGCCGCGTTCCGCCATGCCCGGCGCGGTCATGTGCGCGAGCCAGAGGTTCGACTTGATGTTGGAGGCCATGATTTTGTCGAAGATCTCGTCCGGCATGGTCGTGGCCGGGCCGAAATGCGGGTTGATCGCGGCGTTGCAGACCATGATGTCCACCTGGCCCCAGGTGGCGATGGCGGCATCGACCAGCGCCTGGCATTCATTCTTGCGGCCGATGTTGCAGGCTACCGCCATGGCGGTGCCGCCCTTGGCCTTGATGGCGTCCACGACCTCCTGGCAGGCGTCCACCTTGCGGGAGGAGACGACGACCTTGGCGCCGTGCTCGGCGAGGCGTTCGCAGATGGCGCGGCCGATGCCGCGGCTGCCGCCGGTGACGACGGCGACCTTGCCGGTGAGGTCGAAAAGGGACATGGCGTTGCGCTCCCGAAGTCTTGCGATGCCGCGAAAGCAGCATGCGCGGCGCGGTTCGGCAACAGGGGGTGGGGCGGCTTGCCGCCGGGCCGGTTCTGCCGGAAACTCCGGGCCAAGAAGGGCCGGCAGGCCCTGGCTTGCTTTAGGGAGTGATGCCCGTGTCCGATTTCGTCCAACACGTGGCCCAGGGCGATGTGCATGTCCTGCGGCTGAACAACCCGCCGGTGAATACGCTGCGGAATGAGCTCCGCGCAGGGCTTCTCGCGGGCGTGAACGCGGCGAAGGCGGCCGGTGCGAAGGCGGTGGTGCTGATCGGCACGGGCCGGATGTTCTGCGCCGGGGCCGAGATGACCGAGTTCGGCAAGCCGCGGCAGCCGCCCTCGCTCACCGATGTGTTCGATGCGATCGAGGGCTATCCCGGCATCGTCGTCGCGGCAATTCATGGATCGGCGCTGGGTGGCGGGCTTGAGCTGGCGCTCGCCTGCCATGCGCGCGTGGCGGTCGCGGATGCGCAGGTCGGGCTGCCGGAAGTGAAGCGCGGCTTCGTGCCCGGCGCGGGCGGCACGCAGCGCCTGCCGCGCATGATCGGGCCGGAGGCGGCGGCGAAGATCATCGTCAGCGGCGATCCGATCAAGGCGAGTGAGGCGAACAGGCTCGGCTTCGTCGATGCGATCATCGATGGCGATCTGGAAGCCGGCGCGGTCGCCTGGGCGAAGGCGAATATCGGCAAGACCTTCACGCTCGCACGCAACCGCACGGACAGGATCAGCGGGCAGGATCCGGCAGCCTTTGACGCGGTGGTGGCGGGGCTTCTGAAGCGGACGCGCGGACAGGAAAGCCCGAAGGGCTGCGCGGAAGCCGCGCGCGCTTCCTTCACCCTGCCCTTCGAGGAGGGGTTGAAGAAGGAACGGGAACTGTTCCAGTCGCTCGTTTCCGGCGAGCAGTCCAAGGCGCTGCGCCACATCTTCTTCGGCGAGCGCGAGGTGCTGCGCATTCCCGGCATGCCGGCCGAGGCGAAGTCGCTGCCGGTCGAGCGGCTGGTGGTGATCGGTGGCGGCACCATGGGCGGCGGCATCGCCATGAGCGCGGCGAACAACGGCGTGCCCGTGACCATTGTGGAAATGACGGATGAGGCGCTGCAGAAGGGCCTCGCGCGCTGCCATGCGAACTGGGAGCGGACGGTTTCCAGTGGGCGTCTGTCCCAGGCGGAATACGAGAAGCGCCGCGCGCTGCTGACCGGCAGCACGGATTTCGAGGGCACGGTCGCGAAGGGCGACCTCGTGATCGAGGCGGTCTTCGAGAACATGGACGTGAAGAAGCAGGTCTTCGCGCGGCTCGACAAGGCAGCGCGGCCGGGGGTGGTGCTGGCGTCCAACACCTCGACGCTGTCGATCGACGAGATCGCCTCGGCCACGAAGCGGCCGGAGCTGGTGGTGGGGATGCACTTCTTCTCGCCGGCGAACGTCATGCGCCTGCTGGAGAACGTGCGTGGCGCGAAGTCGTCCTGGACGACGATCGCGACCGCCACCGAGTTCGGCAAGCGGATCGGCAAGCTGCCGGTGCTCGTTGGCAACTGCGACGGCTTCGTCGGCAACCGCATGACCGGCAAGCGCACGCCGCAGGTCGAGAAGCTGCTGCTGGAAGGTTGCCTGCCGCAGGACATCGACAAGGTGATGGAAGGCTACGGCATGGCGATGGGGCCGCTCGCGACGGGCGACCTCGCGGGCCTCGACATCGGGGCCGCGGTGCGCAAGGCGCGCGGGACGGTGGCGCCGGTGGCGGATGCCGTGGTGGCGCTGGGGCGCTTCGGGCAGAAGACCGGCAAGGGCTGGTACATGTACGACGAGAAGCGCAACCGCCTGCCGGACCCGGAGGTGGAGCGCATCATCCTCGACGTGGCGGAAAAGATGCAGGTGCGGCGGCGGAAGATCTCGGACGAAGAGATCCTGGACCGCCTGCTGCTGCCGATGGTGAACGAGGGGGCGCGCATTCTCGAGGAAGGCGTCGCCTATCGTCCCATCGATATCGACGTGGTGTTCTGCAACGGCTTCGGCTGGCCGGCCTTCCGCGGTGGGCCGATGTTCTGGGCCGACACGCAGGGTCTGAAGACGGTGCGCGACAAGCTGGCGAAGTATGCCGAGGCGACGGGCGACGCCAACCTGAAGCCCGCCGCGCTGATCGAGAAGCTGGCCGCGGAGGGCGGGACCTTCGCCGGCATGGGCGCCAAGGCCGCCTGACGGAATCCCACTGGAGCAACGACGATGGAACTCCGCTTCACCGAAGAGGAACGCGCCTTCCGCCAGGAGGTGCGCGAATGGATCGACGCCAACCTGCCGGCCGAGACGCGCGAGCGCATGGCCTCCGGCCGCACGCCGACCAAGGCGATGCAGGTCGATTGGCAGAAGCGTCTCTATGCCAAGGGCTGGGCGGTGCCGCACTGGCCCGTCGAATGGGGTGGCCAGCCCTGGAGCGCGATCAAGCGCTTCATCCTGTCCGAGGAAATCCAGTCCACGCCGGCGCCCACGCCACTGGGTTTCAACTGCAACATGCTCGGGCCCGTGATGGTCGCCTTCGGCACGGAGGAGCAGAAGAAGCACTTCCTGCCGAAGATCGCGAACCTCGACCTTTGGTTCTGCCAGGGGTTTTCGGAGCCGGGGGCAGGGTCGGACCTCGCCTCGCTGAAGACGCGCGCGGTGCGCGAGGGCGATCACTACATCGTCAACGGCCAGAAGACCTGGACGACGCTGGCGCAGCACGCGGACTGGATCTTCCTGCTGGTGCGCACCGATCCGGGTGCGGCGAAGCAGCAGGAGGGCATCTCCTTCCTCATCGCCGACATGAAGACGCCGGGCATCACCGTGCGGCCGATCATCACCGTCGACGGCGCGCATGAGGTGAACGAGGTCTTCTTCGACGACGTGAAGGTGCCGGTGGCGAACCTGATCGGCACCGAGAACCGCGGCTGGGATTGCGCGAAGTTCCTGCTCTCGAACGAGCGCACGGGGCAGGCGCGCGTCGGCGCTTCCAAGGAACGCATCCGCCGGCTGAAGCTGATCGCGAAGGAAGCGCCGGGTGGTGCGCGGCCGGTGATGGAAGATCCGCGTTTCCGCTCGCGCCTCACAGATGTCGAGGTGCAGCTCAAGGCGCTGGAGATGACGACGCTGCGGGTGCTCGCGGACGAGAACCGTGCGCTCAGCCAGCGCAAGCCGAACCCGGCATCCTCGGTGCTGAAGATCCGCGGGACGGAATTGCAGCAGGCGATCTCGGAACTCTATGTCATGGCGGCGGGGCCGTATGGGCTGGTGTCGGCGGACCCGGAGGCGGATCGCTGGAACGAGCCCGAGGTGGCGCAGGACTGGCAGACGCTCGCGCAGGCGACCTACTTCAACTGGCGCAAGCAGAGCATCTACGGCGGATCCACCGAGATCCAGAAGAACATCATGGCCAAAGCGTTCCTGGGGCTCTGAAACGACATGGATTTCGATCTTTCCGAAGACCAGCGGCTTCTGCAGGACAGCCTGTCGAAGCTGCTGAAGGACAAGTACGGCTTCGAGCAGCGCAAGGGCTACATGAAGTCCGAGACCGGCTGGTCGCGTGACGTGTGGGCCGCCTATGCGGAACTCGGCCTGCTCGGCATGCCTTTCGCCGAGGAGGATGGCGGCCTCGGCTACGGCGCCGTCGAGACGATGATCGTCGCCGAGCAGATGGGACGCTCCCTGACGCTCGAGCCGTTCATGTCCACGGTGGTGATGGGCGGCGGCTTCCTGCGCCACGGCGCGACCGCCGAGCAGCGCGCGGCGATGGTGCCGGAGATCGCGGCCGGCAACCTGCTGCTCGCCTTCGCGCATACCGAACCGCAGTCGCGCTTCGACCTGAACGACGTGGCCACCACGGCGAAGAAGGACGGCGCGGGCTGGGCGATCGACGGCCGCAAGGGTGTCGTCGTGCATGGCGACACGGCGGACCAGCTGATCGTCACGGCGCGCATCTCGGGCGCGCGGCGTGACCGCGACGGCATCGGCGTGTTCCTGGTGCCGGCGAACGCGCAGGGCGTGACGCGGCGGGGCTTCGGCACGTCGGACGGGCAGCGCGCGGCCGACATCACCTTCGACAACGTGAAGGTGGGCGCGGAGGCGGAGCTGAAGGGCGGTCTCGCCCTGGCCGAGCGCGTGGTGGACGAGACCATGGCCGCGCTGTCGGCCGAGGCGATCGGCTGCATGGAAGCGGCGAAGGACCTGACGGTCGATTACCTGAAGACGCGCAAGCAGTTCGGGCGGCCGATCGGTTCCTTCCAGTCGTTGCAGCATCGCGCGGCGGAGATGATGGTCTGCCTCGAGCAGGCGCGCTCCATGGCGATGCTGGCGGCGATGATGGCGAGCGAGCCCGACGCGGCCGAGCGCCGCCGCCAGATGCGTGCCGTGAAGATCGAAATCGGCCGCAACGCTCGCTTCGTCGGCCAGCAGACGGTGCAGATGCATGGCGGCATCGCCATGACGATGGAGTATGCCGGCGGCCACTACCTCAAGCGGCTGACCGTCATCGAGAACATGTTCGGCGACATGGACCACCATCTCGCCGCCCTGAGCGAGGAAGGCGGCGTCTTCCTCGCAGCGTGAGGCCAAGGGCGGGGGAGGGCGACCTCCCCCGCCATGGCGCCCACGGTTCGAAGGAGGAGCGGAGCATGAAGCTTGCCGTGATGGGAGCCGGCGCCATCGGCTGCTTCTATGGCGGGCTGCTGGCACGCTCCGGCGCCTCGGTCACGCTGGTCGGGCGCGCCCAGCATGCCGATGCGATCCGGGAGCGTGGGCTTCTGCTCGAAATGGGCGGTGAACGGCATTCCGTGCCGGTGGGCGTCGCGACTTCCGCCGCGGGTCTGGCAGATGCGGAACTGGTGCTGTTCTGCGTGAAGTCCGGCGATACGGAGAAGGTCGGCGCGGAGATGGCGCCGCATCTGCGGCCGGATGCGACGATCCTGAGTTTCCAGAACGGCGTCGACAATGCCGCGCGGCTGGAGGTCGTGCTGGGCCGGCCTGTCGTGCCCGTGGCGGTCTATGTCGCGACGGAGATGGTCGGGCCAGGGCATGTCAGGCATCACGGGCGGGGGGATCTTCTCATCGGCCCGTCGGGAAGGAACGAGGAGATCCTTGCGCTGTTCGGCGCGGCCGGGATCGCCGCGCAGGTGTCGGAGAACGCGATCGGCGCGCTGTGGGGCAAGCTGGTGGTGAACTGCGCCTACAATGCGCTGTCGGCGCTGACGCGGCTTCCCTATGGCCGGATGATCCGCCTGGAAGGGGTCGAGGCGGTGATGCGGGATGTCGTCGAGGAATGCCGCGCGGTGGCGCAGGCCGCGGGCGTGACCCTTCCGGCGGATATGCTGGACAGCGTTCTCGGCCTGGCGGCGATGATGCCGGCGCAGTTCTCTTCGACGGCGCAGGATCTGCGGCGTGGCAAGCCGACCGAGATCGATCACCTCAATGGCTTCGTGGTCCGCAAGGGTACGGAGCTTGGTGTCCCGACCCCCGTGAACCGCCTCCTCCACACGCTGGTCAAGGCGGCCGAGACGAGCCGGTCCTAAACTCCCAAAGAAGGTTGAGGGGGGTTTACGGGGGGAGAAGTTCCCTTCTCCCCCCGTTTCCCGTCACGCCGCCTGGACCGCCGCCCAGATCTTCTCGGGCGTCGCCGGCATATCGATGTGCTTCCCGCCCAGCGCGTCCGAGATCGCATTCATCACCGCTGGCAGCGACCCCGCGCAGCCGGCCTCGCCGCAGCCCTTGGCGCCGAGCGGGTTGGTCTTGCAGGGATCCGGCGCGCTTTCGAAGGCGAAGGAGGGCAGGTCGTCCGCGCGCGGCAGGCCGTAATCCATGTAGGAGCCGGTCAGAAGCTGCCCGTCCTCGGAATAGGCGACGCGTTCATGCAACGCCTGGCCGATGCCCTGGACGATGCCGCCATGGGCCTGCCCTTCGACCAGCAGCGGGTTCACGATCACGCCGAAATCGTTGACCGAGGTGTAGCGGTCGATCTTCACGTGGCCGGTGTCGGGGTCGATCTCGACCTCGCAGACGTGGCAGCCGTTGGGATAGGCCATCGGCGCGTGGTCGAAGACGGTGCGGCTGTCGAGGCTGTTCGGCACGTCCTGGGGCAGGGGGCCGATCTGGCGGATCTTCGCGGCGAGTTCCATGATGCCGATGCCGCGGTCGGTGCCGGCGATGGTGAAGCGGCCGGCGGCGAATTCGATATCCTCGGCGGCGGCTTCCAGGACGAAGCCGGCGGCCTTGCGGCCCTTGTCGATGACGATGTCGGCGGCCGCCAGGATTGCGGCGCCGGAGGCCATCAGGGACTTGGAACCACCCGTGCCGCCACCGGCGACCAGGCGGTCGGAATCACCCTGCACCAGACGGATCCTGTCGAAAGGGACGCCCAGTTTGGCGTGCAACACCTGCGCGAAGGGCGTCCAGTGGCCCTGGCCGTAGTCGAGCGTGCCGGTGACGATGGTGACGGTGCCGTTCGGCTCGAAGACCAGTTCGCCCTGTTCCTTCGTCGGCGGCGCGGTGCATTCGAGGAAATTGCCGATGCCGCGCCCGCGCAACATGCCGCGCGCCTTGCTCTCGGCCTTGCGGGCGGCGAAGCCGTCCCAGTCCGCGGCTTCCAGCGCCTTGTCGAGTACCGCGGAGAAATCGCCGGAATCGTACACGGAACCGGACGGTGCGCTGAAGGGGAATTGTTCGACCTTGATGTGGTTCAGCTTGCGCAGCGCGATCGGGTCCTTGCCCATCTCGCGCGCGGCGGTCTCGATCAGCCGCTCCATGAAGTAGTTGCCTTCGGGACGGCCGGCACCGCGATAGGCGGAGATTGGCGTGGTGTTGGTCACGACGTTCCTCGTCTCCACCAGCAGCAGCGGCGTCGCGTAGTTCGACTGGATGTTCTTGGAGAAGTTGCCCGTCCCCATCAGGTTGCCGACGGTGGACAGGTAGCCGCCCATGTTGCCGAAGGAGACGATCTTCACCGCCAGGAAGCGACCATCGGCATCGAGCGCGAGCGAAGCCTCCGTCTCATGGTCGCGGCCATGGCAGTCGGAAAGGAAGGAACCGGTGCGCTCATCCGTCCACTTCACCGGCCGGCCGAGCACCTTCGCCGCGTGCAGCACGCAGGTGTATTCGGGATAGGCGCTGGCCTTCATGCCGAAGGACCCGCCGACATTGCCGGTCAGGATGCGGACCTTCCCGACCGGCACCTTCAGGATGTCGTTGGCCATCTGGTTGCGCAGGCCGAAGACGCCCTGGCTGCCGACATGCAGGATGTAGCGGCCCTCGGCGGCATCCCACTCGCCGATCGCGGAACGCGGCTCCATGGAGCAGACGATGATGCGGTTGCTGCGGATCGACAGGGTCGTGACGTGCGCGGCCTTGCCGAAGGCTTCCGCGACCTTCTCCGCGTCGCCGTAGCGGAAGTCGAGCACGACGTTGCCCGGCACGTGGTCGTAGAGTTGCGGCGCGCCCGGTGCCGCGGCGGCGGAGGCCTCCGTCACCGCATCGAGCGCGTCGATGTCCATCTCGACCATCTCGGCGGCGTCCTTGGCCTGCGCCTTGGTCTCGGCCACCACGAAGGCGACCGGGTCGCCGACGAAGCGCACCTTGTCGGCCGCGAGCGGCCCGCGCGCGATATTGATCAGCGGGCTGCCGTCCTTGTTCTTCAGCGGCAGCGTGCTGCGCATCGGCCCGTATTCAGCCATGTCGGCGGCGGTGAAGACGCCGAGCACGCCGGGCATGGCCTTCGCTGCCTCGGTGCCGATGCGGTTGATGATGCCGTGCGCGTAGGGGCTGCGCACCATCACGCACCAGGCCTGGCCGGGCACCGAGAGATCGTCCGTGTAGCGCCCCTGGCCGCGCAGCAGGGTCGGATCCTCCTGCCGCGGCACGGGCTGGCCGATCCCGAACTTGAGCATGGTGGGATCAGCCAGGATCGTATCAGGCATGGGGGGCCTCGGCGCAGTGTGTCGGAATACCCCACAGGTTAGGCTGAGTTTGCTGCGGTGCAACCCGGGGCCGGCCTCAGCCGGCGTGTTGGAGTGCCCATGCAACGATCTGCCGCGCCGGCATCGCGCCGGGGTGGCGCGCCACCTCGCGCCCCTCGCGGAACATCACCAGCATCGGGATGCTGCGGATTGCCAGTTCCTGGGCCAGTGCCGGCGCCTCCTCGGTCGAGACCTTCGCCAGGCGGATCGCAGGCCCGAGGGAGGCGGCCGCGGCCTCGAACTCCGGGGCCATGGCGCGGCAGGGGGCGCACCAGGAAGCCCAGAAATCCACCAGCAGGGGCAGGGAGTCGGATCGCAGGTGGCGCCGGAACCGCGCCTCGTCGAGGACAAGGGGGCGGTCCTCGAACAATGCGCGGCGGCACGCGCCGCAGACCGGGCGATGAGCGAGCCGCACCGCGGGCACGCGGTTCAGCGCGTCGCAATGCGGACAGACGACCTGAAGGATCTCGGTCATGGCCGGGTCCCGTTCGACTGGAAGCCCATCCTCCCAAGGTATCGGTTGCCGCGCCTTGAGGCCCCGCAAACCTTGACCCCAGGCGCGGCCTGACCCCAGCGTCCGCCGATCGGGCGGAGGGCAATATGGGCCGGGTTCTCGTCATCGGCTCCTACAATCGCGACACGGTGCTGCGCGTTCCGCGCTTCCCGCAGCCGGGCGAGACCCTGGCGGCGGAGGGGATCGACCGCTTCCACGGCGGCAAAGGCAGCAACCAAGCGGTCGCCGCCGTGCGGGCGGGCGCCGAGGTCGCGATCGTCGCCGCGCTGGGTCGCGACGCCCCGGGCGACGCGGCGATGGCGCTGTGGGCGACCGAGGGCATCGGGACCGCCGCTGTGACGCGGCATGACATCCTGCCGACGGGCGAGGCGCTGATCCTCGTCGATGCGCGGGGCGAGAACGAGATCGTCATCGTCGCCGGCGCCAATGCCGCGCTCGGCGCCGAGGCGGCGGCCGAGGCGGCCGGGCACGCGGGGGGGATCGTCGTTGCCCAGCTCGAAACGCCGCCCGGCGCCACCGAGGCCGGGTTCCGCGCCGCGCGGGAGGCCGGCGCGACGACGCTGCTCAATGCCGCCCCGGCGCGGCCGTTGCCGCCATCCCTGCTGGAGGCGACCGACCTCCTGGTGGTGAACGAGACGGAGGCGGCGCTCCTGCTCGGCCATGACGACGCGCCGGGCGAGTTGGCACGTGCCCTGGCGCCCCGCTTCGCGCGTGGCGTGGTGCTGACAGCCGGCGCGCAGGGGGCGGTCTGGGCCGGGCGGGACGGCGCCGTCCGGCACGCCCCGGCCCCGAAGGTGGAGGTGGTGGACAGCACCGGCGCCGGCGACGCCTTCATCGGCGCCTTCGCCGCGGCCCTGGCGGAGGGGCGGGAGGAAGGGGAGGCGCTGCGCCGCGGCGTGGTCGCCGGGGCGCTGGCCTGCCGCCAGGCCGGGGCGGTGCCGTCCCTGCCGCGCCTCGCGGCGATCCTGGAGGCGGGGGGCTGACCCCCGCGCCTCAGTAGCCGTAGTAGCCGCGCGGCTCGGGCTGCGGGTAGTAGGGCTGCGGCTGCCAGTAGGAACCGGGCGGCTGCTGGTAGGCCTGCGGCGGCGGCGGGGCGGGCTGCTGGTAATAGGGCGCGCCGACATAGCCAGGCCCCGGCGGCGGGTAATACGCCGTGCCGCCGACCGGAGCGGGCGCGTAGCCCGGCTGGGGCTGGGGCTGCGGATAGGCCTGGCCATAGCCCTGGCCGCCATAGCCCCCCTGGTAGGGCGGCGGCTGCTGCGGCGTGGTGGCGGCGCCGATAGCGGCGCCGCCGAGCCCGCCCGCGAGCGCGCCGATGGCCGCGCCG
>NZ_JAAEDM010000119.1 GCF_018129065.1 Neoroseomonas soli | reverse complement strand
GACCGCCTCGACCGCGGGCTGGATCTCGGCGGCGCGCGCCTCGACGCGCTCGGCGATCCGGCGGCTGGTCTGGAGGTCGCGCTCCGCCTGGGCGCGCAGCGCGGCCATCTGGGCCTCGGCCTGCTGGCGCTGCAGGGCGCCGGCGCGCTGCTGTTCCTGCACCCGGCGCGCCTGCTCCAGCCGGCATTCCAGCACGCGGTCCACCGCCTGCTGGCTCTGCTCGATGGCGGTGTTCTCGCGCTCCATGTCGTTCCCGACGGAGGTGGCGAGGGCGGCCTCATCCGCCGCTTCGCGCCGGCGCTGCTCGAGGTAGGTGGTGGCGGCGACGGCCGCGGCGGCGGAACTCGCGGCCCAGACGAGGCCGCCGATGATGCCGGGCCGGGTGCCGAGGATGCCGCCGGCGCCGATCACTGCCGCCCCGGCGACGATCGGCGCGGCGAAATAGGCCCCGCTGCGGTCGAGTTCGACGACCTGCGGCCGGCAGGCGTCGGTGCCGTCATCCGCCGGGAGTGCAGAGGTCGCGGTGCCCGCCTGCTGGCCGGCGCAGGAGGCGAGGAGCAGCGCGGCCGCAGTGGCCGCGGCACTGCCGCGGATCCTACGCCGCCGCGCCGGGTGCTTCGACGTCTGGTTCTCGGGCACGATCCATTCCTCGCCGGTTTGCCGGAACCCTACACCGCCGTCCGGCCCGGAAGCCAATGCGGGGTAGCCGCACCGGTGTGGTTGGCCCGGGGGCCGAAGGGCGGCCGCGCCGGGCCTCAGATCAACTGCCCCCGCAGGAAGCCGAGCGCAGGCAGGGGCGTCCATTTGCGCGGCAGGTCCGATCGCCGGATGGGCGCCACGGAATAATGCGGCACGGGCTGCCTCGCCCGCACCAGCCAATCCGCATAGGCCTTGACCTGCTGGTCCCGCCAGGCGCGATCGTCCAGCGCCTGGGAGCGAGAGCGGAAGACTTCCGCCACGCGGCTTTTTCGCCCCACCGTCGCCACGACGGCCCAGAGCGTATCGTCATCCCCGCCACGGACGCTGACCAGGGTCCCCACGGCGTGAACGGTGGCAAATCGCGGTCGCCCGGGTCAAGGCCCGGAACGCGTCACACGAGCGCCGTGGCGGCGAGTCCGATACGATCGAGCGGGCCGAAACCGTGATCGAGGATCGGCTTCGCCTCGCGCTGGCAGGCGGCGATGGGCGCGGGCCGGTTGCCGGGGCCACGTCCCGCGCCTGGGTCCGGCGCGGATCGTGGCGAGGAGGCATCCCGGCAGCCTCGCGCTGGAGACCCGGGCGGCTTGCCGCGCCGCGCATCCCGCGCTGATCTGCGGCGAGCAAATGCGGGAGCGGAATGCGTGATCGTCATCGGCCGGGGCAGCGTGCAGCAGGAGGAATGCGACGTGATGGGGCACATGAATGTGCGCCACTACGTCGCGCGGGTGGCGGATGCGCTCGCCTGGCTGATGCTGGAGGCGGGGCTGCCGCCATCCCGCGGCGCGCTCTCGGTGCTCGACCAGCACATCCGCTTCCTGCGGGAGATGGCGCCGGGCACGCCCTTCACCATCCTCGGCGGCGTGGTGGGCGCGAGCGGGGACCGGCTTCGCGCCTTCGCGGAAATACGCAACAGCGCGACCGGCCTGCCGGCGGCGACGGTGGTGACGGATCTCGGCAATGCCGATCCGGCCACGGGCGCGCTGCGGCCGCTGCCGGCGGGCCTCGCCCTCGATGCGCTGCGGGTCGAGGTGCCGGACCACGCCGCGCCGCGCGGCCTGACCTTCGTGCCCCCGCGCCCGATCCCGAACCGCACGGAGGCGCTGGCGATGGGCCTGGCCGAAGCGTATCGCGGCGCGGTGCGCCCCGATGAATGCGACCGCGAGGGCATCATGCGGTCGGATGGCGTCATCGCCCGCGTCTGGGACGGCGTGCCGAACCTGCGAAACCGCGGCACCGGCCTCGGGGTGAAGGAGGAAGGCATCGGCGGGGCGGCGCTGGAATACCGGCTGCTGCACCTCCATCCGCTGCGCGAGGGGCAACTCGTCACCGTCACCAGTGGGCTGCGAACGCTCGCGGAGAAGACCACCACCTGGACGCACCTGCTGCACGACGGCGAGACCGGCGCCCCGGTCGCGGCGGCCGAGGCGGTGGGCGTCGCCTTCGACCTCAAGGCGCGCAAGGCCATCGCCATCCCGCTGGCGCAGCGCGCGGCGCTGGAGGCGCTGCTGGTGCCCGGCCTCGGCCTTTAGCGTCGCGTCCGGCGGGACCGCGCCGGCGGCCTTGGCGAAGCGCGCAGCCAGCCGGTATCCGGAACGATGCGCCCCCGCCGGGGCCTGCCGGCCGGCACGCCGGCGCCGATCGTCGGAAGGCTGCACCGCGCGGTCGCCGCGGCGGCGGCGACGCCGGAGATGGTCGCGGCACTCGACCGGCTGGAATACGCGCGATCACGTCGGACGGCCCGGCGGCCTTCGCGGCGCGCATCCAGGAGGCGCGGGAGGAGTGGGGCGCGATCGTTCGGGAAAGCGGGCTCCGGCCGGAGAATTGAGCGGGACCGGGCCACGCTGGCGGATCGTTGGGGGGGAGGACGAGGGGGATCGCGCCCGGCGAAGCATGCTGTCAGACGAGCCCGACCCGGCCGGTCTCGAGGTCGTAGAGCCCGCCCGCGATCCGCAGCGCGCCGCGCCCGACCAGGTCCGCGAGGATGGGCGTTGCCGTCTCGAGCGCGCGGACATTGTGCCGGATGTTGGCGACCACGGCCCGCCGCGCCAGGTCATCGCCGGACTGCGCGAGGGCAGGCTCGATCCCCGGCTTCATCGCGCGCACCACGTCGGCGATGTGGCCGGGCGGGTTGTTCCCGTGGCGCAGGGCGGCGACTGTCGCATTGACCGCGCCGCAGCGCGTGTGCCCCAGCACCAGGATGAGCCTTGTGCCCAGCGCGGTCGCGCCGAATTCCAGGCTGCCGAGCCCTGCGGGCGTGACGAAGTTGCCGGCGACGCGGACGACGAAAAGGTCGCCCGGGTTCTGGTCGAAGGCGAGTTCCGGCACGACCCTGGAATCCGCGCAGCCGAGGATCGCCGCAAAGGGGGCCTGGCCGCGCGCACGGGCGGCGCGGCCGGCCGCGAAGTCCCGCCCGAGGGGCTGGTTCGCGACATAGCGCGCATTGCCTTCCATCAGCGCCTGCAGGGCGGCCGCCGGCGTCGCGGCCCTGCCCGTGCCCTCGGCCCGGGCCGCGGGGGCGGCGGACGCCAGCAGCGATGCACCCACGGCGAAGAGGCCGCGGCGTCCAAGGGATGGGCGCTGGCAGGTGAGACACATGGGCTCGGTCCTCGTGCTTGACGCGGGAAGGATGCGCCGGGGGGGGGGGAGGGAGTCCGGGCATCCGGCCAGGTGCCCGGGATGGCGCATGCGGCGACGATTGCCCGGCCGCGTCCGCTGCGCGACGCTCGGTTCATGGCAAACATTCGCGAAATTCGCCTTAACGCCTTCGACATGGCCTGTGTCGGCCACATCCAGCAAGGGCTGTGGACCCACCCCCGTGACCGGGCGGTCGACTACCTTTCGCTCGATCACTGGATGGGCCTCGCGCGGCTGCTGGAACGCGGCCTGTTCGACGGGCTGTTCCTCGCGGACGTGCTCGGCGTCTACGACGTGCATGGCGGCAGCCAGGACGCGGCGGTGCGGCACGGCGTGCAGGTGCCGCTGCTCGACCCGATGCTGCTGGTGCCGGCCATGGCGGCGGCGACGCGGCACCTCGGCTTCGGCGTGACGGTGAACCTGGCCTGGGAGCCGCCGGCGCTGCTGGCGCGGCGCTTCTCGACGCTGGATCACCTGACGCAGGGGCGGATCGGCTGGAACATCGTCACCGGCTATCTCGACAGCGCGGCACGGGCGATGGGCCTCGACCGCCAGATGGCGCATGACGACCGCTACGACATGGCGGACGAGTTCATGCAGGTCGCCTATCGCCTGTGGGAGGAATCCTGGGCCTCCGACGCGATGAAGCGCGACCGCGCGAGCGGCGTCTACGCCGACCCATCCCGCGTCTCGCGCATCCGGCACGAGGGGCGTCAGTACCGGCTCGATGCGCCGCATCTCGTGGAGCCGTCGCCGCAACGCACGCCGGTGCTCTACCAGGCCGGCGCATCCGACCGCGGCCGCGCCTTCGCCGCGCACCATGCGGAATGCGTCTTCCTCAACGGCGGGCCCAAGCCGCATGTGGCGTCCCTGGTGAAGGACCTCCGGTCCCGCGCGGCGCCGAGGCCGATCAAGGCGTTCATGGGCGCGACGCTCATCATCGGCCGGACAGCGCAGGAGGCGCGCGACAAGCTGGAGGACTACCGCCGCCACGCCGATGTCGAGGCCGCGCTGGTGCACGCCTCCGCCTCCCTCGGCATCGACCTGGCGAGGCTCGGCATGGATGACGAATTGCCCTCCGCGCCTTCGGAGGCCATCCGCTCGAACGTGGAAGCCCTGCGCGCCGCCGCACCGCGCGCGACCAAGCGCGCGCTGATCGACCGCATGATCCTCGGCAGCCGCCAGCCGCCCATCGTCGGCAGCGTGGAGGAGGTGGCCGCCACCCTCGTCTCCTGGGTGGAGGAGGCCGACATCGACGGCTTCAACCTCTCCCGCACCGTCGTTCCGGAATGCCTGGAGGATGTCGTGGCGATGCTGGTGCCGGCCTTGCAGGAGCGCGGCCGCTACAAGCGCGACTACGCGCCGGGCACCTACCGGGAGAAGCTGTTCGGCGCCGGCCCGCGCCTTTCCGCCCCGCACCCGGCTGCCGCCGTCGCCCGCTGACTTGCCGGCGCGCGGCGGCACGCTACCTTCCCCCGCAATCTCCAGGGGATATCGAGACAATGGACGGAACCCAGATGCCCGCCGCCAGGGCGGCATTCACCGCGCGCTACGGCGCCGGCGCCGAGCCCAAGGCCGGGCCGTGGAACGACACCATCGCGCTGCTGCTCTCGCACCGCTCGGTGCGCGGCTTCACTTCGGATTCGCTGCCGGACGGCACGCTCGAGACGCTGGTCGCCGCCGCGCAATCGGCCGCCACCTCGTCGAACCTCCAGACCTGGTCGGTCGTCTCGGTGAACGATCCTGAGGTGCGCCGCGAACTCGCGGTGATCGCCGGCAACCAGAAGCACATCGAGCAGTGCCCGATCTTCCTGGTGTTCCTCGCCGACACGTCACGCAACGGGCGCCTGGCGGCGGATGCGGACACGGAACTCGTCGGCCTGCCGTATCTGGAATCCTTCCTGGTGGCGTCGATCGACGCGGCGCTCGCGGCGCAGAACGCGGTGGTGGCGGCGGAAAGCCTCGGGCTGTCGAACGTCTATATCGGCGCGCTGCGCAACAACGTGACGCGCGTGGCCGAACTGCTCGGCCTGCCGCCGGGCGTGGCGCCGGTCTTCGGCCTCTGCGTCGGCCATGCGCTGCCGGGCCGGGAGGGCGAGGTGAAGCCGCGCCTGCCGCAGGAAGCGGTGCTGCACCACGAGACATACGACGCGAACGACGCCGGCCACCGCGCGGCCTACGACCCGCGCCTCGCCGAATTCTCCCGCCGCAACGAGATGCTGGGCGACACCTGGACGCAGCGCGTCATCGCGAGGCTCGGCACGATGAAGGCGCTGCACGGGCGCGACAGGCTGAAGGACGCGCTGGTCGCGCTCGGCTTCCCGCTGCGCTGAACCGGCGCGGGCGGGGGGATCAGCCCTCCGCCACGCCTTCCCGCAGCCGCGTGTCGAAATAGGCGACCGTGCGGCGCAGCCCTTCCTCGAGCGGCACCTTCGGCTCCCAGCCGAGCAGCCGCTTCGCCAGGGAGATATCCGGGCAGCGCCGCGTCGGGTCGTCCTGCGGCAGCGGCCGCTGTTCCAGCCGCGCGCCGTCGCCGCACAGGGCGATCACGCGCTCGGCCAGTTCCCGCACGGTGATCTCGTGCGGGTTGCCGAGGTTGACCGGCCCGGTCACCTCGTCCGGCGTGTCCATCAGGCGGATCAGCCCGTCCACCAGGTCGTCCACGAAGCAGAAGGCGCGCGTCTGCGTGCCCTCGCCGTAGATCGTCACCGGGTTGCCCTGCAGCGCCTGGACGATGAAGTTCGACACCACGCGGCCATCGTTCGGGTGCATGCGCGGGCCGTAGGTGTTGAAGATGCGCGCCACCTTGATGCGGAGATTGTGCTGGCGGCGGTAGTCGAAGAACAGCGTCTCCGCGCAGCGCTTGCCCTCGTCGTAGCAGGCGCGGGGTCCGAGCGGGTTCACGCTGCCGCGGTAGTCCTCCGGCTGCGGGTGGACTTCCGGGTCCCCGTAGACCTCGCTGGTCGAGGCCTGTAGCACCTTGGCCCTCACCCGCTTGGCGAGGCCGAGCATGTTGATCGCGCCGCTGATGCTCGTCTTGGTCGTCTGCACCGGGTCGAACTGGTAGTGCACGGGGGAGGCCGGGCAGGCCATGTTGTAGATCTCGTCCACCTCGACATAGAGGGGGAAGGTCACGTCGTGGCGGATCGCCTCGAACTGCGGGTGGGGCAACAGGTGCGAGATGTTGTCCCGCGTGCCGGTGAAGTAGTTGTCCACGCAGAGCACCGAATGCCCCTGCGAGAGCAGCCTCTCGCAGAGGTGCGAGCCGATGAAGCCGGCCCCGCCGGTGACCAGGACGCGCTTGCGGGAGATCATCGCTGCGGGCTTTTCCTCGCTGGTGTCATGGCATCATTCCCCGTGTCCCGTTGCGGGAAGATGAAGGTCGGGCAACCCCGGCCTCTTCTGCTCCGGGCAGCACACCATGGGCCGCGACGGGGAACAAGGCGCTGTGACCTCGCGCCATTCCCGGCCGTGGCGAACACGTGTTAGTGTCGCAACGATCTCGGGCGGCGCGCGGGTCCTCCCCGCGCAGGCAGGGGCAGGAGCGGGCTGCGGATGGACTGGACGAACAAGCGGGTCCTGGTGACCGGGGCGGGCGGTTTCATCGGCAGCAACGTGGTGGAAACACTGGTCGCCCGCGGCGCCCGGGTCACCTGCTTCGTCCGCTACAAGGCGAGCGGCGACCACGGGGCGCTGCATTTCCTGCCGGAGGATGTCCAGAAGCAGCTCACCGTCGCCTCGGGCGACCTCGCGGACCCGGCGAGCGCCGCCGCGCTGGTCGAGGGGCATGAGGTGGTGCTGCACCTCGCCGCCCTGGTCGGCATCCCCTATTCCTACATCCACCCGATCGAGGTGGTGCGCACCAACACCATGGGCACCGCCTTCCTGCTCGAGGCCTGCCGCAAGGTCGGCATCGGGCGGATGGTCTGCTTCTCGACCAGCGAGGTCTACGGCACCGCCCGCTACGCCCCGATCGACGAGGAGCACCCGCTCCAGGCGCAATCGCCCTATGCCGCGAGCAAGATCGGCAGCGACCAGATCGCGCTGTCCTACTTCCGGTCCTTCGGCACGCCGGTTTCGATCGCGCGGCCCTTCAACACCTACGGCCCGCGCCAATCCTCCCGCGCCGTGATCCCGACCATCATCACCCAGGCGCTCAAGGGCGGCGCGGTGAAGCTCGGCGCCGTCTCCCCCACCCGCGACCTCTGCTACGTCGGCGACACCGCGGAAGGCGTGATCCGCATCTGCGAGGTGCCCGAGGCGGTGGGGGAAGTGATCAACATCGGCACCGGGCGCGAGATCTCGATCGGCGCGCTCGCCGGGAAGATCTTCGAGATCCTCGGCCGCAAGCCCGAGATCATCACCGATGAGAAGCGCCTGCGCCCCGAGAAGAGCGAGGTCTTCCGCCTGATCGCCGACGGATCGAAGGCGAAGCGCGTGCTCGGCTGGGAACCGCGTGTCGGCCTCGAGGAAGGCCTCTCCCGCACCATCGAATGGATCCGCGCCAATCCCGCCTTCTTCAAGGTGGACGACTACCATGTCTGAGGCGCCGGCCGGTGCGATGAAGGCCGTCATTCTCGCGGGCGGGCGCGGGACGCGGCTCGCCCCCTACACCACGGTCCTGCCCAAGCCGCTGGTGCCGGTGGGCGGCGTGCCGATCCTCGAGACGGTGCTGCGCCAACTCCGCTGGCATGGGTTCGAGGAAGCGGTGATCGCGGTGGGCTACCTCAGCAGCCTGATCCGTGCCTATTTCGACCAGAACCCGCTGTCGCAGCAGATGCGCATCACCTACCACCAGGAACAGGCGCCGCTCGGCACGGCGGGGCCGCTCGCCACCATCGAGGGGCTCGACGAATCCTTCCTGTTCATGAACGGGGACCTGCTGACCACGCTCGACTACGCGGCGATGATGCGGCTGCACCGGGAACGCGACGCCGCACTGACCATCGCGGTGGTGGAGAGGAAGATGCAGATCGAGCTCGGCGTCCTCGGCCTGAACGAGGCGAACGAGATCGTCTCCTACACCGAGAAGCCGGTGCATTCCTTCCCCGCCAGCATGGGCATCTACGCCTGCCATCCGCGGGTGCGGAACTACATGGCCAAGGGCGTGCCGCTCGATGTGCCGACGCTGGTGCTGCGGCTGATCGCGGCGGGGGAGAAGGTGGTGGGCTACCGGTCCGACTGCTTCTGGCTCGACATGGGCAACCCGTCCGACTACGCGCGCGCCTCGGAAGCCTTCGAGGCCAATCGCGCCCAGTTCCTGCGCGACGAACCGATCTGACGGATCATGCGAGGCCGGCTGCGGCGCGCAGCCGGCGCAGCACCTCTCGCAGCCGCGGCGCCAGCAGCATTGCGGCACCGATGCGATGCCGCGCCTCGGCGCTGCCGGCGGCGATGTCGCCCCAGCTGGCCGGGTCCAGCAATTCCGCGACACTGCCGGCGACGGCGGCCGGCGCCTGCCCGGCCAGCAGCGCGCGCACGAGTCCGTCCCGGTCGGTCACTGCGCATTCCGGCGACACGTCCGCGGCAAGCGCCGCACCCGCTTCCGCGACCGGGACCAGCCCGCAGGGCGGCGACAGCGCCTCCAGCACCAGCGAGGCTTCCTGAAGCAGCGCGCCCCGCCGCGCCGCCCGCGCCGGGATCACGACGTCGAGGCCCCTCGCCGTCGCCGCATTGGCGTAGGGGTCGCGGTCGTCCTCCGCCAGCCAGCCGATCACCGGGCCGGCGAAGCCCGCCCCGCGCAGCGACGCCACCCAGTCCGCGCCGTCATGCGCGCGCAGGATGCGCAGCACCAGGTCGGCCTGCGGCATGCCCTCTGGCAGATCGGCGCTGATCTCAAGCAGCACGCCCTGCGCCGCCAATGCGGCGCGCGCTTCCTCGCGCGCGGCGGGGTTCATCGTCTCCGCGCACCATTGGTCGAGCAGCAGCAGGCGCGGCCGGCGCCCATCGGGGGCAAGTGCGCCCCGCAGCCTGGCATGCAGCATCGCGAGGCGGCCGGGGGAGGGTGCCGGCGTCGCCACCCGGTCGCGAACCGCCACCTGTTCCTCGGCGAGCGCCGCGCGTGCCGCGGTGCGCTGCGCGGCGTGGATGCGGTACATCGCCGCCGGCCATGGCACCTGCACGATACGCGGCCGAAGCGCCGCCGCGCGCAGCCACATCTCGTAGTCGAAGACCGCTGCAAGCGAGGTGTCGAGCCCGCCGATCCGCTCCCACAGGCGGCGCGAGAACAGCGCCTCCGGCTGAAGGAAGAAGTCGCCTTTCGCCCAGCGGCCGAAGACATCGGCCATGGCCGCGGCGGTGAAGCCCTCGGGCCCCGCCGCCAAGGGCCGCTGCACGCCGAGGATGCGCCGCCCGCGATGCGGCAGCGAATAACCGTGCACGATGTCGGCGCCGGGATCACCCGCCCAGGCGGCACCGAGGCGATGCAGCGCGCCGGGTGCCAGCAGGTCGTCCGCATTGATCCAGCCGAGGAGGTCGGCATCGCTGCCGGCGAAGCCCTTGCCGATCGCCTCGGCCGGGCCGCTGTCCTTCTCGACGATGACGTGGTGCAGCACGGGTCGGTAGCGCGCCAGGACCTCCGCCGTGCCGTCGGTGGAGCAGGCGTCGACCACCACGTGCTCCACCGCCGGGTAGGCCTGGGCGGCGACGGAGAGGATCGTCTCCTCCAGCCACGGCCCCGGATTGTAGCAGGGGGTCACCAGGCGGATGCGCGGCCAGCGCGCGCCATCGGGACGTGATGTTTCCCAGGCTCGGCGCGCGGCCTCGGGCGGGCCGGCGAAGGGCCAGGGGAGTTCGCCGAAGCGTGGCCAGGCGGCGCCGGCCATGGCCTCGTCGCCGCAGGCGGGCAGGGGCGCGAGCAGGTCGGCGGCGGTCGCGGCATCGCCTGCCGCCAGCGCGGCGAAGCCGGCGTTGAAGCGTGCGGACGGCGCCTCGGGCGCGGTGGCGTGCGCCAGGGCGAAGGCGATGCCGGCGCGCGCCTGCCGGCCGGTCGCGAGCAGTGCCAGCCCCGCTGCATTCGGCGCTTCCGTCGCGCCGATGCCGGCCAGCACCCTCGTCGCCGCATCGTCGCCCGCTGCGATCGCCGCTGCGCCGAGGCCGCGCAGCAGGTCGTCTCGCCCCGCATCCTCCGCGAGACGCGCGAGTTCCCCGAGCGCCTCGGGCGGAATGTCGCGCGGCGCGATCCGTGCCGCTTGCGCCAGGTCCTCGAGCAGCGCCGCGTCGGCGCCCGAATTCAGGCTGCGGCGATAGGCCGGCAGCCCGGCCTCGAGGAAGCCGCGGCGCATCACCGCGCGCGGGCTTCCGCGCCAGGCCGCGCGCAGGATGGCGCAGGCTTCGTCCACCGCGCCCAGTCGGCGCAGCAGGTCGGCCGTCATGCCGAGCAGGTCGGCGAGCCGCGCATCGTCCCGCGCGGCAGGCAAGGCCGGCGTCGCCACGCGCAGCGCGGTCGCCGGCCGGCGCAGCCGTGCCTGGAGCAACGCGACGCGCGCACGCAGCGCCACCTCCCCCGGCGCCATGTCCAGCGCGGC
>NZ_JAAEDM010000118.1 GCF_018129065.1 Neoroseomonas soli | reverse complement strand
GGGCGGGCGGGACGGCGGCGGCCGTCGCGGCGGGACGCGCGGGCGGCAGCTCCGGCAGGCGGAGCAGCGCGGTACGCAGCAGCAGTTCGCGGCGGATGGACATGGTCTCGGGTTCCGGGGTCGATTCGCGGGACGGATGCTGTTGAAGCCGCGATCGGTTGCACAGGAAGTGCATCATCGTGGCCAAACCGTGACATTCCGCAGGGAGACAGCCGGGTGGCCACGGTCAGCCGGCGGCGGCCTGGCGGGCGGCTTCGGTGCGCAGGGCGACCATCGTCTCCCCGCGCAGGCGGATGGTGGCGACGGGTACCGGGAGCCCCGCCTCGGCGAGGGCGTGCATCACCCAGGTGTTGCACGTGAAGCCCGGCGTGTAGCGGAGGCGGGAAGGCACCAGTAGCCAGGCGCCGGAGGGCGGGGCGGGCGGCGGCGGGGCCTCGACCTGGCCGGCGATGAAGGCGGCGATGGCGGCGATGCCGCCGGAAGGGAGGCGGAGGGTGACGCTCTCCTCCGCGCCCGGCGGGATCGGCCCGGCCAGGGCCCGTGCCGAGACGAGTGCCGGGCCGCCCCCGATCGCCGCGAGGGCTTCGATCACGCCCGGCCGTTCGGCCCGCATCCAGGCTTCGAGGCCGAAGCCGAAGGCGAAGGCGTGTGCCGCCGGGGCCTCGGCGGCGAAGGGGGCGAGCGGCCCGTCGCGGACCGCCCGCGCCGCCAGGCAAAGGTCCGTGTGCCAGGATTCCGCACTGACGATGACCATTTCGCCCGAGAGCGGCCGTGCCGGCGCCCGGGGCGTTGCGCAGGCCGTGGGCAGGGCGGCGGCCAGCAGGGCGCGGCGCGGTGTCATCGTCTCGCTTCATCACGTGCGCCCTTCCCCCTGTCCAGCGCCCGGTCCCGGTTTCCAAAGGCCTTTCGGCCTTTGGCGGGGGGTCGAGGGGGGCGGCGCCCCCCTCAATCACCCCTGCCGCTATTCGAGCCGCGCCCCCGCGCGACGCACCACGTCGGGCCAGCGCCGGGCCTCTGCCCGCACCAGGGCCGCGAAGCGTTCCGGTCCGTGCGCCGTGACGGTGAAACCTTGTCGCGTCAGGTCCCCCGCCACCTCGGGCAGCGCCAGTACCGCGGCGATTTCCGCCGCGAGGCGCGCGACCGCTGTCTCCGGCGTGCCGGCCGGGGCGAAGATCCCTTGCCAGGTCACCACGTCGAAGCCCGGCAGGGCGGATTCGGCCACGGCCGGCACCTCTGGCAGGGCCGGGCTGCGTTCCGCCCCCGTGACCGCCAGCGCGCGCAGGCGGCCGCCGCGGATGTGCTCGATGGCGGCGGGCAGGGTGACGAAGAGAGCCTCCACATGCCCCGCCACCAGGTCGATCACGGCCGGCCCGCCGCCGCGATAGGGGACGTGGGTGAAGGCCAGGCCGGCCTCCTGCGCGAAGAGCGCGCCGGCCAGGTGGCCGATGGACCCGTTGCCCTGGGAGGCGACGGTCAGCCGGCCCTCAGCCTCCCGCGCCCAGGCGACGAAGGTCGCGAGGTCGGTCGCCGGGGAGCGGGGATTCACCACCAGCACCTGCGGCGCGCGCACCGCCTCGATGATGGGGGTGAAGTCGCGGACCGGATCGAAGCCGAGGCGGGGGTAGAGCGCCGGGTTGATGGTCAGCGGGTCGGATCCGACCAGCAGGGTCAGCCCGTCCGGCCGCGCCCGCGCCACGGCCTCGAAGGCGATGTTGCTGCCGGCGCCGGGGAGGTTTTCCGCCACCACCGTCTGGCCCAGGCGCGGCGCCAGGTGGCGGGCCAGCAGCCGGCCGAGGATGTCCAGGCTGCCGCCCGGCGCGACCGGGACGATGAGGCGCACCGGGCGCTCGGGGGTCCACTCGGCCGCGGTTGCGCCGGCGCCGCGCGGCAGCAGCACGGGCGTGGCGAGCAGGGCCGAGCGGAGGAGGAGGTGGCGGCGGAGCGTCATCGGCGGAACATCCCGAAGAAAGAGAAGTGTGTTCTCCCGTTCAGCGAAAATCTTGCAAGCAAAAGATTTTCCTACTATCGATGTGCTGATAGCCGCCAAGGAATTGCACGGTGACCCGTAGTTTCGAGCCCGACGCCACCGACCGCGCCATCCTCCGCCTGATCCAGCGTGATGCCGCGCTTTCCCTCGCGGAGATCGCCAAGGAGGTCGGCCTCACCCCCACCCCCTGCTGGAAGCGCATCCGCAAGATGGAGCAGGACGGGGTGATCACCGAGCGCGTGGTGATCCTGGACCCGGAGAAGGTCGGGCTCGGCGTCTCGGTCTTCGTCGCCATCGAGACCGGGGACCATTCCGCCGCCTGGATCGAGACCTTCGCCTCGACCGTCGCGAAAATGCCGGAAATCGTGGAGTGCTGGCGGCTCGGCGGGGATGTGGACTACCTGCTGCGCGTGGTGGTGTCGGACATGACTGCCTTCGACGGGTTCTACCGGCGCCTGACCGCGCAGGTGCCCAGCCTGCGGAAGGTGACATCGCGCTTCGCGATGGAACGGGTGAAGAGCACGACGGCATTGCCGATCTGACGGCGGGGCCCGGGTGAGGGGCGTCGCCCCTATCCGGACCTCACTGCACCGCGGGTTTCCACGGGCGTTGCGAAGCGACGTGATTGGGCGCCCCGCAGGGGCCGAGATTCGTCCGGGCACCCATGGAATGGGCGATCAGGCGGCATGGGTGATGAGGGCCGCATATGATGAAGCGCGCACTGAATCCCCCCTTCAACCGTCCAATTATGGGGTTCCAAGGGCCTTTCGGCCCTTGGCGGGAGGGGCCCGGGGAGGGCAGGGCCCTCCCCGCCACCACGCCGACCGGTTGTCGCTGCCGAACGCTAACGGCTACAACGGATTCGTGGCTGTTCCCCTGATCGCTCCCTCCCTGCTCGCCGCCGACTTCGCCCGCCTGGGGGAGGAGGTGGAGGCCGTGGCCGCCGCCGGCGCCGACTGGCTGCACCTCGACATCATGGATGGGCACTTCGTGCCCAACATCTCCTTTGGCCCGGTCGTGGTGAAGGCGCTGCGCAAGCGCGCCGCCATCCCCTTCGACGTCCACCTGATGATCGCCCCGGCCGACCCGTACCTCGCGGCCTTCGCCGAGGCCGGGGCCGACTGGATCTCCCTGCACCCGGAAGCCGGGCCGCACCTGCACCGCTCGCTGCAGACCATCCGCGCCCTCGGGAAGAAGGCGGGCGTGGTGCTGAACCCGGCGACGCCGGTGGAATCGGTCGCGCATGTGCTCGACCTGACGGACCTGATCCTGGTCATGTCGGTGAACCCGGGCTTCGGCGGGCAGTCCTTCATCGAGAGCCAACTGCCCAAGATCGCCGCCCTGCGCCGGATGATCGATGATTCCGGCCGCGACATCCGGTTGCAGGTGGATGGCGGCGTCACCGCCACGACCGCCCCGCGCTGCATCGAGGCCGGGGCCGACGTGCTGGTCGCCGGCACGGCGGTGTTCGGCCAGAAGGACTACGGCGCGGCCATCGCCGCGATCCGCGGGGCACCGCGATGATCGGCATCCTGCGCGGCGCCCGGCAGAAACTGGCGCGGCTGCGCCCGGTTCGCGTGCCCGAGGCCCCCGCACGCGCCTTCCGCGACCTCTGGCCGGGGGATGCCGCGCGCGGCGCCCGGTTGCTGCGCGGGGAATTCGAGACGCTCGGGACCGCCCGCGCGCTCCGCCCCGGCATGGACGGTGCGGAAGGCTGGGACGTGGCGTCCGGCACGCCGGCCTGGCGCGCGGCCGCGCACGGCTTCGCCTGGATGCGGGACCTGCGCGCGCTCGGCACCGATGCCGCCCGGCTCCAGGCGCGGGCGCTGACCGCCGACTGGCTTGCCCGCGGCGCCGAGGAAACCATCGCCGACGCGCCGGAAGTGGCCGGCTCGCGGCTGTCCGCCTGGCTCGGCCACTGGGATTTCTTCGCCGCCACCGCCGAGGATTCCTTCCGCCGCGCGGTGATGACGCGCCTTGCGCAGGACGCCCGCGACCTTTCCGCCGCCCTGCCGGCCGAGGCCGAGCACCGCGGCGCCCTCGCCGCGCTGAAGGGCGCCATGGCGGCGGCGATCGCCCTCGAGGAGGACGCCTACCTCCAGCGCGCCGCCCGCTTCCTGCCGGGTGAGATCGAGCGCCAGTTCCATCCCGATGGCGGGCATGTGGAACGCTCGCCCTCGATGCAGTTGCTGGCGCTGCAGGACCTGATCGAGATGCGCAACCTGCTCCACGGGGCGGGGATGGAGCCGCCGCCGCACCTGGCTGCCGCGCTCGACCGCGCCGCGCCGGCGCTGCGGCTGTTCCGGCACGGGGATGGAGGGCTCGCGCTGTTCAACGGGACGCGGGACGAGAATTCCTCCCTGCTCGACCTGGTGCTGACGCAGGGGCAGGCGCGCGGGCGCGCGCCGCTCGACCTGCCTGAGACCGGGTTCCAGCGCCTCCAGGCCGGGCGCACGCTGGTGATCGTGGACACCGGCGCGCCGCCGGCCGGGCGCAGCGCGGCGGGCGACGGCGGGCTGCCTGCCGGGGCCGACCGCTTCGCCCATGCCGGGACGCTGGCCTTCGAGATGTCGGTCGGCCGCGACCGGCTGATCGTGAACTGCGGCGCCGCACCGGCCGCCGAGGATTCCTGGCGCGACGCGCTCCGCTCCACCGCCGCGCATTCGACGGTGGTGCTCTCAGACACCAATTCGAGCGAACTCCGCTCCGACGGCCTCGGCCGGCGCCCCGAGCAGGTCGAGACCGCCCGCCACGAATCGGCCGGCGCGCAATGGCTGGAAGCGAGCCATGACGGCTGGCGGCGGGCCTTCGGCGCGGTCCACCGGCGCCGGCTCTATCTGGCGGAATCCGGCGACGACCTGCGTGGCGAGGACATGATCGAGGTCGCCGGCGACAGCGTCCTGCCGCCCTTCGCGCTGCGCTTCCACCTTCATCCGGGCGTCGTCGCATCCCTGCTGCAGGACGAGAGCGCGGCGCTGCTGCGGCTGCCCTCCGGCATCGGGTGGAAGATCCGCGCCAAGGGGGCACGGGTGGCGCTGGAGGAAAGCGTTTACCTGGGACTCGAACCGCGACGGTCGAACCAGGTGGTGCTGGTGGCCGAGGAAGGCGAATCCTCCGTGCAATGGGCGATCACGCGGGTGTCCATGCCGGCGCCGGGGGTGGCCGCGCCGGAGGAATGAGGCGCGGCGGGGAGGGCGCTGCCCTCCCCGAACCCCTCCCGCCAGAGGCCGAAGGGCCTCTGGACACCGGAACCTGATCGAGGATTGCGGGGACGGGGGGCAGTACCGCCTGCGATCGCACGCGCGCCCGTGAGCCCCCTCCCCGCAATCCCCGATGATCTCATGGTTCCCAAAGGCCTTTCGGCCTTTGGTGGGGGGAGGTCCGGAGGGGGGCGAAGCCCCTCTCCGCCACCGCCGCACCCCCCCCGCGTTGACGCCCGCCCGCGCCCGCATGACCATCCTGCGCGCAACGGGAAAGATCGCGTGACCTCAACTTCCGGTGTGGCCAGGATCGGTGCTGCGGTCTTCGCGATCGGGTTCTCCACCACTCTCGCCATGCCGCTGTTCACCTCCTATGCCGCGCGGGATGGCGGGGGCGCGGGCGGGTTGTCGGCGGCCTTCATCGCCTATGCGGCGACGCTGATCGTCACCGCGCCGCTGCTCGGCGGGCTGTCGGACAGGGTCGGGCGGCGGCCTTGCGTCCTGGCCGGCCTGGTGCTGGCGGGGCTGTCCACCGTGGCGCTGATGGTCGCGCCGGGGCTGGCGGCGCTGGCGGTTGCGCGGGCCTTGCAGGGGCTGGCGATCGGGCTGGTGGCCGGCGGCGCGACGGCCTGGGCGGCGGAACTCGCGACGGGGCCGGAGGCGGGGCGGCAGGCGGCGCGCGCCATGGCCCTTGCCACCGCGGGGGCCTTTGCCGCGGGCGGGTTGTGCACGCTCATGGCGCTGTGGCTGCTGGGGGATGGCGAGCCGCCCGTCACCTTCTGGCTGCATGTCGGCATCGTGGCGCTGTTGGTGCCGGTGGTGGCCCGGTTGCCCGACCCCAGGCCGGTGGCGCGGGTCGCCTGGCTGCGCGTGCCGGCCTTCCCGCGGGGCACGGTGGCGAGTTCCTTCGGCATGTTCGCGGCCTGGGGGGTGACGGGGGTGACCATCACCTCGGTGCCTTCGGCGCTGGCGGCGGCGGGGCATCCGCGGCTGGGTCCGCTGGCCGTGTGCTTCATGATCCTGGCAGGCACGGCGGCGCAGCAGGCGATCGGGCACCTGCCGGCGCGGCGGCTGTCGCTGGCCGGGCTGCCGGTGCTGGCGGCGGGGGCGGGGCTGGTGATCCTCGGGACGCTCGGGGCGTCGGTGCCGCTGTTGTTGCTGGGCGGGGCGCTGGTGGGCAGCGCGGCCTATGGCTTCCTGTTCGTGGGGGCGCTGGCGGCGGCGAGCGAGGCGGCCAGCGGCGAGGACCGCGCGCGGGCGGCGGCGGGGGTGTTCCTGGTCGCCCATGCCGGGTTCTGCGTGCCGCCGCTGCTGACGGGGCTGGCGATGGATGCCTTCGGAACGGGGCCGGCGCTGGCCGGGTTCTGGGTGGGTCTGGCGGTGCTCTGCGCCTGGCTGGCGGCGGCGCTGTTGCGTCGGCCCGCGTAGCGCGGGAAGCATCGCGCATGGAACGCGTCGTGGTCTTCGATATCGAGACGGTGCCCGACCTGGTGGCCGGGCGCGCGCTGCTGGGCGAGGCGGCGGAGGGGCTGGACAAGGCGGCGCTGCGGGAGCGCCTCGGCGCGCGCTACGCGCGGGAGGGGCAGGAACCGGCGACGGCCTTCCTCAAGCCGCCGCTGCATGCGGTGGCGTGCCTGGCGCTGCTCGTGGCCGAGCGCGACGGGGCGGATGAGCCCTGGCGGCCGCGGCGCATGGCCGCCCGCCACATCGGCGACACGCCGGAACCGGAGATCCTGGCGCTGTTCGAGCGGACGCTGGCGCAGCGGCCGGCGCCGATGCTGGCCGGGTTCAACACCTCCGGCTTCGACCTGCCTGTGCTGCGGTACCGGGCGATCGCGACCGGGGTGGCGATGCCGTCGCTGCACGGCGGCAACGGGCGGGACTACGGGTATCGCTACGGCAAGGACCACCTCGATCTCGCGGATCGGCTCTCGGGGTTCCGGGCCTCGCCGATGCCGTCATTGGCCGAGGCGGCGGCACTGATCGGGCTGACCGCGAAGGCGGGGATGCACGGGGCCGAGGTGGAGCCCGCCATGGCCGAGGGGCGCGGCGCGGAGGTCGCGACCTATTGCGAGACGGATGTCGCGGCGACCTGGCTGGTGCTGCTGCGCTACTGGCAGGCGACGGGCGCGCTCGGGGCCGATGCGGCGCGGGATTCATTCAGGGCTTTCGCGGAGTTCCTGGAGGAGCACCGGGCCGAGCCGGATTTCGCGGAGCATGCGGAGGTGGCGGCGCGGCTTGGGGGGTAATCCCCTGGCCGTCACGCCACGATGGCGGCCCGAGGCCAGGCCCCGGGCCGGGAGCGCGAAGCGCGACCGTCAGTGGCTGCCGGTGCACCAAGGGCGCGCGAAGCCAAGCCGCGCGGATGCGCGGCGCCCGGCGTCTGAGGGCCTCACGAAAACTCATCTCTCGCAGCGGATGAACACCGTCGAGGGATGCACCTGCTCCCCCACTTCCGCCGCGCTGCGTTCCTCGCCCGGGCTTTCGCGCAGCACCGGTTGCACGCCGTTGCGGCGGAGGAAGTCCAGCGCCTCGGTGCCCTTCACCGCGAAGTTAACGTTCTGCGGGATGTCCCCGGTGCGCTGCGCGATGCGCGCCGCGTTCAGCTTGGAGACGATCACGCCGACCACGTTGCCCTGCCGGTCGAGCAGCGGCCCGCCCGAATTGCCCTGCTGCACCGGCGCGCTGATCTGGAACTGCGTCTGGTTGTCCGCGAGGCCCGACAGCGCGCTGACCTCCCCCGTCGTCAGGGTGGGGCCGGAGGACAGCAGCCCGGCCAGCGGGAAGCCGTAGGTCACCACACTCTCGCCCCGCCGTACCGGATTGGCCCGGAAGGCGAGGGCAGGCCCGGGATTCCCGGGTGCGCGCACCAGGGCGAGATCGCGCCGCGCATCACTCGCCGGCGCCTGGGGCACGGGCAGGGTCCGCCCGTCCGCAGCGCGCACGAAGATGCGGCTGCAGCCTTCGACGACGTGATGGTTGGTCAGCACCTGGTCGGGGCCGACGACGAAGCCGGTGCCGGTGGAGGCGCGCGCCTGCGGATTGGGCCGGGCGCCCGGCGCCACCCCCGGCCTCGCGGTGGCGGCGGCGGGGGCGGGCAGCGGGGTCGGCTTGCCGTCGGGCGCCGGGACGACGGGCCGTGCCGCGCCCGAGAGCGTCATCACCACCGTGCGGTCGGTGCAGATGTCGGTGTTGCGGCGCACGATCTCCTGCCCGTCCTGCAGGACCAGGCGCAGGTCGAAGGAACACCCGGCCCCTTCGGAGGGGCGCAGCGCGAAAAAGGCGCCGGGCGCGAGCGGCCCGCGATTCAGCAGGTTGCCGCCCCAGTCGCCGCGCCCGCTGCGCACGGCGTGCAGCGCGAGCGCCGGGGCTGTCGTGCGGTTGACGACGCGGAACGGCTCGCTCTGCGCCAACGCGGGCGGCGCGGCGAGGCCGACGAGCACAGGCACGAGGAACAGGAGACGCGGCATCGTTGCCATGATGTCGGGCGCAGCCATGGTGGTGTCAATCGCGACGGCGTGCGTTCAGCGCGGCGCGCGATGGATCTCCGGCAGCAGGCGGTCGCCGCCGCCGACCTGCGGCATCGGTGCCGCCGGCGTGGGGGGCGCGGCGGGGCCGGGCGCCATCTCGACCGTGCGCTCGGCGCAGATGTCGGCCTCGCGGCGCAGGACCTCCTGCCCGTTCTCCAGCACGAGGCGCAGGTCGAAGCGGCAGCCCGCACGCTCCGGCGGCCGCAGGGCGAAGTAGGCACCAGGCCGCAGGGGGCCTTGGTTCAGCAGGTTGGCGCCCCAGGCCTGCTGGCCGCTCGGCACGGCATGGAGCGCCGTGGCGGCGAGCTGGGTCCGGTTGACGACGCGGAAGGGTTCGGTCTGCGCGAGGGCGGGCGGAGCCGACAGGAGCAGGGCGAGGACGGCGTGCGGGACGCGGACGGATGGCATGCCTGGGTTTCCAGCCACCGGCCCGGCCCCGTCAACCATCGCCCTTGACCTTCCCATGATGGGAAGCCCCACATGGGAGGGCATCGAGGAAGGACCGATGCCAGAAGCACCCTTGCCCACCCCCCGCACCGACCTGCCCGTCGAAGGCATGACCTGCGCCGCCTGCGCCGTCCGCGTGCGGCGCGCGCTGACCGCCGTGCCCGGCGTCGCGGGGGCGGAGGTCAACCCGGCCTCCGGCCGCGCGGAGGTGACCGGCACCGCGCCGGTCGCCGACCTGGCCGCCGCCGTGGCCCGCGCCGGCTATCGCGTGCCCGAGACGGTCTTCGACCTGCAGGTCGGCGGCATGACCTGCGCATCCTGCGTGAAGCGGGTGGAGCGGGCGCTGGCCCGCGTGCCCGGCGTGCTCGAGGCCCAGGTGAACCTGGCGACCGAACGCGCCCATGTCCGCGCCGTCGCCGGCACCGAGGAAGCCGCCCTGGGCGCCGCGGTGGCGCGCGCCGGCTACCGCCTGCTCGGCGCTGAGGAACAGCAGGGGGAGGACCCCGGCGCGTCGCGGGAAAAGCGCGACCTCATCCTGGCCGGGTTGCTGACCGCGCCCTTTCTCGTGGGCATGGTCGGGCTGATCTTCGGCCAGGACTGGATGCCGGGCGGCTGGTGGCAGGCGGTCCTGGCGACGCCGGTGGTCTTCTGGCTGGGTGCCCGCTTCTGGCGGTCCGGCTGGGCTGCGGCGCGCGACGGCACCGGCAACATGGACCAACTGGTGGCGATCGGCACCGGCGCGGCCTGGGGGCTTTCCGCCTGGCTGCTGTTCCGCCACGGGCCGGAACACGCGCATGCACTCTATTTCGAGGCCGCGGCGGTGGTCGTCTTCTTCGTGCTGCTCGGCAAGTGGCTGGAAGCGCGGGCCAAGCGCGCGACGGGGGCGGCGATCCGCGCCCTGCTCGGCCTCGCCCCGCGCACCGCGCGCCGCATCGAGGACGGCGAGGAACGCGAGGTGCCGGCCGCCGCGCTGATGGTCGGCGACGTGGTCGTGGTGCGGCCCGGCGAGCGCATCCCCGCCGATGGCGAGGTGCGCGAAGGCCGCTCCGGCGTGGACGAGAGCGCGCTGACCGGCGAAAGCCGCGCGGTGGAGAAGGAACCCGGCGCGCGCGTGTCCACCGGCACCATCGCGCTCGACGGCCGGATGGTGATCGACGTGCGCGCGGTGGGCGGGGAGACGGTGCTGGCGCGCGTCGCCGCGCTGGTCGCGGCAGCCCAGGCCTCCCGTGCGCCGGTGCAGAAGCTGGTGGATCGCGTGAGCGCGGTGTTCGTGCCGGTCGTCCTCCTCATCGCGGCGGCGACGCTGGCCTTCTGGCTGCTGGCGGGCGCGGGGGTCGAGACCGCGGTGATCACCGCCGTCTCGGTGCTGGTCATCGCCTGCCCCTGCGCGCTCGGCCTCGCCACGCCCGCCGCCATCATGGCGGGCACGGGGGCGGCGGCGCGCGCCGGCATCCTGGTGCGCGACGTCGATGCCATCGAGCGCGCGCAGGGCGTCACCCTGGTGGCGTTCGACAAGACCGGCACGCTGACCGAAGGCAAGCCGCGCCTCGCCGCCCTGCATCCGGCCGATGGCGTGACGGAGGAAGAGGCGCTGCATCTCGCCGGCGCGTTGCAGGCGGGCAGCGAGCATCCGCTCGCCCGCGCGGTGGTCGCCGCCAGCGGCGCGGTGCCGCCGGCACAGGACTTCCGCGCCCTGCCGGGCCGCGGCGTCGAAGGCGTGGTCGAGGGGCGCGGCATCATCCTCGGCAGCCCGCGGCTGCTGGCGGAGAGCGGCGCCGAGGCC
>NZ_JAAEDM010000117.1 GCF_018129065.1 Neoroseomonas soli | reverse complement strand
CAGTTCGCCGCAGCGGTGCGCGCCGGGCGGGACCTCGCTGCCGGCGTGGCGCGCGGGGCGGCGCCGCTGCCGCTGGTGGTGCTCGACCCCGGCCATGGCGGGCGCGACCCGGGTACGATCGGCGCCTCCGGCACGCAGGAGAAGCGCATCGTCCTCGCGGCCGCGCAGGAATTGAAGCGCCGGCTGGAGTCGACCCGCACCTGCCGCGTGGTGCTGACCCGCTCGCGCGACGTCTTCGTGCCGCTGGCCGATCGGGTGGAGATAGCCCGGCGGCGGGAGGCGGCGCTGTTCGTCTCCCTGCACGCGGATTCCGCGCCGGGGGCGCGCGGCGCATCGGTCTACACGCTGTCCGACACCGCCTCCGACGCCATGTCCGAGGCGCTGGCGCGGCGGGAGAACCGCGCGGACCTTGCCGGCGGCCTGCGCCTGCCCTCCGTCAGCCCGGAGGTGCAACGGATCCTGATCAGCCTGATGCGGCAGGAGACGCGGGCGGGTTCCGCGCGCCTCGCGCGCCTCGCGGTGCGGGAACTGGGCGAGGATGTGCCCCTGCTGCCCAATACCCACCGGGAGGCCGGCTTCGTCGTGCTCAAGGCGCCGGAAATCCCCTCCGCGCTGGTCGAGCTCGGCTTCCTGTCGGACCCGCGGGACGAGGCGGCGCTGCAGCGCGCGGACCATCGCGCCCGCCTGGCCGGCGCCCTGACGCGCGCGATCAGGGGTTGGCTCGAGGTGGCGTCCGCCCAAATACAGCCAGGATGATGCGGGCCTTTGCGCCGCCCCCGCATCGTCCCGGCCGCGCCATGTGTCGCGGCGGGCGGCGGGGCGGTGTATCAAGGATCCGATGACTGCCCCCGACCTCCGTGCCGATGCACCCCTCGACCCCTCTCGCCGTGCGCGGCGCGGCGTAGGGCCGGCTGCCCCCCAGGCGACGCCGGAACCCGAAGCGCAGGGGGCGGCCACCGAAGCGGCCCCACCCGCGCGGAAGCGGCAGGAGAAGCGGCGACGGCGGCGGGGCCTCGGGCTGTTCCGCCTGTTCTTCATGCTGCTGCTGGTCGGCGGCGTGGTCGGCAGCGTCGCAGCCTACGGCGTCTATCGCCAGGTGTCCGAAGACCTGCCGGATCACCGCTGGCTTGCCGACTACGACCCACCGCAGATGAGCCGCATCTACGCGGCCGACAGCCGGCTGACCGCCGAGCTCGCGACCGAGCGGCGCGTCTTCGTGCCGATCGAGGCGATCCCGGCGCGCGTCCAGCAAGCCTTCGTCTCGGCCGAGGACCAGCGGTTCTGGGAGCATCACGGCGTCGATCCGCTCGGCATCGGCCGCGCGCTGCTGACGGCGGCGGAGAACTACGGCTCCGGCCGCCGCATGGGCGGTGCCTCGACCATCACCCAGCAGGTCGCCAAGAACATGCTGGTGGGGTCCGAACGCTCCGTCATGCGCAAGGTGCGGGAGGCGATCCTCGCCGTGCGCCTCGAACAGGCGCTGTCGAAGGACCGCATCCTCGAACTCTACCTGAACGAGATCTTCCTCGGGCAGAGCGCCTACGGCGTCGCCGCCGCGGCGCAGGCCTACTTCAACAAGGGCCTCGACGACCTGACCGTGGCCGAGGCGGCCTTCCTCGCCGCCCTGCCCAAGGCGCCGAACAACTACAACCCGCTCCGCTTCCCCGAGGCCGCGCGCACCCGCCGCGACTGGGTGCTCGATCGCATGGCCGAGGACGGCTACATCACGCGCGAGGAAGCCCGCTATGCGAAGGCCGAGCCGATCGTGCCGCGCCCGACGCGGCGGCCCGACATCGTGCCTGTCGGCCAGCACTTCACCGAGGAGGTGCGGCGCGAGCTGATCCAGCGCTACGGCGCCGAGCAGACGACGATGGGCGGCCTGGTGGTGCGCACCAGCCTCGAGCCCGAGCTGCAGGCGGCGACGGAGCGCGCGCTGCACGACGGGCTGGTGGCCTATGACCGCCGGCGTGGCGGCTGGCGCGGCGCCTTCGGCACCATCGCCGCCGGCCCGACGGAATGGATGCCGGCGCTCGAGGCCTATCAGCGCCCGCCGGGCGGGCTGCCGGAATGGCGGCTCGCAGTGGTGCTGGAGGTGCGCAACACCGAAGCGCGGCTCGGCTGGATCGAGCGCGGCGATGCGCGCGGCGCGCCGCAGCCGCGCACGGGGCTGATGTATCTTTCGGACCTCGCCTGGGCGCGGCCGGCACGGGACGGGCGCATCGGCGGCCAGCCGTCCCGCATGCAGCAGGTGGCCAGTGTCGGCGACGTGGTCTTCGTCGAGCCGATGGCCTCCCAGACCGCGGCGCAAGGCCGCGCGGCACGGCCGGAGCGGCTGGAGCTGCGCCAGATGCCGCAGGTGGAAGGCGCGATCGTCGCGCTCGAACCGCAGACCGGGCGCGTGCTGGCCATGACGGGCGGCTGGTCGTTCGAGCGATCCTGGTTCAACCGGGCGACGCAGGCGATGCGGCAGCCCGGGTCCTCCTTCAAGCCCTTCGTCTACATCACGGCGCTGGAGCAGGGCATCCCGCCCAACCAGGAACTGCTGGACGAACCGATCGAGGTGATGTCGGGCGGGCGGATGTGGCGGCCGCAGAACTACACCGCGGGCCGGTCCTATGGCTGGGTGACGATGCGCCAGGCGATGGAGCGCAGTCTCAACCTCGTCACCGTGCGGCTGGCGCAGCAGGTCGGCATGGATGCGGTCTCCGATGCGGCGGCGCGCTTCGGCGTGATCCCGAACATGCCGCGCTTCCTGGCGAATTCCCTCGGCGCCGGCGAGACGACGGTGATGCGCATGGCCGCTGGCTATGCCGCCTTCGTCAATGGCGGGCGCGAGGTGACGCCGACGCTGATCGATTCCGTGCAGGACCGCCGCGGCCGCGTCATCTGGCGCGCCGACCGCCGGACCTGCGAGACCTGTTCCGCCGCCGGCCCGGACACCGGCCCGCCCGAACTCGTGGACCCGCAGCGCCGGCTGGTGACCGACCCGATCGCCGCCTACCAGATGGTGAGCCTGCTGCAGGGCGTGGTGCAGCGGGGGACCGGCGCGAACGCGATCGGCGACCGGCTGGGCCGCCCCGTCGCCGGCAAGACCGGCACGACGGACGACTACAAGGACAATTGGTTCGTCGGCTTCACCCCGGACATCGTGGTGGCGGTGTGGCTGGGCTATGACGACCCGCGCAGCCTCGGCAACGGGGAGACGGGCGGCGGCAATGCGGCGCCGATCTTCCGGGAAGTGGTGGCCGCTGCGCTGCGCGACAGCCCGCCGGTGCCCTTCCGCGCCCCGCCGGGCGTGGCGCTGGTGCGGCTCAATGTCGGCAACGGCTCGATCCTTGAGGCCTTCCGGCCGGGGACGGAGAATTCCGCCCGGCGCTGGAGCGGCGAGGGCGGCGGCGGCGGCGGCAGCGCGACCGGCATCGACAGCAGCCTGGGCGGGTTGTATTGAGCCGCCGCCATGCGTGCTGATGCAGAATCCCTGAACGAGCAGATCACCGCTTCGGTGTCCCTGCTGAGGAGGCATCTTTGACTGGGATGCCGCCGTCCGTCGCCTCGACGAGCTGAACGCTCGCGCCGAGGACCCCACCCTTTGGAACGATGCCGCCGAGGCCGGTCGCGTGATGCGCGAGCGTGGGCGGCTGGCCGACCAGGTCGAAGGCGTCCGTCGCCTCGAACGTGACGTCGCCGATGCGTTCGGGCTGATCGAACTCGCCGAGGCCGAGGGCGACCAGGCCACCGCGGACGCGGCGGTGGACGACCTGAAGGCATTCGCCGAGGAAGCCAAGCGCCGCGAGATCGAGAGCCTGCTCGCGGGCGAGGCCGACGCCAACGACGCCTATCTGGAAGTGAATGCCGGCGCCGGCGGCACCGAGGCCCAGGACTGGGCCGAGATGCTGCTGCGCATGTACGTCCGCTGGGCGGAGAAGCGCGGCTACAAGGTGACCGTGACGGAACGCTCCGACGGCGAGCAGGCCGGCGTGAAGTCCGCCACCATCCAGGTGAGCGGCGACAACGCCTATGGCTGGCTCAAGACCGAGAGCGGCGTGCACCGGCTGGTGCGCATCAGCCCCTTCGATGCGGCGGCGCGGCGGCAGACGTCCTTCGCATCCGTCTATGTCTATCCGGTGATCGACGACCGCATCGAGATCGAGGTCAATCCGGCGGACCTCAAGACCGACACCTTCCGCGCTTCCGGCGCGGGCGGGCAGCACGTCAACAAGACGGAATCCGGCGTGCGCTTCACCCATATCCCGACCGGGATCGTGGTGGCGTCCACGCAGGATCGCAGCCAGCACCGCAACCGCGCCATCGCGATGGAGATGCTGAAGGCGCGGCTGTACGAGCTGGAACTGCGCAAGCGCGAGGCGATCAGCGACGCGGTCGAGGCCGGCAAGACCGACATCGGCTGGGGCCACCAGATCCGGTCCTACGTGCTGCAGCCGTACCAGATGGTGAAGGACCTGCGGACCAGCGTGGAGAAGGGCAATCCCGACGCCGTGCTGGACGGGGAGCTGGACGAGTTCATGGCTGCCGCGCTGGCGCAGCGCGTGGGCGCCACGCGCAGCGACGCGAGCGCCGCCGCGCGCTGAGGCACTTGCGGGAAGGCGGCCGGCGAGGCCGCCTTCAGATGAGGCCGTGCCTCAGCCGGAAGCGGCGCATCCAGTCGAAATTCACCGGGCGTCCGCGGGAGATCAACTCGCGCATGATGCCGTTGCGCCTTTCGGCCGGCACGGTGTCGAGGATCCTCGTGCAATCGTGCTCGAAGAAGACGCCGCGCACCAGCAGATCCTTCTTCACGAGCGGGCTGCCCATCACGCGGTGGAACAGCCCGAAGCCGTAGTGGACCTGGCTGCAATTGATGATGAGCCCCATCATGTGGTTGATCAGGACTTCGGATTTCATGGTTTCCGACAGCCGCAGGAACTGCGCGTGGGCCTCGGCTTCCTCATTCGTCGGCACCGTGCGCGAGCGGTAGTCGCTGAGGCGCGGCGTGCGCGCGGGGGGCGGCGCGGATTCCGGCGCTTTTCGGTAGAGCAGCGCACCTGTCTTCACAGCGCCGGCGATGAGGTCATTGATCGCGTAGTCGCGGAAGGCGCCGAACGGGATGTAGCGGAGGTGCTCGACGAGCGTGTGGAACGGCAGGGCGCCCAGCCGGCTCGCGAGCTTATCGGCCGAATAGATCACATCGATGCGGTAGCCGCAGCGCCGGACGCATTCCGTGTAGGCGACCTCGCCCCGGCGAATGGCGTAGGGACGCAGGTCGTACGGGCGGTAGCGTCGCCAGAAGCGCTGCACGTTCCGATCCGCGAAGACGGCACCGGAAATGCTGAACGCATAGGTCCCGACGTGGTGGGCGAATTCGTGGTTCTCGAAGGTGCCCGCCACGTCGTAGCTGCTCTCGGCCAGCGCGGCGACCATGTCGTCGAGGCCCTGACCGCGCAGATAGATGACGCTGTCGTTGAAGTAGAGGACGCGCGACGGCATCAGGCCGCTGCGATGCAGATGCAGCGTCGCGGCGCGGTAGGCGCCCATGTCGCGGCCGATGTTGGGGCGGACCATGATGCGGTGCGCAAGTGACCGCAGCCGCGCGGCCTCCTCCGGCGCGAGATGTCCGTTGCAGACGACGATGGCGTTCACCCGCGCCCGCTTCAGCGCGGCGAGCAGATCGGTGAAATCCTCGGTCAGGCCGAATTTGGCGTATTTGACGACGATGGCGAAGCGATCGCCCTGGACGGGTGTGGTGACCTCGTCGGAGAGAATGCGCGGCGTGCCTTCGCGGATCACGGCCGGCGCCTGCGCGAGTTTCGTTCCGACACAAAAGGCACGATAGGCGAGATCGTTTACCGTGCGGCGAATACGCTGCATCGCCAGCCCTTCCGAGAGATGCGTGGGCTACTTATAGTGAAATAATAAGGACGGCAATTCCACTCATCAGCGAATTCCGCGAAGTGATGGAAGCCGGCCCGACGTCGCCCCAGGAGGCCAGGTTGGACTTTCGCAGCTACATCAGGAACGCCGTCGGCACGTCGCAGCGCGGCATCGAGATCGGGGCCTCCTATTCGCCCATCCTGCCGAAGGCAGAGGGCTATCGGACGCGAATCATCGACCACACCGATGCGGATGGGCTGCGCCGCAAGTATTCGGCCATGGGCGTGGACGTCAGCAGAGTCGAGGAAGTCGATGCCATCGACGATGGCGGCGAGTTCGGCGAGCTCGATGATTCGGGCGAAGGCTTCGACTTCATCGTCGCAAGCCACGTGTTCGAGCATCTGCCCGACCCGATCCACTTCCTGCAGCGCTGCGAGCGCGCGCTGAAGCCGGACGGGCGGCTCTTCCTGCTCGTGCCGGACCGGCGCTTCTGCTTCGACTACCTGCGGCCGACCAGCACCGCGGGCCAGATGCTCAACTCCTACCTGGCCAAGCAGCGCACGCACACGCCGGCGGCGTTGTTCGACCACCACGCCTACAATGCGCTGCGCGACGGCGTGCATGTCTGGGCGGAGAGCGAGGGCGGCACCTTCGCTTTCGGCGGCACCGCACGCGCCGGCTACGACATCGCGGCGCGGCGGCAGGAGGAGTATCTCGACGCCCATGCCTGGGTCTTCACCCCTTCGACCTTCCGCCTGATCGCCGAGGACCTGCGCTCGCTCGGCCTGATCGGGATGGGTGAGCAGTTCTTCCATCCGAGCATCGGCTGCGAGTTCCTCGCCGTGCTTTCTCCCGCGCAGGCGCAGGTGGGGCTCGACCGCACGGCGCTGGCGCTCGGTGCGGTCGCCGAGGCGCGCGGGACGGTGCCCGCGTCGGCCGCGCCGGCCACGCCGGCGGTGGATTTCGGCGACGAGACCTATGTGAAGTCCGCGCCCTGCGCGCAGCACGCGATCGACACCCTGTCCGATTCCTGGGTCGGGTCCTTTCCCGCTGCGCTCGGTGTGCAGGCGGGGCAGGTGGCGCTGCATGACGATGCCCGCATCACCTGGCTGGTCGGGCTGCTGGGCGGCAGCCTCAGGGACATGGAGGTTCTCGAACTCGGTCCGCTCGAGGCCAGCCACACGGCGATGCTGCTCGATGCGGGCGCGCGGTCGGTGCTGGCGATCGAGGCCAATCGCAGGGCTTATCTGCGCTGTCTCGTGACGAAGGAGATCCGCGGCCTGCGCGACGCGTCCTTCCTGCTCGGGAATTTCGTGCCGTATCTCGAGACGGAGCCGCGCAGCTGGCCGCTGATCGTCGCGAGCGGCGTGCTCTATCACATGACCGATCCGCTGCGGCTGCTCGAACTGCTGTCCGCGCGGACCGACCGGCTGTTTCTCTGGACGCATGTGGTGGATGCGAAGGCGATGCCGCCGGGCGATCCGCGGCGCGCCGCGATCCAGGGCCGGGAGGCGCGGGCCTGGCGCGACATGGACGTGACGCTGCACCGCCGGCCCTACGGCAGGGTCACGGACCCGGCCTTCTGCGGGGGGACCGACGAGGACCCGCTGTGGATGGAGCGCGACGACCTGCTCGGCGTGCTGCGGCGCCTCGGCTTCGACAGCATCGACATCGCGCATGAGACGCCGGACCATCCGGCGGGGCCGGCGCTCTCGATCCTGGCGCGGCGCACGCCGCGCTGATCACATCGGGTAGAGGTCGTCCGCAATGTCGTCGAGCGAGACTGGCCAGTCCAGTTTCGTCTCGGCGGTCTTGCGGAAGAGCGCGGCCGACATGAGCGCGCCGGTGTGCACCTCGCCGAAATTCGTCGCGACGTTGAACACCTTCGCGACGATGTAGGCGCGCGGGCCGTGCACGACGTCGAGCAGCTCGAAGCCGGTCGCGCGGTTCAGTAGCGCCTTCCAGGCATGGCCGGAGAAGCGGAAGTAGTCGCAGGGTTCCTCGTGCAGGGACCAGGTCTGCGGCGCCGCGATCAGGCCGATGGTGCCGATGCGCAGCACGCGGTTCATCTCCACCACCGCCTTCCACGGCATCAGCAGATGCTCGAAGACGGCGAAGGACATCACGGCATCGAATTCGCCATGCGGCAGGAAGGTGCTCGCGGCGTGCGCATCGCCCACGACGTCCACATTCTCGCCTTCCAGGATGTCGAAGCCGGTGTAGCGCCAGCCGGGCGGGAGGTTGCCCGTCTGCATGTTGCCGGTCCGGTTGCGCGATCCGATCTCGAGCATGTGGCCGGGCGGGAGGTCCCGCAGCATGCCGAAGAAGCGGTTGATGAGCGGCACCACGGGGTCCGCCTGGTCATGCACCCCGAGCGGGAGCAACTGCAGCTTTCCGTCGGCCAGCCGGATTTCCATCCGCGCGCCGAGCACCGCATTGGCATCGGGGCCGACAGCGAACTGCTCATCGAAGGCGCAGGCGGCGGCCGCGCTGCCGTGCTGACGGGTGAGTTCGGGGCTCGGCAGGTCGTGCCGGGCGACCGGCAGTCTGCGGCCGTCGCCGAGCAGGACAGTCAGCCCCGCGACCGGGCTCGCCCCGCAGAAGGCGTGGCCGGTCACGTGCAGCACGCCATGGAACAGGGAGAAGCGCTCGATCGTCAGCGCCGGTTCGGTATGGCCCTGGAGAGGCCGGAGTCGCCTGGTCGGCACGTGGTTCATCGATCTTCGGTCCGGCGGATGGGGGCAGAGGTTGGTGGCAACCTAGAATAGAAACTCACGCCGGAAAATTGCCTGCCTTGCCCCGCGGCTCACCCGTCGTTCACCATCCGCTGCAGGTTCCGCGCCATCCGGTCGATGTCGTCGAAGTTCGTCACCAGCGACCGCTTGTCCTTCGCCGTCTGGCGCAGCGGCGATGCGCCGAACAGGCGTGGCGCCTCGGCCGCCGGGATGCCGGCCAGCCTAGCGATGCGTTCCGCCGTTTCCGGCGTCACGCTCGGCCCGGCGATGAAGTCGGGGTAGGTGATCTCGAGGTAGCGGGCATAGCCGCCGAAGGCGCGCTGCACGAAGCGCCGCGTCCTGAGGATCGGCAGCATGTAGGACAGCGCCTGCTCCGCGCTCAGCATCACGCTCATGTCGCGCGCCGCGTCTTTGTCGTTGCCGGTGTGGTAGATGCCGCGCGCCTCGGCGATGACGTGGCTGGCGAAGCATTCCGCGAGGTCCGGGCGGACCAGGTGGATCACCGCCGCGCGGCGGGACTTCAGCCAGTTGGCCAGGAAGTTCGATCCCGGCGCGCCGACCGGCAGGGTCCAGACCGGGGCGAAGCTGCCGAGGTTGTTGTACATCAGGTCGAAATGCAGCGCCGCCGGCGCGACCTTGGCGCGCAACTGCTCGATGAAGAGGTCGAGGGCGCTGCCCATCTCCTCCGCCTCGAAGCCGAAGCCGCCGCGCTGCGCCACGAAGTCGGCGAAGAAGGTGCGGAAGTCGGAGCCGCCGGGACCGGGCTGGAACACCTCCCCCAGGGAACGGACCAGGCCGCCGGCCGAGAAGGAGGTGCCGAGGAACTTGGTGCCGCTGCGCTGGGTCGCGATGGTGACGAGAAAGGGGGGGCGGTCGTCAGACACTCCGGCCTCCCGCGGGTGCGGTGGGGCTGCTGCGATCAGGCACGATGCGGTGGACTCCCCCTGCGGATCGGGGCCGCGCGCGGCCCGTCTGCATCCTATGACATTCCCGTCATCGCCGCGAAGGGTGCCGGCGCACGCCGCCTTGACCGCAGGCGGGGCGCGGTCTACCGCCAGTGACGGCCGCGCCTGCGCGGCGACGCGGGGGGCGCGCGTTTGGCACTGACGGTCATGCATGTCTCGCATGGCGCCGGCGGCGGCGCGGGGCGCGCCGGGCGACGCGCGCATCTGGCCGCGCGCGGGGCGGGGATGCTCTCGGCCTTCGCCTTCGCCGAGGGTGAGCCGAGCGAACCCGACGACATCCTGCTGCGCGCGGTGCCGCCGTCCGATCCCGGCGAGGCCGCGCTGGCGCGGGCGCTGCGCGACAAGGTGCAATGGGGTGTGCTGCAATCGGCGCGCAGTGCCGAGACCAACACGCTGTTCTCGATCGCGCACCCGGGCCTCGCGCTGGAACGCCAGGCGCTGTTCGCGGCGGCGGATGTCCTGCACCTGCACTGGACCTCCTGGGCCATCCCGCCGGCGACGCTGCGCGGCTGGCTGGCGGAAGGGCGGCGGGTGGTCTGGACGCTGCACGACCTCTGGCCGATGACCGGCGGCTGCCACTACCCGGCCGGCTGCGAGCAGTACCGCACCGCCTGCCTGCAATGCCCGCAACTCGCCGATGCCTGGTCGCTGGTGCCCAACGCCTTCGAGGAGAAGCGCGCCGCCTGGTCCGCGCCGGGGGCGGTGATCGTGGCGCCCTCCCGCTGGATGGCGGAATGCGCGCGGCAGAGCGCCATCCTGCGCGGCTGCCGCATCGAGGTGATCCCGAATCCGATCGAGACCGACATCTTCGCCCCGCGCGCGGATCGCGATGCGCTGCGCGCCGCCTGGGGCATCGGGCCGGACGACCTGCTTCTGGTCGCCGGCGCGCATGACAACCGGGAACACCGCAAGGGCGGCGCGCTGCTGATGGAGGCGCTGCGGCGGGTCAGCGAGGACGGGCGCCTCGCCGCGCTGCTGCCGCCGGGCGGGCGGCTGGCCGTGGCGGGTTTCGGGAAATCGGCGCTGCCCGCATGGCCGGGGCTGCGGACACTGGCCTTCGGGGAGGTCGAGGCGGACGAGGTGCTGGCGGATATCCTCTCGGCGGCCGATCTCGCCTGCATTCCCTCGCTGGAAGACAACTACCCGAACGTGGCGCTGGAGGCGCTGGCCTGCGGCACGCCCTGCCTCGCCACCCCGGTCGGCGGGTTGCCGGACCTGGTGCGGGAAGGATCGTCGGGCGTGCTCGCGGACGCGGCGGAGGAGGAGGCGCTGGCCGAGGCGCTGCTGCGCTTCGTCGCCCGCCACCGCGGCGACATGGCGATGCGCGAGGCCGCACGCGCCCAGGCAGTGGCGGAAAACGCGCTGCCGGTGATCGGCGCGCGGCTCGCCGCGCTGTACGAGGACATCGCCGCGCCGCGCGCGGGCGCCGCGCCGGATGCGGCGACGCAGGCCCGCGCGCTGCG
>NZ_JAAEDM010000116.1 GCF_018129065.1 Neoroseomonas soli | reverse complement strand
CGGGCGAGCGCGGGGCGGGCCGCGAGGATGGCCGCGCCCACCGCCGCGCAGAGGCCGCCGCCGAGGCGGAGGAGGCTGCGGCGGCGGGCGGTCGGGGCATGTGTCGTCATGGCCGCATCCTGGCCGGGCGCGGCTGACGGATCGCTGACATGGATCAACAGCGGGCGGACAGCAGCCCCTCGGTAGGGTCCTGGCATCGGGTCCGGAATTGGTCCGGCCCCACGGATTGGAGACGCAAGATGCGCAAGACCATGCTGACTGCCGCCCTGGCCCTCGGCGCCGCCGCGGCGGCCATCCCGGCCATCTCCCCGGCCTTTGCCGACGAGGGTAGGAGCGCCGGTGCCTACCACTGCCGGATCGCCCCGGGCGAGGTGCGGCTGCCGGCCGAGGCGATCCGGAACACCCTGCAGGATCTCGGCTACCGGGTGGACCGGATCAAGATGGACGATGGCTGCTACGAGGCGCGGGCGATGAACGACAGCGGCATCCCGATCGAGGTCCGCTACCACTCGGTCACCGGCGAACTCGTCCGGGCCAAGCTGCGGTCGTGACAACGGACGGCGCGACGCATCGGGCGCCGCGCCGGTCCGCGTGACCGGCCCGGCGGGCCACAGAGGGCCGGGTCGGTGACGGCCGGCCGGCAGTAGGTCAGGTGCCCAGCCGGCCCCGGATGGCCGTGGCCGGGACGTACGGCGTCATCCAGGACCGGCTGTCACTGGACTGGGGGCGGTTGTCGCCGAGCACGACATACGCGTGCGCCGGGACGCGGAACCTGCCCGCCGGGCCGCCATGTGCGGCAACATAGGGTTCGGCCAGGGGGACGCCATCGACCGTCACCCCGTGCGGGCTTACCTCGACGGTCTCGCCCGGCAATCCGATCACGCGCTTGACGACCCGGCGGCCGAGTTCGGCGGAGTCGATGACCACGATGTCGCCGCGGCGGACGGGTTTCGTCCCACGGATCCGCCGGGTGGGGACGCAGTCGGCGGGCCGGAGCGTCGGATACATGGACCATGAGCGGATCCGGGTCAGCCACCAGTAGCGGCGCACCACCATCGCGGTGATCGCCGCTACCGGGATCAAGAGGGCGAAGGCCTCCGTCATCGTCAGTGTTGGTGCGCGTGCCCGCCGTGGCCGTGGTCATGATCGTGGCCCTCGGCATACTTGAAGAACTTGACGTAGGCGTCGATGTAGCGCCGCCCCGCGGCGACGTCGTCAACCGGGAAGTCCTTCAGGGCGAGCGCAGCCTGCAGGCGGCGTTCGAGTTCGGGCAGCCGGTCCTTGGGGGCGACGCCGACCAGCGGATCCATGCGACCGCTGGCGATGGCGGCATCGGCGGCGGCCACGGCCGGGTCGATCGCGGTGCCGGACGGCTTGAGGCCATCGAAGCCCGCGCCCTCACCCGCCCGATGGAGGCGAACCAGGGTTTCCAGGAAAAGCCGGTCAGCCACGGCGGTCGCCTCGCCACCGAGTTTCCGGACCCGGAGACTTGGCTCGAAGACCTCCCGCAACTCGGCCTCGGCCTTCGGGCCGATCCACTTGAGGGCGTGGTTGAGATTGCCCGAGGTCAGGGCCTTGCGCCCGTCGACCGCGGTGGGGCCGTCCATCGTGTCGCAGTGGGCGTCCGCATGGCGTGGCCAGAAGGTGACGAGGCCAAAGAGGCCAAGCGCGGCCAAGATGATCAGCATGTCCATCTCACTCTCCTCATGTTTGGTGGCAATCCGGTGCTGGAGCGGTCTCCGTTCGCCTCGGCTCACGGACACCGCTCCAGGCCTTTGTCTCTGCGAGCATCGTCACCCGATCAGGCGATTCCACTGATCGGGATCCGCTCCAGGCCGGCGGCAGCAGCGGCAGCATGTGACGCCGGGGTCAGGCGTCCGATCGGGCTTCGGTGGTCTTGCCATTGAAATGTTCGTGCGCGGCCTCGGCTTCCGCCTTGGTGGCGTGCACGGTCCCGTCGATATGCTCCGGCGGCGCGTACAGCGTGTAGAGCTTCAACGGCTTGTCGCCGGTGTTCCTGACGTTGTGGCGGGCGCCGGCAGGAATGATGGTTGCCATGTCGGATTCGATCCTCGTGGCCTTGCCGTCGATGACCACTCCTCCCTTGCCTTTCTCGACACGGAAGAACTGGTCGGTGCCGCCATGGACTTCCTCGCCGATTTCCTCGCCGGGCTGAAGTGCCATCAGGACGAGCTGCAGCTTCTGCCCCGTGTACAGAACGCGACGGAAGTCATTGTTGTCTTCGGTCAAGTTCTCGATGTCTTCAGCGAACCCATTCATGATGCCGCTTTCATCACATTGATAGATTCTTGTTATTTCATATTAAATGGTGACGCATTGAGTTATGTCAATGTGATGGAACGGTGAGAGCGTGCTCCGTGGGCTCCGCTCCTCTTGTGCAGTTCCGCCACGGCAATACCGGGATCGGCGTGGAGGGTGCTTGCATGATCGCGACCTCGACGACGACCGAGACCACCATGGCGGCGCCGCCGTGGACCGGGCTGGACGGCATCACCGCGACCGGGCGAGGCTACTGCCGAACGCCAACCGCTTCGTCGAGTTCGACGCGACCGCCCGGAGCAACGACACGCTGCGGGTGATGGCGCGCAACATCGCGCACGGCGACCTTCGACCTCGCGGCAGCCACGCCGTCGGTGGCGGTCACGAAGCGGCGGATCCCGTGATGCCGTCGCGAAGTGCCCCGGGGCGCCGGCGTGATGTGAGCCATTGCCAGGGCAGGGCACCTTCCGGGCGCACCGGCCAGCGCTCCTCCGGACAGGCATCGTCGGCGGCCCGGTCGGTGACGCTGGGGTGGCACGGGCCCGATGCCGCCGGTGGCCAGGCGGCGCCGTCGTCGCCTGGCCCCGGTCGTCGTCAGAGCGCCGCGCCGGCCAGCGCGCCCGCCGCCGCCGTCAGCGCCACGACCAGCCAAGCGGGCGCCCTCCACAGCACCAGCGCCGCGAAGGCCGCGAGCGCGATGGCGAAGTCCGCCGGGACGCGCACCGTCGAGGTCCAGATCGGATCGAACAGCGCGGCAAGCAGGATGCCGACCACCGCCGCGTTGACGCCGCGCAGCGCGGCCTGCGCCGCGGGACGCTTCCGGAAGCCGTCCCAGAAGGGCAGCATGCCATAGATCAGCAGCAGCCCGGGCAGGAACACCGCGACGAGCGCGATCGCGCCGCCCAGCACCCCGTTCGGCCAGAGCCCCTGCGCCGCGCCGAGAAAGGCGGCGAAGGTGAACAGCGGGCCGGGCACCGCCTGCGCCACGCCGTAGCCGGCGAGGAAGGCGTCGGCCGAGATCCAGCCGGAAGGCACGAAGGCGCGCTCCAGCAGCGGCAGCACCACATGGCCGCCGCCAAAGACCAGCGCGCCGGCGCGGTAGGCGGCCTCGGCCAGCGCCAGGGCGTGCGAGCCGCTGGCCAGCGGCGGCAGCCCGAGCAGCAGCGCGGCGAACAGCACCAGCGCCGCGATCCCCGCGCCCGGCCGGACGCGGAAGCCGAGCGTGGCCTGGCTCTGCGCGACGCCGCCGCGGCAGAGCGCGAGGCCCGCCGCAGCGCCGGCGAGGATGACCGCGATCTGCGTGAGCGCCGAGGGCAACAGCAGCAGCGCGAGCGCCGCCAGCACCGCGATCGTGGCGCGCACGCGGTCCGGGCAGAGGTTCCCCGCCATGCCCCAGACCGCCTGCGCCACCACCGCGACCGCGACCAGCTTCAGGCCGTGCACGACTCCGGCGCCGGCGCCCCCCGTGGCCAGGTCCGCCCCGTAGGCGGCGAGCAGCATCACCAGCGCCGAGGGCAGGGTGAAGCCTAGCCAGGCGGCGAGCCCGCCCGGCAGGCCACCGCGCAGCACGCCGATCGCGAAGCCGGTCTGGCTACTGGCCGGTCCGGGCAGGAACTGCGCCAGCGCGACCAGATCCGCGTAGGCGGCCTCGTCCATCCAGCGCCGGCGCGCGACGAACTCCTCGCGCAGGTAGCCGATATGCGCGATCGGCCCGCCGAAGGAGGTGACGCCGAGACGGAGGAAGATCAGCAGGATGCCGAGGAATCCCTCGCGCGGGGGCGCGGCCTCCGTGGCGGCGCCGGCGGGCATCGCCGCCGGTGTGGTCGTCTGGTCCAAGTCTCCGGTCCCCCTTTGTCGTTCCCGCGCGGGTCGGCTTGGCCGGCGAGCCAGGCGCGGGCCTGGCGGGCGAAGGCCCGCTTCAGCGCGGCGGGCCGGCAGAGCAGCAAGCCGCGACCTCCCAACGCCTTGACCTCGGCTTCGCCAAGGACGGCCATGGGGGGAGGTTCCCCTCCCCCGACCTTCTATTCCGCCCGCGCCACCATCCGCCCGAGCCGCCGCCCACCGAATATGTGCACGTGGAAATGCGGCACTTCCTGGCCGCCGTCGCTGCCGATGTTGGTGAGCACGCGATACCCCGCGCCTTCCAGCCGGAGATCCTTCGCCACCATCCCCACCACGCGCCAGAAGCCGGCGATTTCCGCCTCGCTCGCTTGCGTCGAGAAATCCGCCAGCGAGACGTAGCGCCCCTTCGGGATCACCAGCACGTGCACCGGCGCCTGCGGGTTGATGTCGTGGAAGGCGAGGGCGTGCTCATCCTCATGGACCTTCTTCGACGGGATCTCCCCGCGAAGGATGCGGGCGAAGATGTTGGCGTCGTCATAGGGGGGCAGGCCGGTCACGGACATGGCGGTTCTCCTTCGCGCAGGCCCGCATCCTCCCCGAGCGCGGCCGCAGCGCAAGGCCACCACGAAGGTTTCGCAGATGATGCTTGCGGTGGCGGGCCCGTTTCGCGCAACCGCCGGTTATTCGCATGACATGACGTTTCGCGAATATGCGCCGAGCCCCAGGCCCGCCCCTGCCGCCAGGTCGCCGCACCGCCCGCCTTCGGCTATGATCCTTCGCCGGGCATCGTCAGCGGAGTGAACCGCCCATGGCCGAATTGCCCGCCGCCCCCACCCCGGAACACGCCGGCGCGCGCAGCGTCGAGTGGATGGGTGTGCGCTACGACATCCTGCTCACCGCGGCGGAAAGCGGCGGAAGCGTCGGCGTCTTCAAGGACACCGTGCCGCCCGGCGAGGGCCCACCGCTTCACCTTCATCAGCGCGAGGACGAAGTCTTCCACATCCTCGAGGGACGCTTCCGCCTGTGGTGCGGCGACCGCCGCTGGGATGTCGGGCCCGGCGAGACGGCGCTGCTGCCGCGCGGCGTGCCGCACACCTACCGCAACATCGGCGACGGGCCGGGACGCAAGCTCGTCGTCGTGACGCCCGGCGGCTTCGAGGCCATGTTCGGCGTCGCCGCCGAGCGTGGCCTGCGGCTACCCGAGGATGTCGCCGCCTTCGCCGAGCTTGCCGGCCGCCGCTTCGGCGTCGAGTTGCTGGGCCCTCCGCCGCAGGACTGACCGGCACGAAGGTTGCGCCTTCGCACGAAGGGTGTCGCGCGCAGGGCTGGCGAGGCGGGCCCGCAAGGGTTCATCGCGGTCGCGCCCCGCCCGGTGCGCCCGGCATCGTGGCCGGGCGTATCAGGGCAGCTTGCGCGTTCCTGCGGCGCGGATGATCCCCTGCGGCCGCGATGCCTTCTCGGCGATGCCGGAGATGCCCTGTCGGCGCGCGAGCTCGGTCCAGACTTCTTCCGGCCGGATGCCCGCATCCACCCACACGACCATGAGGTGATAGAGAAGGTCCGCGCTCTCCAGCACCGTCGCGGCACGGTTGCCGATGGCGGCCTCGATCACGCATTCCACTGCCTCCTCGCCCAGCTTCTGCGCGACCTTGGCGGTCCCGCGCGCGAGCAGCCTGGCGGAATGGGAGATCATGGTGTCGCGGGCCTGGCGGCGCTCCTCCACCACCTGCCAGAGGCGGTCGAGGATCGCCGCATCCGCCCCCGAGATGCTGGGGGCGATCGACGCAAGCAGGCGCTTCTCGGCCTTGCGCAGCGTCTTGGGCGCCTTGGCCTTGGCGGTTGCCGGCGTCTTCGGCGCGTTCGCCGGCAGCGGCAGCGGCGCCTTCCTGGGCGTGACCTTCTTCGCGGCCTTCTTGGCGACGGCCTTCTTCTTCGCGTCCTTCGGCGTCTTGGCCATCAGTCGGCCCCCATGCTGCGCGGGGCGCGCCGCACCGGCAGGCCCGCCGCGGCCAGCGCGGCCTTGGCATCGGCGATGCGGAATTCCCCGTAGTGGAAGACACTGGCGGCGAGCAGGCCGGTGGCCCCGGCCAGCGCGCCATCGACGAAATGCTCCACCTTGCCGACGCCGCCCGAGGCGACGATCGGCAGGCGGATGGCCGCGCGCACCGCGCGCGTCAGCGGCAGGTCGAAGCCCTGCTTGGTCCCGTCCCGGTCCATCGAGGTCAGCAGGATCTCCCCCGCGCCGAGGGATTCCGCGCGCTTCGCCCATTCCACCGCGTCGATCCCGGTGCCGCGGCGGCCGCCATGGGTGAAGACCTCCCAGCCCTCGCCCGCGTCCTTCCTGCGGGCGTCGATGGCGACGACGATGGCCTGGCTGCCGAAGGCCTCGGCACAGCGGCGCACCAAGTCGGGATCGGCCACTGCCGCGGAGTTGATCGAGACCTTGTCCGCCCCGGCGAGCAGCAGGCGGCGCGCATCCTCGACGCTGCGCACGCCGCCGCCGACGGTCAGCGGGATGAAGACCTCGGCCGCGGTGCGGGAGACCACGTCGAGGATGGTGTCGCGGTTCTCGTGGCTGGCGGTGATGTCGAGGAAGGTGACCTCGTCCGCGCCCTCGGCGTCGTAGGCGCGGGCCTGCTCCACCGGGTCGCCGGCGTCGCGCAGCGCGACGAAGTTCACGCCCTTCACGACGCGGCCGTCCTTCACATCCAGGCAGGGAATGACGCGCAGAGCGAGCACGATGGCGGATGATCCTTCCACTTGTCCGGCAGTGACGGCCCCTTCGGGCCGAACCGCCGGAAGATCATGCGAGTGAAGCGGAAAATCGTGTCGGTCAAGTGAAGCGCTGCGATGTGGAGGACAGGGCAGATGCGCGGCGCCGGCGTGATCCAGGACGGCTCGACCATCCGCGAGGCGGAGATCGAGCGCGACACCCCCCGCTTCTGGAAGGACGCCGCGAAGCGGGAGGCCTACCGCAACTTGCTCGAGCGGCGGGGGATGATCAAGGAACGCCGCGAAAACGACGACGAATGGGACCAGGGCGCCGACGGCCGCTGCCGCGCTGTCGTCGCGGCGGGAGTTGCCGTCGCAACCTCGGCGATGGCCGACATCATCGACGAAGATCGGACCGCAGGCGGCAGTCGTTCGTTCTGGGCATCGCTGTTCGACGGCAGCCCGGACGGCGGCGGCGGATCCGAGGCCGCCACCAGCAGTTCCGGCGGCGGATCCGATGGCGACGGAGGAGGGTCCTCCGACTGGCCGCCCCTCAGCCGGCCGCGGCGAGCGCCGCCTGCGGATCGATCCGGCCGTCGTAGAGCGCGCGGCCGATGATCGCGCCCTCGATTCCCGCCTGCGCCGCGCGCAGCGCGACCAGGTCCTCGACGCCGGCCACGCCGCCGCTCGCAATGACCGGCAGGGCGACAGCGTGTGCGAGCGCCGCGGTGGACGCCACGTTAACCCCGCCCAGCATCCCGTCCCGCGCGATGTCCGTGTAGATCACCGCCGCGGCGCCGCTGTCCTCGAAGCGGCGGGCGAGGTCGGTGGCGCTGACGTCGCTCGTCTCCGCCCAGCCCTCGGTCGCGACCATGCCGTCCCGCGCGTCGATGCCGAGCGCCACGCGCCCCGGAAAGGCGCGGCAGGCCGCGCGCGCGAAGTCCGGATCCTTCAGCGCCGCGCTGCCAAGGATGATGCGCGTCACCCCCGCGGCCAGCCAAGCCTCGGCCACCGCCATGGTTCGGATGCCGCCGCCGAGCTGCACCTTCGCCCCCGGCACGGCGGCCAGGATCCCGCGCACCGCCTCGGCATTCGCCGGCTTGCCGGCGAAGGCGCCGTCCAGGTCCACCACATGCACCCAGGCGAAGCCGGCCTCCACGAAGGACCGCGCCTGCGCCGCCGGATCGTCGGCATAGACCGTCGCCTGGTCCATCTCGCCGCGCTTGAGCCGGACCACCTGGCCGCCCTTGAGGTCGATGGCGGGATAGAGCGTCAGTGTCACGGTGGCCGGTCCCTCGGATGCGCGGGCGCCAGAAGCGCCGGACACGCCGCCGCGTCAAGGCTGGCGTCCGTGCCATACCGTGGCAGCATGGCGCCGTGACCACACCTGCACCCGCCACCGCCTTCGGGCCCGGATTGCGAGAGGCCCTCGGCGCGCCGGGTCTCGCCATGGCCGCGACCTTCCTCGCCTTCGGCGCGGCGGTGCAGGAGGCAGGGCTCTCGCCAGGCTGGGCGCTGCTCGCCTGCTGGGGGATCTACGGCATGCCCGGGCAATTGGTGCTGGTCCAGGCCGCGACGATCGGCTGGCCGGGCGGCGTCGGCGCGGCGGTCATGGGCGCGGTGGCGGTGAACGCCCGCTTCCTGCCCATGGCGGTCTCCCTGACCCCGGTGCTGGCCGCGCGCGAACGTTCCAGGCTGCTGCCGGCCGTGCCGTTCATCGCCGTCACGCCCTGGGCGGCGGCGATGCGCGCCTTGCCGGCGGTGGACCGGCCGGCACGGCTGACCTGGTTCCTCGGCTTCGGGCTGACCTCCTGGGTCGTGGCGGGGAGCGCCTCCCTCACCGGGTTCCACGTGGCCGGGTTGCTCGGGACGGAGGCCCGCGCGGCGCTGCTCTTCGTCAATCCGCTCTATTACGCGCTGCTGCTGGCCGCGGACCTCGACCGGCCGGCGCCGCGGCGGGCGGTGCTCTGTGGGGCGGCGGCGACGTCGCTCGCCCTGGTCCTGCCGGCTTCCATGGCGCTGCTCGCGGCCGGGATCGCGGGCGGGACGGCGGCCTTCCTGCTCGGACGACGGCATGGCGCCCGCTGACCTCGCGCTCGCGCTGACGGCCCTGGCCTGCCTGGGGCTGCGGCTTGCGGGGGTCTGGCTCGCGGGCGGGCTGACCGCAGAGCACCCGGCGATCGCCTGGGCGACGGCGGTGGCGCAGGCGACGCTCGCGGCCTTCGTGACGCTCGCGATCGTGGCGCCGGGCGGGGCGTTGGCAGAGGTGCCGCTGGCCGCACGGCTGGCCGGGCTCGGAGCCGGTATCGCGGCCTGCCTCGCAATGCGGAAGCGGATGCTGCCGGCGCTGCTGGCAGGGCTGGCGGTGATGCTGGCGATTCGTGCGCTGATCTAGTGTCCTGCCCGCGAAGTCCGCTGGATTTCCAGCGAACGAAGCGGACAAGCAGGCCACTGAAGACAAAGGCTCGTGGCCTGAGAACGAAGTCCGCAGGATTTCGGAATCAGGACACTACAGCGGTTTCCGTTCGCCTCGGCTCACGAACACCGCTCCAGGTCTTTGTTTTTGCGAGCATCTTCACCCGATCAGGTGATTCCACCTGATCGGGATCTGCTCTAGAGGGCCGGCGCACCCCGGGCGCGAAGGCCTCACTCGCCGATGTTAAGCAGGGCACCGCGGACGCGCGCGGCATGGAACTGCGCGAGGAAGATCCACGCCGCCACCGCCATCCACACGCCATCCAGCACCACGGCCCAGGCCAGGTGGTCCCAGGCGATGCGGCCGTCGATCAGCGCGGCGCGCATGCCCTCGAAGACATGCGCGGCGGGGATCGCCAGCGCCACCGGCTGCAGCCAGCCGGGCAGCACCGCGACCGGGTAGAACACGGCGGCGAAGGGCGCGATGCCGAACATCACCCCCCAGGCCAGCGCCTCCGCCCCCGCGCCATGGCGCAGGATCAGCGCGGTGACGGCCAGCGCCACCGCCCAGCCCATCGCCATCAGCGCGGCGAAGAACAGCACCACGACCGGGCCGAGGCTCCAGACCTCGAAGCCGTACAGCAGGAAGGCCAGCCCCATCGCCGGCCCGACACCCGCAACAGTGCGCAGCAGGCTCATCACCGCGAGCCCCGCCACCAGTTCCCAGGGCCTGAGCGGCGAGACGAAGAGGTGGCCAAGATTGCGCGACCACACCTCCTCGAGGAAGGAGATCGCGAAGCCCATCTGGCTGCGCAGCGTCACCTCCCACAGCAGCACGCCGCCGAGCAGCACGCCCGCCGCGATCGTGGCGGTCTGGCCCGCCAGCGCCGGCCGCCCGCCGCCGGGCGCGCCGAAGGCCAGGTAGGAGGTGACGAACCCCCACACCACCATCTGCAGCACCGGCCAGTACATCAGGTCCAGAAGCCGCGGCCAGGATCGGCGATAGAGCGTCAGGTGCCGGTACATCAGCGCCCAGATGCGGCGCGCGGAGGAGCCCGCCATCACGCTGCCTCCGCCCTGGCGCGGCCGCGGGCGATGTCGAGGAACACCTCCTCCAGGTCGTCGCGGCCGTATTTCGCCAGCAGCGCCGCCGGGCTGCCCGCATCCACCACGTGCCCGCCCTTCAGCATCAGCACGTTGGAGCAGAGCCGCTCCACCTCCCCCATGTTGTGGCTGGCGAGCAGGATCGCCGCGCCTTCCTCGGCGCGATAGCGTTCCAGCGTGCTGCGCACCCAGTCGCCGGTGTCGGGATCGAGGCTCGCCGTCGGCTCGTCGAGCAGCAGCAGCGCCGGCCGGTTGATCAGCGCCTTGGCCAGCGCCACGCGCGTCTTCTGCCCGGCGCTCAACTGTCCCGCCGGGCGCCTGGCGAACTCGCCAAGGGCGAATTCCGCCACCAGTTCCGCGATGCGCCGTTCGGTGTCCCGCACGCCGTAGAGATGCGCATAGACGCGCAGGTTTTCCTCCACCGTCAGCCGGTGCGGCAGGGCGATGTAGGGAGAGGAGAAGTTCATCCGCGCCAGCGCGGCGAAGCGGTCGGTCGCCATGTCGTGGCCGAGCGCCACCACCCGCCCCGCACTCGGCACCAGCAGGCCGAGCAGCATGGCGATGGTGGTGGACTTGCCGGCGCCATTGCCGCCGAGCAACGCCCAGGTCTCGCCCATCGGCAAGGTGAAGGTCAGGCCCTCCACGGCCGGCTTCGCGCCGGGCGTGTAGGTCTTGGTCAGGCCCTCGACGAGCAGCGCCGGCGTTTCCATCCGCCGCAATATCGGGGCGCGGGACGCGCGCGCCAAGCGCGGCGGGTCACGGCGCGGGGCGGCGGCTCTCGATCAGGCGGCCCTGGAAGAGCGTGATTCCCATCTCCCAGCCCCAGGCGATCGCCGCCGGGCGGTTGACGCCGGCCAGGACCGTGGCCCCCGGCGTGGCGGGCAGGGCAGCACGCAGCGCGTCTGCCGCCGGGCTGCCGAGCGGGGGCAGCGCCGCCGACCAGCGCAACCGAAGCAGCGGCGCG
>NZ_JAAEDM010000115.1 GCF_018129065.1 Neoroseomonas soli | reverse complement strand
GGTCGGCGGCCCCGCCGGGCAGGTCGCCGGGGCGGCCGCAGGGGCTGCCGCCACCCCGGCCGCACAGCGCCTGGCGCGCATGAGCACGGCCGCCGCCCAGAACGCCTGGGACAGCGTCACCGCCGAGGAGGTGCCCGCCTGCACCGGCGCCGCCGACAAGGACTGCGCCGAAGCACAGGCGCTGCGCGCGCGGGCCTGTCGCCGGCAGGCGGCATCCGCGCCGCAGGACCGGAGGGCGGCATTGCGCGATTGCGCGGTCTCGGCGGGCCAGGCGGCGCTCGGCGCGGGCGGGGCGAACAGCCAGGCGCAGCGCAATGCCTGGCGGGAGGAACTGCTCGCCGCGCTCTACGACCGCCGTGCGGTCACGCCGCGCGCCAGCATCTGCCCCGACAATGACCTGATGCGCGAACAGGCCGAAACGCTGCTGCGCGAGGCGCCGGGCAACACGAGTGCGCGCTTCCATGGCGCAAGCGCGCGGATGATGGGCGTTTCGGTATCCTGCGGGGCGGACGACCAGCGCTGCCCGGATCTGGCCCAGGCGGCGCGGCTCCTGACCCCGCCGCAGTCGGACCCGCGCTGGACGCAGACGCTGGATGCGGTGCGGACGCTCCAGCGCGTGGTCGTGGGGTGCCCGGAGGGATAACAAGCAGGTCGGGGAGGTCCGCCGCCCTCGACCCGAAACCCTTCGCCGTTGCCGCACCATGCCACCGGGACCCCCACGCCCTCCCGCTCCTGTCATTTGCGAACCGACAGCCGCGGTCAGTTCCCAAGTGGCAAAGAAGGTTGAGGGGGGTACGGGGGGAGAAGTTTCCTTCTCCCCCCGGTGTCACATCACTCGCCGATCGCGCCCGAGATCCAGGCCTTCAGCGCCCCTTTCGGCATGGCGCCGACCTTGGTGTCGAGCGGCTTGCCGTCCTTGAACAGGATCATCGTCGGGATCCCGCGCACCGCGTATTCGTTCGGCGTCATCGGGTTGTCGTCGATGTTAACCTTCGCGACCGTCAGCTTGCCGGCGTATTCGGCGGCGATCTCGTCGAGGATCGGGCCGACCATGCGGCAGGGGCCGCACCACTCGGCCCAGAAATCCACGAGAACGGGGCCCGGCGCCTCGAGCACGTCCTGCTTGAAGGTGTCGTCCGAGACCGGCTTGGTCAGGTCACCCATAGGGGAGTCTCCGTAGGGGAAGGGGGGCAGACCGCCCCCCGGGTTGCGCCAGACATCGTTCGCCCACCCCGCCGGGTCAAGCGTGCGGGACCTCGGCCGGGGTTTCCTTACGCCGGAAGAGCATGCTCTTGATCCGCTCCCGGACCGACTGGAAGACGACATAGAGCATCGGGATCATGAAGATGCCGATCGAGGATGCCGCCAGCATGCCCCAGAAGACCGGCGTGCCGACGGCCCGGCGGCTGATCTCCGAGGCGCCCTCGGCCACCACCAGGGGATAGAGGCCGAGGATGAAGGCGAAGGAGGTCATCATCACCGCGCGGAAGCGCAGCTTCGAGCCGAGGATCGCCGCCTCCTGGATGGATTTCCCGTGGCTTTCCCGCTGCTCCTTGGCGAATTCGATGATCAGGATGCCGTTCTTCGCCGCGAGCGCGATCAGCACCACGATGCCGACCTGGGCATACAGATCGAGCGCCAGCCCCGCCGGCCCGATCGCCGCCATGGCGCCGAGCACGCCAACCGTGACCGAAAGCAGGACCGGCACCGGGATGGTCCAGGATTCGTAGAGCCCGACCAGGAACAGGAAGGCGAAGAGGACGGCGAGCGCGAGGATCGTCCCCGTCTGCCCGGAGGCGGCCTTCTCCTGGAAGGCGGTGCCCGTCCATTCGAAGGAATAGCCGCGCGGCAGGGTCGCGTTGGCCACCCGCTCCATGGCGTTCAGCGCGTCGCCGGTGCTGCGGCCCGCTGCCGGCTCGCCGTTGATGGTCAGGCTGCGGACGTTGTTGTAGCGGATGATGCTCTCCGGACCGAATTCGATGCGGGCGTCGGCCAAGGCGCGCAGCGGCACCATGTCGCCGTCCCGGTTGCGGACATGGACCCGGTAGATGTCCGGGATGCCGGCGCGGTCGCGGTCCACCGCCTGCAGGCTGACCTTCCAGGTGCGGCCGAACAGGTTGAAGTCGTTCACATAGGCCCCGCCCATCGCCGAGGACAGCGCCTGGAAGACGTCGTTCAGCGAAACGCCGAGCACCTGCGCCCGGTCGCGGTCGATCTCAAGGAAGATCGAAGGCGTGTTCGCCGAGAAGGTCGAGAAGACGCGCTGCAGCGCCGGCTCCTGGTTCGCGGCGAGCACGAGGGCGCGCATCACGCTTGCCATCTCGCCCACCGGGCGGCCTTCCAGGTTCTGCAACTGGAACTCGAAGCCGCCGGCGGTGCCGAGGCCGATGATCGGCGGCAGGTTGAAGGGGATGACCTGCGCCGGAATGCCGGAGGTGAGCCGGACGACCTGCGCGATCAGCCCGTTGACGTCGCTCCCGGGTGCGGTGCGTTCCGCGAAGGGCTTGAGCGTGACGATGAAGAAGGCGGTATTGGACTGCGCCAGGCCGTTCAGCATCGAGTAGCCGCTGATGGTCTGGACGTCGCGCACGCCCCCGAGGTCGCGCAGGATGGTCTCGACCTCGAGCGCCGCGGAGGTGGTGCGGTTCAGCGAGGCGCCCTCGGGCAGGCGGACCTCGACGAAGAAGGCGCCCTGGTCTTCCTGCGGCAGGAAGCCGGTGGGGGTGCGGCTGCCGACGCCGACAATGCCGGCCATGAAGGCGCCGAGCAGCACGATGGAGACCAGCGCCACCCTGACCAGCCGCGTGACGATCGCCGCATAGCCGTCCCGCACCCAGTCGATGCCGCGCGAGATGCGCCCCATGATGCCCTTCTTCGGGCCATGGTGCGCCGAGAGCAGCACGCCGCAGAGCGCGGGCGAGAGCGTCAGCGCGTTGATCGCCGAGAAGAACATGCCGACCGAGACGGTCACCGCGAACTGGCGGAACAACTCGCCTGAGATGCCCGGGATGAAGGCCAGCGGCACGAAGACCGAGAGCAGCACCAGGGTGATGGCGACGATCGGCGCCGTGATGGTCTCCATCGCCGCCTTGGTCGCGTCGGCGACGGAGAGGGAATGGTCCTCCTCCATCTTCGCCTCGACCGCCTCGACCACCACGATGGCGTCGTCCACCACGATGCCGATGGCGAGCACCATGGCGAGCAGCGAGACGGTGTTGGCCGAGTAGCCCATCGCGTTCAGCACCGCGAAGGTGGCGATCAGGCTCACCGGCACGGCGACCAGCGGAATGATGGTGGCGCGGATCGAGCCGAGGAAGAGGAACACCACAAGCACCACGAGGATGAAGGCTTCCTCGAGCGTCTTGATGACCTCATGGATGGTCAGCTTCACGAAGGTGGTGGTGTCGTAGGTGACGGCGTAGCCGAGGCCCTCGGGGAAGCGGGTGGCGAGGCCGCTCATGGTCTGGGCCACCGATTCCGCCACGCCCACGGCATTGGCGCCGGGCGCGAGGTAGATCTGGACCAGGATCGCGTCCTGCCCGTTCAGCCGGGTGCCGACATCCTGGTTCCAGGCGCCGAGTTCGATGCGCGCGACGTCGCGCACGCGCAGCACGGACCCGTCGGGATTGGCGCGCACCAGGATGGCGCCGAATTCCTCGGGCTCCATCAGGCGCCCGGTGGTGCGGATGTTGAGCTGGTAGGAGGTGTCGTCGCTCGCCGGCTGGGCGCCGACGCGGCCAAGCGGGGCGACCTGGTTCTGCGCCCGGATGGCGTTGATGATGTCGCCCGGCGTCAGGTTCAGCGCGGTGAGCCGGTCGGTCTCGAACCAGATGCGCATGGAATAGTCGCGCGCGCCGAACATGATGGCGTCGCCCACGCCCGGCACGCGCTTCAGCGCGTCCATGATGTTGATGGTGGCGTAGTTCGAGATGAAGAGCGGGTCCTGCTGCCCGTTCTCCGAGCGCAGGGTGATCACCTGCAGCAGCGCCGAGGACTTCTTGCGCACCGTCAGGCCCTGGCGCTGCACTTCCTCGGGCAACTGCGCCGCGGCCAGCTGCACGCGGTTGTTCACGTTCGTCGTGTTCTGGTCCGGGTCGGTGCCGACCCGGAAGCTGACCGTCAGCGTGTAGGAGCCATCGTTGCCGCTGGTGGACCGCATGTAGATCATGTTGTCCACGCCGTTCACCTGGCTCTCGATCGGCTGGGCGACGGTCGCCTCCACCACCTCGGCCGAGGCACCGGGGAAGTTCGCCGTGACCGTCACCTGCGGCGGCACGATGTCCGGGAACTGCGCCACCGGGATCTGCATCAGCGAGACGATGCCCGCGATGGTCATGACGATGGCGATGACGATCGCGAGCCGCGGCCGGTCGACGAAGACCTTGCTGATCATCGGCTCAGCCGCCGTTCGCTGCGTTGGCGGGCGTGGCGCCGAGCGGCGGCGCTCCCTGTGGGCGCGGGGTCACCGGCTGGCCGGGCCGGGCGCGCTGCGAGCCCTCGACGATGACGAGCTGGCCGACCTCGAGGCCTTCCGTCACCACCACCTGGCCGGCTGGCCCGCGGCCGGTGCGGATGCGCTTGACCTCGACCTTGTTGTCCGCGCCCACCACCAGCACGAAGGCGCCCTGCTGGTCGATCTGGATGGCCGATTGCTGGATGACGATGGCCTGTTGCGGCTGTGCGTCCCGCAGCACGACCGTCACGGCCTGCCCGTCGGTCAGCAGCCGCTGCGGGTTCGGCACGGTCGCCGTCACCAGCACGGAATCGGTCGAGCGGTTGGCCGCGACGTCCACGAAATCGAGCCGCCCGGCGGTATCGAGCAGCGCGCCGTCCGGCAGGCGCACCAGCACCTGCACGCGCTCGGCCGAGTTCGCCGCGCCGTTCATGCCGGCGCGCCGCACGCGCAGCAGCTCGCGCTGCGTGACCGGGAAGGTGACGCGGATCGGGTCGTCGCGCACCACCGTGACCAGCACCCCCGTATCCGGCCCGACCACGTTGCCGGGGCTGAGCGGGGACCGGCCGGCGCGGCCGTCGAAGGCGGCGCGGATCTCGGTGTAGCCGTACTGGATGCGCGCCTGCTCGAGCTGCGCGCGGGCGCCGGAGAGCTGGCCCTGCGCCTCGCCCTCGGCGGCAATGCGCTCGTCGAGTTGCGACTGCGGGATGTTGTTGGTGCGCACCAGGTCCCGCCCGCGCTGCACCTGCAGCGCGGCATTGCGCAACTCGGCCTCGGCGCGTTCCACCTGGGCCTGGCGCAGCGCCACCTCGGCCGCGAAGGGCGGCTGTTCGATGGTGAACAGCAGGGCGCCCGCCTTGACGTTGTCGCCTTCGTTGAAGTGGCGGGCATGGAGGAAGCCGGTGACCCGCGCGCGGACCTCCACCTTGTCGATCGCTTCGACCCGGCCGATGAACTCCGCCGTCGGCGCGACCGACTGCTGTTCCACCCTCGCGACGAGCACCGCCGGCGGGGCGCCGGATTGCTGCGCAGGAGGTGCGGATTCCTTGCAGGCGGCAAGCGCGAGCAGCGCCGCAAGGCCCGTGATCGCGGCCATTCCTGAGCGCCCGAAGGCCGCACCACCCCGCACCTGACCCATACCGTGTCGTCTCCAGAAGCATCGCGCTGCGGAACAGACTACGCGGCAGCGCGTCGATACACCACGCCCTGCACGAGGGGACGGATCGCTTCGCCGCGGGCCCGTGGCGTGCTACGGGCCGCGCCGTGTCCTTCCCGCCCCGCAGTCCCCGATGGCGAAACGCCTGATCCGGCACCCCCTCGTGCAGGGCATGCTGGCGCGGCTCGTCGCGCTCTACCTGCGCCTTGTCTGGGCCACCACGCGCTGGACGCTGGTGGGGGAGGAGCATGCCCGCCCTCTCGCGGACCAGCCGATGATCCTTGCCTTCTGGCACGAGCGCCTGCCGCTCGCCGCCCTGGGCTGGAGGCTGCTGGCGAAGCGCGTCCCGCAGGCGGGGGATCGGCGGTCGCAGGTGCTGATATCCCGCCATCGCGACGGCCGGCTGATCGCGGCGGCCGTGCGGCCCTTCGGGATCGACGTGGTGCACGCCTCCTCCTCGAAGGGCGGCGCGGCGGGGCTGCGCGGCCTGGCGCGCATCCTGGCCGACGGCGGCGTCGCGGTGATCACGCCGGACGGGCCGCGAGGGCCGGCGAGGGTGGCGGCACCCGGCGTCGCGCAACTCGCGGCGCTGACCGGGGTGCCGGTGCTGCCCTGCGGGGTCGCGTCCTCCCGCATGCGGCTCGCGGGGTCCTGGGACCGGATGCGCTTCCCGCTGCCCTTCGCCCGCGGGGTGGCGGTGGTGATGGAACCGATCGCGGTGCCGCGGCACGGGGCGGAGGCGGCGCTGCCGGCCATCGCCGCAGCGCTGACCGAGGCGTGCGAGCGCGCCGACGCGATGGTGGCGGCGTGAGCGCGGTGGAAGAAAAGAAGGTCGGGGGAGGGGAACCTCCCCCGAACCCCCTCCCTTCTCTGGCAATTGGTGCTGGCCGCCGGAGTCAGTTCCCAGGGATCCAAGGAAGGAGGGGGGATCGGGGGGAGTTCACCTCCCCCCGACCTTCCTTCCGCCCATGACCTTCGCTGCCGCCGTCTGGCGCTGGGCCGCCACCGCCGTCGCGCCCCTGCTGCCGTCGCATCTCCGCCGCCGAGCCGCCCGCGGCAAGGAGGTCGCGGACCGCCTCCCCGAACGTTTCGGCGAACTCGCTGCCCGCCCGCCGGGCCGCCTGTTCTGGCTCCATGCCGCGAGCGTGGGCGAAACCCTCTCCGTCCTGCCGCTCATCGAGGCGCTGGCCGCGCGCGACCCCGCACTGTCCATCCTGGTCACCACCGGCACCGTGACCTCCGCGACGCTGCTGGCGCGGCGCTTGCCGGAGGCGCTCGCGGGGCGGGTGACGCACCGCTTCGTGCCGCTGGACGTGCCGCGCTGGGCGGCGCGCTTCCTCGACGGGTGGCGGCCGGATGCGGCGGTCTTCGTGGAATCGGAGCTCTGGCCGAACCTGATCACCGCGGCGGCGGCGCGTGGCATTCCGCTCTTCCTGGTCAACGGGCGGATGTCCGAACGCTCCGCGCGCTGGTGGCGGCGGGCGCCCGGGCTGGCGCGGAGCGTCCTTTCACCCTTCCGCCTCGTGCTCGCGCAGACCGAGGCTGACGCGGCCCGCTTCCGCGCTCTCGGCGCGCCGGCGGAATGCTGGGGGAACCTGAAGTTCTCCGCCCCGCCGCTGCCCGCCGAGGCGGCGGAGCAGCGCCGGCTCTCCGCCCTTCTGGCCGGGCGCCCGGTCTGGCTCGCCGCCAGCACCCATGCGGGGGAGGAGGCGATCGTCGTCGCCGCACACCGCCGCCTGGCGGGGGCGCATCCGGGACTGCTCACCATCATCGTGCCGCGCCACCCGGAACGTGGGGCGGAGGTGGCGGCGCTGGCGGGGGACCTGCCCGTCGCGCGCCGCTCTGCCGGGGATGATGCCGGCGCGGAAACCGCCATCCTCGTCGCCGACACGCTCGGCGAACTGGGCCTGTTCTACCGCCTGGCGCAGGCTGCCTTCATCGGCGGCTCGCTGGTCCCGCATGGGGGGCAGAACCCGCTCGAGCCCGCGCGGCTGATGTGCCCGGTACTGACCGGCCCGCACACCTGGAACTTCGCCGAGATCCTGGACCGGCTCGAGGCCGTCGGCGGCGCCACCCGGATCGAGCCCGGAATGGACCCGGCCGCCGCGCTGGCCGAGGCGGTTTCCGACATGCTAACCAACCCGTCGCGGGCACGGGCTCAGGCAGAGGCCGCCGCCCGGGTGGCGGCCGACCAGGCCGGGCTGCCGGAGCGGATCGCCGCGGCGCTGCTGCCGTCGCCGACCGCCCCGGATGATGCGGCCGATGGCCGCGGGATGGCGGGAACGGGCTCCTCCGGCCCGCCGGTGACTGGGATTGTGGACGAAAGGATCTGATGCGCGCTCCCGAATTCTGGAGCGGTGGCGGCGGGGGGCTCGCGCCCTTCCTGCTCTCGCCCGTCTCCGCCATCTACGCGGCCGCCACGGCGCGGCGCATGGCGCGGCCCGGCTGGCATGCGACGGTGCCGGTGATCTGCTGCGGCAACGCCACGGCCGGCGGCGCGGGCAAGACGACGGCGGCACTCGACATCGGCCGGCGGCTCGGCAACCGCGGCATCGGCGCGCATTTCCTGCTGCGCGGCTATGGCGGCAAGCTCAAGGGCCCGATCCGCGTCGATCCGACCATCCACGACAGCACGGCTGTCGGCGACGAGGCCCTGCTGCTCGCCGCCGAGCGCCCGACCTGGGTGGCGGCCGACCGCGCCGCCGGCGCCCAGGCGGCGATCGCCGCAGGGGCGCAGGCCATCGTCATGGATGACGGGCTGCAGAACCCGACGCTCGACAAGGATCTCTCGCTGCTGGTGATCGACGGCACCTACGGCTTCGGCAATGGCCGCGTGATCCCGTCCGGGCCACTGCGGGAACCGGTCGCCGCCGCCGCCGCGCGCTGCCGCGCAGCCGTGCTGGTCGGGGAGGACGAGACCGGCGCGCTGGCCGCCCTGCCGCCTGGCCTGCCGGTACTGCGCGCCCGCCTGGTGCCGGGGCCGGAGGCGGAACTGCTCTCCGGCCAGCCGGTCTTCGCGTTCTGCGGCATCGCCAACCCGCGCAAGTTCTTCTCCACGCTGCAGGAGGCCGGCGCCTTCATCGCCGGCAAGCAGGCCTATGCCGACCACTACCCCTTCGACGAAGGGGACCTGCGCGACCTGTTGGCTCAGGCCGAGGCCCTGCGCGCCACGCCGGTGACGACGCGCAAGGATTTCGTGCGCATCCCGCCGGCGTTCCGGAACCGGGTGACGGTGGTGACGGTGCGGCTCGAATGGGCGGAGCCGGTGGCGATCGAGACGCTGCTCGAACCGCTGGCGGCGCGGGTGCCGATGCCGGCGTAGCGAGGGGGCGCCGCCCCCTCGCACTCCCCCGCCAAAGGCCGAAAGGCCTTTGGGAACCGTGACTTGATGGCGTGTGGCAGACGCCGCTGGCCGACGCGCCCGTCCGCCGTGATGGTTTCCAAAGGCCTTTGGCGGGGGGTCAGGGGGGCGGCGCCCCCCTGCCCGGCCATACCCCCGGCCTGGTCGCCCCCGCGCAGATCGCCCCGAAGGCCGTGATCCCCAGCGCCACCGCCACGAACTGCCCTTCCAGGCCGAACCCGAGCAGGTCGCTGAGCACCCACCCGCCCCCGACCGCGAGCGTGATGCGCGACAGCCCCGCCACCACCGGCCAGGCCATGCGCCCCGCCCCCATGGCGGCGAAATACAGCGCCATGCCGAGGCCGAAGCCCGGCATCGCCCAGGCGATGATGGCGAGCGCCTGCGTCGCGATGGCCTGCACCGCCGCGTCTGAGGTGAAGGCCGCCGCGGTGGCGGCCGGGAAGATCGCCACCGGGATGGCGATCGCCGCCGTCACGCCGAAGGCCAGCCCGGCGCCGGCCCAGGCGATGCGCCGCGCCTCCGCCCAGTCCCGTGCGCCCACCGCGCGCCCGACCAGCGCCGTGAGCGCCGAGCCCACCCCGAACGCGAGCGGGATCATCAGGAACTCGATGCGGGCGGAGATGCCGTAGCCCGCCACCGCCGCCGCGCCGTGATGGGCGATGCGCGCCGTGACCAGGATGGTCGCCATGTTCGCGATGGTGGCCATGAGGCAGGCCAGCAGCCCGACGGCGAGGATGCGCCGGAACAGCGCGCCCCGCAGCGGGGTGCGCAGATGCGGCGTGAAGCCGGCCCCGCCGGCCATCACCACCGCCGCCATCAGCGCCGCCGCCCCGGTCATGGTCACGGCGAAGGCGAGGCCGGCGCCGGCGAGGCCCATGCCAAGGGGTTCCATCAGCAGCCACGCCAGTGGCGGATAGACGATCCAGGCGCCGATCACCCCGCGTGCCGCCAGCGCATGCCGCCCGCCGCCGCGCAGGATCGAGGCGAAGGTATTGGCGAGCCAGGTCGGCAGCGCCCCGCCGCCGAACAGCCAGGCGCAATAGGCCGCGCCGCCCGCCGCCGCCTCCGGCCCGCCGATCAGCGTGAGCACCGTCCAGGGAAAGATCGCGAGCGGAATGGCGAAGAGCGCCGCCCCTGCCACCGCGATGACCAGCGCATGGGTGGCGAGCGCCGAGGCCTCCTCCCGGTTTCCGGCGCCGAGCGCTCGGGCGATGGCGGAGACCACCCCGCCCCCCATGGCGCCGGCGGACATCTGGCCGAGCAGCAGGGCGAAGGGCAGCACCACTGCCCAGCCTGCGAGCGCCTGGGTCCCCTGGCGCGCCGCGAGCCAGGGCTCGACCAGCAGCGCCGCGACCTGGGTGGCCGACAGCAGCGTGGTCGGCGCGGCGAGCGCGAGGATGCGGCGCACGCGCCCTGGCATCACGGCGCGGGCCTGTTGCATGGCGAGGGTTTCAGCCATTGGCGGTTTCCGTCCCGAAACGGCGGCGGACCGCCTCGTTGGCGCCCGGTCCGGGCAGGATGCGGACATGCTCCGGCAGGATGGGCGAGCCATCCGCGCGGCGTGGCGCCGGCGCGAGCACGGGTTCCCCGGTGACAGTGTCGAGCATGACCGTCGGCGGGCCCTCGGGGCCCGAGAGGTGGCGCGCGCCCCAGTCGCGGATGGCGAGGTAGAGCGGGAAGGCGTCGCGGCCGCGCTCGGTCAGTCGGTAGGCGTGGCGGCCGCCATCCGGCACGCGCTCGAGCACCCCATGCTCGACCAGGGCGGAGAGCCGGGCCGAGAGGATGTTCGGGGCGATGCCGAGGTTGCGCTCGAAGGCGTCGAAGCGGGTGGTGCCGGCGAAGGCTTCCCGCAGGATCAGGATCGTCCAGCGTTCCCCGAGGATCGACATGGCGCGGGCCACGGGGCAGCGCATGCGGGCGAAGTCGATGCGTTGCAGGGTCGTTCTCCTTCGGTCGGAGGCGGCATCGAAGCCGGGTTGCTTTCAATTTGCAAGCAATGGCTTTCAAAGTGAAAGCAATTCGTCGCGGGAGCGACTCGCCCACAGGCTTGTCCACAGAAATCTGCATCGTTCGGCATCGCAGAACTTGTGTGCGGGCCGGGGTCTGGCCTACCGTATCTTGTGTTGGGGGACATCGGGGGACACACCGCTATGGACTGGACGGCGGAGGCGATCGAGCGTCTCAAGGCGCTCTGGGCCGAGGGGCATTCCACGGCCGAGATCGGCCGGCGCATGGGCATTTCAAAAAATGCCGTGGTGGGCAAGGCGCACCGACTGAATCTGTCGGCGCGGCCGAGTCCGATCCGGCGCGATGCGGCCCCGCGCCCCGCGCCGGCGCCGCGTGTGCCGCGCCCGGTGCCCGCCCCGGTGCAGCGCCTGGCGCCT
>NZ_JAAEDM010000114.1 GCF_018129065.1 Neoroseomonas soli | reverse complement strand
GCCGAGGGCCGCGACCTCGGCCGGCGCGCGCATGGCCGGCAGGGCCGGCACGGGACTGTCGGTGTGCAGCGCCTCCGCCGTGGCCTGGGCGTGGCGCACCAGCGCCGCGAGCGGGACGAGCAGGGCCCGCCGGGTGCCGCGCAGCGCCAGCATCGCGCCGACCATCGCCAGGACGACCGCGGCGACCAGCCAGACCACGAGCCAGCGCAGCCCCGATGCCGCCGCGCCCACCGGTTCCCACGCGACGACACGCCATTCCGGCGCTTCGTGCAGGTAGGCGAGGGCGAAGCGTAGCCCGGACCCGGCGGCGCCGACGGATTCCTGCGGCACGCCCTGCGGCGTGGCCGTGAGCACCGGCCAGTCCGGCAGGTCCGCGTCGCGGCCGCCCTGCACGGCGACCGTCCGCCCGCGGCTGTCGAGCAGCACCGCCTGGCCCGGCCCGATCACGCCCGCCAGCCGCTCGGAGGATAGCGCGACGCTGAGCACGGCCTCGGTCCGGCCGTCGCGGATCAGGGGCAACAGCAGCAGCGGGCTGGTGGTGGTGCCGCCCGGGCCGGGCAGGACGTCGCTGACCATGGCGCGTCCGGTTTCGATGGCCCAGAGCCCCGCCGCCACCGCCGGGGTGGAGGCGAGCGGCGTGCCGAAGGGCTGGCTGGTGTCGACGAGCAGGCCGAGGCCGCGGTCGAGCACGCCGACCGGCGCGGCGATCGCCTGCGCCAGGCGGCGCGCCGCCGCATCCGCGGCGGGCAGGTCGGCGAGACCGCGCGTGCCGTCGATGGCGCTGCCGAAGGCCTGCAAAGCGAGGCGGCGGCTCTCGATTTCCGCATCGGCGGCGTGGGCGGCATTGCGTGCGGCGGTGACGAGGCGCTGTCCCGCCTCATCTTCCGCGCGGCGTTCGAGCACGAGGGCGAGTCCGGCCAGGGTCACCATGAGCGGCAGCAGGCACAGCGCTGCGAGGCGGCCGAGGCGCTCCGCCAATCCGCGGCCGCCGGAGGCGCCCTCGCCATTGCTCTGACCGATGCCCTGCACAACCTGTCCTGGAGAGGAGCCGACACGCCGACCGTCGTGAAGGATCGGGCAAAGAGGCTGGCGACGCAAGCATTCCGAAGGCTTTCGTACCGTCACGATGATGCCAGCGCCCGAAGCCGGTGCTAGGATTTTTTCATGATGCGAATCCGCCATGCGGGGCTGGCCGCCGCGCTTCTGGTGCTCGGCGCCTGCGCCGCCGAGGTGCCGGAGGAGGAGGAACTGCCCCTGCCGCCGCCGCCGCCGCCGGCGCGTCTGCAGGCGGCCCGGCATGCGGGGCAACCCTCGGCGCGTGGGCCGGCCGAGGGAGAGGGCACGCCCAACGGTGCCGCGTCCGCGGCGGAGACCGAGGCACCGTCGCCGGGCGCCGTCGCGCAGGCTGCGCCGCTGCCGGCGCCCCGGGTCTGGCATGTGCTGCGGGACGGGACGACCGGCTGCGCCGAGGCCGCGCCGCTGCGCCTCGCGCGGCAGGGCGGCGAGGTGGTGCCGCGTCTGCTCGCCGAGGCAAGGGCCGCGGGTGGCTGCCGGACGACATTCCGCATCAACGAATGGGTGCTGGAAGCGGCGGAGGGCGACCTGGTGCGATTGCGCCTGCTCAACGGCCAGGCGCTGACGTTGTGGTTCGTGCGCTCGGACGTCGTCGCACCACCCTGACCCGGTCTTGCCGTGCCCCACCCGTGGCGTGAGGATGCGCCGAGGGCAGGGGAACGTATCCGCGGATGAACTGGGAAGCCGAACTCGAGGAATTGCGCCGGCGCGAGGCAATGGCCCGCGAGATGGGCGGGCCGGACAAGGTGAAGCGCCAGCACGACGGCGGCCGGCTCACGGTGCGCGAGCGTGTCGGGAAGCTCGTCGATCGCGGGTCCTTCCACGAGGTCGGCGCCATCGCCGGCCGCGCGGAGTACGACAGGAAGGGCGACCTCAAGTCCTTCACGCCGTCGAACTGCGTCATGGGGCGCGCGACGATGGACGGGCGGCCGGTCGTGGTGGTCGGGGACGACTTCACCGTGCGCGGCGGCAGCGCGGACGCCACCATCCGCGAGAAGCCGATCATGGCCGAGCGCATGGCGGCGGAACTGCGCCTGCCGATCATCCGGCTGATCGAGGGCTCGGGCGGCGGCGGCTCGGTCAAGACCATCGAGACGACGGGGCGCGCCAACCTGCCGGGCGGCGTGGGCGGAACGCAGCTCTATCACCAGACCACGGCCAACCTGGGGCTGGTGCCGGTGGTGACGCTGGGGCTCGGCTCCGTCGCGGGGCTGGGCGCGGCGCGACTGGCGGCGGCGCATTACTCGGTGATGACGAAGTCCTCGGCGATGTTCGTCGCCGGGCCGCCGGTGGTCGCGCGGCTGGGGGAGAAGCTCGAGAAGCGCGACCTCGGCGGCTGGGAGATCCAGTGCAAGGCCGGCGCCGTCGATGACGCGGTGGAGACGGAGGAGGAAGCCTTCGCGCTGGCCCGGCGCTTCCTGTCCTACCTGCCGTCCTCGGTGTTCGACCTGCCGCCGTCCGTGCGGTCCCGCGACGACGCCGCGCGGCGGGACGAGGCGCTGATCGGCGCCATCCCGCGCGACCCGCGCCGCGCCTACAAGATGCGCCCGATCATCGAGACGCTGGTCGACAAGGGCTCCTTCTTCGAGATGGGGAAGTGGTTCGGGCGGCCGGTGGTCACCGGCCTCGCGAGGCTCGACGGCCGCGCCGTGGCGGTGCTGGCGAGCGACCCGATCTTCCACGGCGGGTCCTGGACGGCGGATGCCTGTTCCAAGGTGATCCGCTTCGTGGACCTGGCGGAAACCTTCCACCTGCCGGTCGTGTACCTGATGGACTGCCCAGGCTTCGCGGTGGGGCTGGAAGCGGAGAAGACGGCAACGATCCGCTGGGGCGTCCGTGCGATGGCGGCGGTGAACCAGAGCCGGCAGCCCTGGTGCACCATCATCCTGCGCAATGCCTTCGGCGTCGCGGGGGTGGTGCAGCAGCCGGCGGGGCGGTTCTCGCTGCGCTATGCCTGGCCGTCGGCGCGCTGGGGCTCGCTGCCGCTGGAGGGCGGCGTCGAGGCCGCCTATGCCGCCGAGGTCGCGGCGGCGGAGGACAAGGACGCCAAGGTCGCGGAGATCGAGGAACGGCTTCAGAAGCTGCGCTCCCCCTTCCGCACCGCGGAGGCGTTCTGGGTGGAGGAGATCATCGACCCGCGGGACAGCCGGAAGCTGCTGTGCGAATTCGCGCGGCTGGCGGAGCCCTTGCGCGCGCCCGGGATGGCCGGGTTCACGATGCGACCGTAAGGCGCGTCCCGCAGCGCGCCGGAGATTGCGTGCGGCCGGGGAATTGCTGCGACCGCCGACATGCGCGGTCGCGCGGCCGCGGGGATCGGCATGGCGCTTGGCTTTCGATGCCGAATGCCGGCACCGGACACCCCGTGCCCTGCCCGCACCATTCGCGGCGTCAGCCCTGCAGCCACACCGCATCGGCGGCGAGTTCCGGCCAGCCGATCGCGCGACCTGACATCGCCGCCGCCTCGGTCCCCGGCAGCGACGCATCCCAGCGCGCGGCGATGATGCGCTGGCCGGTGTAGTCCGCGGCCTCGTCCGACAGCAGCCAGGCGAGCGGCGGCCCCATGATCTCCGGCCGCAGCATCTGCCCGCGCGGCCAGGACGCCCCGGCGCCGATGAAGGGGGTGTCCGTCGGCCCGCCGGGAACCAGCACGTTCACGGTGATGCCCGCGCCGGCGAGTTCCGCCGCCCAGACCGCCGACGCCGCCTCCAGCGCCGCCTTGGTCGCGCCGTAGGGCAGCACGCGCAGCATGGTGCGGAAGGAGGTGGTGTTGTTCACCACGCGCCCCCAGCCCGCCGCGCGCATCATCGGCAGCGCCTCCCGCAGCAGCAGCGCGGGCGCGCGGAGATTGACGGCGAAGAAGCGGTCCCAGGCAGCGGCGTCGAGTTCCTCGATGGATGGGAGGCGCGTCTCCGCATCGGGCCGCAGGCTGGAGACGCCGATGCCGGCATTGTTCACCACCGCATGCACGCTGCCGAACCGTGCCGCGGCCGCCGCGACGCCCGCCCGGCAGCCCTCGGCGGAGGCGAGGTCCGCGGGGATCGGGTGCAGCGGCGCGCCGGGGTGGAGGGCGACCAGCGCGTCCAGCGCCGCCGCGTCGCGGTCCAGCGCCGCAACCCGGTGCCCGGCCGCCAGCACGGCGGCGACCATGGCCCGCCCGATCCCTCCGGCGGCGCCGGTGATGAGCACGGTGCGGGGCGTCGTTGCGGCCATGGGCGGGTTCCTCCGGATTTCGCCCCGAGCCTAGCGGCCGTGCGCGGAACGCAAAGCCCCCGGGCTGGTCCCCTCCCGCGGCCTCATTATGTTGCATCGCGCGGAAGGAGTTCAGGATCATGCGGGTACTCGTCGCGGGCGGCGGCATCGGCGGGCTGGCGGCGGCGCTCTCGCTGCACGCGGCCGGGATCGAGGCGGAGGTGTTCGAGCAGGCGCCGGAAATCCGGCCCCTCGGCGTTGGCATCAACGTGCTGCCCCATGCGATGCGCGAACTGACCGAACTCGGCCTTGAGCAGCGCGTCGCCGCGGCAGGCATCGTCACCAAGGAACTCGCCTACGCCAACCGCTTCGGCCAGATGATCTGGTCCGAGCCGCGCGGGAGGCATGCCGGCTACACTTGGCCGCAGGTCTCCATCCATCGCGGCCACCTGCACCTCGAACTGCTCGCGGCGGCGCGGGAACGCATCGGCGATGCGCATATCCATCTCGACGCGCGCATGGCCGGCTTCGAGCAGGATGCGGAGGGCGTGACGCTGCGCCTCGGCGATGGCCGGAGTGTGCGCGGCGATGTGCTGGTCGCCGCCGACGGCATCCATTCCGCCGCCCGCGCGATCCTCTACCCCAACGAGGGCCTGCCGATCTGGAACGGCGCGATCCTCTGGCGCGCGACCAGCATCGCCGCGCCCTTCCTGACCGGTGCGACCATGGCGGTGGCCGGCAACCGCGACGACAAGTTCGTCGTCTATCCCATCAAGGACCTGCCGGACGGGCGGAAACTGACCAACTGGATCGCGGAACGCCGCGTGGACCCGGACCAGGAATGGAAGCGGGAGGACTGGAACCGTCCCGGCCGCATCGAGGATTTCGAGCAGACCTTCGCCGCCTGGCGCTTCCCCTGGCTCGACATCCCGGCGCTGATCCGTTCGGCGGAATCCGTCTACGAGTTCCCGATGGTGGACCGCGACCCGCTGCCGCGCTGGACGCATGGGCGCGTCACGCTGCTCGGCGATGCGGCGCATCCGCTCTATCCCATCGGGTCGAACGGTGCCTCGCAGGGCATCCTCGATGCGCGCACGCTGGCGCTGAAGCTGGCGACGATCGAGAACCCCGTCGCGGCCCTGGAGGCCTACGAGGCGATCCGCCGCCCCGCCACCGCCGCGCTGCTGGAAGCGACGCGCGGCGACGGGCCGGACATGGTGCTCGACGTGGCGGAAGCCCGCGCACCCGACGGCTTCGACGACATCGAGGCAGTGCTGCCGCTCGCCGAGCGCACCGAGATCGCCACCCACTACAAGCGCCTGGCGGGCTTCGAGCCGGCGACGCTGAATGCGCGCCCGAGCCTGTCCCCGGGGCGGCGCGCGGCGTGAGCCGGGGGCGGACCGTAGACGCGTGCCGATGACGTCATCGGCAAGGCTCCGCGGTCCGATGCGTCGGCATGGTGGGGCGGCCGCGCGAAACCAGGACGCTGGGACCGGCCGGACCGAAGGGTAGCCGGGGTCAGACGTCCGGTTCGTAGCCCAGGCCCGGCGCGCCGGGCACGGCGATCGCGCCGCCCTTCGGGACCAGCTGCTGCCCGTAGGGCGCCCGGTGCAGGTCGGCGAAGTAGATCTCGATCGGCTCGGCTTCCTCGGTCGCGGCGAGGAAGTGCAGCGTCGCCAGCAGCCCGGGGCCGAAATAGGGGCAGTGCGGCACCAGCCGCACGCCGGCCTCGCGCGCGAGTTCCGCGATCTCCAGCATGGCGGAAAGCCCGCCGATCTTGGTGACGGACGGTTGCGCCACGTCCACCGCGCGGGTTTCGAACATCCGGCAGAAATCCTCGACAGTGCCGTTGCACTCCCCCGCCGAGATCGGCACCGGGGAGGCGGCGCGGATGCGCGCGATGGCGGGGATGTCCTCGGGCGGCCAGATCGGTTCCTCGACCCAGGCGGTATTGTGGGGCGCCACGTCCTCGCAGAACTGGACGGCGTCCCCTTCGGTCTCCCAGGCGCAGTTGATGTCGAGCATCAGCGGGATCTCGCGCGGCGCGGCGTCGCGCGCGGCGCGGATGCAGCGGAGGTCCACCTCGTGCAGCTTGATGTGGCGGTAGCCGCGGGCCAGCGCCTCGGTCACGTTGCGCGCGACGTCGTCGGGATTGCCGTAGCGCAGCAGGCTCGCATAGGCCGGCACCGAAACCCGCGCGGCATCCCCGAGCAGCGCATGCAGCGGCTTGCCCGCCGCCTTGGCGCGGATGTCCCACAGCGCGATGTCGATCGCCGAGATCCCGAAAGTGACCGCCCCATTGCGCCCGAAATTGTGGAAGCGGCGCGCGAGCATGCGCGTCACGCCCGCGATGTCGGCCGCATCCTGCCCGATGCAGGCGGGGGCGAGCAGGCGGTCCACCGCGTCCTTCGTCGTCTCGACCAGGGTGAAGCCGAAGCCTTCGCCCCAGCCATGGATGCCGGCATCGGTCTCGACGCGCACCAGCAGCGTGTCCATCGCCTTGAGGTGCAGGTTGCCGCCGACGCCCGATGCGCTCGCGCCATAGGTGAAGTCGGTGCGGTGGTGATGCGTGGTGACGCGGGTGATCTTCATGGGCGCTCCCTTTCGCGCGCGGCGCGACGCCCGGATACTGCCCCGAAGTGCCGGCATGCAGAAGCCGGCGACGGAGGATATGCATGACCGAGAGCGCAGCCTGGGACGCGGTGGGCGACTGGTACCATTCCTGGTTCACCGGAACCGTGCTGACGTGCGTGTCCCGCCGCGGGGCGCGCGACGCGGCGGACCTGGTATTCCGCGTCTTCCGTCGCCAGCAGCGCGAGAAGTTCCTGCCAGGGCTGGAAAAGCTCGGCATCGCCGGCCTGCCGCCGGCGGTCGCGGCGGCGCGCTACCACTACCTGTCGAACTTCATCGGCGGCGTCGGCGTCGAATATGTCGAGGAAAGCCCGCGCAAGGCCTGGATCCGCTACCCGCCGCCGCGCTGGATCTGGCCGGGGGCGACCATCTGCGGCATCCCGTTCGAGGTGAACGCGGCCATGCTGCGCGGCTGGCACGCGAACAACGGCGTGATGCTGGGCTGCCTTGGCCTCGGCTTCGTCTGCACGGGCCAGACGGTGGACGGGCAGCCGGGACTCGAAGGCTACTACCTCGAACACGACCACGATCTTCCGCCCGAAGACCGGCTGCGCTTCGCGCGCGGCGAGCGCATGCCACCCTTCGACCCTGCCGCCGCGCCGGCCCTGCCTTCCGCCGACTGGCCGGCGGAACGCATCGCCAAGGCGAAGCGCGGCTACGCGATGGAATACGCGCGCACCGTGATGCAGGAAGCGGTGGCGCTGTTCGGGCCGATGGAGGGCGGGCATCTGCTCGGCCTCGCCGCGCGGCTCGTTGCCATGCAGCACTACGCCGAGACGGCGAAGGCCCTCGGCGCCGCGACCTTCCCGGACTTCATGGTGGCGATGGCGGCGGCGGAAGGCGACGCGGCGGAAGCCGTGCCGCAGCCGGATGGCAGCGCCATCGTCACGCGGCGCGGATGCGCCCTGATGCGGGGCGTGGCGGACCCGCATCCGGCGATGATGGCGGCGTGGGAGGAACTGCTCGTCGGTGCGCTGGCAGCCGCGGATCGGTTCGCAACGCTGGAGCGCATCGCGCCGCTTGAATGGCGCATCAGGCCGGGCGAGTGAACTCCCCCGGCCCCTGGCCCGTCAGCAAGGCGCACCTGGCGCGCCGGACCCCCAAGTCCAACTGATCAAAGAAGGAGGAAGGATTCGGGGGGAGTTCACTCCCCCCGACCTTCACTCGCCCGCCGCCGCCAGGATCCGCAGCGTCGCCTCGTCCTTCCCCAGCGCCCAGAGCACCGAGTTGATCGGCGGACTGGTCGTGCTGCCCGTCAGCGCCGCGCGCAGCGGCTGCGCCACCTGCCCGAGCTTCACGCCCTTCACCTCTGCGTAGTCGCGCAGCCACTGCTCGAGGTCCGCCTTCTCCCACGGCGCGTTGCCGAGGAATTCCGCGAGGTCCCGCAGCCGTTCCTTCGCCTCCGGCGTCAGCAGCGCGAGCGCCTTCTCCTCCATCGCCGGCAGTTCCTCGTGTGCGGCGAAGGCGGCGGCGCCGGCGAGTTCCTCCAGCGTGCGCGCGCGGTCCTTGAGGTCCGGCATCAGCATCGCCACGCGCTCCGCGCCATCCGTGCCGAACAGCGCGCCGCGCTCCCCGAGGATGCGCAGCACCTCGCGCGTCAGCCGCGCGTCGTCGGCCTGGCGGAGATAGACGCCGTTCAGGTGCGTCAGCTTCGCGTAGTCCATGCGCGAGGCCGCGCGGCCCACATCCTTCAGGTCGAAGAGTTCGATGGCGCGGTCGCGCGGCACCACCTCCTCGTCGCCATGGCCCCAGCCGAGGCGCAGCAGGTAGTTGCACACCGCTTCCGGAAGGTAGCCCTGGTCGCGGAAATCCAGCACCGACACGGCCCCGTGGCGCTTCGACAGCTTCGACCCGTCCGCGCCGTGGATCAGCGGGATATGCGCGAAGTGCGGACGCCTCCAGCCCATCGCGTCATAGACCATGCACTGGCGGAAGGTGTTGGTCAGGTGGTCGTCGCCGCGGATGACATGGGTGATGTCCATGTCGTGGTCGTCCACCACGACCGCATGCAGGTAGGTCGGCGTACCATCGCTGCGCAGGATGATCATGTCGTCCAGCTCGGTGTTCTGGACGCGGACCTCGCCCTGCACCAGGTCCTGCACGACCGTCTCGCCTTCGATCGGCGCCTTGATGCGGATGGCGAAGGGCTTGCCTTCCTGCTCCGGACCGGGCTCGCGGTCGCGCCAGCGGCGGTCGTAGCGGGGCGGGCGGCCCTCCGCCGTCGCCTTCTCCCGCATCTCCTGGAGTTCCTCTGGCGTCGCCCAGCAGCGATAGGCCTTGCCCATCGCCAGCAGCGCGCGGGCGATCTCGGCGTGGCGCGCCTCGCGCTGCGCCTGGAAGACAGGCGGTTCGTCCGGGCTCAGGCCCAGCCAGGTCAGGCTGTCGAGGATCTGGTCCACCGCCGCCTGGGTGGAGCGTTCCTTGTCCGTGTCCTCGATGCGCAGCAGGTAGGTGCCCTTGTGGTGCCGGGCGAACAGGTAATTGAACAGCGCGGTGCGCGCCCCGCCGATGTGCAGGTAGCCGGTGGGGGAGGGAGCGAAGCGGGTACGGACGGTCATGGCGCGCCTGGGCTCGATGCAACAACGGGCGCCCCTTAGACCAGATCGCCCGCCCGGGGTGAACCCGGCAGGCGCAGGCCTCTCCCGCGCTGCCGGTGTGGCAGGCTAGAATGAACGCAGGAGTTGCGGAACCACATCCTGTCCAGCACCACGGCGCGAGATCCGGCAAGTTCCATCGGCGGCGCCCTCGGCGCCGCCACGCGGCGGGTCGAGGTATTGCTGGCGGCCGAGCGCGGCCGCCTCGCGCCCTGGTTCGCCATGGCGATGGGGGCGGGGGTGCTTGCGTATTTCGGGCTGCGAGAGGAACCCCCCGTCTGGACGATGGCGCCGGCGCCGGTGCTCATCGTCCTGGCCTGGCTGGTCGCGGTGCGGGCGCCGCATGCGGGCTGGGCGATCGGGCTGGTCGCGGCGGCTGCGCTCGGCTTCGCGGCGGCGGTCGGGCATGCCTGGCTGGCACCGCCGCCGCTCGCGCCGCCGATGCGGGCGGTTGTGCTCTCCGGCGTGGTGCAGAACGTCGAACTGCTGCCCGAGGGGCGGCGGGTGACACTCGCCGAACCCCGCTTCGGTCCCGACGACCCGGCCCAGCCCCGCACCATCCGCATCCGCCTGCGCGCGAGCGACCCCGCGCGCCCAGAGCCCGGCGACCGGCTGAATGTGCGGGCGCTGGTCCGCGCGCCCTCCGCGCCCGCATTTCCGGGGGCCTGGGACTTCCAGCGCGCGGCCTTCTTCGCGGGGCAGGGCGGCGCGGGCTTCGCCATCGGCCCGGCGGAGGTGACGCCGCGCGGCGGTCGGGCACCCCCGCTCGCCGGACTGCGCACCGCGATCGAGGCGCGGGTCACGGGCGTCGTGCCCGGCCCCGCAGGGGCCGTCGCCGCTGCGCTGCTGACCGGCGGGCAGAGCGCCATCCCGCGTGAAGACCTCACGGCCATGCGGGATTCGGGCCTGGCGCACCTGCTCTCGGTCTCCGGCCTGCACATCGCCATCGTGATGGGGGTGACCTTCTGGGTGGTGCGGCTGCTGGTCGCCTGTTGGCGCTGGCTGGCGCTGCGCGTGGACGGCAAGGCCTGGGCCGGTGTCGCGGGGCTGGTGGCGGGCGGCTTCTACATGCTGCTGACCGGCGCGCAGGTGCCGATGCAGCGATCCTTCGCGACCGCGGTGCTGGTCACGCTGGCGCTGCTGACGGGGCGGCAGGCGATATCATTGCGCAGCCTCGCGCTGGCGGCGGCGGCGGTGATGCTGGTGGCGCCGGATGCGCTGCTCGGCCCGTCCTTCCAGATGTCCTTCGCCGCCGTGCTGGCGCTGATCGCGGGGTGGGAGGCGATGAAGGGCCCCATGGCGCGGCTGCGCGGGGATGGCGCCTGGTGGCGGCACGCGGCGGTCTTCGCGGTGGGGCTGGTCGGCACCTCGGTGCTGGCGGGCTTCGCGACGGCGCCCTTCGGCCTCGCGCATTTCGGGCGGCTGCAATGGTACGGCGTGGCGGCCAATGCAGTGGCGGTGCCGCTGACCTCCGTGGTGGTGATGCCGGCGGGGATGCTGGCGGCGCTGCTGATGCCGCTCGGCCTCGACGCGCTGCCGCTCGCGGTGATGGGCTGGGGGTGCGAGGCGGTGCTCGCCGTCGCGCGCGAGGTGGCCTCCTGGCCCGGCGCCGCGCAGGGGGCGAAGCCGATCCCGCCCTGGGGGCTCGCCGTCTTCGCCTTCGGCATGGCCTGGCTCTGCCTGTGGCGGATGCGCTGGCGGCTGGTCGGCCTGCCGCTGATGGCGCTGGGGCTGGCGAGCCCGGCGCTGCACCGTCCGCCGGACCTTTTCGTGTCTGGCGATGCGCGGCTGATCGGCTTCGCGGCCGATGGCGCGCTGTGGTTGCAACGGCAGTCGGGGGCCTCGGCGCTGACGCGGGATTCCTGGTTGCGCGCGCATGGCTTGGCCGAAATGCGGCCGCTGCCGGCGGAAGGGGAGGCGGCCGGCGGCGCGGTGTCCTGCCGCGCCGGCGCCTGCACCTTGCGCGCCACGCGGGACGGGCCGGCCGCGGCG
>NZ_JAAEDM010000113.1 GCF_018129065.1 Neoroseomonas soli | reverse complement strand
CGCCGCGCCCCTCCCCGCCCGAACCGAGCACCCAGCCGCAATTGCCGGAGCCGCCGGAGCGCACCGGCGCGCGCGTCGTGCCCGTGCCGGGGCCGAGCCAGCCGCCCGGCGTCGTCACCGGCGGCACCGGCCGCGTGCAGGGCTTCGTCCAGCCGGGCAATCCGGCGGGCGGCGTCGCCATCCAGGACGGCGGCACCACCACCATCATCCAGCCGGGCGGGCGCGTGACCACCGTGCCCACCCCGAGGTAGGCATCATGCGCGTTCTCTATTTCGCCTGGGTGCGGCAGAAGGTCGGCATCGCCGAGGAAGAGATCGCGCCACCGGCCGAGGTGCGCGACGTCGCCGCGCTGGTGCGTTGGCTCGCCGGGCGTTCCCCCGCCCATGCCGCGGCCTTCGCCGACCCGAAGCAGCTCCGTGCGGCGGTGAACCAGGATTTCGCCCCGCCCGACCATCCGGTCGCTGCGAATGACGAGGTCGCCTTCTTCCCGCCCGTCACCGGGGGCTGACATGGCCAGGGTCCTGGTGCAGGAGGCGCCCTTCGACATGGGCGCCGAAACCGCCGCGCTGTCCGCAGGGCGCACCGATGTGGGGGGCATAGCCTCCTTCCTCGGCGTCTGCCGCGGGGATGACGGCCTCGCGGCCATGGTGCTCGAGCACTATCCCGGCATGACCGGGCGCGCGATCGGGCGCATCGTGGCCGATGCCGAAGCGCGCTGGCCGCTGACCGGCTGCACCGTGATCCACCGCGTCGGCCGCATCCTGCCCGGGGAGCCGATCGTGCTGGTGCTGACCGCCTCGGCCCACCGCGCCGCGGCGCTGGAAGCCTGCGCCTTCCTGATCGACTGGCTGAAGACGAAGGCGCCCTTCTGGAAGCGCGAGGAATTCGCCGCCGGCTCGCATCGCTGGGTGGAAGCCCGCGCCGAGGACGATGCCGCGGCCGCCCGATGGGCCACGCCCGGCGCGTGACCCCCGCCCTTCGCCTCGAGGCCGTCGTCATCCCCTGCCGTGACCTGTCGCGGCAGCGGGGCTTCTACGAACGCCTGCTGGAACGGACCCCCGCCGAGGCGCGCGCCGGCTGGGTGCGCTTCGACCTCGGCGCCATGAGCCTGGCGCTCCGCGCACGCGGCGACGCGCTGTTCCCGCGGGAGGGGGATCCCGGCGTGATGCTCGCCTTCAGGCTGGACACGATGGACGAGCTGGAACGCTGGCACCGGCGGCTGCTGATGGCGAAGGTGGCGGTGCTGGAACCGCCGACGGACCAGCCCTCCGGGGAACGCACGCTGCATGCGGCCGACCCGGAGGGGAACGTACTGTGCCTGTTCGCCGCGAGGTGACGAGGCAGGAAGGTCGGGGGAGGAGAACCTCCCCCGAGCCCCCTCCCTTTTCTGTCAGGGCGTCTCGCCTTCGGCGACCCGCAAGGTTCCCAAAGAAGGAGGGGGGATTCGGGGGGAGTTCCCTCCCCCCGACCTTCTTCCGCCCGTGAAGGCCACGGCCGCCATCCTCGCCGGCGCCGCCCTGCTGGCCTGGCCGGCCTTCCTGAACGGCTATCCGCTCGTCTTCAGCGACACCGGCGGCTTCCTCCACCAGACGCTCGGCCCGCTGATGCTGTGGGACAAGCCCTGGATCTACGGGCCGCTGCTGCACGCCTTCCATTGGCGCGTCACGCTGTGGGGGCCGCTGGCGGCGCAGGCGCTGCTCGTCTCCCACCTGCTGTGGCTGGCGCAGCGCGCGCTGCGCGGGGCGGCAACGCCGGGCGCGCATCTCCTCGTCTGCGGGACGGCGGCGGCGCTCACCACCGCGCCCTTCACCGTCGCGCTGCTGATGCCGGACGTGCTCGCGCCGGTCGTGGTGCTGGCGCTGGCCCTGCTCGGCCTGGCGCCGGAGCGGCTGTCCCGGGCGGAGGCGATCTGGCTCGGCGTCGTCGCAACCCTCGCCGTCGCGTCGCACCTCGCGCACCTGCCGCTAGCACTGGCCATGGTGGCGTTGGCCGTGGGAGGCGACCTGCTCCGGCGCGGACAAGGCCGGCCCTGGGGCACGTCGTGCGCAGCGGCACCGCTGGCCGCCGCGGTCGCGCTGCTCCTGGCGACGAACTGGGTGGGCCATGGCCGCGCCTCGCTCTCCCCGCACGGCGCCACCTTCATGCTGGCGCGGCTGCAAGCCGACGGGCCGGCGACCGAGGTGATCCGCGCCCGCTGCCCGGCCGCAGGCTGGTATCTCTGCGCCTTCGTGGACCGGCTGCCGATGGACGCCAACGACTTCCTCTGGGCGCCCGGCAGCCCGGTGAACCGCGATGCGGAGGGCCGGCCGCGCTTCCTCGGCGGGGCATTGATCTCGGCCGAGGCGGGCGAGATCGTTGCCGCGACCCTGCGCGCGCATCCGCTCGACGTTGCGCTCGCCGTCCTGCGCAACAGCGCGCGCCAGGCGGTGACGGCCGGCATCGGCGACACGCTCGGCGCGGATCACCTCGCCGCCGCGCTCCGGCCCCGCATCGCGGAGGGCTTCCCGGCGCGGGAACTCGCCGCCTACGACGCCGCCTTGCAGGCGCGGGGAGAGTTGCGCACCGCGGCAATGCCCTTTGCCATCGCGCACCTGCCGGTCCTGCTGCTCTCGCTGCCGGTGCTGGCGCTGGCCGGATGGCGCGCGGCGCGGGCGGGCGACGGGCTGCGCCTCGGCTTCCTCGCCGCGCTGCTGGCCGGCGCGCTCGCCAATGCGGTGGCGACGGGCGGGCTGTCCGGCGTGCATGCGCGCTATCAGGCGCGCATCGCCTGGCTGCTGCCCGTCGGCGCGCTGCTGCTCCTGCTGCCCGCGATGCCGCGACGGGATACGCCTTGAAGGCGCTGGCGGCGATCCTCCTCGGCGCGGCGATGCTCGCCTGGCCGGCGCTGCTCAACGGCTATCCGCTGGTCTTCATCGACAGCGTCTCCTACCTCGGCCAGACGCTGTTCCCCGAATGGCCGTGGGACAAGACGCCGGCCTATGGGCCGTTCCTGCACCTCTTCCATTGGGGATGGTCGCTCTGGCCGGCGCTCGCCGCGCAGGTGCTGCTGCTGTCGCACCTGCTGTGGCTGGCGCAGCGCGGGGCGCGCGGGGATGCGACGGCGGCGGCGCACCTGCTGCTTTGCGCCGGGCTGGCGGCGCTGACATCGGCGCCGTGGTTCGCCGCCACGTTGATGCCGGACATGTTCGCCGCGGTGGCGCCGCTCTGCCTGCTGCTGCTCGGCTTCGCGCGGGACCGCTTCTCACGGGTCGAGGCGCTGTGGCTGACGCTGCTCGGCGCCTTCGCGGTGGCGGCGCATCTTTCCCACCTGCCGACGGCGCTGGCTGTGGTGGCGCTGGTGGCATTCCTCGCGGGCGGCCTGCGGGCGCCGCTGCGCGCGGCCCTGCCGGTGGTGATCGCCGTCGGCGCGCTGGTCGCGGCCAATACCTGGGCTTTCGGCCGCCCTTCGCTGTCGCCGCATGGTGCCGTCTTCCTGCTCGCGCGCCTGCAGGCCGACGGCCCCGCGGCGGCTACGATCCGCGACCACTGCCCGGCGGCCGGCTGGTACCTCTGCGCCTCCGCCCGCCGCCTGCCGATGCCGAGCGACCACTTCCTCTGGGGCCCCGACTCCCCCGCGAACCGCCGGCCCAACGGCGTGCCGATCCCGATGGGCGGCATGCGGCTCGCACCCGAGGCGTCGGAGATCATCGCCCTGACCCTCACGGAACGGCCGGGCAAGGTGGCGGAGGCGATGCTGCGCAACACCCTCGCGCAACTCGCCCTGGTGGAGGTCGGCGACACGCTGGGCAATGACCATCTCGCCGCTTCCGCGCGGCACGCGATCGCCCGACTGCCGGCCGAGGAACTCGCCGCCTTCGACGCTGCGGCGCAGATGCGTGGCGACCTGCCCGACCTCGCCGCCCCCTTCCTGGCGCCGCACCTGCCGGTGCTGCTGCTGGGCCTGCCCGTGGCGCTTCTTGCCCTCGGCCTCGCCGCCTGGCGCGGCGACCGCACGCGCTTCGGGCTGGTCGCGGGGCTGCTGCTCGCGGTTCTCGTCAATGCCTTCGCCACCGGCGCGCTTTCGGCACCGGTGTCCCGCTACCAGGCCCGAATCGTCTGGCTGGTGCCGCTCGCTGCGGCGCTCGGCCTCATCCCACGCTTCGGCGCCGGCCTGACCGACGACGAACGAATCCGCACCAGGATGGCCGCATGGCCGACATCCTCCTCATCCTCCCTGTCTTCCTGATCGCCGGGCTCGTGAAGGGCGTCGCGGGCTTCGGCCTGCCGACGGTCTCCATCGCCCTTCTCGCCCTGGTCCGCCCCCTGCCGGAGGCAATGGCGCTGATGCTGGTGCCCTCGCTCGCCACCAATGTCTGGCAGGCGCTGGCCGGCGGCACGCTGCGTCGGGTGGCGCCGCGCATCGGGCTGTTCCTGCTCTGCGCCGCGGTCGCGACTTTTCTCGCGGCGGGGCAACTCGCGCGGGCCGATGCGGCGCTGCTCTCGGGCGCGTTGGGGGTGATGCTGGTGGTGTCCTCCGCGCTCGCACTCGCGGCGCCGCGGCTGCCGGCGCCTTCCCCCATGGCCGAGCGCTGGCTCGGGCCGCCGATCGGGGCAGTCTCGGGCGCCATCACCGGGCTGACCGGAAGCTTCCTGGTCCCGGCCGCCCCCTGGTTGCAGGCGATCCGCCTGCCGCGCGAGCAGTTCGTGCAGGGCTTCGGCCTGGGCGTGGTGCTGGTGAACGGGGCGCTGGCAGCGGGGCTGGCCGGCGGCGGGCTGCTGCCGGCCGAACTCGGGCTGGCGTCGCTGGCCGGGCTGCTGCCAGCCTTCGCGGGGATGGAAGCAGGGCGAAGGCTGCGCGCGCGGCTGGACGAGGCGACGTTCCGCCAGGTGGTGCAGGTGGCGCTCGGCGCGTTGGGGCTTTGGCTGGCGGTGCGGGTGATTCCTTGGTGAAGGCGGGGGGAGAAGGGAACTTCTCCCCCCGCACCCCCCTCAACCTTCTTTGGAACCTGGCCACGGGCGGTAAGCGTTGCCTGGGGCAGATAGGGGTGCCGGCGGTGTGCGGCGGCGTCGGCGCGCCACGCAGGCGACGGTCCGCCACGGCGGGCATCCGTGCGGCGGCAGCCGCCTTAGCACATCCATGGTCACCGGGAGCCGATCGTAGGGCCTCGCGCAACCCGCCCCGGTCATGCGACATCCTGCCTGCCGTGCCGCCTGGCGCGGGACAGCAGGGACGGGATCGTAACGGGCATGCGGAACTTGGCGCTCGCTCTCCTCTCGAGCATCTGGCTGATCGGGCCCACGCCGGCGCCCGCGCAGGCCCCCTCGTCGCGGGACATCATCGTCCTGCGTGGCAGCGGCTCGACAATCACCTGCGCGATTTGGCTCGAGCAGCGCGCGGCCGCCACCGGCCTCTTCGCCGCCCACGCCCGCGAGCAATACCGCTCCGTCGCCGGATGGGCCCTGGGCTACCTCTCCGGCGCCGCAAGGCACGGACAGAACCTCAACCCGCTGAGAGAGACGGACGAGGACGCGGCCATCGCCTGGCTCGTCGCATATTGCGAGCGCAACGCGACGATGGAACTTCGCCGGGCCCTGGACGCCTTCATCGACGCGCATCCGGCAAAGTGAACGCGCCGCGCGCGACCGGGCGACGCGGCAAGTAGGCCCCGATCCCGGCGGACATCCGAAAGCGCCCGTCGAGGCTCGCGCCCCGCTCCGGTTCGGGCTGTAATGCCCGGCGAGGAAACGGAGTGCGCCCGGGATGGCACCACAACGGCCGGCAGCCGGCGCGGCAATGACCGCTCGGCGCCCGAGAACCGGCCCGCGCGGCAGGACACCGACAGACGCTGCGCGGGAGGCGGTGGCCGCGACCCTCGGCGCCATGCCCCTGCGGGCGGACCTGCTGATCGAACACCTCCACGCGCTGCAGGACCGCCACGGCGCGCTTCATCCCGACCACCTCGTCGCCCTGGCCGAGATGCTCCGCCTCGCCCCGGTCGAGGTCTTCGAGGTCGCGACCTTCTACGCCCATTTCGACGTGCTCGCGGATGGCGAACCCGCGCCGCCGCCGATGACCATCCGCGTCTGCGAGGGCCTGCCCTGCGCGATGGCGGGCGGCCAAGACCTGCTCGCGGCCCTGCGCGCGAACCCGCCCGGCGGCGCGCGGGTCCTCGCCGCGCCCTGCATGGGCGCCTGCCACCAGGCCCCGGCCTGCACGGCCACCCAGGGATGGGCGCAGGGCCACCTCACCGCCGCGACCCCGGAGCGGGTCGCTGCCGCGTGGTCGGAGGGCCTGCGCCTGCCGCCGCCAGCCCCGCCCTATCCCGCGCCGCCCTGGCCCGACGAATGGCCGACGCTCGCCGCCGCGCATGACGGACGCCTGACGCCGGAGGCGATGCTCGCCGCGCTGGACGAAAGCGGGCTGCGCGGCCTCGGCGGCGCCGGCTTCCCGGTGGCGCGGAAATGGCGCGCCGTGATGGAACATCCGGGCCCGCGGCACCTGGTGGTGAACGCCGACGAAGGCGAGCCCGGCACCTTCAAGGACCGCTGGTGCCTCGAACTCGAACCTTACCGCTTCCTCGAGGGCATGTTCCTCGCCGCGCATGCGATCGGGGCCGAGGCCTGTTGGATCTACATCCGCGACGAATACCCCAAGGCGCGGCAGGAGGTGGCGACTGCGCTCGCCATGCTGCGGGAGGCCGGCGTGCCGACGCCGACAGTCCATCTCCGCCGCGGCGCGGGCGCCTATATCTGCGGCGAGGAGACGGCATTGCTCGAAAGCCTCGAAGGCCGCCGCGGCTATCCGCGCCACAAGCCGCCCTTTCCGGGCGAGCACGGGCTCTTCGGCGCGCCGACGCTGATCCACAATGTCGAGACGCTGTGGTGGCTGCCGGAACTCCTCGCCGCGCCGGGCGCCGCTTCGCGCTTCGCGGCGTCCGGCCGGCGCGGGCACAAGGGGCGGCGGCTGTTCAGCCTGTCGGGCCGCGTGCAGCGCCCCGGCGTGTACGAGGCGCCGCTGGGCATCACCGCGCACGAACTGATCGAGGAACACGGCGGCGGCATGCAGGACGGCCACCGCTTCGCCGCCTACCTTCCGGGCGGTGCGTCGGGCGGGATCCTGCCGGCGTCCATGGGCGACCTGCCGCTCGCCTTCGGTGCGCTGGAACCGCTCGGCTGCTTCGTCGGGTCCGGCGCCGTGGTGGTGCTGTCGGACCGGGACGATCTTGCCGAGGCCGCGCGCAACCTGGTGCGTTTCTTCCGCGATGAATCCTGTGGGCAATGCACGCCCTGCCGCGTCGGCACGCAGAAGGCGGCGCGGCTGCTGGACGCCCCGCGCTGGGACCGCGCTCTGCTGGCGGAACTCGCCCAGGCGATGGCGGACGGGTCGATCTGCGGCCTTGGTCAGGCGGCGATGAACCCGGTGCTGTCCCTGCTGCGGCACTTCCCGGCGGAGGCGGTGCCGTGACGCGCTTCATCCTCGACGGCCAGGAGGTCGAGGCCACGCCGGGCGAGACGATCTGGACCGTCGCGCAGCGCGAAGGCACCGACATCCCGCATCTCTGCCATCGCCCGGAGCCCGGCTACCGCCCCGATGGGAACTGCCGCGCCTGCCTCGTGGAGGTGGACGGCGAGCGCACCCTCGTCGCTTCCTGCATCCGCATGCCGCGGGAAGGCATGGTCGTGCGCAGCGCCTCGGCGCGCGCGGAATCCGCGCGGCGGATGGTGTTCGAACTGCTGCTCGCCGACATGCCGGGACCGGAGGGGCGCGACGCCACCTCCACCTTCGCGCGCTGGGCAGGGGTGCTGGGCGTCACGCAATCCCGCTTCGCGCCCGATGCACGGCCGGCGCCGGACCTTTCGCACCCGGCCATGGCGGTCGCGCTGGATGCCTGCATCGCCTGCGGCCTCTGCGAGCGCGCCTGCCGGGAAGTGCAGCACAACGACGTCATCGGCCTCGCGCGCCGCGGTGCGGAGGTGACGGTCGCCTTCGACCTGCTCGACCCGATGGGCGTTTCCTCCTGCGTCGGCTGCGGGGAATGCGTGCAGGCCTGCCCGACCGGGGCGCTGTTGCCGAAATCCGTGCTCGACGATCGCGGCCACCGCGTCGCCGAACCCGCGCGCGAGGTTGCCAGCGTCTGCCCCTATTGCGGCGTCGGCTGCCAGGTCGGCTTCCGCGTGCGCGACAACCGCATCGAGGAAGTGGTCGGCCGCGACGGCCCGTCCAACCAGGGGCGCCTCTGCGTGAAGGGCCGCTTCGGCTTCGACTACCTGACGCATCCCGACCGGCTGACGAAGCCGCTCATCCGCATCGAGGGCGCGACGAAGGACCCGGCCGATTGCCTCGAACCTGCCCGCGCGCGGGAAAAGTTCCGCGAGGCGACGTGGGAGGAAGCGATGGATCGCGCCGCCGCCGGCCTGCGCTCCATCCGCGACGGCATCGGCCCGAATGCGCTGGCCGGCTTCGGCAGCGCCAAGGGATCGAACGAGGAGGCGTATCTCTTCCAGAAGCTCGTGCGCACCGGCTTCGGCACCAACAACGTCGATCACTGCACGCGGCTGTGCCACGCGGCCTCGGTCGCCGCGCTGCTAGAAGGCATCGGCAGCGGCGCCGTCACCGCCCCCTTCATGGCGGTCCACGAGGCCGACCTGATCTTCATCATCGGCGCGCGCCCGACCGAGAACCACCCTGTCGCCGCCACCTTCATCAAGGACGCCGCCCTGCGCGGCGCGACGCTCGTCATCGCCGATCCGCGCGGCAGTTCCCTCGACCGCTTCGCGACCGAGGTGCTGCGCTTCACGCCCGGCGAGGACGTCGCGCTGCTCAACGCCATGCTGCACGTCATCCTGGCGGAGAACCTGCAGGACGATGCCTTCCTTGCCGCGCGCGTCGATGGCCTCGCCGCGCTGCGCGCCCATGCCGAGGCCTATGCGCCCGAGGTCATGGAAGCGCGCTGCGGAATCCCGGCGGAGCAGATCCGCCGCGTCGCGCGGCTCTTCGCGCGCTCGCCGGCGGCGCTGACGCTGTGGGGCATGGGCGTCTCCCAGTCCATCCACGGCACGGACAATGCGCGCGCGCTGATCGCGCTCACCCTGGTCTGCGGCCAACTCGGGCGGCCGGGCACCGGGCTGCACCCCCTGCGTGGGCAGAACAACGTGCAGGGCGCGTCGGATGCCGGGCTGATCCCGATGATGCTGCCCGACTACCACCGCACCGGCGACGATGCCGCGCGCGCGGCGATGGAGGCGCTGTGGGGCGCCGTGCTCGACCCTGCGCCGGGCCTGACCGTCGTCGAGATCCTCAATGCCGCCGAGCGCGGCGCCATCCGCGGCATGTACATCATGGGCGAGAACCCGGCGATGTCGGACCCGGACCTCGCGCACGCCCGCGCAGCGCTGGCGCGGCTCGACCACCTGGTGGTGCAGGACCTGTTCCTGACCGAGACCGCGGCGCTGGCGGACGTCGTGTTGCCTGCCTCCGCCTGGCCGGAGAAGGACGGCACCGTCACCAACACCAACCGCCAGGTCCAGATCGGCCGCGCCGCCGTCACGTCGCCGGGCGAGGCGCGGCAGGACCTCGCCATCATCGTGGACATGGCGCGCCGCCTCGGCCTCGGCTGGACCTACGCCCACCCGCGCGAGGTCTTCGCGGAGATGACCCAGGCCATGCCGAGCCTTGCCAACATCACCTGGGTCCGGCTGGAACGCGAGAACAGCGTCACCTACCCCTGCCCCGCCCCCGAAGCGCCGGGCGAGGAGATCGTCTTCCACGACCGCTTCCCCACGCCGGACGGCCGCGCGCTGCTGGTGCCCGCCGGCCTCTCGCAGCCCGAGGAACTGCCCGACGCCGCCTTCCCCTTTGTCCTCACCACCGGGCGGCAGCTCGAGCACTGGCACACCGGGGCGATGACGCGGCGCGCGAGCGTGCTGGACGCGCTGGAACCCGCCGCCACGGTGTCTCTCGCGCCCGGGGAGTTGCGCCGCCTCGGCATCGCCGCCGGCGCCAGGCTGCGCGTCACGACCCGGCGCGCCTCGATCGAAGGCGTCGCCCGCGCCGATCCCGCCCTGCCGGAGGGCGTGGTCTTCATGCCCTTCGCCTTCCGCGAGGCGGCGGCGAACCTGCTGACCGACCCGCGGCTCGACCCCTACGGCAAGATCCCGGGCTTCAAGCTCTGCGCGGCGCGGGTCGAGCCGGTGCCGTAGACCCGGGCCGCGCAGGATCCTGCGGATCCATTCGCCCCAGGGGCAGGCGTCAGGCCTGACCGGAGCGCGACGAAAACAGGTTTCTGCCGCGAAGCGGTCCGCCGGCCAGTCTTTCGGCCGGCCCGGCATCGGGGGCCTGGTTCTGCGCGCGACCGCCCCACAAGGCCCCGCGCAGCATACCGCTGCGCCTGGGCCAATGCGCCCTATCGCGGCGCTGCCGGCGCCGTGCCGGGGACCACCACCGTCATCGGGTCCCCGCTGCCGCTCGCCTCGCGCGCACGCCGGACACGGGCCTCGAGGTCGGTGAGCTCGGTCCGCCGTTCCGCCAGCCGCGCCTCGGTGGCGGCGATCTGGCCGGCGACCTCCGCGCGGCGGCGCTCCGCCGTGGCGACTTCCTGGCGCATGGCGTCGAGGTGCCGTGCCAACTCGGCACGCTGTTGCTCGGCCGCGGCCACCGCGGCGCGCAGGCTCTCGGCCTGGTCCGCCACCTCCGCCCGGCGCTGGTCGGCCGCGGCGACCTCCCCGCGCAGGCGTTCGACCTGCGAGGCCAGTTCGGCCCGGCGGCGGTCGGCGGCCGCGACTTCCCCGCGCAGGCTTTCGATCTGCGCGGCGAGTTCCGCGCGCTGGCGACCGGCACCGCCGACGTCGCCGCGCAGCGCCTCCGCCTGCCGCGCGAGGTCCTGCCGCTGCCGCTCGGAGGCGGCGAGTTCCTGGCGCAGCGCCTCGGCCTGGCGCTGCAGCGACTCCGCTTCCCCGCGGGAGGCCTGCACGACGCCAGTGGCGCGGCGCGCTTCCTCGACCTGAGCCCGGGTGCGGTCCGCCTCCTGCGCGGCGGTGCGGGCGGCCTCGGTCGCCCGGCGCTCGGCCTCGGCGGCGGCGGTGCGGCGTTCGGCCAGCGTGCGCTCGGCCACGGAGGCTTCCCCGCGCAGCGCCGAGAGCCGCCGTTCCTCGGCCCCGGTGCTGTCGCGCAATTCGGCCAGGCGGCGTTCGGCGGCGGCGACCTCGCTGCGCAGTTCGGCGACGCGGCCCTGCAGACCGCGCAACTCGGTCGCGGTCTGGTCGCGCGTCGCCGTCAGGCGGCCGATCTCGCCTTCGAGCTGCGCAACGGCCTGCCGGCGGGCGGTGGCCTCGCCCTGCGCGATGTTCGTCGCCTCGCGCGCTGCGGCGAGGCGCGTCTCCTGTTCCCGCAGCCGGTCGGTCTGCTCGTTCACGCGCAATTGCAGGTCGGTCAGGCGCTGCTGCTCGGCGGTGGCGCGCGCGGTCAGGCCTGACAGGCGCTGCTCGGTCGCGCCCGCCTCGGCGCGCAGGCCGTCGCGGCGGCGTTCCTCGGCCGCCGCGGCCTCTCGCAGG
>NZ_JAAEDM010000112.1 GCF_018129065.1 Neoroseomonas soli | reverse complement strand
GCCCCGGGCGCCCCCGCCGCGGCGGCCGGCGCCCCGCGCGCGCTGCGCACCCGCGACGACGCCATCCGCCAGCTCGAGGACATCGCCGACTTCTTCCGGCGGACGGAGCCGCATTCCCCGCTCGCCTTCACGCTCGACGACGCGGTGCGCCGTGCACGCATGCCGTTGCCTGATCTTCTGGCGGAGATCCTGCCCGATGCCGGTGCCCGTAGGGCTATGTTGACCACCCTCGGGATACGGGTTCCCGAGTAACGGACCCTGTGATCCGGATGCGTTGACCCGGATCACACTGCCTGCGTAATCTTCGCGCGATCCGAAACCCTTGGGCTACGGACCTCGCCCTCTGGAGGAATTCTGATGAGCAGCGTGCATGACAAGCTCGCGCGGGTCCGCAAGCCGCGCGTCCACATCACCTACGAGGTCGAGACCGAAGGCGCGCAGATCGAGCGCGAGCTCCCCTTCGTCGTCGGCATCATGGGCGACTTCGCCGGCGACCCGACCGAACCGCTGAAGCCGCTCGCCGAACGCAAGTTCGTGCAGATCGACCGCGACAACTTCAACGATGTCATGGCGCGCATCCAGCCGGGCCTGAACATCAAGGTCGACAACACGCTCGCCGGCGACGGCAGCCAGATGGCGGTCAACCTGAAGTTCCGCAGCCTCGAGGATTTCGAGCCGGCGAAGGTGGCCGAGCAGGTGCCGGCGCTGAAGGCGATGCTCGAGACGCGCGCCAAGCTGCGCGACCTGATGTCGAAGGTCGACCGCTCGGACGAACTGGAGCAGCTGCTCGAGCAGGTGCTGCAGGACAAGGACAAGCTCGACAAGCTCTCCGCCGAACTCGGCATCGACAAGAAGGAGGGCTGAGTCATGAGCCAGACCGAATCGCAGCCTGCCGGCGCAACGACGACGACAGAGGCGGAAGGCGGCCTTGGCCTGCTCGACCAGGTCATCGGCGCCACCAAGCAGACCGAGAAGGATCGCGCCACGGACCTGATCAAGGCGCTGACCGAGGAAGCGCTGAAGGGCACCGTGACCTTCAGCCGCAACCTGCAGCAGACCTTCGACCGCGCCATCGCGGCGATCGACCAGAAGGTCAGCGAGCAGCTCAACCAGATCATGCACAACGAGCGCTTTTCGAAGCTCGAGGGCTCCTGGCGCGGGCTGCACTACCTGGTCATGAACAGCGAGACCGGAACCTCGCTGAAGCTCCGCCTGCTGCAGATGAGCAAGCGCGAGATGTCGCGCGACCTGCAGCGCGCGGTGGAGTTCGACCAGTCGACCCTGTTCAAGAAGATCTACGAGAACGAGTTCGGCACCCCGGGCGGCGAGCCCTACGGCGCGCTGATCGGCGACTACGAATGGACCAGCCACCCGGACGACATCGAGACGCTGCGTCTCGCTTCCTCCGTCGCGGCGGCGTCCTTCGCGCCCTTCATCTCGGCGGCTGCGTCGCAGATGTTCGGCATGAACGACTTCCGCGAGCTGTCGAAGCCGCGCGACCTCGCCAAGATCTTCGAGACGGTCGAGTACACCAAGTGGCGCTCGCTGCGTGACACCGAGGACGCGCGCTTCCTCAATCTCGTCATGCCGCGCACCATCGCGCGCCTGCCGTACGGCGCGGCCACCGTGCCGGTCGAGGAATTCGCCTACGAGGAGGCTCCCTACGACGCCGAGGGCAAGCCCAAGGCGATGGAGCACGAGCATTACTGCTGGATGAACGCCGCCTATGTGATGGGCGCGCGCATGACCGACGCCTTCGCGCAGTACGGCTTCTGCGTCGCCATCCGTGGCGCCGAGGGCGGCGGCAAGGTGCAGAACCTGCCGACGCACGTCTTCACCTCGGACGACGGCGACAGCGACACCAAGTGCCCGACCGAGATCGGCATCACCGACCGGCGCGAGGCGGAACTCTCCGGCCTCGGCTTCCTGCCGCTCTGCCACTACAAGAACACCGACTACTCGGTCTTCTTCGGTGCGCAGTCGGTGCAGAAGCCCAAGAAGTACGACCGGCCGGAGGCGACGGCGAACGCCGCCATCTCCGCCCGCCTGCCGTACCTCATGGCGACGAGCCGCTTCGCGCACTTCCTGAAGGTGATGGCGCGCGACAAGATCGGCTCCTTCATGGAGGCGACGGATGTCGAGATCTGGCTGAACCGCTGGATCCGCAACTACGTCAACAGCAACGAGAGCGCCGGCCAGGAGATGAAGGCCCGCTATCCGCTGCGCGAGGCGAAGGTCGAGGTGAAGGAAGTGCCGGGCAAGCCCGGCGTCTACAACGCCGTCGCCTATCTTCGCCCGTGGCTGCAGATGGAGGAACTCTCCACCTCCATGCGCATGGTCGCGCGCATTCCGCAGAAAGCCTGACCACGGCCGGGCGGGACAGAGAGGTGCGGCACCATGCCGCAAGGAACCGAAACTGACCCGCCCGCGCCGCTTCGCGCGCTCGTCCTTTCCGGGCGCTTCCTAGGCGAGGGAAGCGGCGCGGCCGGCGCGGAGGGCATCGCCGCCTTCAACGCCGGCACCTCCGCCGCCGAATGCCTGAACGCCTGGTTTGGGCCGCGCCTCGCCGACATCCTCGCTCACGACCGCAGCCCGGCCGGCCGCGCGCGCGCCATCGCGCGGCTGGAGGAAGCCGTCGATCGCGACATCGCCGCGCTCGACCGGCTGATCGGCACGCAACTCGACGGCGTCCTGCACCATGAGCGCCTGCGCCGGCTCGAAGGCGGTTGGCGCGCGCTGTCCTGGCTGGTGGACCGCGTGCCCTTCGGCGCCCGCATCAAGATCCGCGTGCTGACGGCGCGCTGGGCAGAGGTTTGTCGTGACTTCGAGCGCGCGCTGGAATTCGACCAGTCCGCCCTGTTCAAGATGGTCTACGAGGGCGAGTTCGGCACGCCGGGCGGCGAGCCCTTCGGCATGCTGCTCGCCGACTACGAGGTGCGCCACGCCCCCGGCCCCGGCAGCCCGACGGACGACGTGGCCGGGCTGGACGGGCTGGCCGGCGTTGCCGCAGCGGCCTTCGCGCCGGCGGCGATCGCGGCGCATCCGGCGCTGCTCGGCTTCGACACCTGGGCGGGGCTGAATGCTGCGGCCGACCTGACCGACGTGCTGAAGGCGGCTGACCGCACCCGCTGGCGCGCCCTGCAGGGGCGGGAGGACAGCCGCTTCCTCGCCGTGCTGCTGCCCCGCGCGTTGGCCCGCGCGCCCTGGCCGGACGACGCGACGCGCGCGGACGGCTTCCGCTACCGCGAATACGCCCCCGATTCCGCTGCCCGCGTGTGGATGAATGCCGGCTATGCGCTCGCTTCCGCCGCCATCCGTGCCTTCGCCCGCGCCGCCTGGCCCGCCGATGTGCGTGGCGCCGCCGTCAGCCGCGAACCGGCGGGTGGTGTCATCGAGAGCCTGCCGGCCGAGCGCCTGGCCGGCGATCCGCGCGATGCCTCCCTCCGTCCGCCGGTCGAGGTGGCGCTGACCGACGACCAGGAACGCCAGGCCGTCGAGGCGGGGCTGATCCCCTTCATCGGCCTCGAGATGTTGCCCGAGGCCTCCTTCGCCGCCACGCCGTCCATCCACCGCCCTCCGCGCATGAACGGGGAGACGGCTGCGGCGGCCAATGCGAACCAGCGTCTTTCGGCGCAGTTCAACGCCATGCTCTGCGTCAGCCGCTTCGCCCATTGCGTGAAGCTGATGGGCCGCGACATGGTGGGTTCCTTCAAGACGGCGGACGACATCCAGCGGCGCCTGCAGAAATGGCTGCAGGGCTTCACCAACATCTCCGGCTCGGCGGGCGACCAGGGAGCACGGTTTCCTCTGCGCGACGCGCGCGTCGAGGTGACGGAAAAGCCCGGCCAGCCGGGCGTCTATGGCTGCACCATCCTGTTGCAGCCGCATTACCAGTTGGACGAGGTGGGAGCAGCCTTCCGCCTCGTCACGGATCTCCAGGCGGCGAGGCAAGCGGCATGACGACGGCAGGCGACGCATTCAAGGCGGGCGACATCGAAGGGGCGGTGGCGGCGGCGACCGCCGCGGTGAAGGCCGCCCCGCGGGAGGCGGGGCCGCGGTGGCTGCTCGCCGAGATGCTGGTCTTCGCCAGCGAGTTCGAGCGCGCCGACCGCGCCCTCGACGCCGTCATCGAGGACACGCCCTCGCCGACGGTGATGGAATTCCGCCAGTTGCTGCGCGGCGAGGTGGTGCGCCGCCAGGTGCTCGCCGAGGGCCGCGTGCCGAAGTTCCAGGGCGAGGACCCGACCGAGGCGCAGAAGGCGACAGCGCGCGCCATCACCCTGCTGCGCTCCGGCGACAAGGCCGGCGCCGCGGCCGCCGCGGCCGAGATCGAAGCCTTGCGCCCGCGCGTGCCGGGAAAGATCGACGGCGCCGCCTTCGACGACTTCCGCGATGCCGACGACGTCTTCGCCGCGATGATCGAGGTGCACACCGCCGGCGGCGAGTACATGTGGGTGCCGACGGAACGGCTCCGCGCCCTCTCCTTCGATGCGCCGAAGCGGCCGCGGGACCTCTACTGGCGGCGCGCCAGCATCGAGATGAAGGACGGCCAGGAAGGCGTGGTCTATGTCCCGGTCATCTACCCCTGGACGGCCAAGGACATGCCGAACCCGCTGCGCCTTGGGCGCGGGACGGAATGGCAGGAGGATTCCGGCCTGGTGCGTGGCCTCGGCATGCGCGAATTCCTGGTGGGCGAGGAGACGAAGACGCTCACCGAGTTCGATGAGATCACCTTCGATTGAGCGCGCGGCCCCACAACCCGCGCACCGAAAGGCGGCCCGATGCTCCGCATCGGGCCGGGAGCGCACAGCGCGACCGCGCCCAACCCGCCCGCCGCCGCCAATGCGCCAGCGCATGGCGCGCAAGCCAAGCCGGCGCATGCCGGCGCCGGCGTCTGAGGCCAACAAAATGAGCGACACCCGATCGAGCCCGCGCGTCCGGCTGCCGCTGCTCGACCGGCTGCTGGATGCCGACCCGGACAGCCCGCGCGACCCGCCGCTGTCGCAGTCGCTGGCGGTGGAGCAACTGCGCCTCGCGGTGCGGCGCGACATCGAGGCGCTGCTGAACGCGCGCCGCCGCCGCCTGCCGCCCGATCCGGGCCTGGCGGAATTGCCGCTCTCGCCCGTCGGCTACGGCGTGCCCGACCCGACCGCCGGTTCCTTCACCGAGGAGGAGCGCCGCGCCGCCCTCTCGCGCGAGATCCAGGCCACCATCACCCGCTTCGAGCCGCGACTGACGAACGTGAAGGTGCAACTCCGCAAGGAAGAACGGGAATCGATCGACCGCGTCCTGCGTCTGCGGATCGAGGCAATACTGCGCACCGACCCGGTGCCCGAGCACATCTCCTTCGAGACGCTGGTGCGCCCCACCACGCTCGACGTTGCGGTGCGGGAGGACTGAGCGATGTCTGAATCGCTTCTCCCCTATTACAACCGCGAGCTCGGCGCGATCCGCAAGCTTGCGGGCGAGTTCGCCGACGCCTATCCGAAGGTGGCTGCGCGCCTGCGCGTGACGCCGGAGGCGGTGGACGACCCCTATGTCGAGCGCCTGCTCGAAGGCGTGGCCTTCATCGCCGCGCGCGTGCAGCAGCGCCTCGACGACGAGTTGCCCGAGTTCAGCGAGACGCTGCTCGAGATGCTCTCGCCGCACCTGCTCGCGCCGGTGCCGTCGATGACGACGCTGCGCCTCTCGCCGCCGCTCGATTCGCAGGGGGCGACACGCATCCCGCGCGGCCTGCTGCTTGAAACCGAACCGGTGCGCGGTGAGCCGGTGCGCTTTGCCACCTGCCACGACGTGACCGTCTGGCCGGTGGCGATCGAAACCTTCAAGCTGGCCGGGCAGCCCATCGCCGCGCCGGCCAATCCGGGCGTGCAGGGGGCGGCGGCCTGCCTGCGCATCGGGTTGCGCACCACCACGCCGGACCTGACCTTCGCCAAGGTGGGGCTCGACCGGCTGCGGCTGCACCTGCGCGGGGTCGGTGCACAGGCGGCGCTGCTGCACGAGTTGCTCTGCACCTCCACCCTCGGCATCGCGCTGGCCGACAGCCCGGCCGATCCACGGCCGACCTTGCTCGGGCCGGAATGCCTGCAGGCGGCCGGCTTCGAGCAGAACGAGGCCGCGCTGCCCTGGCCCAGCCGCTCCTTCTCCGGCTACCGCATGCTGACGGAGTGGTTCGCCTTTCCGGAGAAGTTCCTCTACCTCGACCTCAAGGGGCTCGAGGCGCGGACGCTCGTGCAGGAAAGCGACCGGCTCGACATCTACGTCTATCTCGGCCGCGCCATGCCGGAACTCGAGCGTGTGCTGGGGCCTGAGAACGTGGCGCTCGGATGCACGCCGGCGATCAACCTCTTCCCCCATCGCTGCGAGCCGATCGCGCTGGATGGCACGCAGTCCGAATGGATGGTGGTGCCCGATGCCCGCCGTCCCGGCGCGCTCGAGGTCTATGCCGTCGAGCAGGTGCGCGAGAGCCGCCCCGACGGCATGCGGCGCAGCGTGCTGCCCTTCTACCGCCTCGGCCGCGCCGAGGAGGGGGAGGAGGCGGCCGCCGAAGCGAACTACGTCACCTTCCGCCGCGGCGCGACGCCGCCCGTCACCGGCACCCAGACCTGGATCGAACTGCGCGATGCCGGCTTCGACCCGGCGCGCCCCGCCGAGGGCGTGCTGACCATCGAGGCGCTGTGCTGCAATCGCGACCTGCCCGCGCTGCTGCCCTTCGGCGCTGGCCAGCCTCGGCTGCGCGTTTCCCAGGGCGGTGCGCCGGTCTCGGCGGTGGATTGCCTCTCCCCGCCGACGCCGACGCTGCGCCCAGGGCTGAACGACCGCGGCGCCTGGCGGCTGATCTCGCATCTGGCGCTCAATCACCTGTCGGTCACCGGTGGCGAGCAGGGGGCGGCGGCGCTGCGCGAGATCCTGCGCCTGCACGACCTGCGTGATTCGGCCGAATCGCGCGCGGCGATCGGCGCGCTGGCGGCGGTGGACACGCGGGCGGGCGTCGCGCGCCTGCCCGGCGGGCGCGCCGGCACATTCGCCCGCGGCCTCGACGTCACGCTGACCTTCGACGCGCAGACCTGGGGCGCGGCTGGGCTGTATCCGCTGGCGCAGGTGCTGGAGCGTTTCCTCGCCTTGCAGGTCTCGGTCAACGCATTCTCCCGCACGCTGGTCGCGCTCCGCGGGCGGCCGGGGCTCGTGGCCCGCTTCGCCCCGCGCAGCGGCACGCGGACCCTGCTGTGAGCGATACGCCGCAGGACGCACCGCCGGCCGAATCCACGGAAACGGTGCTGCCCGACCTCGAATCCCTCACGGTCGCGACGGTGGAGCAGGCCGCGGCCTCCCGCCCGCCGCCCGAGCCTCCGTCCTCGCCGAGCCTCGTGCCGCTCTCCCCCGTCGAGCGCCTGCGGCGGGAGCCTGCGCGCTTCGACCTCGATCAGGCCGTGGCGGTCACGCAGCGCGCGGCAGGGATGCCCGAAGGCGAGCCGGAGGCGCTGCGCCTGAGCACCTCGGCGCGCCTCGCGACGCCGTCCGGGCCGATATTGCAGGCGAAGCCGGAGGAAGGCGAACTCACCCTCGGCACCTTCGGCCTGGTGGGACCGGGCGGCGCCCTGCCGCGCCACCACACGGCGATGGTGGCGGCCGAGCAACGCAAGCGCTCCCTCGCGCTGCATGCCTTCCTCGACATGCTCGCGCGCCGGACCACGGGGCTCTACGCCAAGGCGGGCGCCAAGTACCGGCCGACGCGCAACCCGGAGCCGGCGCGCCGCGCACTCGCCGCCGCGATCGGCATGGGCACGTTGCATCTCGACGAGCGCATGCGCCTGCCCTTCGAGGACCTGCTCTTCCACTCGGGCAACCTCTCCTCCCGCACGCGCAGCGCCGAAAGGCTGCGGGCCATGCTGGAAGCCGAGACCGGCCGTCAGGTGGAGATCGAGGAATTCGCCGGCGGCTACATCCGCCTGCCGCCCGACGAGCAGACGCGCATGCCCAAGGGCCGGGGGCCGGTGCAACACTGCGCGCTCGGCGTCTCGGCGACGGCGGGGGCGCAGGTCTGGGACCCCCATGCCCGCTTCATCATCCGCTTCGGCCCGCTGACGCGGGCGGAATTCGAGGCGCTGCTGCCCGGCACCCCGGCCTGGCTGCGCATCACCCAGCTCGCACGCCTCTTCGTCGGGCCGGATACCGCCTTCGCCGTGAACCTGGTGCTGAAGAAAGAGGAAGTCCCTCCCGCCACCATGGGCGGCGGCGCGCGGCTCGGCTGGTCGAGCTGGGCGCCGACCTCCCGCCCGCGCACCAGGGACGCGCGCGACGCGGTGTTCGAACCGCGGGAGATGGCGTGACGTGGGGCACGCGACCGGATGCCTGAGATGAGGGCGCGCCACGGCGCCGCCGATGCGCGCTACTTCGCCGCCTACCAGCGGGACGCCGCGCCGCCGCGCATGCACCTTGCGCTCGCTGTCGCCGACACGGTCTGGGCGCCGGCGGACCGCGACCGGTTGGCGGTGCTCGACATCGGCTGCGGCCGCGGCGTCACCGCCTGCCTGCTGGCCGCGGCCAATCCCGGCTGGGATGTCATCGGCCTCGACTTCCAGCCGGCACATGTCGCAGAAGCGCGGGAGATGGAGGCCGAGGCCGGCCTCGCCAACGCCCGCTTCATCGAGGCGGACCTCGCCGAATTCGACGAGGACAAGGCCGCCAGCCTGCTGCCCGAGGTTGATGCCGTGATCTGCAACGGCGTCTGGACCTGGGTTCCCGATGCGGTGCGCGCCGGCATTCTCCGCCTGCTGCGCGCGCGCATGAAGCCCGGCGGCATCCTTTTCATGGGCTACAACGCGCTGCCCGGCTTCGCCGACTGCATCGCCCTGCAGCGCCTGCTTGAGGAAGCCGCGCGCGGCGAGCCGGGCGGGGAGGCGGAGCGCGGCGCGGCGGCGCTCGCCGCGGTCGAGGCGCTGCGCGCGGCCGGCGCCAAGCACCTGCCGCCCGATGCGGTGCTCGACCACATCCTCATGCGCGGGCGGCGCAACCCGGCCACCTTGGCACATGAATGGCTGACCCCCTTCTGGCGCCCGGTCTTCCATGGCGACCTGGCGCGGGACCTGGCGCGCGTCGGACTTGAATACGGCGGCTATGCCCGCCCCGAGCACGGTCAGGCCGAGCTGAACCTGACGCCGGAGCAGCAGGCCGCGATGGGCGCTGCGCCGCCCGGCTTCGCACGGGAGACACTGCTCGACACATTGCTCAACCGTCGCTTCCGTACCGACATCTTCGTGCGCGGCCGGCGCACGGGCGCGCGCCGCAGCCTGCCTGGAGTGAGGGTCACGCTGGCCGCAGCCCCCGAGGCCTCGCGCGTCGTGCTGCAGACGCAGAGCGGCCAGGCGGAACTGCCCGACGAACAATCCGCCGCGATCATCGAGAGGCTGGCGCGAAGCCCGGCGACGCTAGGCGAACTCGCCGCGCTGCCAGGGAACGAGGATCTCAATCCGCTCGACCTCGCGGTGATGCTGGTGCACAGCGGCTTCGCCCATCCGCTGTGGCGCGATCCGGCGGCCGATGCCGGGGCGAAGGCGCGTGCCGCGCGCTGCAACGCGGTGCTGCTGCACCGGCTGGGGCGGGACGCGGTGGCGATCGACGCGCCGCTCGGCGCCGCGGTGCCCGGGCTGGGCTGCGCGGTGCAGATGAGCGCCGCGGAACTCGCCGTCGCGGTTGTCTTGCAGGAAGGTTCGGCGCCGGATGCGGCGGCGCTCGCTGCACGCCTCGCCGATCCCGAGGGCGGGCCCGAGGCGCTCGAGGGCGCGCGCGCCGGGATCGCGGACGTGCTGGCGCAGCGCCTGGCGGCCTGGCGCATGATGGGCCTCGCGTGAGGCGGCGCGGGCAGGGGATGCGACATGGCTGACGCCAAGACCCGCTACGGCGCCGCGGATGTCCGCTACGTCGCGGCCTACCAGCCGGACACGGCGCCGCCGCGGTTGCAGATGACGCTCGCCATCGCCGACACGGTATGGCGGCCGGCGGACCGCGAGCGGCTGACGGTGCTCGACATCGGCTGCGGCCGCGGCGTCACCGCCTGCCTGCTGGCGGCGGCCAATCCGCACTGGGATGTCATCGGTCTCGACCTCCAGCCGGTGCACATCGCCGAGGCGCGCGAGATCGCCGCCGAGGCCGGCCTCGACAACGCCCGCTTCATCGAGGCCGACCTCGCGGAACTCGACGAGGACAGCAGCGCCCGCCTGCTGCCCGAGGTGGACGTCGTCATCTGCTACGGCGTCTGGACCTGGGTGCCCGATCCGGTGCGGGAGGGCATCGTCCGCCTGCTGCGGTCCCGCGTGAAGGCGGGTGGCCTCGTCTTCATGGGCTACAACGCGCTGCCGGGCTTCGCCGACTGCATCCCGCTGCAACGGCTGCTCGAGGAAGCGGTGCGCGGCATGCCGGGCAGCGACACCGAGCGCGGCATGGCCGCGCTCGCCGCTGTCGAGGCCCTGCGCGCCGCCGGCGCCCGCCACCTGCCGCGCGAGGAGGTGCTGGACCATGTGCTGACGCGCGGCCGCCGCGCGCCCGCCTACATGGTGCATGAATGGCTCACCAGCTTCTGGCGGCCGGTCTTCCATGCCGACCTCGCGCGCGACCTCTCGCGTGCGCGGCTGGAGTATGGCGGCTGCGCCCGCCCGGCGCGCAGCCTGCCGGACCTCAACCTGACCGAGACGCAGATTCGCGCCGTCGCCGCCGCTCCGCCGGGCTTCGCGGGCGAGACGCTGCGCGACACCTTCCTCACCCGCCGCTTCCGCACCGACGTCTTCGTACGCGGCCGGCGGCCGGGCGGGCGGGCGATGCTGCCGGAGATCCGCATGGCGCTCGACGTCGCACCCTCGGCGGCGAAGATCGTCATCCCGACCGAGGCCGGCGAGGCCTCTGCCACGCCGCAGCAGGCGGAGGCGCTGCTCGCCGCCCTCGCGACGGGGCCGAAGACGATCGGCGAACTTGCCGCGCTCCCGGCGGTGCAGGGCCTCACGCCGCTCGACCTCGCCGTGCTGCTGCTGGGCAGCGACGTCGCCAGCCCGCTCTGGCGCGATGTCGAACCTGGCGCCGCGGCCCGCGCACGTGCGGCGCGCTGCAACGCCACGTTGCTGCGGCGGCTGGCGTCCGAGGCCTCGGCCATCGCCGCGCCGCTCGGGGCGGCGGTGCCCGCGCTTGGCACCGCCATCCCGGCCTCCGCGGCGGAACTCGCGGTGATCGTCGCGTTGCAGGATGGCGTGCCGGCGGAGACCGCGGCCGTGGCCGCGCATCTCTCCCGCCCCGGAGACGGACCCGAGGATCGGGCGCGCATCGCGGAGGGCGTCGCCCACCTGCTGGCCGACAGGATGCCGGCATGGCGTCTCGTCGGCCTGGTGTGAACGGCTTCGGATGCGGCCGCGTTGCGCGCGTGGTAGATGTGATCTCATCGAAGGAGAGTGCTCCATGACCCGCTCGTTCCTGCTCGCCGGCGCGGCTGCGCTGGCCTTTCTCGCCGGCATGCCGCCCGTGCTCGCGCAGTCGGACCCCGCCGCGCTGCAACTGATCGAGCGGCTGCGCCCGCAGGCCGGCGGCCAGACGCGCGGCATCCGCGTCCCCGGCAGCGTGGAGGGCGCCGGTCCGCAGGCCGCCCCCGTGCAGCCG
>NZ_JAAEDM010000111.1 GCF_018129065.1 Neoroseomonas soli | reverse complement strand
GGCCGGCATGGCGGCGACCTGGGCGGTGGCGACCGCTTGGTCCGTGCCGCCCTGGCTGGCGGCGAAGCCCCAGGTCGCGACGTCGCGGGGCAGCGCGACGGGGAAGGTGGCGGTCGTCGCTGCCGTGTTCGCCGGGCTGACGGTCAGGCCGAAGGGGTCGCCGCCGGTCGGCACCGTCACGGCCAGCGTGTCGCCGGCCGCCGCCACCAAGCTCGGCGGGTCGGCCGCGGGCACGGTGAGCCGCGCGCTGCGCGCGCCGCGGCGGCGCCAGGCGACGGTCGGCGGATCGTTGTCGATCGGGCCGCGCGGCCCCGCCTGGAGCGCATCGCCGACGGGACCGATGGCGGCGTCCTCGAGCGTCGCGCGGTCGCGCAGGTAGCCCGCCACGTTCAGCAATTGCGATTCGGAAAGGCGCAGCGGCGCGGGACCGTTTGCTTCGCCATGCAGGGTGCCGCACACCGTCAGCCTGTAGGCGAAGCGCACGGTGATCGCGTTGGAGGCGGCGGCGATGCGCGCCGCGACACCGGCGACGGAGGCCTCCAGCCCGTCGAAGACGATGGCGAGCGGGGCGCCGTTCACGTCCAGTTCAAGCCGGTCGCTATTGGCGGGCAGGCGCGGCAGCGGGCCGATCTCGATCCGCGCCGGCTCGCCTGTCAGCGGCACGCGCAGCGTCGCGCCATCCACCTCGATGTCCGTCCAGGAGGAACCGGCAAGCGAGAGGATGGCCGGCAGCGCGTCGCTGTCCCATTGCTGCCCCGCGGCAGCGGTTCCGGCGAGGAGCGGCAACCCTTCCGCCGCGCGCCGGACGGTGTGGCCGGCGGCGACGGCGAGGCGGATGCGGTCGCCCTGTTCGGTCGCGGCCGGCTGCACCACCGCGGGGTCGTAGGGCGGCGCGTCGCGCCCAGCGGCATCGGCCACGACGTCGCGCAGGATGGCGGGCGTCACGGCGGCGCTGTCGCGCACCAAGCCGCCGGCCGTGAGCGGCGCCGAGGCGCCGGAGACGACGCCGAGCGCCAGGCCCGGGTCCTTCATCATCGAAAGGCTGACATCGGACCCGCCGGCAACCGTCGCCACCACCACCGTCGTCGCGCCCTCGGCCCAGGCGCGCACGCCGTCGGCGCCGAGCATGATGCGCCGGGCCACGGCATCCGCATCCGCGTCGGCCGCAGTGAAGGTCACGGCCTGGGACGCGCCGGAGACGATGACGAGAAGGGGCGACGCCTGTCGCTGGGCGCCGGTCATCGCCGCATGGGCGAGATCGAGCCGCAGCACCGCGGGCGCCGCGAGGATCGGTACCGCCCAGCCACCCGTGACGCCGACCAGGCCGGGATGCAGCGGCAATTCGCTCGGCGTTGCGATGGCGCCGTCCGCCGGTGCCGCCGCCAGTGCGAGCACCGCCGCGTTGCGCGGCGCGGAGGGTGTGAGATCGAGCGGCGGCCCGCCGGCCTGGAAGGCGTTGCCGACCGCGACCGGCGGCGCCGCCCAGCCATTCTGCAAGACGCCGGCGACATGCGCGGTGAGCGCGGCGCGCGGGATGGCGCCGATATCGGGCAGGTCGCCGGCCCCACGGCTTTCCGGCCCCGCGCCGGTGCCGAAGATCCCGGCCCCGCCGGTCCGGCGCAGTCGTGCGTCGCTGCCGCGGATGCGCGTCTCGATGACGATCACCGGGACCGGCACCAGCGCCGCATGGCGCAGCCGCCCGCCGGAGGTGCGCAGCGCCCGCGTCATCGCCGCCGCCCCGAGCCGTGCGGAGCCCCGCGTATCCGTGGCGGGATGGATGTCGGTGGTGTCGAAGCGCAGCGTCTCGCCCGCCGCGAAGCCGCGTTCGGCGGGCAGGTCCGGGTGCAGTTCGGGGCGGTGCGCGCCGAGCAGCCATGCCTCGCTGACCCGGTCGTTGATGCGCAGGATCGCCTGGCCGCCGAACAGCCGGTAGGGCCCCGGCGTACCGATCGCGAGCCGCGCCAGCGGCGGCGCCACCAGCGCGGCGCTCAGTTCCGGCAGCGTGGTGGCGCTCGGTTCGGGGAAGGTCTCGTCGAGGCCGTGCGCGTGGCCATCCGCGACCTGCACCGTCACCTCGGCGGCGGCCGGCACGTCGCGCTGCAGCAGGGAACGGATTGCCGCGGCCGTGAGGTCCACTGCATGCCTGTGGCGCGCCGGCGCGGGCGTGGCGCGGCCGACATTCGCGTAGTCGTCGGTGCTGGTGACGGTGGTCGTGGCCGGGATACCGGGGAGCAGCGTGGTCAGGTCCACGCTGATGTCGTGCTGATGCGTCCCGGCGGTGGCGCTGACGCCGGTCTTCAGTTCGAGCGTCAGCGAACGCAGCGGGCGGCGGAGCGGCGCATGGTCGTGGCCGTCCGGGGCGGCTTCCACGGTGATGCCGGTTTCGCTCCATTCGCGCCGCCTGCGCAGCCCGGCGATCGCCGCGCGGGTCAGGCTGATGCGGTGGCTGTGGCCGTGCTGCGGTTCCGCGAAGACGATGACCGGGTCGTCGGTGCCCGCGATCGCCTCCGCGGGGATGAAGACGCGGTGCATGTGGTCGGCGATGCCGGCCGGCCCCAGCGCCAGTTCCAATGTAGCCGCGGGCGGCGGGCCGTCCGGCGCGGCGTTGCCGGATGTGTAGAAGGCGTAGGAGACGGGCTTGCCGGCGATCTTGCCCTTTCCGCCGATCCAGGCGAGCAGCGGGTAGTGGCGGAAGCCCTTGGTGTCCTCGTCGCCGAAGACGAAGGGCAGGCCCTGGGCCTCGCCGCGCTGCTGCTCCTCGGTCGCGATGTGGATGTGCTGCTGCGCGCTGCGCCCGGTGCTGTCGAGCCGCGCGATGTCGTCGCCGCGGCGCACCGCCTGGCCGAGCACCGGCAGCACGCCGCCCTGCATCAGGTGGAAATAGTTTCCGAAGGTGATGACGCGCTCGTCGTCCTCGCCCGGATCATGGCCCTGGACCCAGCTGGTGTGCAGGACATGGAGGTAGTTCGGGTCCTGCTTGCGGTCCTCGAAGGCTTCCTGGAGTTCCGTGATGACGCCGTCGCGCGCGGCGCGTACGACCGATCCCTCCACCTCGTTGAAGTCGAAGGCGTAGTGGTTGGTCGTGCCGTCCTTGGTGTGGTGGCTGAAAATGCCGTGCGTGCCCTGGCTGCACATCCAGTTCTCGCCGGCGGTGAAGGGCAGGCGATAGGGCGAGCTGTCGGCGCTGAGATTCTCGAATACGCCTGGCTTGTCGCGGCCGTCGTCGATGTAGTCCCACCACAGCACGAAGGGCACGGCATAGGCGCCGATGAGGCCGGCGATCGCGATCAGCAGGAAGGAGCCCCAGCTCTGCGTCTTCGGCAGCCAGGAGAAGAAGATCGCGAGCGCGATGAAGACCGAGACGCCGATCAGCGCGCCGATCGCCGCGCCCTTGTCGTCGGATTCCAGGCCTTCGACGAGGATCGCCACCAGGATGATGAGCAGCACCACCACGCCCGTCATCATGCCGTGCGTGGCGTGGTCCTCGGCCGGCGGGGTGCGCTTGGGCCGGTCGATCAGCATGCCGATGCAGACCGCCAGCGCGCAGACCGCGCCGATGATCAGCCAGACGAGCAGGGAGGTCGGGAAGCCCTCGAGGTGGAAATCGTCCCAGCTGGGGAAGAGCCCGCAGAGCAGGCCGCACATCCACATCGGACCCCAGGCGGCCCAGGTGGTGCGCAGGAAGCTCGGCGGCGGGCGCGACGCCTCCGGCAGCTTGTTCCACTCGTCGAAGTACCACATGCTGCGCGCGAACTGGTAGATGAAGCGCACCTGCGAGACCGCGGTGACATGCTTCAGCCCGCGGATCAGCACCGAGCCGACCCAGTTGGTGACGGTATTCTTGCCGGCATCGTACGGCGTGGCGAGCAGGCGGGCAGCGAAGGACAGCACGAAGTCGCCCTGGTCGCTGAAGAGCCATTGCGTGCCGGAGGGCCATTCCCCCATGTCCTGCGGCGCCGCGGCCCGCGTGATGACGCGCGCCATCTGCCACAGCAGCACCACCACGCTGACGAAGCCGTCGAAGCCGCGACCTTTGAAGTTGCCGGTGCGGACCATCTCCCAGATCAGGTTGAACACCGCGACGATGCCGGTGATGAGATCGAGCCACCACAGCGCATGGCCGACCGGGAAGGGCGTGACCTTCGCTTCGTCCGCGACCGTGGGGGCGGGATCCGCCATCGGCTGCGGCCCGCCTGCCTGCACCTCCACGCGCACGGACACCCGGCCGAGTGCGTCGAACAGCTTGCCGAATTCGTCCTTGAAGGCGCCGACCTGGGTGCCGAACGCGCCGAGCGCCGGCGCGTCCAGCCTGGCGAGCAGCGCCATGAACCGCGTGCGCAGAAAGACCTTGAGGTCGAAGCCTGTGAAGGCCGGTGGCAGCGGATCCGCCAGGCCATGCAGGCGGCGGCGGATCTCCGCGGCGGTGCGGAAGGCGCGGTGCGCGGCAGCGTCGCGCCGCCCGCCAAGGAGCGGCGCCTCGAGGATACCAAGCGCCGCGTCGATCTCCGTGTTCAGCACGCCGGCGATATCGGGCAGGCGCAGGTCCGGGATGACGGCGAAGACGGTGTCGAAGGCCGCCGTGAGCCTGAGGCGAAGCGCATCGGCATCGAGCGTTGCGGCGGCATCGACGATGCCGCCGAGTTGCGCCATCAGTCCCGGTATGTCGGGCGACGGCGTGTCGAAGAAGGCAGCGAAGGGGCCTTCCCTGCCGGCTCGCCCGACAGCCTCCACGACGGGCTCGGCGCGGCTGCGGATGCCTTCCGCCCAGGCCGCCGCCGGCGGGCCCGGATCACCGAAGCCGAAGAGCCCGAGTGCGCCGTCCATCGTCGCGCCATAGGCATCCGCGCTTGCATCCGCATCCAGGGCCCGGCGGACCCGATCGGGATGCAGCAAGGCGTGCCCGAGCGCCATGTCACGCCGCCACCGAGACGTCGGCCGAGACGGAGAGCGAGGCGACCGCAACGCCGGTGCGTGGCGGGATCGCCTGCAGCATGCGGTCGAAGGCCTCCTCCACGCGGCCGAGTTGCACGCGCGCATCGGCGCCGAGCGTGCCGCCCGCCGCATCCACCAGCGCGCGCAGCTTCAGCGGGATGTCCAGCACCGGCGCGATGGCGCCGAGCGCCTTCTGCCAGGCGGGATCGAGCGTCGCCGCGACGACCTGTTCCGGCGACAACGCCTCGATCCGCACCACGATGGCGGCCCAGGCGGCATCGGCTTCGGCCAGGCGCGAGGGCGGCAGCAGGGTCTCGACGCGCAGCAGCGCCGCGACGCTGTCGGCCGCCTGGCGCAGTGCCGTTTCGAGCGGGGCGGGATCGACTGCTGCCAGCGCCGCGGCAAGGCGGCCATGCAGCAGGCCGAGCGGCCCTTCGATCGGCGAGAGGTCGAGATGGCCGAGCCTTTCGCCGAGTTCCGCGAGGCCCGACGCGGCGCCGCCGAGACCCTCCTCCCCCAATATCCCGTCCAGCTTCGTCGCGATGGCGTCGAACAGGTCCGAGATCCCGGTGGCGAGCCGCGCCATCCAGGGTGCCAGGGCGGCGAAGCCCGTCTGCATGACGCGGAGCGGCGCCGCGACCTCCTCCTCCAGCGCCGCGCGCACGGCGGCCTGCAAGGCGGCGCGATCCGGCGGCACGCTCGCCGTCATGCCGGCGAAGGCACCGCCGCCTTCGACCGTGAGCAGGCGCTGGTAGTCGGCCAGCCTGGCTTCCAGCTCGCCAGCCTGCACCGATAGGCGCTGGCCGAGTGCCGGCCAGGCCTCGGCCGTGCGCGGCAGCGCGTCGCGAATGGCAAGGAGGCGCTGAGCCGCCACCTTGGCGCGCCGCGTCGCCGGTGCATCCCGCGCGTGGTCCAGCGCAACGAGCGGCAGCAGCGCCAGGGTCCGAGCCAGCCTGGCGCCAGGCCCCGCCAGCGCCGCCGGCGCGATCGAGGCGGCCGCACGCAGCGCCGGAGCGATCGGTGCCACCACCGCGTCGCGCTGGATCCCGGCATGAGCCGCCGCCGTCGCCGTGAAGGCGGCGGCGAGCCGTTCCATCTCCACGCTGCCGAGCCGCGCCACCGCGGCGTCGAGCAACGCGCCCACCTGCGCATCCGCGTCGCCGGGGTCGGCCACCAGCGCCGCGGCCTCGCGCAGCAGGTCGCGCACCTCGCCGAGCACTTCGAGCGGCGCCTCCACCGCGGCGGCCAGTTCCGCAAGCCCGGCGAAGGCGCGGTCGAGCCCCGTTTCCTGCTGCAGCTTCTGCAGGGCGCGATCCGCCTCCATCCGCACCGGCGCCAGCAGGGCCTGCGGCGAAACGCGATCGAGCAGCCCAGCCAGCGCGGCATGCGCCTCGCGCAGCGGATCGAGCACGGCGCCGATGTCGAGGACGCCCGCCTGCGCAGCGATGTCGTCCAGCGCATCCTGCACGCGCTGCAGCAATGCGGAGGGACTGAAGCTGCGCAGCGTCGCCGCCAGTTCCGCGAAGGGCGCGCCGATCTGCGCGCCGATCGCCTCCGACGGCTTGAAGTGGTCGAGTTCCGCACGCAGGTCGTCGATGCCGGATTCGACCACGGAGAGCAGCGCCTGTGGGCCTGCTTCCAGCGCCGTTTCCAGTGCGGTGATCAGCGGGTCGCCGACGCTCGCGGTGAAGTCGATGCTCACCACCGCCTCGACGCCCTGCGCGATCAGCGGTTTGGCGTCTTCGGGGATCGTCGCGGGGTCGATCTCGTTGATCTTCGCCTCGATGGCGCCGATGTTCGTGATCGCCGCGTCCGCCGCCACGGCGAGGTCGAGGTTGTCCAGCGCGTTCGCCGCGGCTTCCAGCGCCTCGCCCACCGCTGCGAAGGCGTCCTGGATCTGTGGGTCGTTGAGCAGCCCGGCGAGCTGGTCGAGCGCATTGCGCAACGGTTCGATCAGCCGCGCCGGATCGAAGGTTTCGGTGGCCTCGCCCACCGCGGAAACCGCGCTCTCGATCGCGCCGCCCACCGCATCCACCGCCGGGCGCAGCGTGTCGTCGATGGCCGAGGACAATTGCCCGGCATAGCCGGTGAGCGCCGGGACCACCTCGTCGAGCCGCGCGGCATCGAGAACGGTGTCCAGCCCGTCTGCCAGCGGCCGGATCGCCGCCGTCAGCGCATCCCTGACCGCGCCCTGTGCAGCGTCCACCGCGTCCAGCGCCTCCTGCACCGCCTGGCGCAGCGCGCCCATCGGGCCCGCGAGGGCGCTGAGGTCGAGTTCCGCGACCTTGTCGATCGCCGGGCCGAAGGGTGCGGGGTCGGGCGCAGGCAACGCGGCGATCCAGGACCGGATGCGATCCAGCAGCGCGCCGCCGTCGCCGCCGCCCGACATGGCGCGCTGCGCCCGCAGCAAATGGCCGGTCATCGCGAATGGCAGGTGCTCCACGCGAGCCAGCGCCGATTCTGTCGGGTGCAGGGCGGCCAGCACCGGTTCCAGCGCATCGGCCGCGCGTTCGAGGGCCGTCGCTTCCGATGCGGTCGGCACCGACAACCCGGTCGCGAGCCGCGCCGCGAAGGGCGGCAGCAGCGCGCCGAGCCGGTCGGCCGTCCCGTCGAAGGTGGCCGCGGCATCCGCCGCCAGCCGTGCCGCCGCCAGCAGCGGATCGGCGACCCGCGTCCGCGGCGCGGCGATCAGCCGGGCGGCGTCGTGCAGGGTGGTGGCGAGACCGCGGCTCAACGCCTGCGGCGTCATCGCCTGCCAGGCCGCGACCGTGCCGAGCGCCTCGAGAAGGTCACCGAGGATGGGCAGCGGCAGGAAACGCGGATGCAGGGGCGCCACGCCCTGTCCGGCGCGCTGCAACATCTCCAGCAGCTGCGGCGCGTCCAGCCGCGGACCGAGCGCGGCGACGGCCTGGCGGGCCTCCGCGACGCCGGTGCGCAGCGCCTCGATCGAGGGCAGGTCCGGCACCGGGAAGGCCTGCGGTCCGGCGCCCGGCCCATCCGGCATGCCCTGCGGCCCGGCGAAGACGCGGCCGGTGGCGAGGCGGATGATCTCCTGCACCACCTCGAGCGCCGCGCCGATATCGAAGGTGATGGAGACCGAGAAGCTGCCACCCGCGAGCGCGGTGAGCGGCGCCAGCAGCGGCCCGACCAGCCCCGCCGGATTCTCCGGCGCATCGGCGATCGCGGCCGGCAGTTGCGTGCCGAGCGTGACGAGACCCGCGAGCGCCGGCGGTACCGGCAGGTTGCCGACCAGCCCTGCGAGGTCGCCCAGTTCCGGCGGCCCGTCCTGCAGCGAGCGCACCATGGCCACGATGCCGCCGAGCGCCTCCGCCTGCGCGCCGAGATCGGCCGAGATGTCGATGCTGCCGCGCAGCGTGCCGATGCGGGCGATCAGGTCGCTCATGACCGTGCGGTCCACGGGTTGTAGGCGAAGGTCGCGGCGGAGACGGACAGGTCCACGTCGCGCCGGCAGGCGAAGGACAGCGCGAGCGGGGCATGCGCGACCGCCGCCAGCGCGGCGGGGCTGGTGTCCTCGGCCAGCAGCAGCCGGCGCTGGAAATCCGGGCCCGCGCCGCCGGACGCGTCCGGGGATATGCTCCCGGCCTGGTCCGCTGCGCCCCAGCGCAGCGGCAGGGGAAGGGGTGTCGCCGCCGCTTCGCGCACGGCGAGTTGCAGCGCGGGGCGCGTCGCCGCATCGGTCCAGGAACCGCCCGCATCGCCCGACAGCAGCGCGGTGTCGTCATCCGCCGCCGTGCCGTGCCAGAGGAACCGTCCGCGCGGCACCTGCGCCACGACCCAGACCACTGGCGGCAGCGGCGGCGCGACCGGCGCCGCGAGGGTGGCCAGAAGCCAGGATGGCGCTTCCGCGGGTTCCAGCGCCAGCGACGCAGCCGGGCCCAGCGGCGGGCCGACGCGCTTCTCGTCGCCGGCATGCAGCGTCAGCAGCAATTCGGCCGGGGCCGCGGCGCGGCCGAAGACGGCGAAGCGCACCAGCGGCAGGGCGCGCTCCGCCTCCGTCAGGGTGGTGCGGCGGGCGAGGCGGGTGGCGCCTTCCGCGACCAGCCCGCGCCGCGCCTGGGGCGGCGCATCGTCGGAGGCATCGGTCAGGCGCTCCGGAAGGAAGCGGCCTTCGAGGACGAGTTCGAGCGCCTCCGGCCGCAGCCCCGGCGATGCGCCGGTCAGCGCCAGCACCGCCGGTGCGCCGCGCAGCGCCAGGCGTTCCGGCCTCGGGAGCGGGCGACGCAGGTAGCGCAGCCCCGTGCTGTCCAGCCGGATCCGCGCCGCGCCAGGCCCTGTCGCGGTGACGCGCAGGGCGAGGCCGAGATCCGCCGCGCCCCGTGCCGCGTCATAGGCGGGGCGCGCCAGCCCGCGCAGCGCGGCGGCGAAGTCGAACCCGATCGAGGACCGCCCCGGATCGCCCGGCATCTCGGCAACCGTCACCGCCTTGCCGGCGCCGATCGCCTCCACCTTCAGCGCCGCCGGATGCAGGCGCCAGACCGCGCGGATGGACTGCGCGCGCCAGGGCACCGGCTGGCCCTCGTTCGGCAGGCGCGGCGCGTCCGCGGCCAGCCGCACGACGGTGAGGTTCACCGCGGCGAGCGGCGGCGTCCCGCCATCCGGCGTCAGCACCAGGCGCACGGTTCCGTCGGCGGCGCGCGTCGCCGACAAGGCACAGCCGCCAAGGGCATCGCCATAGAGCGCGCCGCCCGCTCCGGGCATGGGGAAGGCCGGGGCGGCGAGGAAGGGCGGTCCGCTCTCCGGGCTGGCAAGCAGGTGCAGCGCCTCCGCGCCCGGCAGCGCGCCGGGCGTCGCGGTGCTGCTTCCCGCCGCCCAGGAGAGCGTCAGCCCGGGTGCGAGGAGCGTGCGCGCGACCCCGACATTGCCCGCCGAGAAGCCCTCGATCTCGACCCTGAGAAGGGAGACCGGCGCGCCGGCGACCGGCGGGGCGAAGGATAGCGCCGCGACGGTGGCGCTGCCGGCGGGGCCGGCGTGGTCCGTGCTGCGCTCGACGGGCCGGCTGCCGAGGGCGGCGGTTGCGGCGGCGACCTCCACCTCGTCCATGCCGGGCAGGAAGGGCACCGGGACCGGCACGTCCAGCGCCTCCCCGCCCGACGGGAATTCGAGCAGCGTGCCGGGGTCGGGCGCTTCGAGAGTGGCGTAGCGCAGCACCGGCACCGGCAGCGCCTGCACCGAGAGGATGCCGAGGCTGCTGAAGGCGGACAGGCCCGGGACCGCGATCATGGCAGCACCCGCACGACGATCTCGGCCAGCGGCACGGTGCTCCGCCCGGCGCCGGCAAGCGCCACCTGGATGCCGGCGTGCGCAGGCGCCGCCAGTGTGGCGGGGGGACGGAAGACGATGCGCGCGATGCCCTCGGCATCGACCGGGAAGCCGGTGAAGCCCGGCGGCGCGCCAGCCGGGTCGCCGGGCAGGCTGCCGGGCGGCGTTGCGCCGCGCAGTCGCGCCACGACGCGCGGCGGACCGGCGCCGAGGGCGCGCAGGTCGAGCGCGACCGGGATGAGGAGGTCGGGCCCACCCGCCCGCGCGACCAGGTCGTCCGGGACGCCCGGCGGCAGGCTGACGAGGCGGGCGGGGATTGCGGCGATGGCCGGGCCCTCCTCCTCCGGGCGGACCGGCCAGAAATCGCCCTCGAAGGCGAAGGTGGCGCGCAGCCGTCCCGGCGCGTCCTCCTGCTGCGCGGCATCGCTGAAGCGGAAGCCGCGCAGCGCGAAACCCTGGTCGGAGCCGTCGGCGAAGGCGGCGCCGCTGCGGACATCCCCGGCCTGGAAGGCGACGAGCAGCGCGTCCAGCGCGCGCAGCCAGGCATCGCGCGTGATGGCGGCGGCGGGGACGAGGTCCATGGCCACGACGCCTCTCAGTTCCAGCACCGTGCGCAGCCCGAGACCACCCGGCAGCCGGCGCAGTTGCGGCGCGTCGTCACCGAGCAGCGGCGCGGCGCTGACGCCGGTCACGCGCAGCACCGGCAGGATGCCGCTGTCGGGAGCCGCGGCCGGCAGGCCCCGCTGCGGCGCGAGCAGGTCGGGCACGCCCACGAGGCGATCCGCGAAAAGGTCGGCGAGCCGGGCCTCGAAGGCGTCGAGCATGGGTCGGGCCACCTCATCCGATCGGCCGCGGGACCGGGCGGTCGACCAGGACCGGCGAGAGCGTCCCGCGGTTCAACTGGTCGATGCGGGTCTGGTGCTCGGCCGTGCGTCGTTCCACCGCAGTCACGCGGCTGGTCAGGTCCTGGATCGCGGTGCGGTCGGGAAGGGTGCCGAGGCGTTCGTCCACGCCACGCCGCCAACTGGTCAGCTCCGTCGTGCTGCGCTCGATGACCGAGACGCGGGAGGTCAGCGCATCAAGCGGCGCGAGGCGCGCTTCGGTGACGGTGACGCGGGAGGTGACGGTGGTCACCTGGTTCTCCAGCGTCGCGATCCGGCCGGAGAGCGCATCGGCGCGCGCGGCGCTCGCCTCGACGGCATCGATGCGGCCGCGCAGGTCGGGAATGGTGCCCATCGCGACCTCCGTCAGGCCGAGGCGCCGATCTTGGTCGCGGTCGGTGGTCTCCAGCGCGGCCACGCGCGGCGCGAGCGCAGCAGCCGCACCGGCCTGGTCGCGCACCCGGCCGAGCTCCGCGGCCAGCGCATCCACCGCCGAGAGCCTCTGCCCGGCGGCATTGGCCGCGGCTTCCACCGCCGTCACGCGGCCGGGCAGCGCGGCCAGCGCATCGAGCGCCGCGGCGTTGCG
>NZ_JAAEDM010000110.1 GCF_018129065.1 Neoroseomonas soli | reverse complement strand
AGAACGGCCGCGCCAGCGCCCAGAGCAGCAGCGTCGCCCCCGACAACCCGAGCCAGGCCCCCGCCACCCCCTGCCCCACCAGCGCGGGCACCAGCAACGCCCCGAGCGTGACCCCGGACCCGACGCCGAGCAGCACGATACCCCCCGCAAGGCCACGCCGCTGCGGCGCCACCACCGCCTGCACCGACGGCCCGGCCAGGCCCATCAGCATCCCGCCGGCGACACCCGCCAGGCCCCGCCACAGGCCGAGCCAGGCCAGCCCCCCGTTCCACGCGCAGCACGCCGCCGCCAGGACCGCCAGCGCCATCCCGGCATCGAGCGCGCGCGGCACGGACAAGGCACGCGCCACCGTCCGCGCCAGCAGCGCACCCAGCAGATAGCCGGTGAGGTTGATCGCCCCGAGCAGCCCGCCCCCCGCGCCATCCACCCAGCCCGCCGCCACCATGGCGGGAAACAGCGGCACATAGGCGAAGCGCGCCAGCCCGATGCCCGAGCAGGTCGCCGCCGCCCCCGCCAGCGCCGGGGCCAGCACGGCCCGCCGCGTCATTTGCGCGGCACCATCGGGCAATGGGGCGGGATGCCGGGGTCGCTGCCGCCGGTGCGCGGCGGGCCGCTACTCGCCCGGTCGCGCGACGCGGATCGCCCGTCGCAGCTTCGCGACGCCGAGGCGCGGATAGCCGGTCTCGCAGAGCCGCAGCCCTTCCTCGGCGATGCTGCGCGCCGGCTCGGCGCGCGAAGCCGGCAGGGTGGCGAGGCGCTCGGCCAGCTCGGTGCAGTATTCGCGGCTGTCGGTGGTGACGCGCGCAACCGGCTCCCCCCCGTCGGCCAGGGCCGGTCCGGCGATGAGGAGGACGAAAACCAGGTCACGCATGTTGACCAGTATCGCTGGCGCCTGGTCGCCCGGCGGTGGCGTGCGCATGACCATGCGTTCATGCCTGCGCCACCGCCGGACATCAGCCGGCCCCGAGCAGCATGGCCGCGCGAAGCCCGGGCGGCGGGTCCGCGTCCTGCAGCACCAGCTCCCCGCCATGCAGTCGCGCCACCGCCTGCACGAGCGACAGGCCGAGCCCCGAGCCAGGCGTCCCGCGCGAGGCATCGGCGCGGAAGAAGCGTTCCCCCGCGCGGGCGCGGTCCGCGGGCGCAAGGCCCGGGCCGCTGTCCTCCACCGCGATCTCGATACGCTCGCGCCCGAGCATGCGGGCGGAAAGCCGTACCCGCCCGCCATCCGGCGTGAACTTCAGCGCATTGTCCACGAGGTTGCCCGCCGCCTGGGCCAGCAGGTCGCGGTCCCCGACCAGCTCGAGCCACGGCGGCAGCGCGGTCTCGAGCACCTGGCCGCGGCTCTCGGCCACCGCACCGTAGAATTCCGCGATCTCGGCGAGGAGCGGCACCACGTCGATCGGCGCGAAGGCGGCGCGCCGCGCGCCGGCCTCGGCCTCGGCGATGCGCAGCAGCGCGCTGAAGACGCGGGAGATGTGGTCGAGGTCCGCGATCCCCTGCTCCATCGCCGCGCGCAGCGCCTCGGGGTCGTCGCTGCCGGCGAGCGCTTCCTCCAGCTTCGCGCGGGCGCGCGCGATCGGCGTGCGCAGGTCGTGCGCGATGGCGTCCGAGACGCCGCGCACCGCCACCATGAGCCGGTCGATGCGGTCGAGCATGTCGTTCATGCCCTCCCCCAGCCGGTCGAACTCGTCCTCCCGCCGCGACAGCGGCACGCGGTGCGAGAGGTCCCCCGCGGCGATGGCGCGGGCGGTCTGCACCGCCGGGTGCAGCCGGCTCTCGAGCGCGCGGCGCAGCACCACCGCGCCGCCCAGGGCGAAGACCAGGGCGCCGAGCGCCGACCAGCCGATGCCCTCGGCCAGCAATTCCCGCAGGCGCTGCTTCTCCTCGACGTCGCGGCCGACGGCGAGCCAGTAATCCTCCCCCAGTTCGCGGGCGAGGATGCGCGCCTCCACCCGCGTGCCCTCGCGCTCGACGATGCCGTAGACCCAGACCCCGTCATCGGTCGCGCCGGCCGGCCAGCGGTCCAGGTTGCCCGCGAGCCGCCGCCGGTCCGGGCCGAGCAGCAGGTAGATGGCGGTGTTCTCGACATCGGCGGCGAGGCGTTCGGCGATCGCCTCGGCCACCGCGCCGGGCCCGCCCTCGCGCCAGCGCTCCATCAGGCCGAGCGTGTCGGCGCGCAGCGCGACGGCGGTCTGCCGGTCCAGCGAGCCCGCCGTCGCGTACCACAGCACCGCGGCGAACAGCGCGGAGGCGCCGATGAAGACGCCGGTGAAGAGCAACGCGAAGCGGAAGCCGGCGCTGCGCAGCAGGCGCAGCAACGCGTCCCAGCCGGCCGGCAGGTCGCGCTGCGCCGTCCCCCCCATGCGGCCGCTCAGGCCTCGGCGCGGATCATGTAGCCGGCGTTGCGCACGGTGTGGATCAGCGGCTTGTCGAAGCCCTTGTCGATCTTCTGGCGCAACCGGCTGACATGCACGTCGATCACGTTGGTCTGCGGGTCGAAGTGGTAGTCCCACACCTTCTCGAGCAGCATGGTGCGCGTCACCACCTGCCCCGCGTGGCGCAGCAGGTGCTCGAGCAGGCGGAACTCGCGCGGCTGGATCTCGAGCCGCTTGCCCCCGCGCGTGACGGTGCGGGAGAGCAGGTCCATCTCGAGGTCGGCGATCTTCAGCCGCGTCGCCGGCGCCTCCATGGTCGGCCGACGGCCCAGCGCCTCGACGCGCGCGAGCAGTTCCGCGAAGGCGAAGGGCTTGACCAGGTAGTCGTCGCCACCGGCCTGCAACCCCTTCACGCGCTCATCCACCGCGGACAGCGCGGAGAGGAACAGCACCGGCGTGCGGTTGCCCTGCCCGCGCAGCGTCTCCACCAGCCGCACCCCGTCCACGCCGCCGGGCAGCATGCGGTCCAGCACCAGGATGTCGAACTGTTCCGACGCGGCGAGGAACAGGCCGTCGCGTCCGTTCGGCGCGTGCTCGACCACGTGCCCGGCTTCCTGCAGGCCCTTGCGCACGAAGCGCGCGACCTCGGCGTCGTCTTCCACCAGAAGGATGCGCATCTGTCTCAGCCCTGGCTGTCGTTGGGGCGGCGCCCGATCTGCACCGCGATCTCCTGGTTGCGCCCGCCGCGGATCAGCGTCAGGCGCACCGTCTCCCCGGGCGGCAGGCCGGCGACGTTGCGCACCAGGGCGCGGCTCGTCTCCACCCTTTCGCCGTTCATCGCGACCACCAGGTCACCCTGGCGGAGCCCGGCGCGGGCGGCGGGGCTGCCGCGCTCCACGCCCATCACCAGCGCGCCGCGCTGGCGCCGGCCCTGCTCGTCCGCATCGGAAACCGACACGCCGAGCCAGCCGCGGTCCACGCGGCCGCCGCGCAGCAATGCCTCGACCACCGGCCGCGCAAGGTCCGACGGCACCGCGAAGCCGATGCCCGCGCTGGCGCCGGAGGGCGAATAGATCGCCGTGTTGATGCCGATCACCTCGCCCGCCATGTTGAACAGCGGCCCGCCGGAATTGCCCGGGTTGATCGGGGCATCGGTCTGGATGAAGTCGTCGAAGGGCCCGGCGCCGATGTCGCGCCCGCGCGCCGAGATGATCCCGCTGGTCACGCTGCCGCCGAGGCCGAAGGGATTGCCCGCCGCCATCACCCACTGCCCCACCCGCATGTTGTCCGAGACGCCGAGCGAGACCGCGGCCAATTGCCCCCGCGGCGTGATCCGCAGCAGCGCGAGGTCGGTCAGGTCGTCCGAGCCGATCACCCGCGCCGCGTATTCGGTGCCGTCATGCGTCGTCACCGTCACCCGCGTCGCGTTGCCCACGACATGGCCATTGGTGACGATGATGCCGGCGGGCTCGATGATGAAGCCCGATCCCGCGCCCTGCACCAGTTGGCCGCCGCGGCGCTGCTGCTGGCGGAAGTAGCGCTCGTAGGGCGTGCCGCGCAGTTCGGGCGGCAGGGTCGATTGCTCGCGGCTGGTGACCTGGATGCTGACCACGGCGGGCAGCACGCGCTCGGCCAGGTCGGCGAAGTCGGGCAGGCCGCGCTGCGCGGCGGCGGGGCGCGCGCAGGCGGCCAGGGCGACGGGCACAAGCAACGCCAGGCGGCGCGGCAGGACGGGGGAATCGCGGAGGTTTGGGGCGAAGGTCACATTCGGCAATCTGCGCTTGCGCCCCGGCCCGTTCAACCCGCGGCCGGGTCCTCCGGCCAGGCATGTTTCGGGTAGCGGCCGCGCATCTCCTTGCGCACCTCCGCCCAGGCGCCCTTCCAGAAGCCGGCGAGGTCCCCGGTCACGGCGATCGGCCGCCCGGCCGGCGACAGCAGCGCCACCTGCAGCGGCACCCGCCCACCGGCCAGCGGCGGCAGCGCCGCGAGGCCAAAGAGATGCTGCGCGCGGGCCTCCAGCGCCGGCACCTCCCGCGCATAGTCGATGGCCGCGGAACGCCCCGCCGGCAGGGGGACCCGCGCCGGCAGGGCCGCATCGAGCGCGCGGCGACGGTCCCAGGGCAGGGCCTCCAGCAACAGCGCCGTCGCGTCCAGCCCGCCGAGTTCCGACAGCCGCGCCCTGCCGTGCAGGTGCGGCGCCAGCCAATCCCGCACCGTCGCGGACAGGGCGGCGTCCGAGACATCCGGCCAGGCCTCGCCCTCGACCTTGCGCATCCAGAGGATGCGGGCCTGGGCCTGGCGCGCGGCATCGGTCCAGTTGAGGTCGCGCAGGCCGCGCTCCGCCGCCGCATCCGCCAGGGCGGCGGCCACCGCCCCGGGGTCGGCATGGGGCAGCGGCGCTTCCTCCAGCACCAGGGGACCGAACATCAGGCGCCGGCGGGCGACCACCGCCCCGGCCCGGGCATCGAAGGCGGCGCCTTCCTCCCGCCGCAGGCGTTCGGGAAAGCGCGCTTCCAGCACGGCGCGGTCGATCGGCGCGGCCATGCGGATACGCGTTTCCGTGCCCTGCAGTTCCAGGTCCGCCACCGCCAGCAGCGATGCCTTGGCGAGCGGGTCCGTCGCCGGTAGCCGCGCCCCCTGCCCCGAGGCCAGCCGGAACGCCCCGTCCATGGCGCCCCGCTTCGCCGCGATGCGGTCCGGGAAGCCGGCTGCCAGCAGCGCGCCCGCATCGCCTTCCGCATGGACCGAGCCATGCACCCGCAGCCGCCGACGATGCAGCGTCGCGGCGCGGCGGATGCGATGGATCGTCGCGCCGTCCGCATCCGCGCGGTCGCGGCCGTGCAGCAGGTCGAGGCGCAGGTGGACGTCGCTCGGTGCCTCCCGCCCGCGGATGGGGTCGCGTTCCTCGAGCAGCGCCGCGAGGTCGGCGGCCAGCGCCCGTTCCCCGTCATCCGCCGCCGCGATCAGCATGCGCGCGAGCCGCGGATGCGTGCCGAGCCGCGCCATGCGCCGGCCGGTCTCGGTGATGCGCCCTTCGCCATCCAGCGCGTCGAGGTCCCGCAGCAGCGCCCGCGCCGCCTTGACCGTGCCCGCCGGCGGCGGATCGAGGAAGGACAGCCCCGCCGTGTCGGCGCCCCAGGCGGCGCAATCCAGCACCAGGGAGGAGAGCTCCGCCTCCAGGATCTCGGGCCGGTCGGCGAGCGGCAGGCCGCGGTGCAGCGCCTCCGTCCACAGCCGGATCGCGACGCCCGGCGCCTGGCGCCCGGCGCGGCCCGCCCGCTGTTCCGCCGCCGCGCGGCTGATGCGCAGCGTCACCAGGCGCGACAGGCCGCTCGACGTATCGAGCCGCGGCGCGCGGCGGAACCCGCCATCCACCACGATGCGCACGCCGGGCACGGTCAGCGAGGTCTCGGCGATGGAGGTTGCCAGCACCACCTTCCGCCGCCCTCCCGGCGCGGGGTTCAGGGCGATGTCCTGCTCCGCCGGCGGGAGTTCGCCATGCAGCGGCACCACCAGCGCGTCGACGCCGGCGAGTCGTTCCTGCGTGCGGCGGATCTCCCCCCAGCCGGGCAGGAAGGCCAGCACGTCGCCGGGATGATCGCGCAGCGCGTCGCGGATCGCGCCGGCCATCGCCTCGGGCAGGTCGCGCGCATCCTTGAGGTCGCGGGCCCGGTACTTCACCTCCACGGGGTGGGCGCGGCCGAGGCTTTCGATGACCGGGGCGCCGCCGAGCAATCCGGCGAAGGCCGCCCCGTCCAGCGTCGCCGACATGGCCAGCAGGCGCAGTTCCGGCCGCAGCGCGCGCTGCACGTCGAGGCAGAGCGCGAGCGCAAGGTCGGTGTCGAGGTTGCGCTCATGCGCCTCGTCGAACAGCACCGCCGCGACGCCATCCAGCGCCGGGTCGGATTGCAGGCGACGAACGAGCAGGCCCTCGGTCACCACCTCCACCCGCGTGCGGTCGGAGACCATGCGATCGAGCCGCGTCGCCAGCCCGATCGTGCCACCGGGCTGCGCCTCGCCCACCATCTCCGCCATCCGCCGCGCGGCGGCCCGCGCGGCGACGCGACGCGGCTCGAGGACGAGGATCCGACCGGACAAGGCCCAGGGCTCGTCCTTCAGCACCAGCGGCACGAGCGTCGTCTTGCCGGCGCCGGGCGGCGCGACGAGCACGGCATTCGAGCCATCGCGCAAGGCGGCGGTCAGGGGAGGAAGGGCCTCGGCGACAGGGAGGTCGGGGAACATGCGCGGAGGGTTTAGCGGAGCGGGCGCCGCCCCCATACCCCGCCGGGAGGGCGCCGCCCTCCCGGACCCTCCCGCCCAAGGCCGAAAGGCCCTGGGGAACCATGACTTGGCATCGGGCGCTGGGGTTCGGACTATTTTCCTAGTATACTGCCTGGCGCCGAGGGGCAGCCGTGCCGGGGCGATAAAGTCCCAAAATGCTAAAGTGCTAAAAAAGTCACGGTTCCCCAAGGCCTTTCGGCCTTGGGCGGGGGTCCAGGGGGCGGCGCCCGCTGGTCACGCCGGCACCAGCACCCGCCGCCTCACGCCCGTCGCCCCTGCGGGCGCCCCCGCCAGCAGGTCCTTCTTCGCCTCCACGATGGCGAGCCCCGCGTGCCGCGCCGGCCACAGCGCCCGCCCGAGCCCTTCCCAGGTCCCCGCCGCCTGCAGGAAGGGCACGTAGGGCGGCGTGAACAGGGCGCAGTCCTTCCGTTCCACGCGGAACATGTGCCGCGTCAGCAGCCGCGTCACCTGCCCCGGCGAGTAGGGCTGCCCATGCCCGAAGGGCGTGTGTTCCGCATGGGCCCAGAGGCCGCGCCGGTTCGGCGCCACCACCAGCACGCGCCCGTCATCCTTGAGCACGCGCCACACCTCACGCAGCAGGCGGCGTGCATTCTCGGCGATCTCCAGCCCGTGCAGGATCAGGATGCGGTCGAAGCAGAGGTCGGGGAAGGGCATCGCATCCTCCTCCGCCACCAGGCCGGCATTGCTGCCGGGCGGCGGCAGCCCGCACTGGGCGGGGGTCAGGGCGATGCAGCGCGCCGCCTCGGCGTGCCAGAGGCCGAGATACGGCGAGGTATGCCCGATGCCGAGCACCGCCATCCCCGGCAGCGCAGGCCACAGCGCCCGCAGCCGCTGCGCGACCAGGCGCCCGGCCGCCGCCCCGGCCGCCGAGGCATAGTATTCCCAGGGCCCGTGGACCTCTCCGCTCATGCGGTCGATATAGGGAAAGATGGGGCCGGTTGGGATGGCCCCCCGCAGGAGTCGCCGCCCATGCCCGTCATCGTGACCCCCGTGCCGTGTCTTTCCGACAACTATGCCTGGCTGCTGCGCGCCCCCGACGGGCGGGTCGCGATCTGCGACCCGGGGGAGGCGGCGCCGATCGCCGCCGCGATCGATGCGGCGGGCGGCAAGCTCGACACCATCCTGCTGACGCACCACCACGGCGACCATGTCGGGGGCGTGGCCGAGCTGGCGAAGCGCTACGGCGCCAAGGTGGTCGGCGCGGCGGCGGATGCGCACCGGCTGCCGCCGCTCGACGTCGCGGTCTCGCCCGGCCAGTCCATCGACGTGATCGGCGTTCCGGCGGAAGTACTGGCGAGCGACGGGCACACGCGCGGCCACATCGCCTTCCACTTCCCCGAATGCGCCATCCTGCTCTGTGGCGACACGCTGTTCTCGCTCGGCTGCGGGCGCCTGCTCGAAGGCACGGCGGCGGAGATGTTCGAAAGCCTGCAGCGCCTTGCCGCCCTGCCGCCCGAAACGCTGGTCTGCTGCGGCCATGAATACAGCGAGAGCAATGCCCGCTTCGCCCTGACGGTGGAGCCGGAGAACGCCTCCCTGCGCGCCCGCGCCGACGAGATCGCGCGCCAGCGCGCCGCGGGGAAGCCCACCGTCCCCACCACGATCGGCGAGGAGAACGCCGCCAACCCGTTCATGCGGGCCAAGGATGTCGCCACGCTCGCGCGCATCCGTACCGCCAAGGACAATTTCCGCTGAACCGCGCAACGAGGGACGATCCAGGATGAAGCTCCATTATTCCGCCGCCAGCCCCTATGTCCGCAAGGTGATGGCCTGCGCCATCGCGCGCGGGCTCGACGGCCGCATCGAGAAGGTCGGCACCAACCCGCACGTCTCCCCGCCGGAACTGCTGGCGGACAACCCGCTGTCCAAGGTGCCGGCGCTGGTCGCCGACGACGGAACGGCGATCTACGACAGCCCGGTGATCTGCGAATACCTCGACACGCTCGGCGATGCGCCGGCGCTGTTCCCGGCGACCGGCACGCCCGCGCGGCTCACGGCGCAGATCATGCACGCGACGGCGGACGGCATCCTCGACGCCGCGGTGGCGCGCCGGCTGAGCATGCCGCACCCGCAGGACGACGGTCGCAAGGCCTTCGACGCACGGCAGAAGGCCGCGGTGGACCGCGCGCTCGACGTGCTCGAGAAAAACCCGCCCAAGGCGCTGTCGCATGTCGGGGAGATCGCGGTGGCCTGCGCCCTCGGCTACCTCGACTTCCGCTTCGCCCATGAGCCCTGGCGGGAGGCGCATCCGAAGCTCGCGGCCTGGTTCGTGCAGGTGTCGAAGCTGCCGCCGGTCGCGAACACGGTTCCCGTCGGCTGATGCTGCCCGACCTGCGCGACCCTTCGGTGACGGCCGCGCAGGTCATCGCCGCCCTCGGCCTGCAGCCGCACCCCGAGGGCGGCCATTACCGCGAGATCTGGCGCGACGCGCCCGCGGACGGGTCGCGCGGCGCCGGCACGGCGATCTACTTCCTGCTGGCGGCGGACGAATTCAGCCATTGGCATCGCGTGGACGCGGCCGAGGCCTGGCACTGGTACGCCGGCGGGCCGCTCGCGCTGTCCATGAGCGCGGACGGCCACGATGCGGAAGCGGTGCATCTCGGCCCCGACCTGCCGCGCCACCAGCGCCCCTTCGCGCTGGTGCCGAAGGGGTGGTGGCAGAGCGCCGTTTCGCTCGGGCGCTGGACCCTGGTCGGCTGCACGGTCAGCCCCGCCTTCGACTTCGCGGGGTTCGAGATGGCGCCACTCGATTGGCGGCCGGCGCCGCGGTCGGGACGTCCGGGCTGAAAGCGATCAGGCGCGGCCCGACAGATACACGGGCTGCGCCGCGCGGCTGAGTTCGGCCAGCAGCGCCCAGACCCGGTGCGGGTCCATCCGCACCTCCGGGTCGTTCAGCAGCCGGTCCAACTCCACCATCCGTCGCTCGATCTCGGCGTCCGACATGCGAACCTCCTTGTCCGTGCCTTCGGGACAGTTGTCGCGGGCAAAAGCGTCCGAATGGTGGACAGGCTGGGGCAAGGGGCGGGCGCGGCCGCGCGCAGGACAAGGCGTCCGATGCCGGGTCGGCCGGAAGGCTGGCCGGCATCGCCTCGGCGCTCAGGGCGGATGCTTCGCCCAGTCGTAGCCGCGCCGGGCGCGTTCGTAGGCATAGGCGAAGAGCCGCCGCATGTAGGCCTGCTCGAAGGCCTCGGTGTAGGTGCCCTCAAAATCCTCACCGATGAAGGCAAGGTTGAAGTCCACCCCGTCCTGCCGCGTGGTGGTCCAGATGCGCACGATGTCGTTGTAGCCGCCGGACGCGATCATGGTGGAGATCGCCCGCCCGGCGATGGTCAGCATGCGCCGGTCCACCGCCGCCCAGTTCGGATCGAGCCGCGCATTGCGGATGACATAGGCGCGCGCCGGCAGCACCGGCCCGGCGCGGAGCATCTCCCGCAGGCGGCGCGGGTAGAGGAAGACCTGCGTGAAGGCCCCGCCGTCCACATGCATCTCCTGGTATCGCTGCCCGCCCACGGTGACGTCGAACATCACCGGCGGGAAGGCCCCCGGCACGGCGGCGGAAGCCAGCAGGATGCGCCGCACCAGGTCGAGCGCGCCCGGATGCCCGCTCGCCGCGATGGCGCCGATGTTCCAGGTGACCGGCAGTTGCGCGTCGAGGTTCGCGGTGCCGACCAGCAGCAGCCGGCCCTCGGAGTATCCGCGCGCGATCTCCGCCAGCATCCGCGCGTCGAGATGGCGGGAGATGGTGGCGAAGAGCGGCGCGTTGTCGGCCAGCGCATCGTCCGTCAGCGCCGCGAGCAGCCCGCGCTGCCGCAGCACGTCGCCCGGGGTGATGTCGGTATAGACGCTGCGCAGCGGCCCGTCCCAGGCTGGGCCGAGGAAGGCGAAGGGCGCCGTCAGCGCGCCGGTGGAAACGCCCGTCACCAGGTCGAATTCCGGCCGTGTGCCATGGTCCGACCAGCCGCAGAGGACACCCGCGCCGAAGGCGCCATCCTCCCCGCCGCCGGAGACAGCGAGCATGGCATAGCGGTCGTCCGGCTGCCGGCGGCGATGGAGGCGGCGGCGCCCGAGCGCGGCCTCGTATTCGCGCACCAGCGCGGGGAGGCCCTGCGGGATCAGGAAGCGCTCGTTCGGGATGCCGAGCACGGTGGCCTCGGCCGCCGACCGTCGCGGCACGGGTTGCCCACGCGGCGGCGTGGCGCAGCCGCTCGCTGCACCCGCCAGCCCGAGCGCGGCCAGGCCAAGCATCGCCCGCCGCCCGCCGGGTTCCCGCGCGTCAGGCGCGCCTTCGCCCATCCTCCACCCCCTGCGCCCGAGCGCCCGGCCCGGGGCCGGCGGCGAATCGTCCAGCCCGATCTCCTGTCACGCGCGGGCGCGAAGGGGAAGCGGGCCGCGGCTCCTCAGCTGCGGCAGAGGATCTGGAAGACCGCCGGCGCCACCGCCGCGGAAACCGCCCGCGCGCCGGTGCCCGCGGCAGCCGAGCCGCGCTCCGGCCGCACGCCGTTCTGGGCCAGGAAGCGTTCCACCTCCGCCGCGCGGATGGCGAAGTTGATGCCCTGCGGCAGGCTGCCCGTGGCCCGCAGCACCGCGAGGTCATTCAGCCGCCCCACCGCGACGCCGAGCAGCATCCCCGCATCGTCCACCGCCGGCCCGCCGGAATTGCCCGGCTGCACGGCGGCGTTCATCTGGAAGCGGGAATCGTCGCCGCCCGGGCCCGAGAGCCCGGTGACGATGCCATTGGTCACGTTCAGCCCGGTGCCGAGCGCCTGGCCGTACGGATAGCCGAAGACCAGCACGGTCTCGCCAAGGTCCACGCCGCCCTGCGGCCGGAAGTGCACGATGGAGGCGAAGCTGCGCCCGGTATCGATCAGCGCCAGGTCGCGGCGGCGGTCGGCGGCGACGATCCGCACCGCGCGGCCTGTCTCGTCCACCACGCTGCCGCAGCCCTGCACGACGTGCGCGTTCGTGATCGCCAGCCCGTTCGGCGCGACCGCGAAGGCCGACCCGGTGCCGATCGGCCGTCCCCTGCGCGGGGCCGGCGGTGGCGCGCTTTCGGCGACCGCCTCCCGCCCGTCCCCGGGCTTGCCC
>NZ_JAAEDM010000109.1 GCF_018129065.1 Neoroseomonas soli | reverse complement strand
CGCCGCAGACGCGGCTGTGGATGTGCCACGACTACAAGGCGCCGGGGCGGGATGTCTTCGCCTGGCAGTCGAGCGTCGCCGAGCAGCGCGCGCACAACCCGCACGTCAAGGACGGCGTGACGGAGGACCAGTTCGTCGAGTTCCGCACCAAGCGCGACGCCACCCTGGCGGCGCCGCTGCTGTTGCTGCCCTCGATCCAGGTGAACATCCGCGCCGGGCGGTTTCCCCCGGCGGAGAGCAACGGGGTGCGCTACCTGATGGTGCCCGTCACGGCGCGCCGGGCGCAGGCCGTCGGCTGAAGTCTCCAGGAGGGAGCGGCGCCTCCCTCCGGCGCACTCAGTTCCCGGGCGCGCAGTAGATGTCGTGCAGCGTGGCCATGATCTTCGCCACGCGCGGATCGGCGATGCGGTAGTGGATCGTGGTGCCGGCGCGCCGGGTGGCGACCAGCCCTTCCTCCCGCAGCTTGGCGAGATGCTGCGACATGGCCGGCTGCGACAGCCCCGCGCGCTCCGCGAGCCGGCCGACGGGAGCCTCGCCCTCGGCGATCAGGGTGCAGAGCACCATCAGCCGGCGCTCGCTGGCCAGCAGGCGGAGCATCGCCGCCGCTGCAGCGGCGTGTTCCTCCATTGCGGCGGCAAGCGCCGCGCTCTCTCCCGGCTCGGCGGCGGTCGCGGTCTGCAATCCGCTCTCCTTCATGACCGAATGTTGGATCGTGCAATAGCAGTTAAGTGAGAAGACTTCGCAAGACAAGTCGCCGAATTGCGCGACCGGGCCCTCGTTTCTTCCCTTCAGGGCAGGTGAACCTCGAAGGGCGCGACCTCGAAGAACTCGTCATCCGCGGGCGTGCCATCCTTCCACATGAAGGTGGCGAACCGCGCCGGGCGGTCGATCACGGTCAAGGGGTGGTGCCAGACATCGGCACCGTAGGTGACGCCCTGGTCCGGGCGCGCGAGGAAGGCCCGCGCACGCGCCATGTCCGGTCCGCCGCGCTCGGCATGCGGCGCGACGATGACGAGCCATTGCCCCGCATCCATCGGCACGAAGGACTGCGAGGAATGCAGGTGCCGCTCCATCGTGGTGGACGTGAGCGGCAGCGCCGAAGGCGCCTTGCAGGTGAAGTACAGGGTCGGCTTCGCATGCGGCCGCCGGTTCGCGAGCGCGCCCTCGATATGGACGCGCCCCGGCGCATCCGGCGCGGCGAGGACTTCCCCGAACGGCGCGAAGGCTTCGGCGGTCAGGGGTTCGGCGATCAGGCGCATCGGTTGGGCTCCGGCTTGTCGGAAGCGCATGATCGGGCGCGGACTCCATGCCCGTCCAGGGGCGGAAGACCTATGCCAGCGCGAAGTCCTTCATCACCTCCGGCTTGAAGACGAGGCCGTGGCCTGGCGTCTCCGGCGCGGTGATCATGCCGTTCGCGATCTTCGGCAGGCTCACGAAGACGTCGTCGAGCAGGCCCATCTGCTCTGCCCAGATCCCGTTCGGGATGCTGGCGAGCAGATGCACGTTCAATTCTGGAAAGAGGTGCGGCGCGATGGTCATGCCCCAGGTGTCGGCGACCTGCGCGATCTTGCGCAGTTCCGTCAGCCCGCCGCGCATCGGGTCCGGCTGCAGGATCGGCAGGCGCGGATTCTCGAGGAAGGGCTTCAGGTCGGCGCGGCCGAAATGCGTCTCCCCGCCCACCACGCGCATGTCGAGCGCCCCGGCGCAGCGCAGGTAGCCGGCGTAGTCGTCGGCAAGCACCGGCTCCTCGAGCCAGTAGATGTCGAACTCCTCGAACTTGCGGCCCATCGTGATCGCGACATCGGCCGACCAGCCCATGTTCACGTCGATCATGATGTCGATGTCGGGCCCCACCGCGTCCCGCATGCGGCGGACGTTGTCGAGGTCCGTGCGCAGGTCGCCGACATGCGCCACCTGCATCTTGATCGCCTTGTAGCCCTGCGCGACGTAGTGCTTCGCCTTGGCGATCATCCCGTCGCCGCGCGCGCCGCGGAAGCAGCCGCTGCCATAGATCGGGATCTCGGATCGGAAGTGGCCCCAGAGCCGGTGCAGCGGCAGCCCCGCCGCCTTGCCCACCACGTCCCACAGCGCGATGTCGATGGCCGACTGCGCCATCATCGTGACGCCGCCGCGCCCGCCGGTCAGCGTCGCGCGCCAGAGGTCGCGCCAGATCGCCTCTATCGCCGAGGCATCGCGGCCGATGATGCGCGGCGCCATGGCGTCCTGGATGCAGGCGGCGATCGAGCGCTGCAGCGGCAGGTACAGAAGGTGCAGGTAGCCCATGCCGACCAGGCCGGATTCCGTGACGACCTCCACCACCACCAGGTCGCGCGTCGGGCCGAGCGCGTGGCCCGCGAGCCACGGGTCGTCCTGCCAGGGCATGCGCAGCAGGGTCGTCCGCACCTCGCGGATCGTCAGGTCGGCCATGGCGTTCTCCTCCGTTGAGCGGAGCCTGCGCGCGTGGCGCCGGGCCGGCAAGGCTCAGCCGTTGAAGGCCACGCGTCCGGTCCCGCCCACATCGTAGCCGCCCATGCGCGCGGCCCGCGCGGCGAAGGCGGCGCCGCGTGCGAAGGCGAGTAGCGCCTGCATCGGCGGTTCGAAATACTCGCGCCGGGGCATCACGAGGTCGAAGCGTTCGCGCACCAGCGGCACGAAGTCGATGCCCCGCGCCAGCGCCTCGGCGCGAATGCCGAAGCCGGCTTCGGCGCGGCCTTCCGCGACGGCGGCGGCGACCTCGTCCTCGGCCATCGCCGGTTCGGGCAGGAAGTCGATCTGGTCGAGCCGCAGCCCGGCCTCGTTCAGCAGGTGGACGAGCAGAACATGGCTGCCGGCGCGGTTCTGCCGCCCGACCACCCGCAGCCCCGGCCCCGCGAGATCCGTCACTGCCGCGAGGCCCAGCGGATTGCCCGGCGCCACGAGCAGCCCCTGGTCGCGCCACGCCCAGGTGATGCCGACATGGCCGCCCGCGCCCAGCACCTCCCGCGCCGCGGGCGCGTTCCAGGCGCCACTGTCCGCATCGAGCAGATGCACCGCCGCCGCCACCGCCTGTCCCGCCGCCAGCACCTCAAGCCCTTCGATGCTGCCTCCCGCACGCAAGGCGAGGCCGCAGCCCGACTGCCGCACCGCCCAGTCGAGCAGCGGATCGTGGCTGCCCGCCAGCACCGGCGGCGGCGCCACGCGGTGCGGCGCGTCACCCCCGCCGGCGCGCGCGGCGAGCCAGCGTTCCAGCAACCCGCGCGGGAACACCCATTTCCCGCCCAGCAGCGCAGCCGGCACCTGGCGGGACCGGGCGAGGTCGTAGAGCGCGCGCTCGGATAGCCGCAGCCAGGCGGCGGCCTCCTTCAGGGTCAGGACATCCGGCAACATCCGGCAATTCATGGCAGGCGTTGCGGCCGGGTCAAGCATCGGCTGCGTTGACGCCACTCGCTGCCGACCACACCTATCAAGGGCTGGGAGGAGAGACGCTTGGAACGGCACGGCATGGCAGGCAGCGGCTTCGGCCCGGCGCGCGCGGCAGCGCGAGGCGCCTGATGCGCGCGCCCGACACCGTCCTGCCGCTGGAAGCCTCCGGCATCGGCTTTGCCGTCGGCGCGCTGCGGATCCTCTCGGATGTCGCGCTGACCATCGCCCCCGGCGCACCCACCATCATCATCGGACCGAACGGCGCGGGGAAGTCCGTGCTGCTGCGCCTGCTGCACGGGCTGCTGGCGCCCACCGAAGGCGAGATCACCTGGGCTGGACGCAATGGCGACGCCGCGCGCCGCCAGGCCATGGTGTTCCAGCGCCCGGTGCTGCTGCGGCGCTCGGCCCTCGCCAACGTACTCTATCCGTTGCGCCTCGCCGGGCTGCCGGCGAAGGAGCGCGAGGCGCGGGCGTCGCATGCGCTCGACCTCGTGGGTCTCTCGGTGCTGGCGGACCGGCCGGCGCGGCGCCTCTCGGGCGGGGAGCAGCAGCGCCTTGCCCTCGCCCGCGCCGCGGCGATGCGGCCGGAGGTGCTGTTCCTCGACGAACCCTGCGCGAGCCTCGACCCCGGCGCCACGCGCGCGGTGGAGGAGATCGTCGCCGCGCTTGCCGCCGGCGGCACCAAGATCGTGATGACGACGCACGACCTCGGCCAGGCGCGGCGGCTCGCGGGCGACGTCGCCTTCCTGCACGCCGGCCGACTGCGCGAGCACACGCCGGCCGCGGCCTTCTTCGCCGGTCCGGCCACCGCCGAGGCCGCGGCCTTCCTGCGTGGCGAGCTGCTGCCGCACTGACCATCCGGGAGACTCGCATGTTCCGCAGAACGATCCTCGCGCTCGGCGCCCTCGCCGCGCTCGCCCTGCCCGCGGTGGCGCAGGAGCGCACGATCACCGTCGCATCCACCACTTCCACCGAGCAGTCAGGCCTGTTTGGCCACATCCTGCCGATCTTCACGCGCGAGACCGGCATCACCGTGCGCGTCGTGGCGCTGGGCACCGGCCAGGCGCTCGATGTCGGCCGGCGCGGCGATGCGGACGTGGTCTTCGTGCACGACCGCGCGGCCGAGGAACGCTTCGTGCGCGAAGGCTTCGCCGGACCGCGCCGCCACGTGATGTACAACGACTTCGTCATCGTCGGCCCCACCGCCGACCCGGCGCGCATCGCCGGGCTGCGCGACACGCCGGAGGCGCTGCGCCGCATCGCGAATGCCGGCGCGCCCTTCGTCTCCCGCGGCGACCGCAGCGGCACCCATGCGGCGGAACTGCGCCTGTGGCAGCAGGCCGGCATCGACCCCGCCAGCGGCCGCGGGCAATGGTACCGCGAGATCGGGCAGGGCATGGGGCCGGCGCTCAATACCTCCGCCGCGCAGAACGCCTACATCCTGGCCGACCGCGGAACCTGGCTGTCCTTCCGCAACCGCCAGGAGCTGAAGATTCTCGTCGAGGGCGATGCGCGGCTGTTCAACCAGTACGGCGTGATGCTCGTGAACCCGCAGCGGCACCCGCATGTGAAGGCCGCCGACGGACAGCGTTTCATCGACTGGATCGTCTCGCCGGCAGGGCAGGAGGCGATCGCATCCTACCGGATCAACGGGGAGCAGCTGTTCTTCCCGAATGCGCAGCGGCCGGAACCTACGTCGTGAAGGTCGGGGGGAAGGGAACTTCCCCCCGAACCCCCCAACCTTCTTTGGCTCCCGGGAACTGACGGCGGCGGCCGGCGCCAAAGGACAAAGAAAAGGGATGGGGGTGCGGGGGGAAGGTTCTCCTTCCCCCGCCCTACCCCGCCCACCGCGCCGCCGCGTCCCGCAACCCCTGCGCCAGCGCGTTCACCGTCACCACGATCGCCATCAGCACCATCCCCAGTGCCAGCGCCAGCGGCAGGTCGCCCTTCGACGTCTCCAGTGCGATCGCGGTCGTCATCACGCGCGTGTAGCCTTCGATGTTGCCGCCGACGATCATCACCGCGCCGACCTCCGCCGCCGCCCGGCCGAAGCCCGCGAGCAGCACCGTCATCAGCGCGAAGCGCCCGTCCCACAGCAGCGTCGGCACCGCGCGCGCGGTTGAGACGCGCAGCGAGCGCATCTGCTCCGCGTATTCCTCCCACATCCCTTCGAGCACCTGGCGCGCCAGCGCGGCGACGATGGGCGCGATCAGCACCGCCTGGGCGATGACCATGGCCGCCGGCGTGAACAACAGCCCGAGCGGCCCGAGTGGCCCCGCGCGCGACAGCAGCAGATAGACCAGCAGCCCGCAGAGCACCGGCGGCAGCCCCATCAGCGCGTTCAGCACCACGATCACCGCGCCGCGCCCCGGGAAGCGCGCCACCGCCAGCAATGCGCCGAGCGGCAGGCCGATGAGCGCCGCGACCGCCAGCGCGCCGAGGCTCACCCGCAACGACAGCAGCACGATGCCGAGCAGCGCGGGATCGCCGCCGGAGACCAGGCCGACCGCCGCCGCGAAGGCACTGCCGAGATCGTTCATGCCGCCAACCCTCCGGCCGCGCGCGGCACGGCATGATCCGGCCGCCGCCGCCCATCCGGTTGGATAGAGCAGATCCCGATCACGTGGAATCGCCTGATCGGGTGAAGATGCTCGCGGAAACAAAGGCCTGGAGCGGTGCCCGTGAGCCGAGGCGAACGGAGACCGCTCCAGCGCCGCCCGCACCCCGCGCAAGCATCCGCGTCAGCCGCCGATCGACACCACGCCACGGTGGTCGAGCCCCAGCGGCACCGTGCCGGGCCGCGCGGCGAGCGCGACGACCGGATGGAAGAGGTAGAGCCATGGCGGGTTCTCCTGCAGCCGGCGCAGGCACCGGCCATAGGCGGCTGCGCGGGCGCCGTCGTCCAGGGTGCGCGCGGCCTGCTCGATCATCGGTTCCAGCACCGGGTCGTCATGGCCTTGCCACCACGGCCCGCGCGTTCGGGAGGAGATCTTGTCCTGCAGGACGCGGAAGGTGGAGTGCGGCGAGGAATCGAAGATCGCCATGTCGCCGATCTGCCCGCGACCCACCTGGCGGGCGTAGTCTGGTCGGTCCGGCTCGGCCTGGACGCGTGCCGGAATGCCCGCGCGGGCGAGGTCCCGCGCGACCATGGCGGAAATCTCCGGTGCGCGCTCGGGCGTGTGCAGCGGGGTGCGGATCAGCAGCTCGCTCCCCGCCGCGGCCTTGGCGAACAGCGCACGGGCTGCGGCCGGGTCATGGCGGATCGGCTCGAGCGCCGCCTCCCGATGGCCGAGGTGGAAGGGGCTGACGATGGTGGACGCGGGCGCGCCCATGCCGTGGAACAGGTCCCGCACGATCGCCTGCGCATCCACCGCGAGGTTGACCGCCCGCCGCGCCGCCGCATCGGCGAAGAGCCCCTGCCGGCAATCCAGGTAGAACATGACCGAGAGCGTGTTCGCCGCAGCGACCCAATTCAGCCCCGCGGCATGCGTGTGCGGGTCGCGCATGCGTTCGAGATTCGCCGCGACCTCGACCATGCCTTCGGCGAGCATGCGGTGGCGTCCGTCGGCATCGGCCTCGGCGACCAGGCCGATGCGCGCCGGCGTGCGGCCGGGGTCCACCGCCTCGAGCACGGCATGGGAGTTCGGCGCGAGATCCACCACGCGATAGGGACCGGTGCCGATGGTGGCGCCCCCCTCCGGCGTTGCGCGCATGACGAAGAACTCGGCGAGGATCTCCGGCAGGTCGCCCATCGGCTGCGGCGTGGAGATGGACAGCATTCCCGGCCCTTCCGGCGTGATGCGCGCGCCCGCGAAGTAGCGCGCATAGGCCGAGGGCATGCCGAACATGTCGTTGCCGGAGAGATGGGCGGTGATGGCCTCGGCCACGTCCTCCGCCGTGCAGGCCTTGCCGTCGTGGAAGGTGGCGCCGAGCCGTATGGCGAAGGTCCAGCAGAGCCCGTCCTCGTCGACGCGCCAGGCACCGAGCAGCCCCGGCAGCACCCGGCCATCCTGCCAGCGGCAGAGCGGCTCGAAGACGAGCGAGCGCAGGGTCAGCAGCGACATGTCGTCGAAGACGCGGCCGATCGGCGGGAACTCCAGGCGTTCCAGCGCCATCATCAGCGTCATGCGTCGTCTCTCCCGGCGGAGTGAGTCTGGGGCCGCCTGCGTCGGGCCATGCTCCTACCACGGCGCCCGCATGTGGTCGCGGGTCCCGGCCGGGCTCAGGTCCCGTCCCCGCCGCGCCGGTGCAGCAGCCGGAATGCGGGCGGCGTGAGCACGGTGACGAGGAAGATGCGCGTCACGTGCAGCGTGACGATCAGCGCCACGTCCATGCCCAGCACCTTGCCCGTGAGGCTCATTTCCGCCACCCCGCCCGGCGCGGTGCCGAGCAGCACCGCGCCGGGCGGTTCCCCGAAGGCCCAAGCGAACAGCCCGCCCGCGACCGCGCAGACCGCCATCAATTGCAGCACCTGTGCCACCGCATGCGGCAGGAAGCGGCGCAGGGGGCGGATGCTCTCCCGCCCGAAGCCCGCGCCGAGGCTCACGCCCAGCACCACCTGCGCCAGCGCCGAAAGCCATTGCGGTATGCCGGACAGCGCGAAGCCCGAGGCGGTCAGCCCCGCCGTCACCGCCAGCGGCCCGAGCATCCAGCCCGCGCGCACGCCGATCCGCACCAGCAGCGCACCCGCGGCAAGGCCCCCGGCGAACTGCAGCGCCAGCACGCCCGGCAGGAAGGGCAGCACGGCGGAGGCCTGCGGCACCTCCCCCTTCAGCCCGGCCAGCGCAAACAGGTTCGGCACCAGCACCACCACCGAACAGACGCGCAGCAATTGCGCCAGCGCCACCGGCGCCGGCCGCCCGCCATAGGATTCCGCCAGCATCGCCATGTCCGCGACGCCGCCCGGGATGGAGGCGAACCAGGCCGTCGCCATGTCCACCTTGCCGCGTTTCGCGAGCAGGGGCGCCAGCGCCGCGCCGATCGCGAGCGTCACGAAGGCCGCGAGCAGCAGCAGCGGCGCCTTGGCCATGAGCAGCGCCGCCGTGGTCGGCGTGAAATAGGCGCCGAGCGCGATGCCGATGATGCCGAGGAAGGCATTGCGCAGCCGCGGATGGCCCTCCGCCGGCAGGCCGAGGAGACGCACCGCCGCCACCGCGACGAGGGAGCCGATCAGCCAGGGCAGCGGCAGGTGCAGCGCCGCGAAGGCGGCGCCGCCCAGCCCGCCGGCGGCGCCGCCGAGCAGCAGGCGCAACCATTCCGGCCAACCCTTCACGCCTGCCCTCCAGGCGTGGGGGCTGCGCCGCATCCGAACCGTCTCACCCGCACTGCTCCGTGTCTCCGTTGCTGCCGGGCCGTACTACGCGCCGCGCGTGCGTGCGGAAACCGCGTCGCGCCCGGGATAGACGACAGGAAGCGCGGAGCAATTACGGGGCCATGAAGCCGTCTGCGCGGTTCCACGGATCGTGCCGGCAAGCCGACGAGCGCCGCCTTGCCTGTCCGGCAGGCATGAGAGGACCCGCCGCCGCTCGCCGACGTCCGCAAGGCCGGGCAGTCCGCGCGCGCATGCGAGGGCGAACGTTCGGCCTTTGTCGCAGCCTGCGTTGTTTCGAGCGGGCAGTCTGCGCGCGTTTATGAGGGCGGGCGATGTCGGGACGTTCCTCTACGCCGACAACGGGCAGTCCGCGCGCATGCGAGGGCGAACGGGGCGCATGTCCGGGCCGAGGAACGGGGCAGCCCGCGCGCATGCGAACGCGCTGCCGTCCCGGCGGGCGGCGCCGGCGGCCGGCCGGGGCCGCATGGCGGCCTGCGCCGGCCGCGCCTAGAATGGTGGCGCCGCCGCACGGGAATCCCGCCGACATGTCTTTCGCCGACCCGCGTGACGGGGACCTCGAGGATGATGCCTCGAGCACCTCGCACCATTCCCTGCTCGGCCATGCCTCGTACATCCTGCTCGAGATCAGCCTGCCGAAGCTGGCGCTCGCGGCGATCCTGCTGCTGGTCGTGCCGGCGGTGCTGATCGGCGGCGCGCCCAAGGCCGCGCTGTGGTTCGCCGGGACGGTGTGGAACCAGGTGTCGGAGGCCGGCCGGGTGGCCTCGGTGCTGGCCTTCCTCGCTATCCTCGGCGTCGTGGCCTGGCGCTGGGGCGGGGCGCTGTTCCGCGCCACGGAACGGAACTTCTGGTCGCTGAACGCGGCGCTCGTGCAGCCGCTCTACATGGCCGTGCGGGAAGCCGTGGCCCTGCTGACGGAACGGTTCGCGCCGGGCGGCTTCGCCCGCGCGCGGCGGATCGCGGGGCCGGTGGCGGGGCTGCTGCTCGCATGCCTCGCGGCCATCGTCGTCGTGTCCGTGGGCCCGCTGCCGGTGGTGATCGTGGAGGACACCAGCCCGGCGGGCCTGCTGCGCGCCGCGCAGGATTCGCTGCGCAACGGCGTGTGGGCCGTCGCCGTCTACCTGATGTTCGGCGCGCCGGCCTGGAGCATCGCCGAGGCCGTCGCCGGCACGCCGCGGGACCTGGACGGCGGCGCGCCGGATGGCCCCGCGACCTGGCGCATCGCGCATCTGTCCGACATCCATGTCGTCGGCGACCCGCACGGCTTCCGCCTGGAATGCGGCCGCGACGGGCCGCGCGGCAACGACAGGCTGGCCCGCACGCTGGACGTGCTGGAGGACGAGGACGCAAGGCAGCGCCTCGATTGGGTGCTGATCACCGGCGACATCACCGATGCCGGACGCAACGCGGAATACATCGCCTTCGAGGACGCGGTCTCCGCCCATCCCGCCCTGCGCGAGCGCATGCTGATCATCCCCGGGAACCACGACGTGAACATCGTGGACCGCGCCAATCCGGCGCGGCTCGAACTGCCTGTCGCACCCGGCGGCGCGCTGCGGCGGATGCGCATGCTGAGCGCGATGGCGCGGCTTCAGGGGAAGCGCGTGCACGTGGTGGACCGACGCGCCCGGCGCGTCGGCCCGACGCTCGATGCCTGGCTGGCCGAAGCCGGGCGCGGCGCGGCGCTCGCGCGCTTCATGGACGAAGGCGGCCTGCGCGCCGGCATGGCCGCGCGCGAAAGGTGGGACGAGGCCTTCCCCATGGTCGTCCCGCCGCCCGCGCCGGACGGGCTCGGCGTGGTGCTGCTCGATTCCAATGCGGAGACGCATTTCTCGTTCACCAATGCGCTCGGCCTGGTGGGCATGGCGCAACTGCGCGCGGCGGAGGCGGCGATGGCCGAATACCCCGCGGCGCGCTGGCTGGTGGCGCTGCACCACCACCTGATCGAGTATCCACGCCCCGGCGCGCCGCTCGCGGACCGCATCGGCACCGCGCTGGTGAACGGCCATTGGGTGCTGCGCCGGCTCCGCCGCGTCGCGCCGCGCATCCTGGTGCTGCATGGGCACCGCCACTACGACTGGATGGGGCGCAGCGGCGCGCTACGGATCGTCTCAGCTCCGTCGCCCGTGATGAGCGCGCCGCCGGGCACCGAGGGCCATGCCTGGATCCACGCCCTGGCGCCGGCGCCCGATGGCGGGCTGGCGCTGCTGGCGCCGCGGCGCGTCGTGGTGCCCTGATCGCGAGTTCCCTGCGATCATCCGAGTGTTCGGTGGATGGCCGCGATGGGCAAGGCCACGGTCGCGAAAGCCGATCCCCGACCCGCCGACGACATCCTCGCCGCCATTCACCGCCGTTGCGCTTGCACCCGCGCGATCGGAGAGGGTTCAGGATCGGCGCACGAGAGCGGTGTCCACAGGGGCGGAAACCGCCTTCGCACTGTGTGGGCGAGCACCTTCACGCCTACGGCTGGTTCCGGCCGCAGGCTATCGGCTCCAGGCTTCCGCGAGCGGCAGGCCCGCCAACCGGGCGGCCGCCCGGGCGCAGCGGTCGGACTCCCCCTCCGCCAGCAGTTCGGCGACCACGCGCGGCATGATGGCCGCCAGCGCGGCCAGCAGCGTGCTGTCCCGCCCCGGCGCCACGCGGTCCAGCCCGCGCAGTTCGTCCCCCTCCAGCACAAGCACGAACTTGTCGCCGTATGCGTCCTTCTCGGTGCCGGGCCAGGCCTCGAAGGCCCGCGGCCAGGCCGGCGCGCGGCGGAATTCCAGGACCACGTTGGCACCGGAGACGCCGAACTTGAGCTTCAGCTCCCGCCAGCGTTCGCCGCGGCAGGCGAGGTCGCGCAGCCGCAGGTCCAGCAACTCCCACCCCTCTCCCTCCTGCCGCGCGTCCAGCACCGCGCCCGCATAACGCGGCGCCCCGTCGATGCGGGCGGCGCCCTCGGCAGCGGCCGGGGCGGCGGATGGCCACGTCACGCGCGGATAGGGGCCTTCGAGGTCGCGCAGCGGCGGTGCCCGCACCTGGCGGGCCGCAGCGGGGGGCTCCGCCGCCACGGC
>NZ_JAAEDM010000108.1 GCF_018129065.1 Neoroseomonas soli | reverse complement strand
GCCTTCCGTGGCCGCGACCCGGCCCGGCTGCGCGCGCTGCGCGATGCGGCGCTGGGTGCCCGCGCCGTGGCCTCCGCCGGCGCCGATCCGACTGCCCGGGAGGCCTGATGCCCGACTGGCTGCCGGAAGCGGCGGCGGCGGTGCTCGCCGCCGTGCTCGCGATCACGATGCACGAGGCCGCGCACGGCTATGCCGCGCTGGCCCTCGGCGACGACACGGCGAAGCGGGCGGGGCGGATCAGCCTCAATCCGCTGCGCCATGTCGATCCGGTGGGCACGCTGCTGCTGCCGGGGCTGATGGTGCTCGGGCAATTGCTGACCATCGGACGGGTCGAGGCGATGTTCGGCTGGGCCAAGCCCGTGCCCGTGGACGTCTGGCGGCTGCGCAACCCCCGCTGGGGCATGGTGCTGGTCGCGGCGGCGGGGCCGGGAATCAATGCCGTGCTGGCGGTTTCGGCCGCGCTGCTGGGGCATCTCGTGCTCGCCGGGGACGAGATGATGGGGCCGGACCTCACCGAGTTCCTCCTCCGCTTCATCGTCCTCTCGATGGTCGCGAACCTGGTGCTGGGCCTGTTCAACCTGTTGCCCCTGCCGCCGCTGGACGGCGGGCGCATCATGGTCGGCATCCTGCCGCGCGCCCCGGCCATCGCGCTGGCGCGGCTCGAGCCCTACGGGCTGATGATCGTGATCCTGTTCCTGTTCCTGCTGCCCATGGCGCTGCCGGCCTGGGACCCCATGACGTGGTTCGTGCGCCATGTGGTCGCGCCGGTCTACAGCTTCCTGATCCTGGTGACCGGACACGGGGCAGGGCCATGAGCGAATCGCTGCAACTGCACCTGGAGGGGTTCGAGGGCCCGCTCGACCTCCTGCTGGAACTCGCCCGCGCGCAGAAGGTGGACATCGCGAAGATCTCCATCCTCGCGCTGGTGGACCAGTACCTCGCGGTGATCGAGGGCGCGCGGCGGGTGCGGCTGGAACTCGCCGCCGACTGGCTGGTGATGGCGGCCTGGCTTGCCTGGCTGAAATCCCGCCTGCTGGTGCCGCCCGAGGAGGCCGAGGGCGAGGACGCCGAGCAACTGGCCGAACAACTCGCCGACCGGCTGGCGGAGCTGGAACGCATGCGCGCCGCCGCGCTGTGGCTGAACCGCAGGCCGTGGCTGGGCCACGACGTCTTCGCCCGCGGCGCGCCGGAGAGCCTGCGCGTCGAGGACCGTTCCGGCCTCCATGCCGACCTGCCGTCGCTGCTGCAGGCCTATGTGGCGGCGCGCCGGCGCGCCCTGGCCCGCCGTCCGTACCGCCCGAAGCCGCGCAAGTTGTTCACGGTGCAGGAAGCGCTGGACCGCCTGACCCGGCTGGTCGGCGCGCTGCCTTCCTGGTCGGTGCTGCAAGGTTTCCTGCCGGATACCATCCTGGACCCGCTGGAACGCCGCGCGGCCCTTGCCAGCACGCTCGTGGCAGGCTTGGAGATGGCCCGCGGCGGCGGGATCGAGATGCGCCAGGAGGAGGCCTTCGGCCCCATCCTCGTCCGTCGCCGGACGGAAGAAGGGACATCGGATGAACGGACGGCCTGAGGAGGCGGGCGAGCGGCCCGCCCCGGCGCCGGAACCGGCCGGGGAGGCGATGCGCGGGCCCGCCGTGGCGACGAGTGTGGATGTCCCGGCGGACGGTGCCGAACCGGCGGCCCCCGGGACCTTGGCCTCCGCCGGGCCCGACGCCGCGACGCCGGACCCCGCCGGCCATGACGCCCCGGCGCCGGACATTCCCGCGGAACCCGAACCCGAACCCGAACCTGCCGATCCGGAAACCATTGCAGCCGGCACGTTCGCTGCCGAAGCCGCGGCGCCCGCCACGAACGATGGCGAACCCGACCCCGCATTGCTCGCCGAGGGCGTACGCATCGCCGAGGCGCTGATCTTCGCCTCCGACCGTCCGGTCACCCCGGCGGTCCTCGCCAACGTGCTGCCCGAGGGCCTTTCCGCCGCCATGGTCGCCGCGGCGCTCTTCTCCGCCTGCGAGGGGCGCGGCGTGGTGCTGACCGAGGTCGCCGGCGGCTGGGCCTTCCGCACCGCGCCCGACCTGGCGCAGCGGCTGACCAAGGTGGTCCAGGCCCCGCGCCGCCTGCCGCGCGCGGCGATGGAGGCGCTGTCCGTCATCGCCTACCACCAGCCCTGCACGCGCGGCGAGATCGAGGAGATCCGCGGCGCCAGCCTCGCGCAGACGACGCTCGAGGCGTTGCTGGAACTCGGCCTGATCGCCCCGCGAGGCCGCCGGGAAGTGCCCGGGCGGCCGACCCTCTGGGGGACGACGCCGAAGTTCCTCGAGCAGTTCGCACTGAAGGCGCTGTCCGACCTGCCGCGCAAGGAGGAACTGGTCACAGCCGAGACCGGCCCCGCCCTGCCGCTGCCAAGCCTCACGGCCCGGCCCGGACGACCCGCCCCGCCGGCAGAGCCCGCGCCCGCCGAGCCGGCCGCCGAAGCGGAACCGGACGAGGAACCACTGCCCCCCGAGTCCGGGGATGACGAGCCCGCCCCGCCGGCGGAGCCGACCTCCGCCGAACCGGCTGCCAACGAGGAACACCCCCCCCGCGCGGCAGCGGATGACGCGCCCACCTCGCCGGCCGCCGACACCCCATCCGGCGCCGCCTCATGACGCACCTGCCACGCATGGACGACCGCCCGGCCCACCCGCGCAAACCTGCGGCCCGAGGCCCGGCCTCGGGCCGGGAGCGCACGGCGCGACCGCGCGCGACCACCCGCCGCCGCCAATGCGCCAAGGCCGCGCGAAGCCAAGGCGGCCGGACGGGGCCCAATCGCGTTGCAGCGCAACGCGATTGGGGGACCCGGATGGCCGCCGCCCGGCGTTTGAGGGCATAACAACGCGTGACTCTCGTCTTCCGCGACATCCACCACGCCTATGGCGCCCATGAGGTGCTGCGCGGCATCGACCTTTCGGTCGCGCCGGGGGAGATCGTCTGCCTGCTCGGCGCCTCGGGCTGCGGCAAGACGACGCTGCTGCGCCTCGCGGCGGGCCTGGAGCCGCTGCAGGCGGGCCGGATCGAACTCGGCGGCCAGGTCATCGCCGAGCCGGGGCGGGACGTGCCGCCGGAACGCCGCGGCGTGGGCTTCGTCTTCCAGGACTATGCGCTTTTCCCGCACCTGACGGTGGCCGAGAACGTCGCCTTCGGCCTGCGCTTCGCCCCCAAGGGGGAACGCGGCTGGCGGGTGATGGATGCGCTCGCGCGAGTCGGGCTCGAATCCTACCAGAACGCCTTTCCGCACATGCTCTCGGGCGGGCAGCAGCAGCGTGTGGCGCTGGCCCGCGCGCTTGCCCCCCGGCCCTCCGTGCTGCTGCTGGACGAAGCCTTCGCCAGCCTCGACGCCCGCCTGCGGGAACAGGTGCGGGACGACACGCTGCATGTCCTGCAGACCTCCGGCATCGCCACCCTGTTGGTGACGCACGATTCGGAGGAGGCGATGTTCATGGGCGACCGTATCGCCCTGATGCGCGAGGGCCGGATCCTGCAACTCGGGCCGCCCGAGGCGCTCTATTTCGGCCCGGTGGATCGCTACGTCGCCACCTTCCTCGGCGAGGTGAACCATTTGCCGAGCCGCGTGCGCGAAGGCCAGGCGGAAACCGCGCTTGGCGCCCTGCCGGCCGCCGGGATCGCCGACGGCACGGCGGTCGAAGTGCTGATCCGCCCCGAGGGGCTGCGCCTCGGCGCCGAGAATGCACGGGAAGCGGAGGTCGAGGCCTGCCGGCTGCTCGGCTCCACCACCATGGTGCACCTCGCCCTGCCGGACGGGATGGGCGGCCTGCTGCATCTCCATGCCCGGCTGCCACCCGGCCGCCGCCTTGCGCGTGGCGAGCGCGTAACGGTCGCGATGGACCCCGAACGGGCCTTCGTCTTTCCACCCGAGACTACCTAGATAGACGTGGCCGCATTGGCGGCTTGCCGGCTTCCTGCTAACGGGGCGTCCCCCGAGGCGCACTGAGCCGGGGGAAGGGAGCGCATGTTCGACCTGGCCTGGTCCGAGATCGCCTTGATTGCCGTGGTGGCGCTCGTCGTCATCGGGCCCAAGGACCTGCCCGACGCCATCAAGGGCGTCGCGAAGGGCATCCAGACCCTCCGCCGCAAGGTGGGGGAATTCCAGCAGCAGGCTGACGAGCTGGTGCGCGAGGCCAAGCTCGACGACGTGCGCAACCAGATCGCCGAGGTGCGCAGCACCATCAGCGACATCCGCAACCTCGACATCAAGGGCACGATCGAAAAGGCGGTGGACGCCGACGGGTCCGTGCGCAAGGCCTTCGACGACCCGATGGCGGGCGGCAGCACCTACACCCCTCCGCCGGCCTGGGAACCCCCGCCGGTGCCCGAGAACGCGCCCGCCTTCGTCCCGCCCGAGGTGGCGCGCTGGTCCGCGCCGCCCCCGCCGCCGCCGCTGCCCGAGCCGCCTGCGCCCGCGCCCTCCGCCGCCCCCGCCTTCGTGCCGCCGTCCACCGAGCCGCCGAAGCCCACCGCCACTCCGAGCGTCTAAGGGACAGGCTGCTTTGCCCCTCACTCCCGAAGAAGACACCATCGACGACAAGCCGATGCCGTTGATGGACCACCTGAAGGAGCTGCGTCAGCGGCTGCTGTGGTCCGTCAGCGCGTTCATCATCGCCTTCGCGGTCTGCTACTACTTCTCGCAGCAGATCTACGGCTTCCTCGCCCAGCCGCTGGCCAACATCCTGGCGCAGCAGTCGGGCGGCGAGCGGCGGATGATCTTCACCGCGCTCTACGAGGCGTTCTTCACCTACCTGAAGGTCGCCTTCTTCGGCGCGGTGTTCTTCTCCTTCCCGATATGGGCGACGCAGCTCTGGATGTTCGTCGCCCCGGGTCTCTATCGCAGCGAGAAGCGGGCGATCTATCCGTTCCTGATCGCCTCGCCCTTCCTGTTCGTGATGGGGGCGGCGCTCGCCTACTACTTCATCTTCCCGCTGGCCTGGAAATTCTTCATCTCCTTCGAGACACCGCCCGGTTCCGGCGGCATCCCGATCCAGCTCGAGGCGAAGGTCGGCGAGTATCTCTCGCTCGTGATGCACATGATCCTGGCCTTCGGGGTCGCCTTCCAGTTGCCGGTGCTGCTGACGCTGCTGGTCAAGATCGGCATCCTGAACGTGGAGACGCTGCGCAAGGGCCGGCGCTACGCGGTCGTGATCATGTTCGTGGTGGCCGCGGTGATCACGCCGCCGGACATCATCAGCCAGATCGGCCTCGCGATCCCACTGATCGCGCTCTACGAGATCTCGATCTTCGCGGCGCGCTGGGTGGCGCCGAAGCGCGACGAGAATTGATCCCGCCGCGGGGCGCGCCGGTCGCGCGCTCCGCGCTCCCAGGCTATTCCGGCTCGGTTCGAGGGGCATTTCACGATGCATGACATCAGGGCGGTGCGGGCAGACCCCGCGGGATTCGACGCGGCGATGGCGCGGCGGGGGCTGGAGGCCGTCTCGGCCGCCATCCTGAAGCACGACGAGGCGCGCCGCTCGGCCCAGACCGCGCTGCAGGAGAAGCAGGCCCGCCGCAACGCCATCGCCAAGGAGATCGGCATGGCCAAGCGCCAGGGCGGCGACACCGCTGCCCTGGAAGCCGAGGCCGTGGCCCTGCGCGACGAGATGGCGGCGCTCGAGGCGACGGCCGCCGGTGCGGAGCGCGACCAGGTCGCGCTGCTCGAGATCCTGCCCAACATCCTCGATGCCGAGGTGCCGGAAGGGCGCGAGGAAGCCGACAACGTCGTGCTGCACCAGCACGGCGACATCCCGGCCTATCCCTTCCTGCCGAAGCAGCATTTCGAGCTCGGTGAGGCGCTCGGCCTGATGGATTTCGCCACCGCCGCGAAGCTGGCCGGCGCCCGCTTCACCGTGCTGAAGGGCGCGCTGGCGCGGCTCGAGCGCGCGCTCGGCCATTGGATGATCTCGCTCCATACCGAGGCGCATGGCTACACCGAGGCCTCGGTGCCGCTGCTGGTGAACGATGCCGTCGCCTACGGCACGGACAAGCTGCCGAAATTCGCGGACGACCTGTTCCGCACCACGGACGGCCGCTGGCTGATCCCGACCGCCGAGGTGCCGCTGACCGGATTCGCGATGGGCGAGATCCTCGCGGAGGCCGACCTGCCGATGCGCCTGACCGCGCTGACCCCGTGCTTCCGCTCGGAAGCCGGCAGCGCCGGGCGCGATACGCGCGGCATGCTGCGCCAGCACCAGTTCCTGAAGGTGGAGATGGTCTCCATCACCACCGCCGAGCAGTCCGCCGAAGAGCACGAGCGCATGACGCGCTGCGCGGAGCGCGTGCTGACCGATCTCGGCCTGACCTGGCGGCGGGTCTTCCTGTGCGCGGGCGACACCGGCTTCGGCGCGGCGCGAACCTACGACCTCGAGGTCTGGCTGCCGGGGCAGCAGGCGTGGCGGGAGATCTCCTCCTGCTCCAACACGCGCGATTTCCAGGCCCGGCGGATGAACGGGCGCTACAAGCCGAAGGAGGGGAAGGGGAACCTCTTCCTCCATACGCTGAACGGCTCGGGCGTCGCCGTGGGGCGCGCGCTGATCGCGGTGATGGAGACCTACCAGCAGGAAGACGGCAGCATCCGCGTGCCGGACGTGCTGCTGCCCTTCATGGGCGGGGTCAGCCGGATCGGCTGAGCTGGACCGTCAACGTCCCGCCAAGGCGGGGATGCGGACATCCGCGTCCCCGCGTGGTGCATCGCTCACGCCGCGATCTTGACCCCGAGCCGGCCGGCGAGGTCGAGGATGAACTGCCACGCCACGCGCCCCGAGCGCCCGCCGCGCGTCACCGACCATTCCACCGCCTGGGCGCGCAGGTCCTCCTGCGGCACGGACAGGCCGAAATAGGCCGCGTAGCCCTCGATCATGGCGAAGAAGGTGTCCTGGTCGGCATTGTGGAAGCCGATCCAGAGGCCGAAGCGGTCAGAGAGCGAGACCTTCTCCTCCACCGCCTCGCCTGGGTTGATGGCGGTGCTGCGCTCGTTCTCGATCATGTCGCGGGACATGAGGTGGCGGCGGTTGGAGGTGGCGTAGAACAGGACGTTCTCCGGCCGCCCCTCGATGCCGCCGTCGAGCACGGACTTCAGCGCCTTGTAGTCGGCGTCGTCCTTCTCGAAGGAAAGATCATCGCAGAACACGACGCAGCGCCGCGGCTGCAGGCGCACCTGGCCGAGCAGGTCGGGCAGGGTGCTGATGTCCTCCCGGTGGATCTCGATCAGGGCCAGGCTGCCGGGGATCTCGGCATTCGCCGCGGCATGCGCGGCCTTGACGAGGGAGGACTTGCCGGTGCCGCGCGCGCCCCAGAGCATCGCGTTGTTGGCGGTGAAGCCGCGGGCGAAGCGCAGCGTGTTCTCGAGCAGCAGGTCCTTCTGCCGTTCCACCCCGCGCAGCAGGCCGATCGGCACGGCCGCGACCTTCGGCACGGGGGCGAGGCGCGGGCGCGGTTCCGGGTGCCACACGAAGGCATCCGCGGTGGACAGGTCCAGCGAGCCGGCGGGCGGCGGGGCCAGGCGCTCGAGCGCCTCGGCGATGCGGGTCAGGGCGGGGAGAAGGGTGGCGTCATCCATGGTCCTGGCGGAATAGGGCGGGATGCTATTGACGGGAAGGGGTGGGCGGCTAGGTTCCGCGCCTTCACGCCGAAAGACGGAACAACGCCTCATGTGGACCCCCTTCGGGATCTCGACCGCCCATGCCCAGGATGCCGCCGCCGGCGGTGCCGCGGGCATCGCCATGCAGCTGCTGCCGCTGGTCCTGATTTTCGTCGTCTTCTATTTCCTGCTGATCCGCCCGCAGCAGAAGAAGATGAAGGATCATCGGGAGATGCTCACCCAGCTCAAGCGCAATGACCGCGTGGTCACGGCGGGTGGCATCGTCGCGACGATCACCAAGGTCAAGGAAGGCTCCGACGAGGTCGAGGCCGAGATCGCGCCGAACGTGCGCGTGACCATCGTGCGCGGCACCATCACCAGCGTCATCCGCCCACAGGCGGCCAACGACGCGGCCTGAGGGCGTCCCGGGTCGTTTGAACCATCGACCGGCTCGGCCCCCGTCTTCAGGTGAGGGGCCGGGCCTGCCGCCGCCCGCGGCGGCCGCGTGGCGCGCGCCTTGCGGCGCCAGGAACGTCGTTGCCGGGCTGATTGGCTTCCCCGGCATCGCCCCATGCGGCGAAGTCTCGGGCGTTGGCTTGGCCGCTGCCGCCCATCGCACGGCCCCGCGAATGGGCCGGCGCTCTCCATCCTGGGTCATTGTTCCCGGGCCTGTAGGCAGGGGGACCATGTGGTGCCCAGACACGCGGATGTGTCCCGGAAAGGAAGTGTTGGGGGTTTTGGCCCCCATTGCGAAATCCGGTCGGGATTTCCTGGTACTTTCGCATGCTGATTCACCCTCCCTCGATCTTTACGATCGCTTGCCTGCTCACCCTGTTGCTGGGCTGCATGCAGCTCTGGCTCTGGCGACAGGACCGGGAGCAGCGCGCGCTCGCGACCATCGGCATCGCCTATCTCGTGGGAGCGATCGGGAGCGTCCTGCTGTCCAGCCGCGGACATATCGCCGACCGGATCTCGATCGACGTCGCCAATGCGCTGATCGGGCTTGGCTACGGGCTCGTCTGGAGCGGAATGAGGCAGTTCGAACGGCGTCCGCCGCGCCCTGTCGTCTGCCTCCTCGGCGCGGCAGCATGGCTGGCCGCATGCCAGGTCCCCGCCTTCTACGCCGACTTCCCGGCGCGGGTCCTCCTCATGTCCCTCATCATCGCGACATATTGCGTCGCGGCGGCACGGGAATTGTGGATCGGGCAGGTCAGCCGAAGCCTGCCGTCACGCCGGCCGCTGGTCGCCCTGCTTCTCCTCAACGCGCTTCTGCATGTCATGCGGGCGCCGCTGCTCCTGCTGTCGCCCGCCGAGCCTGAGGCGACCAAGCTGCCGACGGCGTCGGCCTGGTTCGCCTTCGTCTCCCTGGCAGCCGTCGTCGTCATCGTCGGGATCTCGCTGTTCCTGGTGGCGCTCGCGAAGGAACAGGCCCAGCAGCGTTCGATCGCCGCGATGGCGGCGGCGCGCGATGCTTCCGAGAAGGCGAGCGCGGAAAAATCGCGCTTCCTGGCGCGCATGAGCCACGAGCTGCGCACCCTGCTCAATTCCGTCTTCGGCATGGCGCAATTGCTCGCGCGCGACCCGGGGCTCGATCCGGCGCGGCGCGAGCACGCGGCGACGCTGGAACGCGCCGGCCGGCACCTGGTCGCGATCGTGAACGACGTTCTCGACCTGGCACGCGTCGAGGCCGGCCGGCTGGAACTGGCCCCTCGGCCGGTCGATCTGCGCGGCCTGCTGGAGGAGACGGTCGAACTCGCCCGCCCGGCCGCGCTTGCGAAGGACATCGTGCTCAGCCTGCGGCTCTTTCCTCCCGTGCCCGCCGCCGTGCTGGCCGACCCGGTCCGGGTCCGGCAGATCCTGCTGAACCTGCTCGGCAATGCGGTGAAGTTCACGCCGGAAGGGGGAGAGGTCAGCCTCTCGGCCCGCTCGGGCCCGGCCGGACTGGCCCTCGCTGTCACGGACAACGGCCCCGGCGTCCCGCCGGAACTGCGCGAGCGGCTTTTCCAGGACTATGAGCGCATGGGCGCCGACGCGGCGGGGATGGAGGGTACGGGCCTCGGCCTCGCCATCACCGCCGCGCTTGCGCACGCGATGGGCGGCAAGGTGTCATATGCGCCGGGCCCGGGCGGGGTGGGGAGCTGCTTCAGCGTGGAACTGCCGCTCGCCGCCGCGACACTGCCCGTGCCGATGCAGGCCGCGGCACCGCAACCTGCCCCTGCGGCCGACAGCCTGCGGATCCTCGTCGTGGACGACATCGCGGCCAACCGGATGGTGGCGGAGGCACTGCTGACCCAGGCGGGACACAGGGTGGACACCTTCGCCGACGGCGCTTCCGCGGTCGCCGCGATCGAGCGCGGGCCACTGCCCGACGTGGTGCTGATGGATGTCTACATGCCCGGCATGGACGGTTTCGCCACCACCGCCCGCATCCGTGCCCTGCCGGGGGCGGCGAGGCGCGTGCCGATCCTCGCGGTCACCGCGGAGGCCGCGCCCGACGAGGTGCGCGCCTGCCTGGACAGTGGCATGGACGGCCATGTCGCGAAGCCCATCGACCGGGACGGCCTGCTTGGCGCCATCGCGGAGGCGACCCGCGTCCGGGCCTAGAGCAGATCCCGATCAGTGGAATCACTGATCGGGTGAAGATACTCGGAAAAAACAAAGGCCTGGAGCGGTGTTCGTGAGCCGCGGCGAACGGAAACCGCTCCAGCCCCCCGCCCATCGTCCTGGAGGCGAACGCGCCGGACGGGCTGCCCTTCCGGCGGTCCGGGTGGAAAGGGAGGGCCTCGGCCCTCCCTTCGTGCAATCAGGCCGACTGGCCCGCAGTGAAGCCGCCCTTCGTGAGCAGGCCGGCGACCACGTCCCAGTTCACCAGCTTGTCGAGGAAGTTCGCCAGGTAGTTCGGGCGGACATTGCGGAAGTCGAGGTAGTAGGCGTGCTCCCACACGTCGCAGCCGAGGATCGGCTGGCCCTCGCCGGTGCTCAGCGGGTTCGCGCCGTTCGGCGTCTTCGTCACCTTCAGCTTGCCGTCGGTGCCGATGACGAGCCACGCCCAGCCGGAGCCGAACTGCGTCGCGCCGGCGGTCTTGAAGGCTTCCTTGAACGCCGCGAGGCCGCCGAGGTCGCTGTCGATCTTCGCGGCCAGCGCGGCCGGGACGCTCTCGCCGTGCGCGCCGCCCGGCGCCATCACCTGCCAGAACAGGCAGTGGTTCCAATGCTGGCCGGCCTGGTTCAGCACGGGCAGGCCATCGGCACCCGCCTTGCCCGCCTCGGCGCAGATCGTCTCCAGCGACTTGCCCGCGAGGCCCTTGCTCTCGACCAAGCCGTTCAGCGCAGTGACATAGGCGTTGTGGTGCTTGCCGTGGTGGAGTTCGAGCGTCTCCTGGCACATGCCGGTCGCGGTGAGCGCGCCGGTCGCATAGGGCAGCGGGGGAAGGCTGAAGGCCATGGGGTCTCTCCCGTGTGTCGGACGAAGCGCGGGCCGCGCCACGGACCGAGGTAGGCCGGGGGCATGATGCGCGTCAACCGCGCGCCGGGGTTCCGTCACGCCGCCGCCTCGCGCATACGGATGGCGTGAGCCTGTCCCCCATCGGCGCCTTCGCGCGCAGCCATGATCCGGATCGCTACCTCTGCGCGCTGTTCGCGCCGGCGGAGAAGCGCGAAGCGATCTTCGCCCTGATCGCCCTGAACCACGAACTCGCCCGCGCGCGGGAAGCCGCGGCCAACCCCATGGCCGCGCTGATCCGCCTGCAATGGTGGCGCGATGCGGTGGAGGAGGCGGGTACCGGCCGCCCGCCGCGCCGGCACGAGGTCGCGGAGCCGCTGCACGCGGCGATCACCGCAGGCCTGCTCGACCCCGAGGGCCTTCTGGCGCTGGTCGATGCGCGCGAGGCGGAGGCGGAGGAGGACGGCCTCGCCACCGAGGAAGCCTTCGTCGCCTGGCTGCGTGGCACGGCCGGCGGCTGGTCGGCGGTGGCAGGCCGCGCGCTGGGCGCGAGTGCTGACGAAGCCGAGGTGCTGCGCGCCCTCGGTGCCGCCTATGGCCTCGCGGGCGTGTTGCGCTCGGTCGGGGCGCATGCGGCGCAGGGCCGTTGCCTGCTTCCGGGTGACCGGCTGGCGGCGGCCGGGTTGGATGCGGCGGCCGTCACCGCCGCGCCCCGCGCCGCGCCGCTTGCAGCATTGCTGCGGGAGATGGCGGCGGAAGGGCTGGCGGCGCTCGCCG
>NZ_JAAEDM010000107.1 GCF_018129065.1 Neoroseomonas soli | reverse complement strand
GTCGCGGCCGCGGCGCCCGCACCCGCCGTCGCGACCCCGCAGCCGCGCGAATGGCGCGAGGTGGTCGCGCTCGCCTCCGGCGTGAGGCCGATGCTGCACGCGCATCTGCTGCATTATGTGCATCCCGTGCGCATCGCGCCGGGCCGCGTCGAGATCCGCCCGCTTCCCTCCGCGCCGCGCGACCTCGCCGCGCAACTGACGGCGTTGCTCGCCGAGCGCACCGGCGCACGCTGGACCGTCACCATCAGCAACGAGGACGGCGAGCCCACCCTCGCCGACCAGGGCCGCAGCGCCGAGAGCGACCGCCGCGAGGCCGCGCAGAACCATCCTCTCGTGCAGGCCATCCTCGTCGCCTTCCCCGGCGCGACGATCGAGGCGGTGCGCGACGCCGCCGCCGACGACTACGGCCTGCCGATGACGCCGGCCGCCGCCACCGCGGAACCCGACGACGACGAGATGGACGGCCGCGACTTCGCCCCACCCGAGGCGGAACCGGCCTGGTCCGATGACGAAAACCTCAACGACGACGCATAGGTGCATGGAACGATGAAGAACCTCGGCAACATGCTGAAGCAGGCTCAGCAGATGCAGACGCGCATGCAGGAGATGCAGGCCAAGCTCGAAGCGACCGAGGTCGAAGGCTCCTCCGGCGGCGGCATGGTGAAGGTGCGCCTGACCGGCAAGGGTGACCTGCGCCGCGTGACCATCGACCCTTCGCTGATGAGCGCCGACGAGCGCGAGGTGCTGGAAGACCTGCTCGTCGCCGCGCACGCGGACGCTAAGCAGAAGGTGGAAGCCACGATGGCCGAGGAGATGCAGAAGGCGACCGCCGGCATCTCCCTGCCGCCGGGGATGAAGCTGCCCTTCTGAACGCCCTGGCGCCGCAGGCGCCACGCCTCCTGTCCGCAGGGTTGGTGTGGCGGCTGCGCGCAGGCGGCGGGCACGGCGCAACCGCGCCGGGACAAAGATGCAGAACGACCCGATCGAGCACCTCATCGCCCTGCTCTCCCGCCTGCCCGGCCTGGGCCGGCGCAGCGCCAGGCGAGCCGTGCTGAAGATGCTCATGGACCCTGCGGGGAAGATGCTGCCGCTCGCGGACGCCCTGCGCGCCGCCGCCGACGCCGTTCGCCCTTGCGAGGTCTGCGGCAACCTGGACACGGTCTCGCCCTGCCTGATCTGCCGCGACCCGCATCGTGACCGGAAACTCGTCTGCGTCGTCGAAGGCGTGGCCGACCTCTGGGCGCTCGAACGTGCCCACACCCACCACGGCACCTACCACGTTCTCGGCGGGCTGCTCTCCGCCCTCGGCGGCACCGGGCCCGAGGATCTTTCCATCACCCCCCTGCTGCGGCGCATCGAAGACAACGGCATGGAGGAGGTGATCCTCGCCCTGCCCGCCACCGTGGACGGCGCGACGACAGCCCACTACCTGACAGACCGCCTGAAACCGACCGGCATCGCCGTCACCCGCCTGGCCCAGGGCGTGCCCATCGGCGGCGCGCTCGACGTGCTCGACGACGGCACGCTGGCGGCGGCGTTCAAGGCGCGGAGGCCGCTGTGACGGGGGAGGTCGCGCCGCGGGAGGGCGCCGCCCTCCCGCACCCACCCGCCAAAGGCCTAAGGGCCCTTGGAACCCTTGAATTGGCCGGGTTGGGGGAGGGGCTCCACGCAGCCGCCGGCGTCGATGCGTGCTCCGAGCCCCTCCCCCAACCCGGCCAAGTATTGGTGTCCAGAGGCCTTTCGGCCTCTGGCGGGGGGTGCAGGGGGGCGGCGCCCCCCTGCGACGCGCCCATCCCGATCAAAGCCGCCCGCCGCACCCTGCTCGCCCTCGCGGCCTGTGCCCTTGCCGCGCCCGCCCTGCGTGCCGCCGAGGCCGAGCGCTGGTTCAGGACGAGTGACGGCGTGCGGCTCCGGTATCTGGAAGCCGGCACGGGCCGGCTGGTGGTGTTCGTGCCTGGCTGGTGCATGCCGGCGCGGATCTTCGAGCCGCAGATCGCGGCCTTGTCGCGGCGCTGGCGGGTGGTGTCGCTCGACCCGCGCGGACAGGGACGAAGCGATGTGCCGACCGGCGGATACGAGCCGACGCGGCGGGGACAGGACATTCGCGACCTGCTGGCGCATCTCGGCGGCGGGCGGGTGGTGCTCGCGGGGTGGTCGCTCGGCGTGCTGGATGCCTTGTCCTATGCCGACATGGCCGGGGATGGGCGGCTGGCGGGGCTGGCGCTGATCGACAATTCGGTGGGCGAAGGCACGCCGCCGCCCGCACGGCCATCGACCTTCTTCGCCAACCTGCGGCGCAAGCGGGATGAGACGGTGCGCGGCTTCGTCCGCGGCATGTACCGCACGCCGCAGGATCCGGCCTATCTCGACGGCATCGCGCGGGAGGCGCAGCGCATGCCGGTGGAGGCGTCCATCCGGCTGCTCTCCTACCCGCGGCCGCGGGAGTTCTGGCGCGATAGCCTCTATGCCGTGCGGCGGCCGGTCTACTACGCCGTGACGCCGCGGCTGCGTGGCCAGGCGGAGGCGGTGGCGCAGCGCCACCCGCAGCCGATGGTCGAGATCTTCGAGACCGCCGGCCACGCCCTGTTCGTGGATGAGCCGGCGCGCTTCAATGCATCCATGGACGAGTTTCTGGCGCGCAAGGCGGCCTGGGGCTGATGCAATCGCTGATACCGCTGTTCCTGATCGCCGGCGCGGCCGTCGGCGTGGAGATCGCGCTTACCCGCTTCTTCGCCGTCGCGAGCTGGTCGGAATACGGCTACTGGGTGATTTCCATCGCCATGACCGGGTTTGCCGTCTCCGGCGTGGTGATGGTGCTGGGGCGGGAGGCCTTCCTGCGCCATGCGCGCTGGCTGCTGCCGGCGCTGCCGATCGCGATGCTCGCCGTGGGCGGCGCGGGCTGGATCGGCGCGACGCTCAACGGGTTCAATCCGCTTGAATTGCAGAACCCCGCGACGGCGGAGGCGCAGTTGGTGAACATCGCGCTGTATTACGCGGCGCTGTTCCCGTTCTTCTTCCTCGCCGGGCTGGCGGTCTCGCTGAACTTCGTCGTGCATGCCGGCGAGGTCGGGCGGGTCTATGGCTATGACCTGCTCGGCGCGGGCACAGGGGCTGTGCTGGCGCTGGCGCTGATGTTCGTGCTGCATCCCTTCGCGCTGGTGCCGGCGCTGCTGCCGCTGCTGGCGGTGGCGGCGATGATTTCGGGCGGCACGCCCTGGCGCATCGGCGCGCTGGTGGTGCTGGCGGCGACCGAGGCGGCGGTGTTCGGCCTCGCCGCGCCGCGCGTGAACGAGTTCAAGGCGATCTACGCGCCGATGAACGTGCCGGAAAGCCGCGTGGTGGCGGAAGTGCTCTCCCCGCGAGGCGTCTACATGCTGCTCGACAACTTCACCGAGCGGCTGGACACGGATGTGTCGAACAACGCCGGCGCGCTCGGCATTCCCGCGCCGCCGCGGTCCTTCGGCTTGTATCGCGATGGCTCGCGCATCGCCGCGCTGCCCATGGAACAGCCGGAAGCGGCGCATGCGCGGGCTTCGCTGGACGGCGCGCCCTATGCGCTGCTCGATGCGCCGCGCGTGTTGGCGCTGGGCGGCGCCGGCGGCTTCCGCGCGGCGGAGGCGCTGGCGCTCGGCGCCTCCCACGTGACGGTCATCGAGCCCGAGCCGGTGCTGCGCGATGCGCTGCTGCATGGTTTCGGGCCGTCGCCAGCGCCGGCGGCCGATCCGCGCGTGACGATCTCCGCCGCGCATCCGCTGACCGCGGCCGGGCGCTTCGACCTGGTGGACATCGCCGGCGACTTCCTCGGCGCCGACGATCAGAACCGCAACGTCTATACCGCCGACGCGCTGGCCGGCTGGCTGGGGCGGCTGAACCCGGGCGGAATGATCTCGGTGCCCATCGGCATCCGGGAACTCCCCGTCTATGCCGTGCGCGTGCTGGCGACGGCGCGGGAGGCACTACGCCTGGCCGGTATCGCCGAGCCCGCGCGTCACGTTGTCGTGATCCGCTCTGCCTGGAACCTGCGCGTGCTCATCGCGCGCGAGCCCTTCGACGAAGCGCGCGTCGGGCGCCTCGCCACCTTCGCCGATGAACGTTCCTTCGACCTGTCCTACGCGCCGGGCCTGCCCGCCGAGGGCCGCGACATCTGGAACGACCTGCCGCCGGTCTCCCTGGAGAGCAGCATGGTCGAGCAAGGCGGCGAGGCGCAGGACGCGGTGGCGCGGGAGGCCGAGCAGGTTCTCGCCGGGACGCCGCCGCAGGATGCCTTCGACCGTTCGCCCGTCACGGCGGACCGGCCCTGGCTGTCGCCGCTGGTGCGACTGCCCGCGCTCGGCGCTGCGCTCGCGCGCATCGAAATCCTGCCGCAGCAGGAGATCGGCCTGCTGGTGAACGTCGCCGTGCTGGCGCAGGCGATCGTTCTGGCGCTGGTCGTCTCCCTTCTGCCGCTGCTCGCGCGCGGGACGCTGCGGGTGAGCCTGCCGGTGCTCGGGCGCGCGCTGGTCTATTTCCCGGCGCTCGGCCTCGGCTTCCTTCTCATCGAGATCGCCTTAATCGAGCACGCGGCGTTGCTGCTCGGCGACCGGACCTCCGGCTTCGCGCTGGTGCTGACGTCGATGCTGATCTTCTCCGGCATCGGTGCCATGTGGGCGGGCAGGGTCGCCGCACCCGGAAGGGCCCTGCGGCTGGCGGTGCTGGTGGCGGTCGGCTGTTCGGCACTGGCGCTGCTCGGCGTGCGGCCGGCAGTGCTGGCGGCGCTGGACCTGCCCTGGGCAGCCCGTGCGGCCGCGCTGGTGGTGGCGCTCGCGCCGATCTCGCTGGCGCTGGGCTTTCCCTTCCCGCTCGGCCTCGATCGCTTCCAGCGGGAGGGCGCCGGCCTGCTGCCCTGGGCCTGGGCACTGAACGGGGCGTTTTCCGTCGTCGCGACGCCCTTCGCCAATCTTCTCGGCCATGGGGCAGGGCTGTCCTGGCTTCTGGCGGCCGGGATGGTCTGTTACGTTGGCGCCGTCATCGCATGGCCAAGGGAACGTCCATGATCCTGTCCCGCCGTCCGCTGTTGCTTGGTGCCCTGGGCGCCGTCGCGGCGCCGCCGCTGGTGCGCGCGCAAGGCAGCAGCACCGCCACCTGGACACGGGAAGCCTATCTCGCCGCCATGCGCGCCTCGGGGCGCGAGACGCAGATGACGGACCAGGCCTTCGGCGCCATCCAGGCCCGCAAGCCGGCGGCGCTGCGGCGGATCGAGGCCTACCTCAAGGCCCGCTTCAACGGAGAGGCCGACCCGGCGGTGATGCGCGCCTTCGAACAGGTGCCGCGCGAATACTTCCACTACATGTACGAAGGCCGCGCCAACCAGGCCTCCAACGCCTATGAATCGGACCCCAAGCCCTGGGGCATCGGCTATGGCTCGGCGCTGTCGGATTATCTCGGCCAGGCCTACATGACCCAGGCCTGCGCGCCGAAGCCCGAGCATGTGGTGCTCGAGATCGGCACCGGTTCCGGCTTCCAGTCCGCGCTGTTGTCGCGGATCGTCGCGAAGCAGTATTCGATCGAGATCATCAATCCGCTCGGCACCGCGGTGCAGCGCATCTTCGCGCCGCTCGGCTACAGCAACGTCGAGACCCGCGTGGGCGACGGCTTCTTCGGCTGGCCGGAAGTCCAGGGCGGCTTCGACACCATCATCGTCACCTGCGCCGCGCAATACGTGCCGCCGGCGCTGATCCAGCAGCTCAAGCCCGGCGGGCGGCTGGTGATCCCCATCGGGCAGCCGTTCCGGCGCGGGCAGTTCCTCTACATCTACACGAGGGACGAGGACGGGCGCGTCCGCAGCCGGAAGGATGTCGGCGTCTACTTCATCCCGATGACGGGCGCGATGATGAACCGACCGCGGCCGCAGGGCGCGCCCAGCCACGAAGGCGCTCCCACCACCCCGGCCGCGCCCGCCCAACCGGCGGGCTGACCGCCGCTACGGTTCATGCCGGCGGTTGATGGCGTTGGCCGCCGGCATGCGTGTCGTATGGCCCGCGACCACCGGGCGCGGCCTCGGCCTGGTCCGCAGGCTGCTGGGTTCGGGCCACGCCATCCGCTGCCAGCCAGGCAGCGACGATCGCCCGCTTACTGTGCCGCGGGTCGCCGGTCACCTCCTGCCCGACCCAGCCCGGCAGCGTGACATGTTGCGTCTCGGCGGCGAGTTCCACCTCGGCATAGACCGTGCCCGCGAGCAGGCCGTGATAGACGTCGACTTCCCAGGTGAGCCCGTCATGCGGCACCAGGTGACGCGTCTTCTCGACGATGGGGCCATGGCAGAAGGCGGCGAGCATCGCCTCGGCCTCGGCGACCGGCACCGGAAACTCGAATTCCGCCCGTGCCAGCCCGTCCCGCGGGCCCTTCAGCGCGATGGTCGCCTCTTCGCCCGCGATCCGCACGCGCACCTTGCCGCCGCCGCCGAACACCGCGACCAGCCCGTCGCGAATGCGACAGTTCGACACCACGCCCGCCTTCCAGCCGTCATGCGCGACGAGGAACTTGCGCTCGATCTCGGTCTTCACAGGCGTGGCGAGGCTCAACGGCTCGGGTATTGCCGGGGATAGGTGATCTGGTCGGCCGGGCCCGGGGCACGGATCGGGCCGACCTTGCCGCAGGCGCCCGCCAGCAGCGCGAGCGCCAGCGCGGCGAGCGCCATGCGCGTCATGCGAGCTTCGCCTTCCACTCGGCGGCCATGGCCGCGACGTTGGCCGGCGCCGTCCCGCCGTAGGAGGTGCGCGACCGCACCGAAGCCGCCACCGACAGCACGTCGTAGACGCCTTCGTGAATCCGCGGCTCGGCTTCGCGCATTTCCTCGATCGTCAGGCCGGAGAGATCCACGCCCATGCCCTCCGCCTTCGCTACCAGCGCGCCGGTCACGTGGTGCGCATCGCGGAAGGGCATCTTGAGTTCGCGCACCAGCCAGTCGGCGAGGTCCGTCGCGGTGGAGAACCCCGCGCCCGCCGCCGCCGCCAGCCGGCCGACATCGGGCTTCAGGTCCCGCACCATCCCCGCCGTCGCGGCGAGGGAGAGCGTCAGCGTCTCGGCGGCGTCAAAGACGCCTTCCTTGTCCTCCTGCATGTCCTTGAAATAGGTCATGGCGAGGCCCTTCATCACCGTGAGCAGCCCGACCAGCGCGCCGACCACGCGCCCGGTCTTGCCGCGCACCAGTTCCGCCGCATCCGGGTTGCGCTTCTGCGGCATGATGGAGGAGCCGGTGGTGAAGGCATCGCTCAACTTGACGAACCCGAAATAGGGGTTCGTCCAGATCACGATTTCCTCGGCCAGCCGCGAGAGATGCGTCGCGGTCATCGAGCAGCAGAACAGGAACTCGGCGGCGAAATCGCGCGAGGCCACGGAATCGAGGCTGTTGCGCGTCGGACCGTCGAAGCCGAGCGCCTTGGCCGTCATGTGCCGATCGATCGGGAAGCCCGTGCCGGCCAGCGCGGCGGCGCCGAGCGGGCATTCGTTCAGCCGCGCCCGGCAATCCCCGAGGCGCGACAGGTCGCGCGACAGCATTTCCACATAGGCGAGGAAGTGATGCCCGAGCGTCACCGGCTGCGCCGGCTGCAAATGGGTGAAGCCCGGCATCACCGTGCCGGCGTGTTCCTCGGCGCGCGCCACCAGCGCGCGCATCACGTCCTGCACCTGGCCCGAGAGCCCGTCGATCGCATCCCGCACCCAGAGGCGCACGTCCAGCGCCACCTGGTCGTTGCGCGAACGCCCGGTGTGCAGGCGCTTGCCGGCGTCGCCGATCATGGCGGAAAGCCGCGCCTCGATGTTCATGTGGATGTCCTCGAGCGCCTCGTCGAACGGGAAGTCCCCGCCTTCGATGCGCCCGGCGATCCTGTCGAGGCCGTCGCGGATCGCGGCCTCGTCATCCGCGCTGATGATCCCCACATGCTTCAGCATCGCGGCATGGGCGAGGGAGCCGCGGATGTCCTGACGCCACATCTTGCGGTCGAAGCCGATGGAGGCATTGATCGCTTCCATGATGGCGGAGGGGCCTTCCGCGAAGCGCCCGCCCCATTGCCGATTGGCGTTGCTGCTCACTGGGGGATTGTCTTTCGTGCTGGTTCCGACGCGCCGTTCCATCCTCAAGGCCGCCCCGGCGCTGGCGGCGGGCGGGACCCTAGCCGTGGCCCTTCCGGCGCGGCAAGGCTTGGCCGCGCCGCACGGCATGAACCGGCTGCGGGAAGGGGGCGCGGACCTGCCCCCCATCACCTTCACCGACGCCGATGGCAAGCCCCATTCCCCCGCGGATTTCACCGGCAAGGGCCTGGTCATCAACCTCTGGGCGACCTGGTGCCCGCCCTGCGTGGCCGAGATGCCGGCGCTCGACCGCCTGGCGGCGGCGCTGGCGCAGGAGGAGATCCTGGTCCTGCCGCTCTCCTCCGACCGCGGCGGCACGCCTGTGGTCCAGTCCTTCTACCAGCGGATCAGGTTGCAGACGTTGCGGATCTGGCTCGACCCTCGCGGCGCAGCAGCACGGGCGCTCGGCGCGCGCGGCCTGCCCACCACCGTCATCGTCGACCGCAGCGGGCGGGAGACGGCGCGGCTCGAGGGCGACGCCGCCTGGGACACGCCGGAATTCATCGCCGCCGTCCGGCGGCTGGCGGGCCGCGGGCCGACGGAGGCGACTCGCGGAGCCTGAACCTCCGCGGGAAAACCGGTTGACACGTGACCCGGCGAGGCCCGAGGGGAAGCCGGCCCCATGACATTGTCGCCGCCGACCTCATTCCTTCCGATTCGCCGGCGCCTCGTGCTCCATGTGCCCGGCTACGAACCGCTCACGGCGGAGGCACAGCGGCGCCGCCTCGCTCGGACGCTGGACCGCTGCGCGGCCACCTGGGGCCTCCGCGCCGAGACCGGCGCAGGGCAGGCGTCGGCGGACGGCGCGGTGCTCGCCTTCCCCGCCCGGCTCGCCGGGCCGGACTGGGCGACCGAAGCCGAGATCCGCATCCTCGCCTGGGACGACCTGATCGCGCGCGACCTGGCGGTGCCGCTGCCGGCGCGCATCCTGCGCGGCGGGCTGGCGCTGGCACGGCTGCTGGCGGATGGCACGCTCCGGCGCTACCGGGCGGCGCATTGGCGCTACCTGCTTTTCGTCGCGCTGCCGGTGGCGATGCTGCTGGGCGCGCTGGTGGCCGGGCTCGGCGCCGGGCTGCTGCTCGCGGGGTGGCTGGGCGGCTGGGCGGGATTCGGATTCGGCGCGGCCCTGGCGCTGGCGCTGGTGGTGGCCGCGGACCGGCGGCTGCATCTCGGCCATCTCTTCGCCGACTGGGTCTTCGCGCGGGATCTTGCCGGCGGCACGCGGCCAGAACTCGCGGCCCGCATCGCGCGCTTCGCCGCCGAGATCGCCGAAGCCCGCCGGCGGCAGGACGTCGAGGAAGTGGTCCTGATCGGCCACAGCCTCGGCATGGTGCTGCTCTCGGAGGCCCTCGCCGCCGCCCTGGAGCAGGACCCTGACCCGCCGCGCCCGGCGCCGCGGCTGGCGCTGGTCGGACTCGGCTCCTCGCTGCTCAAGGCCGCGCTGATGCCGGAGGCGGAAAGGTTGCGACGTGCGGTGGCGCGGATCGCCGCCCTGCCCGGCCTCGCCTGGCTGGAGTTCAGTTCCCGCCGCGACCTCGTCTCCTTCCACCGTGCCGATCCGGTGGCGGTGCTGGGCCTGCCGGGCACCGGCCCGCGCATGGAACGCATCCACCCGCGCGCCATGCTGGACGACGCGACCTGGCGGCGCGTGCGGCGATCCGTGCTGCGCGCCCACCGCATCTACGTGACCGGCAACGGCCGGCGCTATTTCTATGACTGGGGGCTGATCGCCTGCGGTCCGGGGGCGGTCGGGCGCGACCCCTTCCCCGACCGGATGCTCGGCCCCGACGGCGCTCTCGGCGCCGCCCGCATGGAGAAGGCCGCGTGACGCCCCTGATCGCGAAACTGCTGCACGGCCTCTGCATGGTCGCCTGGTGGGTGATCCGCCGGCCCTTCGAGCGGAAGTCGAAGCGCAACGTGCTGATGCGCGATGCGATGGACGTGCGGGAGAAGGCCCTGCTCGCGATCTCGCTGACCGGGCTCGGCGTGATCCCGGCCGCCTACATCGTCTCCGGTTTCCCGGCCACGCTGGACCAGCCGTTCTCCCCGCTGCGCGCGGCGCTTGGCCTCGCGATCTTCGTCGCGGCGCTGGCGCTGTTCTATGCCACCCACAAGGCGCTCGGGCGCAACTGGTCGGTGACGCTGGCGGTGCGGGAGGAACATTCCCTCATCACCGAGGGCGTCTATCGCTTCGTCCGCCACCCGATGTACTCGGCCTTCTGGATGTGGGCGATCGCCCAGGCGCTGACGCTGCAGAACTGGGTCGCCGGCCCCGCCGGCATCATCGGCTTCGGCACGCTCTACCTGTTCCGCGTGGGGCGGGAGGAGGCGCTGATGCGCGAGACTTTCGGCGCGCAATGGGACGAATATGCCTTGCGCACGCCGCGTGTCGTGCCCTTCGCGCGCCGGGCGCAGGGCTGACGGAGTCGCGATATGGCCGAGGAGAACACGGTGGAAAGCCAGATCGCGGCGCCGTCGCGCCGCGCCGCGTTGCTCGGGGCGGCGGGGCTGACGCTTGCCGCCTGCGCAGGGGGCGAGGACCCGCCCCTCGCCGGCCCGCCCAAGGGGCGCGTCGTCTTGCTGCGCGGCCTCGCCAATGTGTTCTCCACCGGCATGGACGAGCTTGAGGAGAAACTCCGCACCGCCGGCTTCGACGCCTCGACGTACAACCACATCGAATGGCGCGGCCAGGCGCAGGAGACGGTCACCCTCGCCCGGACGGGGCGGCTGGTGCGGCCCTTCGCCGTCGTCGGCCATTCCCTCGGCGCGGATGACGGCATCCGCCTCGCCGCCCAGGTCGGCCAGGCGACGGGGCTGGCGGATCTGCTCGTCACCTTCGATCCGGTGCTGGTCGGCAGCGTGCCGCCCGGGCCGGCCCATGTGCGGAACTACTACCAGACCACGGGCGTCTGGGGCCGCGGCCTCTCGGCCGAGAACGGCTTCACCGGCGTGCTCGAGAACCGCCCCGTGTCGGGCGACAACCACTTCACGATCGACAAGGATCCTGGCCTGCACGGGGAGGTCCTGCGCCTGCTCGAGCAGACGCGGGCGCGGCTGGGGCCATCCGGCCGCGCGGCGCCGTGGCCTCCGGCGTGATCGCACCGTCGCAACCGCCCCCCTGCCGAGATCGCAGTAAGGCCCAGGCTGCCGCCATGATGCGGCCATCTGATCCATGCATGTGCCTCGGTGGATCCGCCTCGCGTTCCGCATGAACACTCGCCTTTCCGTTCTGCCCCGCCGCGCTGCCATGGCGGGCCTGCTTCTCCTCGGAGCCTGCGGGCCGACCCGGCTGGCTCCGCTCGCCGGGCCGCCGCGCGGGCGGGTCGTGCTGTTGCGCGGCCTCGCCAATGTCTTCTCGACCGGGCTGAACGTGCTGACGGCGCGGCTGCGCCAGGCTGGCTACGACGCCAGCGTCCACAACCATGTCGAATGGAGCGGCCTGGCCGACGCGTCGGCGCAGGCGGCGCGGGAGAGACGCCTGGTGCGGCCGCTTGTCCTCGTCGGCCATTCCTTCGGCGCCGACGACGCGCTGAGCATGGCCGAGCGCCTGGGCATGCAGGGCGTGGCCGCCGACCTCGTCGTCACTTTCGATCCCACCACGGTGACCCGGGTGCCGCCGGGACCGCTGCGCGTGGTGAACTTCCACCAGGATCGGGATTTCGGCACGCGCGCCCTGTCGGCCGCGCCGGGCTTCACCGGTACGATCGAGAACCGCATCGTGCCGGGCGAATCCCACCTCTCGATCGAGAAGCAGGAAAGGCTTCACGACCAGGTGCTCGCGATGCTGGAAGCGCTCTACGCCGCGCAGGCGATGCCGCCGGTCGTGTCGGCCCGCGCGCCGCGCCCGCGCCTCGTCGCGCCGCCGCCTTT
>NZ_JAAEDM010000106.1 GCF_018129065.1 Neoroseomonas soli | reverse complement strand
AGCGCCACCAGCGCAAGCCAGGCCAGCCGCGCGGGGACCCGCGGCGCCTCGACCGCCCGCACCGCCGCCAGCGCGGCGGCCGAGGCGATGGCGAGCCCCGCGATCTGGTACTGCACGCGAACCAGATCCGGGTTCGCCCCCGGCATACCGCCGAGCACGACGCGATCGGTCGCGATCCCCCAGGCGATGGCCGCCGCGACGAAGGCGCCGATCGCCAGCGCCGCGCCCGCGCAGGCGCGCAAGGCCCGCCCGTCGCCCGCCACCGCCAGCCCGGCGAGCAGCATCGCCGGCCCCAGCAGCACCGCATCGGCCAGTTTCGCCGGCAGGATGGTGGCGGAGGGACTCCACACCCCCGCCAGGACCATCCACAGCCATAGCGCCCCACAGCCCGCGAGGGGCAGCGCCAGACGCGCATCCGCGGTCCAGCCCCGCGCCGCCGCCAGCAGCGGCAGCAGGCCGAGCAGCCCCAGCGCCGCCGCCGCGGTCAGGTCGAAGGGCAGCGCCGCGAGTGGCGGCGCGGATTTCAGCGCACCCGCGAAGTGCAGCACGGCGGCGAGTACCCCCACCGTCGCGCCGAGGCCGGGCAGGCCTGCACGGGTCATGGAGCGGCACAGGCGGCCTGGCCGCCCACCACCAGGCTTGGCGTGGCGCCGCGCGGCCGGGTCATCGCAGCCGTGACGATCGCCGGGCCAGGCGCGGGCATTCTCGCCCTGTGCCTGCCCCTGTGACTCGCCACGGAGACCCGGGCGCCGGTCCACCCGGATCGCCGGCGCCCCAGCGCCCGCGGGCGTGTCCACGGCGGGCGTAGGGCTGGCGTCGCGAGAGGCGCACCCCCCAGCCCCCGCGGGCATGTCCGCGCACGCCGGACGCCATGCGACGGTGGACAAGCCGCCGGGCCTGGCGGGCCGAGGGCGCCGGATGCATGAAGGCCGCTCAACATTCCCCAATCCCCGACGGCGGCGGCACCGGCGGCGGACGCATGGGCAGGGCGTCGGGCACTCGTTCCCCATGGCGGGTGCGCGCGGGCGGCATACCGGCGCTCATCGCCCCTTCGCCCCGATCGTCCGCACGGCGCGAAGGCATCGGCGGCACCCGCGCGGCAGTCGAAGCCGCCACCATCGCCGCCGGATCGTGCCGCAGCAACGCCAGCGCCGCCCCCGCCAGCAGCACCGCGAGCGGCACCACGACACCGAGCAGCCCAATCAGCAGCGGCCGGTTGGGCAGGGAGGGCCGCGCCTCGACCATCGGCGCCGAGACCAGCCGCGCCGCCACCGCCTCGTCCGCCGCCACCACCAGCCCGGCGCGCTGCTGTTGCGCCAGAAGTTCATAGAGGCTGTTGCGCAGGAACAGGTCGCTCTCCCGCGCCAGGCGGCGTTCCAGCGCGGCGACGCGGCGCGCCGCCTGCTCGGCGAGGTCGGCGCGCACCTTGGCCTCGGCGAAGCCGTGCAGGCGGCGCAGCATGTCGAGTGCCAGCGCGGGATCGGCATGCGCCAGTTCCAGCGTCCAGGTCACCGAGGCGAGCGACTGCGTCACCGCGAGGTTGCGCGCCAGCCAGTCGAGCACGTCGTCGGCATCCGCCGGCCGGTCGGCGCCGAGCATCGCGCGCAGCGCACGGCCCAGGCCCGACGCGCGGCGTTCGGTGAGCGCGGCGGCGATCGCCGTCTCCCGGGCCAGCAAGGCCGCCGCCTCCGGCGAGCGCAGCACGCCGAGATAGACGGCGAAATTCCCCGTCGGCCGCGTATCCAGCAGCCCACCCGGCGCAAAAGGCGAGGGCGAGAGCAGCGAGGAGACGGCGAAGGACGTCGTCTCCGCCGGCGCCACCACCGCCTGCGCGACATGTGCGCGCGGCGCCAGCAGCACCAGCGCCGCCCCGCCGGCCCAGAGGGCCAGCACGGCAGCGGCCAGGCGCCATCGCCAGCCCCTGATCACGCGGAGAAGGAGCGCCAGCGGCATCAGGCGAGATCCACGACAGTGGTGAGGCGGGACACCGGCGCCGCCACCGCGACCTCCAGCACCGGCACCGGCGCCACCACGCCATAGGCGGGGCTCTCCCAGCCGGAGATCAGGCGGATGCGGCAGGGCGCATCGGCAGCCACCGCGATGCGCCCGAGCGGCCCTTCCGCGCCGTCGCGCTCCGGCCGCCAGTCACCGGGCGCAAGGCGCCAGCGCAGCACCGCGCGGGCAAAGGGGCCGCCGAGACGGTCCTCCACCGTCAGCCGTGCCGGTTCCAGCCGAAAGCGCCGTTCATGCGAACGCCCACGCCAGTCGCGCAGCGCCGCACCATCGGCCAGCGCGCGGCAACGCGGCCAGCGGGCGAAGAGGAAGCGGGACAGGCGCGGCATCTGCGCCTCCCCGTCGAATTCCACCGTGTTGTGGCCGGCGGAGGAGGCCAGCGCCTCCATCCACCAGGCGCTGCCGGGCGGCGGGTTGTAGGCGCCGGTGCCGCCGTCCCGCAGCAACGCCGTGTCGCCGTGCCAGAGATCGAGATGCAGCAGGTCCGCCTGCGCCGGCCGGAAGCGCAGAGGCGCGCCGGTGCGCAGCAGCACGCGCAGGGCGCCACGGGAATCGCCCATCCACCCCTCGCTGCGCCAGGCGCCGACGCGCGGTAACGTCGTGTCCGGGCAGGGCAGGCCGAGCGCGGCGCAGCCGGGATCGTCGCGCATGCCGGCGCTGGCCGCGTTGAAGATCCGCGCCGCGCGTTCGGCGCTGCCCCGCGCGTCCAGTGGCCCGCACAGCGAGAGATCCGCCAGCGCCGAATCATCGACCGCCCCGCAGCGCGGCAGCGCGCCGCCCGGCGCCGCCACCCGATGCAGCCAGAGCGTCGCGGCGCGGGCGCGCTCCGCGAACGGTGCGACAAATTCCGGCGCGCCATGGCGGCGGCGGAACCATTCGGCCAGCGCCAAGGTGTCGAGCAGCAGCCGGTGATAGCCCGGCGAGGCCTGGGCGAAGGCGCCATCCGCCGCCACCAGCCGGGCCACCGCGCGCGCGAGATCCCGCGCGCCCTCGCCCGCCAGCGCCGCATCGCCGAGCACCAGGCCAAGCACGAAGAGCCCGGCGGCCTCGCTGACCGCGTGGTTGTTGTCCTGCGCGGCGGCATAGGCGCGCGTCGCGGCGATGCGCCGCGCATGGGCCGCGAGCACCGCGCGCATCGCGCGTGACGGCGCGCGGTCGGCGTCGATCAGGGCCAGCGCCAGGCAGAGATGCAGCGCCCGCAGCGCAGCCTCCTGCCCGCAGGCCCAGGCCGGGCCACGGAAGGGCGGGTTGGCCGCGCGCCAGTCGGCAAGGACCGCCTCCGCCCGCGCGAGGTGCCCGCCGGCCGGGTCCTGCCGCGCCGCCAGCGCCAGCAGCGGCAGGGCGAGCAGGCGGTTGCGCTCCCAGACCGGACGAATGTCCCCCGGCGCGAAGAGGTCGAGGTCGAGCGCATGGGCCTGCGAATCGAAGGCGCCGTGCCAGCCGCCGGCGATCGCTGCCTCGGCGGCCGCCGCCCGGGCGCGCGCTGCCGGAGGGGCGCGATCGGGCGCGCGCGGGTCCGGCCGTGGTTCGCCCATCGCCGGATCGGCCGGCTGGACGGTCGCAGCACCTCCCGCCTCCCCGCCAGGGCCGGTGACGACGACATCGAAGTGCTGGGCGGCGCGAGTCGCCATGCTCCCTGCCCCCCGGCCAGGGCCGGTCGGCCCTGCGGCAGTCCGGTTCATGGGTTCCGCGCGCCACGCATCGGCAACCGCGTCGGGACCATCGGTCGCGAAGGCTTCCGGCAGCGCCGGCCCCTCCGGCCATGGCGCCCCGTCCAGTGCACGCCGCGCCAGCCCCGCGCGCAGCCGCAGCCGATGCCAGGCGAACAGCCCACAGGCGCGCGGACCGAGCCGCCAGGCGGCGTCGGCCGCGAGCCAGAGCCTGGCGGGCGGGCGGCCCGCGACGGGCGGCTCGGCCGGGTTTCCGGCCAGGGTGGCGCTGCGGACCACGAAAGCCCTCCGCGAAAGCGAGCGCGGAGAATAGGCAGAATCGCCAATAGGTTGTAAACGGCAGATTAATTTGTCGCTTCACGTTCCATGAAGGCTCCCGCCCCGCCGATGTCCGGCCCGTCGCGCCGCCAAAATCCGCTGCTGCCCCTGCTGGTCGGGATCGGCCTGTCGTTGGCTGGGTTCGGGGCCATGGCGCAGACCGGCATGGGTGCCTCGCCGCTGCTCGCGCCGCCCACCCTGCCGCCGGTATTGCCCAATGGCGCGCCGCTGCCCTCGCTGCCGCCGGGGGTGGCGCAGGATGCGCTGCAAAGGCTGCTCGATGCCGGCGCCACGCGCGGGCCTCCGGCCGGGTTGCCACGCGGCGCACCCATCCCGGCCTTCACCGCCCAGCCCCTGCCCGCCCCGGCCCCACCCCTGGCGCCGGAGGATCCGCTCTCCGCCGCCGAATCCTTCTTCGCCGCGCGGCTGGAAGGCCCGCCGTTGCGGCAGTTCGGCTACGAGACCTTCCGCGGCGGCCCCGCCCCCACGCCAGGCTTCGGCGCGCTGCCGGAGGATTATGTCCTCGGCCCGGACGACGAACTGATCGTCGCCTTCCGCGGCCGCGCCCGGCAGACGCTGACGCTGCGCATCGGCCGCGACGGCAGCCTGCTGCTGCCGGACCTGGCGCCGATCCCGGCCGCCGGGCGCAGCCTCAAGGACCTGCGGGCACATCTCGAAGGGCTGGCGACGCGGGACCTCGGCGGGTCGGAAGTCTTCGTCTCGATCGGCCAGGTCCGGCAGATGAACGTCTTCGTCGCGGGCGAGGTGCTGCGGCCTGGCTTCCAGGGGCTGAACGCGCTGTCCACAGTGCTCGATGCGCTCTCGGCCGCCGGGGGGGTGCGCAAGACCGGCTCGCTGCGCGCCATCCGCATCGAGGGCCCGCGCGGGCGCCGGGTGGTGGACCTCTACGCCGTCATCGCCGATGCGCCGGGCGATGCGGACCTCTCGCTGCGCGAGGGCGAGCGCATCATCGTCCCGCCGGTCGGCGGCGCCGTCGCCGTGGCGGGCGACGTGGCGCGCCCCGGCATCTACGAACTGCCCGCCCGCGCCGCCGGCGCGCCGCTGGGCGAGATGCTGACGCTCGCCGGCGGCACCATGCGCCCCGGCGGCAACCGGCTGCTGGTGCAGCAGAACGACGCGGCCGGGCGGCGATCCTTCGCGGAACTCGCGCCCAACGCCACGGTGCGGCGCGGCGACGCGGTGCTGGTGCAGCCGGGCGCGGATGTCGTCGCCAACACCGTGCGGCTCGCGGGCCATGTCGCCATTCCCGTCACCCGAGCGGCCTCGGGCGGGCGGCAAGGGCAGACGCTGCGCGGGCTGATTTCGGATCGCAGGCTGCTGCGCAACGACCCTTATGTGCGGCTCGGTGTCGTGTGGCGCGGGGATGCGCGCACCGGGCAGCGGTCCTTCGTGCCCTTCGACCTCGGACGTGTGCTGGAAGGGCGCGCCAACCTCGCGCTGCATGAAGGCGACGAGGTGGTGGTCTTCTCCCGCGCCGATATTGCCTGGCTGGCCTCGTCCTCCGTACAGCGCGCGCTGCGCGGGGAGGCGCCGTCGCCCGCCACCGCCGGCGCGACCCAGCCTGCGCCCGTCGCGGATTGCCCGGCGCTGACCGCCCTCGCGCTGGCCTCCCGCGCCTCGCCGCAGCGCTTCGCCCATGCCAAGGGCGCGGGCTTCCCCGAGATCGGCGCGCCGCCCTGCCCGCAGGTGATGCTCGACTACCCCGACCTGCCGGCCTTCCTGCTCGACCAGGCGGTGGTGCTGACGGGCGAGGCACGTTCCCCCGGCCTGTTCCCGATCGTGGACGACACCGGCCTGGACCTGTTGATCGCCGCCGGCGGCGGGCTGTCGGATGCCGCCGACCTGCGCGTGGTGGAATTCGCGCGCGAACCCTCGGACCAGTCCGGCGCCATTCCCCTCGCGCGCACGCGGCTCGACCTGACCAGCCGCAACTTCGGCGCGGTGCGGCTTTCCCCGCGCGACACCATCCGCATCCCGCGCGGCTTCGGGGACCGCGATACTGGGCCGGTGATCCTGGTGGGCGAGTTCCTCCGCCCCGGCACCTACGACATCCGCCGCGGCGAGCGCCTGTCCGAAGTCATCGCCCGCGCCGGCGGCCTGACGCCGCAGGCCTATCCCTATGGCGCCGTCTTCACACGCGACTCGGTGCGCCAGCGCCAGCAGGAAGGTTTCCAGCGCACCGCGCGCGAGTTGGAAACCAGCCTGATCCAGGTCGCCGCCGGCCAGGCCGTGGCGGGCACGCGCGGGGCCTCGGTGGACCTCGGCTCCGCCATCACCGCGGGGCGCGAACTTGCCAATTCCCTGCGCGAGGCCCGCGCCGCCGGGCGCATGATGGTGGAGGCCAACCCCGTCATCCTCGCCGCCCGGCCGGAACTCGACGTGCTGCTCGAACCCGGCGACGTCATCGCCATTCCCAAGCGGCCGAACGAGGTCACGGTCGTCGGTTCGGTCCTCAACCCCGGCTCGCTCCAGTTCCGCTCGGGCTGGCGCGCGAGCGACTACGTCCGCACCTCCGGCGGCCCGCAACGCTTCGCCGACACCTCCCGCGCCTTCATCGTGCTGCCCAACGGACAATCCACCGCCGCCGGCCTCTCCGCCTGGCAACAGGGCGGGCCTCCCGTCCCGCCGGGCAGCCTCGTCGTCGTCCCGCAAGACCCCAGCCCGTACGAAACCTGGGGCTTCGTCCGCGACCTGACCCAGGTGCTCGGCCAGGTCTCGGTCTCCGCCGCCGCGCTGGCCGTGATCGCGCGCGAAGCGAACCGGTAGGCAGGGGAAGCGCCAAGGATGGTTGGCGTGCATCGGGAGGGCTCTGCCCTCCCGAACCCTCCCGCCGGGGGCATACGTGCCCCCGGACCCGCGGTGACGGAATGGCCGGTTTGGGGGAGGGGCTCGACGGCACCACCGACGCGACGGGCACGACATGCCCCTCCCCCAAACCGGCCATCAACTGCCCCCGGGTCTGGGGGGCGGTGGCCCCCCAGCGGGGGGTTCGGGGGGCTGGCCCCCCGACTGCTCGCCACCCTCCTCGCGCTCCTCCCGCTCACGGCCGCCCCCGCGCGCGCCCAGGACGGCGCCGTGGGGGCGACCGGGTCGAACTATGGCGGGGTCGGACTGATCGAGATGCGCAATGCGCGGTTCCGGCCCGATGGAATGGTGGAGGCCGGTGCGTCCCTGCGGCATCAGCGGCGGTTCTGGTTCGTCGGCTTCCAGGCCCTGCCGTGGCTCGAGACGACCTTTCGCGTGAGCGAACGCCTGAACGGCACCACCGGGTCGGGGATGACCTCCGACCGTTCCTTCGACGTGAAGATCCGGCTCTGGGAGGAGAACGACTGGCGGCCGGCGCTGGCGGTCGGCATCCAGGACATTGCGGGGACGGGGATCTATGGCGGGGAATACCTCGTCGCGTCCAAGCGGTTCTGGGATTTCGACGTCACGCTCGGCATGGGCTGGGGGCGGCTCGGCACCTATGCGGACGGCAACAATCCGCTGACGGACATCTGGAGCGGCTTCGGCGATCGTCGGCGCGACGTGGGCCAGGGTGGCACGCTGCGCTGGGGGTCGTATTTCCAGGGCGAGGACATCTCGATCTTCGGCGGCGTGGAATGGACCGTGCCGCCGGTGGACACGCCCTGGGGCGTGTTCGAGGGGCTGCGCGCGAAGGTCGAATTCAGCGGCGACCGGCTGCGCGACGAGCGCGGCGGGTATCCCGCAAATACCGTGAACCTCGGCGGCTACGCGCAGGCGCGGGTGAATGCCGGGCTGCAATGGTCGAACGACTGGCTCGACCTCGGCGTGCATTGGGTGAACGGGACGGATGTGGTGCTGCGCGCCTCGGTGCGGATGGACCCGCACGATCCGCCACGCGCGCCGCTGCCCGCGCCGCCCGCCATGGCGGCACGGCCGGAAGGCGGTTCGGCCGAGGCGCAGGAGGCCGCGCCGCGCATCTTCGCCGCCCTGCGCGAGGCCGGGCTCCGCGGCACCGCCGTCGCCATCGAGGGCGAGGAAGCGCGCATCGCCGTCTCCGGCGGCCGCTACCGCACGCTGGCGCAGGTGGCGGGCCGCGTCGTGCGCGCCGCGCAGCCCTTCCTGCCGCGCCAGGTGGAACGCGTGGTCATTGCCTGGTCGCGCGACGGGCTGGAGATCGCGCGGCTGATGGTCCTGCGCTCCGCGATGGAGGCCGCCGCCCGTGGCCACGGCAGCGCGGAGGAAATCTTCGCCACCGCCACCCTGATGCCGCCCGGCGAGCCCTTCGACAACGCCGCGCGCGCGCCCGGCCCCTTCCTCGACTGGGGGATCGAGCCGCGGGTGCGCCTGGTGCTGGGCGATCCCTCCCGCACGCTGCTCTACCAGGCCGCGCTGGCCGGTGGGGCGCGGGTCGAACTCGGGCATGGCATCTCGCTGGTGGGCAGCGTCGCGCAGGTGGTGGCGCAGAACCTCGACGGCGCGGCACCGTCGGATTCCGTGCTGCCGCATGTGCGGTCCGACTACGCGCGTTACGCCGACGAGGGGCGCAACCTGGCGATCCCGACGCTCTATGCCGAGCGCATATGGTCCCCCGCGCCGGACGTCTTCGCCCGCGCGACGGCGGGCTATCTGGAACCGATGTTCGCGGGCGTCTCGGGCGAGGTGCTGTGGCGTCCGCATGACCGGCCCTTCGCGATCGGCCTCGACGTCAACTACGTGGCGCAGCGCGACTACGACCAGCGCTTCGGCCTGCGCGACTACCGTGTGGCCACCGGGCATCTGTCGCTCTACGCCGACCTGCCGTGGTGGAACCTGACGACGACGCTGCGCGGCGGGCGATACCTGGCCGGCGACTGGGGCGGCACGGTCGAGGTCGCGCGCCGCTTCGATTCCGGCATCGAGGTCGGCGCCTTCGCGACCTTCACCGATGTCTCCTTCTCACGCTTCGGCGAGGGATCCTTCGACAAGGGCATCTTCATCCGCGTGCCGCTCGACCTGTTCGGGGTGCAGACGCGCTCCTCGATCGGCACGGTGATCCGGCCGACGCAGCGCGACGGCGGGCAGCGCCTCGCGGTGGACAACCCGCTATGGGAGGTGACGCGGGACGGGCGGGAGGATGCGCTGCGGCGCGGGGCAGGGTGGTTCACGCGGTGACGGCCGCGTCGGAGAGGGGCTTTGCCCCCCTCCGGACCTCCCCCCACCAAAGGCCAAAGGGCCTTTGGGAACCATGGGATTCAATCGGGGGTGGCGGGGAGGGGCATCGTCGGTGCGCGCAACGCCACAGGCGCGCCATGCCCCTCCCCGCCACCCCCGATCAAGTCGAGGGTTCCAAGGGCCTTAAGCCCTTGGCGGGTGGGGTTCCGGGGAGGGCAGAGCCCTCCCCGCCGCTGGACGCCGCCCTGCGCCTGCGCCATAGCCCCCGCCGCCCATGCTCCTCGAAGCCGTCCTGAGGCATCTCGCCTTCGCCGCCGTGCTGGCGCTGCTCTCCGCGGCGGCGGTGCGGCTGATGATCGCCCACCCGATCCTCGACCATCCCAATGCCCGGTCGTCCCATTCGCGGCCGACGCCGCGCGGTGGTGGCGTGGGGGTGGTGCTCGCCTTCGTGGCGGGGATGGCGGTGCTGTATGTCGGCGCGGGCTATGCGCGCCTGCCGCCGCCGCAATTCGTCGGCGTGATCGGCGCGGCGGTCGCGATCGCCGCCGTCTCGCTGTGGGACGACGTGCGGGACCTGCGCTTCGCGGTGAAGCTCGCGGCGCAGGCGGCGGCGGCGCTGGTGGCGATCGCGAGCGGCCTGGTTCTCGACCGCGTGGCGCTGCCCTGGCTGGGCGAGGTGCCGCTCGGCTGGGTGGGCGTGCCGCTGACGCTGTTCTGGATCGTCGGCTGCACCAATGCGCTGAACTTCATGGACGGGCTGGACGGGCTGGTGGGCGGCTCGGTGTTCCTCGCCGCCGTGATCCTGTGTGTCGTGGCGGGGGACCAGGGCGGGTGGTTCGTCTATGCGGCCTCGCTGCTGCTGGCGGCGGGGCTGGCGGGGTTCCTGCCCTTCAACCTCCATCCGGCGCGCATCTTCATGGGCGATGTCGGCAGCCAGTTCCTCGGCTTCGTCATGGCGGTGCTGGCGGTGGCGGCGGCGCGGTTCGACGCGGCGCAGGTCTCCTTCCTGATCGTGCCGCTGCTGCTCTTCGGGCTGCTCTTCGACGCCGCCTTCACCCTGGTGCGGCGCGCGCTGGCGGGTGAGCGGGTGGCCGCGGCGCACCGCACGCACCTGTACCAGATGGCGCAACGCTCCGGCCTCGGCGTGCGCGTGGTGGCGAGCGTGCATTGGGGCTTCGTGCTGTTCCACGGCGCGCTTGTCTGGCTGTTCACGCAATTGCCGCCGGGGTCCAAGGCGCTGGTCGTGCTGCCGGCCCTGGCGGTGCAATGCGCGTGGATGGCCTATGTCGCGCGGCGGGTGCGGCGCGCGGGGCTCACCTGGGCAGCGTGATGACCTCGGCCGGCGCGGCGGGGGCGGCGAGCACCTCCACCACCAGCGGCGGCAACCCCTCCCCCACCCATTGTTCCGAGCGGAACACGGCGTAGGACCGCGCATCGGCCCAGAAGCGGTTGGTGAAGCGGGCGGCGCCGCGGCAGGATTCCTCGACCAGCAGCGTGTCCTCGGCCTCGGGCGGCGCGGCGCGCAGGCGGCAATCGAGGCGCAGCCCGAATTCCATCCGCGACGGATCGGTGGAGGACCGCATCACGTCCACGACCCGCGTCCCGCGCCATTCGCCCTCGCCCAGTTCCGGCAGGCGGGCCAGCGGGTCCGCGCCCTCGAAGCGCGTCGCGGCGAGCACGCGGCGCAGCCCGGCGGTGGCGACCACCCGGGCGCCCTCGGTCGCCACGACCACGCCGCCGGGGGTGCGCCAGAGCCGGCGCTCCCCTTCCTCCTGCACCAGCGTGGCCACGGCCCGCCGGCTGCCGAGGGACAGCGCCAGCGCCGGCTCGCTCGGCGACGGGTCGGCGGCGGGCGCGTCCCATTCGCCCTCCCGCTCGGCCGGGGTCGCTTCGAACAGGGAGGCCGGCAGCGGGATCGGCCAGACCACCGCGCGCAGCACATCGGCGCCGGTCGTCTCGCCGCAGGCGGCGAGCAGCAGCAGGAAGAGGGTCGGGATGCCTCGCACGCAACGAGAATATCGCGGCAATTTATAAACCAAAAGGCGAATTCAGCCGACGCGGGCCCCTCATGCCACGTGCACCAACGGCTGGCCTGGCGGCCGTGCCAGGCTGCGTGGATGCGCGGCGTCCGGAATTGGCGGCGCACGAAGGTGAAACCTTCATGCGCCCGCCGTCAGTTCGCCACCCGCTCCAGCAGGGCCCGCAGCAGTTCGATGCCCTCGCCCAGCGCCTCCAGTGCGACCGGCCGCCCCGCGGCGGCCCCGGCCGCGGAGGGGAAGGTCATCCGGTCCTGCGCCAGTTCCGCAGCCGAGAGCCGCCCATCCCCGTCGAAGTCCAGGCTTTCCACCATCACCCGCGCGGCCGCGAGGGCGGCGATCCCGCCCAGCCCGGCGGCGGCCGCAAGCCCTTCCGGCTCCGCGCCATCCTGCGCCGCGATGGCCCAGGCGGCACCGCGCAGCAGCCGCGCCACCTCCGCCACGCCGAGCATCCGGTCGCCGGAGACGTCGCCTTCCTGCATCACCACGGCGACGCAGGCCGCCGGCAGGCCGCCCTGGCAGGTGGCCTCGATGCGCTCAAGAGCCCCGAGGAAGGCGAGCCCTTCCCCATGCAGCAGCGCCACCGCCGGGGCGGGCGCCAGGCAACGGTGCCAGCGCATCGGCGGCGTCGCATCCGGCAGGCGGTCGTCGCGCGTCTTCGCATCGGGCTCGATGGTTTCGAGTGCATCGCCCTCGGCCCGCAGCAGGACGCGCGGCGCCTCGGCACCGGCGCCCGTCGCGAAGGTCCAGCCGCGCTGCTCGCGCATCTCCCGGAAGCGGACCAGGCGCGCCGGGCCCTCGGCCGGCAGCCGCGCCAGGCTGCGCGCGGTGACGTGCAGCAGCGCG
>NZ_JAAEDM010000105.1 GCF_018129065.1 Neoroseomonas soli | reverse complement strand
CGGGAGGCGCCCCCGCCGCCGGCCGGACCGGCGGGGCGGCGCGCGTCGCCGTGCGGTCGGGCGGCGCGTCTTCCAGCGCCTCCTCCGCCCCCCAGTCCAACTGCAGCGCCAGCGCCGCGAGCAGGGACGCCCGTTCGTGCTCCATCCCTGCCATATCGGCCCCGGGCGGGGTTCCGTGCAACCCGCCCTGCCGCTACATGGACCCCGTAATGCAGGAGACCGCCGGGACATGTCCGTAGAACGCGAGGCGATGGAATTCGACGTGCTGATCGTGGGGGGTGGCCCGGCCGGGCTCGCCGCCGCGATCCGGCTGAAGCAGCTCTCGCCGGACACCTCGGTCTGCCTGGTGGAGAAGGGCAGCGAGATCGGGGCGCACATCCTGTCCGGCGCCGTACTGGAACCCCGCGCGCTCGACGAACTGATCCCCGACTGGCGCGACGACCCGCCCGCCCTGGCGACGCCCGCCAAGGACGACCGCTTCATGCTGCTGACGGCGACGAAGGCGTACAAGCTGCCGACGCCGCCGCAGATGCACAACCACGGCAACTACATCGTCTCCCTCGGCAATGTCTGCCGCTGGCTGGGTGCGAAGGCCGAGGCGCTGGGCGTCGAGATCTACCCGGGCTTCGCCGCCTCCGAGACCATCATCGAGGACGGCCAGGTCAAGGGCGTCGTCGCCGGCGTCATGGGCATCACGAAGGACGGCGAGGAAGGCCCGAACTACCAGCCGGGCATGGAACTGCGCGCGACCTACACCCTGTTCGGGGAAGGCTGCCGCGGATCCCTGACCAAGAAGCTGTTCGAAACCTACAAGCTGCGCGAGGGCGTGCAGCCGCAGACCTTCGGCCTCGGCATCAAGGAGCTGTGGGAGATCCCGAAGGAAAAGCACCAGCCGGGCCTGATCTGGCATTCCACCGGCTGGCCGCTGCCGAAGGACACCTATGGCGGGTCCTGGCTCTACATGCTGGGTGACAACCTCGTGAGCATCGGCTTCGTGGTTGGCCTCGACTACACCAACCCCTGGCTTTCCCCCTTCGAGGAATTCCAGCGCTTCAAGCACCACCCGGCGGTGGCCGCGATGCTGGAAGGCGGCAAGCGCATCGCCTACGGAGCGCGCGCGCTGAACGAGGGCGGCTTCCAGTCCGTCCCGAAGCTGGTCTTCCCCGGCGGTGCCATCATCGGCGACGCGGCGGGCTTCCTCAACGTGCCGAAGATCAAGGGCACGCACACCTCGATGAAGTCCGGCATGGTCGCGGCCGAGGCGATCGCCGAGGCGCTGAAGCAGGAGGAGCGGCCGGCGGTTCTCGGCGCCTACCCCGCGCTGCTGGAAGCGTCCTGGGTGTGGGACGAGTTGAAGGCCGTGCGCAACATCCGCCCCGGCTTCGCCAAGTTCGGCTTCTGGGGCGGCATGATCAACGCCGCGCTCGAGACCTACGTCTTCCGGGGCAAGTCGCCCTGGACGCTGGCGCACCACGACGACCATGCGGTGCTGAAGAAGGCGTCGGACGCGCCGAAGATCGACTACCCGAAGCCCGATGGTGTGCTGTCCTTCGACCGGCTCTCCTCGGTGTTCCTGTCGAACACCAATCATGAGGAAGACCAGCCGGCGCACCTGAAGCTGAAGGATCCGTCGCGCTGGAAGGCGGTGAACTTCGACACCTTCGGCAGCCCGGAAAGCCGCTACTGCCCCGCCGGCGTCTATGAGGCGGTGGGCGTCGAGGACGGCCAGCCTCGACTGCAGATCAACGCGCAGAACTGCGTGCACTGCAAGACCTGCGACATCAAGGACCCGACGCAGAACATCGACTGGTGCACGCCCGAGGGCGGCGGCGGGCCGAACTACATCGGCGGCATGTGAGCGAGGGCAACGCCCCGCGCGGGGCGCATCCCGTGATCGGCGTGCTGCGCGCGGGCGTGCTGCTCGGCCTCGGCTGGGTGGCCGCCGCGGCGCTGGCCTGGGAACGCTTCGGCGTGATCTGGGCGGCGCTGGTGCTGGTGATCTGGGTGCTGCTGCTGCGCCATCTGCATGGCGCGGTGGAGGCGTTGGCTCGCGCCCTGCCCCGCGCAACGGCGCCGCGCGACTGAAACCTCGGGCGGCCGGGACCGGCGCTCCGGCCGCGCCCTGCCGCGACGGCTCCGCGATATCTGCACCATGACGGGCGTTTGCCCGCGCCCTTCCGCACCTTTCTATTGCAATCTTCGCATATTCACTTCCGCATCCTTAAGTAACGCTTCCTTATTTGGCTTTTGCGTGAAATTTGAGACGCTTCGCCGGCAGGATGCGCCAATGCGCAACATCAGCCGGTGGGGCATGGCCCGGAGCGTTTTGCCGCCGATGAGGAGCCTGGGGATCGCATGGCACCTTCCGTCATCTGCATCGGGGCCGGACCCGCGGGGCTGACCGCCGCCTACCTGCTCGGCAAGCAGGGCGCGCGCACCACCGTGATCGAGGCCGATCCCGACCATGTCGGCGGCATTTCCCGAACCGTCACCTACAAGGGCTTCGGCTTCGCACATCATTGCGGATCCCTCCGCTGATCGACAGGATGCGGCGCATGCCCCTGCTCAGCGAGCTGTCGCGAAAGAACAAGATCGCGCTCCTCGATCAGCACCTGAAGCCGGCGTCATCCGTGCTCGAGATCGGCACCGGAAGCGGATGGTGTGCCGCGCACCTGAGGTCTGCCGGCCACCGGGTCGCGACGATCGATCTCGTCGAACCCGCGGATATCGTGGGAGACATCCCCGATTGGCGGAAGCTCGGCCTGCGCCCGGATTCCTTCGACGCCGTCATCGCCTTCGAGGTCGTGGAGCACGTCGACTGCACCGCCGCCATCGGCCAGCTCTGCCGTCCCGATGGCCTGATCTTCCTGTCCTCGCCGCATCCTCGCTGGGACTGGGTGATGCAGATCCTCGAGGCCGCAGGGCTTAACCAGCGCCGGACGAGCCCCCACGACCATCTCGTGGATTTCCGGACGCTTCCCTTCGACCCCATTCGCCTCCGCCGGCCGGCGTGGATCCATCAGCCCGCGGTCTTCCGCAATCCGCCGCGGCGCGAGGAACTAGCCTGAAGACCACGCCAGGATTACGCCACCGCCCCCCCTGCCCGACCGGCCTGCATTGCGCTACAGCAGGGGCACATTCCACGACCGGATATCGTCCCATGCTCCGCATCCACGGCATCGCCCGCTCCCGCGCCTTCCGCTGCATCTGGGCCGCCGAGGAGGCCGGGCTCGCCTATGAGGTGGAACCGCTCGGCTTCGCCGGCGGCTTCAGGCTCGAGCGCAGCCTCGACATCAATCCGAACAACAAGATCCCCGCGCTCGAGGACGGCTCCCTCGTGCTGTTCGAGAGCCTGGCCATCAACCTGCACATCGCCGGCAAGGCCGGCGCGCCGCTGATGCCATCCGGCGACGATGCCTCGCGCGTGCTGCAATGGACCCTCTGGGCCGCGACCGAGGCCGAGCCGCACGTCATGCGCTGGGCCTACAACGCCTACCTCAAGCCCGCCGCCGAACGCATCCCGGCCGAGGCAGCGGCAGGCAAGGAGGCGCTCGACGCCCGCCTCGCCGTGCTCGAGGGCGAACTCGCGAAGCGGCCCTTCCTGGTGGGCGATGCCTTCACCGTCGCCGACCTCAATGTCGCCGGCGTGCTCTACGGCGCCTGGTTGAACGGGTACGACCTCGCGCCCTTCCCGAAGGTCAAGGCCTGGCTCGACACCTGCCTGAACCGCCCGGCGGCGAAGCGCGCGCGGGCGCAGCGCGAGGGCTGAGAGACCGCTTGAGAATGCGCCGTATGGCGCATTCTCGAACCCGGCCCCGGCCCGCATTCTCAAACAGTCTCCGAGCCCTACCGCCAGACGAAGTTGCGGATGGCGCAGGTCTCGACGTTGCGCTGCTCCATGACCCGGCCGTCCATGAACACCACGCGCATATCGGCGGTGCAGACGCCGGTGCGCGGCAGCGCGATCGGCATCGACGCGCCGGGCGGCAGGATCTGGCGCGGCCCGAGCCTGTCGCTGCCCCAGTTCCGCTGGCTGGTGAGCGAGACGTAGATCTCGCGGATCGGCTCCCCGCTTCCGTTGACGAAAGTGAAGGAGGGATTGGGCTGTTCCGCTGGCCGCGGCGGCGGCGAGGTGGGCGTGTTCGGCGCGTCGCTACCGAAGGTGATGCGCGACAGCGTGCAGGCATGGACGCCGAGATGCCCGTCCTCCGTCCCGTCGGCGAAGCGCACGCGGATGTCGAGGTAGCAGTCGGAGAAGTTGGGCTCGACCCAGACCTGCATGCCCGGCTGCAGCGGCCCGCGGTTGAGGATGTTCGCCCCCCATTCGGTGACGCGGGACGGCGAGACATTCGCCGCGACGATGGTCTGCCCGGTGTTGTTCTGCAGCCAGAAGCGGTTCTGCGCCGCCGCCGGCTGGGCACCCAGGACAATGACCATCAGGGCGGCGAGGGCGGCAATCAGGCGCATCTGGTCTCTCCGGAAGGCGGCGGCGTGGCCAATCTAGCCCGTCCGCGGCGGCAAGGTGATGGCGGAAGCGACGCCGTGTAGGCTCGCGCCGTGGCAGGGAGGCATGACGATGGAAGGCGGGCGCCCCGCGATCCTGGTCCTCGGGGCGGGCGGGCATGGCAAGGCGGTGCTGGACCTGCTGCTCGCGCATGGCGGCTGGCGGGCGGCGGGCGTGGTGGATGCGGCGCCACGCGCCGCGGCCGTGCTCGGCGTGCCGGTGCTGGGCGACGAATCGCTGCTGCCTGGCCTGGTGCGGCAAGGCGTGGGCGCGGCGCATCCCGCCATCGGCCACAATGCGCAGCGCCTGGCCGCGGCGGCGCGCCTGGCGGCAGCGGGCTTCGCCCTGCCCGCCCTCCTGCACCCCGCGGCGGTGCTCGGGCATGGCGTGGCGCTCGGCGAGGGCGCGGTGGTCATGGCGCGGGCAGCCATCGGACCGGAGGCGCGGATCGGCCGGCTCGTGCTGGTGAACACTGGCGCCATCGTCGAGCATGACTGCGTGCTCGAGGAAGGCGCCCACATCGCCCCCGGCGCGGTGCTGACCGGCGGGGTGCGGATCGGCGCGGGCGCGATGGTCGGCGCCGGCGCCGTCATTCGCCCTGGCGTCGCCGTCGGTGCCGGCGCCGTCATCGGCGCGGGCGCGGCCGTGCTCGCGGACGTGCCGGCGGGCGTGACCGTCGCGGGCGTCCCCGCCCAGATCCTGCCGGAGCGGATGCGACCTTGATCCCGACGCGCCGCGTCCTGCCCGCCGCCTACCGGGGCTGATTCTCGGCGGCGATGCAGGCGGCGAAGCCGGGGGCGGGCACGCCGCGCCGCAGCGGCACGCAGGATTCCGGTGGGACGGCGCCGAACACCGCGCCGGCGTCCAGCGCCTCGCCCAGGAAACGGTCGAGGTGCCGCATCGCCCCGTTGGGCAGGTCGTGCAGCACCAGCACGACCGTCTCGCGCGCCTCGCGCAGCATGGCGTGCGCGGTCGCGACCCAGCCTTCCGGGTCGCGATAGTCGCCGGGTACGGCATTCCACAGCCAGACGGTGTGGCGATGCGCGACGAGATGATCCGCCGCCGCAGGGTTCAGCAGATGCGGGCCGAGCGCGCCGCCGCCGCCATTCGGGCGGAACAGCCGGTCCGGCCCGTGCAGCGTCCCGATCAGCGCGTCGGTCTCCGCGATCTCGGCCACGGATTCGGCCGCGCCGCGCCGGCCGAGCGGCTCGCCATGCGTCAGCGTGTGGTTGCCGATGGCGTGGCCTTCGGCGCGCGCCTGCTCGGCGCAGGCGCGCGCGGCCGGGTCGCGCAGCTTCCGGCCGATGACGAAGAAACTCGCCGGGATGCGGCGGCGCGCGAGCACCGCCAGCACGCCCGGCGTCACCTCCGGCTCGGGGCCGTTGTCGAAGGTCAGCGCGACCCCGACCACGGCACTCAGTCGCCGATCGTGTTGGTCAGCGTGCCGATGCCCTCGATCTCCAGCTCCATCACGTCGCCGGTCTTGAGCGTCTGCGGCGGCTGCATGGCGTAGCCGACGCCTTCCGGGGTGCCGGTCATGATCACGTCGCCCGGCAGCAGGGTGAAGCCGGCGGAGAGCTGGTGGATGATCTCCTTCACGTCGAAGATCATCTTCGACGTGCGGCTCGCCTGCCGCTGCTGCCCGTTGATCTTCAGGCCGATGGCGATGTCGGAGGCATCGAGATCCTCGCGCGGCACGATCACCGGCCCGAGCGGGCAGGAACGGTCGAGCGACTTGCCCTTGAACCACTGGCCGTGGCGGCGCTGCAGGTCGCGCCCGGTCACGTCGTTGCCGATCGTCCAGCCGAAGACGTGCTCGAGCGCCTTCTCCTTCGCGATGTCGCGCCCCGCCTTGCCGATGACGGCGACGAGCTCGACCTCGTAGTCCAGCCACTTGGTCACGTCGGCATGGTTCGGCACCAGCGCGCCCGGTGCGATGACGGTGTCGGCCGCCTTGGTGAAGAACTGCGGATACTTCGGCATCTCGGACTGGGTGATGCCGCGCGTGCGGTCCCCTTCCGCCACATGGTCCATGTAGTTGCGGCCGACGCAGAAGACGTTGCGGCGCGGCTGCGGGATCGGCGCCTGCAACGCGACGGAGGCGAGCGGCAGCACGGCATCGGCCGGCGGATTCGCGGCCAGCGCGCGCACCTGCGCGAGCGCGGCCGGCCCGGCCTCGATCAGCGCGATCATGTCGCGCGCGGGCGGCATCGCCGCGCCAAGGTCGAGCACGCGCCCGCCGTCGAGCAGCACGCCCGCGCGGCTGCCCGCGGCATCGGCGAAGGTGACGAGTTTCAGTCTGGCCATGGCATTTCCCCTGATTGGCTCCATGCCACGCAAGCGCGGCGCGCGGCCGCGCGCAAGACCCCCCCGGGGCTCATAGGGGCGGCAGCGACGCCGGCCTGGCGCCGGAGGTCGCGGCCGGCGCACCAGCCCCGCGCGCCGATTCACCCGGCTATGATGACGGGCGCATCAATCCTCGAAGCGCGCGAGCCGCACCGCGGTATGCCCGCGCGGCACCAGCGGCGTCGGCATCACCAGCATGCAGTCGTCGTGCGGGGTGCGGATTTCCTCGTCCCCGTCCACGGCGATCAGCGTGTTGCGGCGGTGGATCACCTCGCCGCCGCGGAAGTCGCGCAGGAAGGTGAAGCCGCGCGACGCGGCGGTGACCGTGCGCGTCACGCGTGCGAACCGCGGCGGCGGCGCGGGCTCGACCAGCGGGAGAGGCGCGTCCTCCGCCACCACCCCGGCCAGGCGCAGCATGCGCGCGCAGACCTGCTCCATCCTCGCCACCGTCGCCGGCTCCCAATGGTCGCCGGCCTCGACCAGCACGGCCACAGGCGGCGTCGCGGGCTCGGCGAAGCGGGCGTAGTCGATCAGCCGCCGCCCACCGGCATGGCCGACATCGGCGACCACGACCCGCGGGGTGCCGATGGCGAGGCCGAAGCGCGCGGCCTTCTCCGTCTCCCCGGTCAGGATCAGCGGGTCGGAGGCCCAGAGCATGGAATGCAGGTCCACCAGCATGTCGACCGTGTCGACCAGCGGGCGCAGGTCCCGCGCGCGGCGCAGCTCGGCCGACCGGCGCGGGCTGTCCAGCAGTCCGTTGTCCCAGACGCGGTTCAGGTCCTCGTCGATGAAGCGCGTCGCCGTCGGGTCCTCGCGGTCGAAGCGGGCGAAGGCATCGAGGTTGCCGAAGACCAGCGAAAGCCGCCCGCGCGACGGCCGCAGCCCCGCGCGCAGCATGCGGTCGAGCACCGCGGCGCCGGCGATCTCGTTGCCGTGGATGAGGGCGGTGATCGCCACATGCGGGCCAGGCATGGGCGCCGCGAAGGACCAGGCGCCGGGGATGCCGCTGTTGCCGGCAAGCCAGCGCCGGATATCGGGCACGGCAATGTTGACCGGGACCGAGAATGGCCTCGCCGGCCATTGCGGCGGCACCTTCTCCTCAAGCATCCGCCGCCGCCGCGCGAAGGCAGCGCGTGCCGCCGACAGGCAACCCTGCCGCGGATTGCCCCGCACCCAATAGGCCCCCCAGCACTCGCCACATGATTGCAGTGTATACGGGCCGGGCGGCGCGTCCATCCGGTCCGCCTGACGAATTGCGCCGTCGTGACAGATGTCACAGGCGAGGGGCCGTGACGCGCGCGATGCCGCGGACGACGGAAAGCCAAGGCCGCCGTGCCGGCGCCTCATCCCATGCCCGGTCGCGCCGACGCAGCCCCAGGGTGAGGGCCAGCCCCGGCGGCAACGCTCAGGGTGCGAGCGGCGCCGGCCCCGTCACGGCGCGGATGTAGCGGTCCACGCTCCTCCGCACCGCCGCCTTGCCGCCGGTGGCCATCACGCGGTCCCACCAGCCGCCGTAGATCGCATCGAAATCCAGCGCCTCGAGCGCCGCGCCGATGCGCGCCACATCCGCCGCCGGCAGCGGCACCCAGTTGGGGAAGGACCACATGAAGGAGACGTGCCTGCGGTCCGGCGCGACGCTGGCGATGTCGCCGGTCAGGATCGCGCCCTTCCCTTCGGCCCGGTGCAGGATCGTCCCGCCCGCGAAGTGCCCGCCGATGCGATGCAGGGTGACGCCGGGCAGGACGTCATGCGTCTCGCCCGACCAGAACCGGATCGCGGGATCGGGCCGCATCACCCAGGCGCGGTCGGCCTCGTGCAGCAGCACCGGGCAGTCGAAGGCATGCGCCCACTCGATCATGCTCGTGTAGAAATGCGGGTGGCTGACCGCGATCGCCTTCAGCCCGCCGAGCGCCTTCAGCAGCGTGACCGTGGCCGGGTCGAGCAGCGCCACGCAGTCCCACAGCACGTTGCCCTGAGGCGTGCGCACGAGCAGCGCGCGCTGCCCGATGGCGAAGTCCGGGAAGACGCCGAGGCCCAGCATCCCCGGTGCCACGTCCCGCCAGCCGATGGCGTGGCGGCGCTGGAGCGCCTCCATCGTCGTCCATTGCTGGCCCGCCGCCGGCACCCATTGCCGCGGATCCTCGCAGATGGCGCAGGCGCCCGGCGGGGTGGCGGAGGGCGCGTGCTGCGTGCCGCAGGTCGCGCAGATGAAGGCGGTCGTGCTCATCGTCGTCGCTGCCTCTCCTCGGCCACCAGGCGCTCGAGCTGCGCCATCGGGATCGCGCCGGGGATCAGGGTCTCGCCGATCACCAGCGCCGGGGTGCCTTCGATCTGCAGGCTGCGCGCGAGCCGCAGGTTGGCGTCGAGGCGCTGCTGGATCGCGGCGTCGTCCATGTCCCGGACCATCCGCGCGGCATCGACGCCCACGCGCTGGGCCTCGCTGCGGATCAGCGCGTCGGTCGGCTCCCCGCGCAGGCGCATCAGCGCGTCGTGCAGTTCGACATACTTGCCCTGCCGCTGCGCCGCGAGCAGCGCGCGGGAGGCGACGACGCTCTGTGGCCCGAGGATCGGGATGTCCTTCATCACCACGCGGATGTTGCGGTCCCGGCGCAGCAGGTCCGCCATCTCGGCGTGCAGGCGCTTGCAGTAGGGGCAACGCGCGTCGAAGAACTCGACGATGGTCACGTCGCCGCGCGGATTGCCGCGCACCGGGTCGGCGGGGTCGTTGAACAGCGCATCGCGGCTGGCGACGATGGCGGAGCGCTGGGCGCCGGCGCGGTCGCGCTCCTCGGCTTCCTGCATGGCGCCGATGGCGTCGCGCAGGATGGAAGGGTCGCGGCGCAACGCATCGCGCAGGATGGAGACGATCTCCTCCCGTTGCGCATCGGTGAAGGCCTGCGCCATGGCGCGCCCGCCCGTCACGATGCCGGCCGCGGCCAGCAGGAAGGCTCGTCTCATCGTCTCTCCCGGCGCCGGCGCGCCTCTTCCTCGGCTGCCCGCATCTCGGGCGAAAGGTTCTCCCGCCGCGACGCCTCGAGGATGTCGCGTGCCCGCTGGCGGGGCGGACCCGGCGGCAGGCGTGGCTCGGCACGCGTGGCCAGCGTGCGCGCGGCGGTGAAGTCGCTCAACAACATCGCTTCCTCGGCGAGCGCAAGGTCGGCCCCCGCCCTGTCCTCCGCCCGCCCCCGCGCGGTGGCGAGCAGGCGCCAGGCGAAGGCGAGTTCCCGGTCGAGCGTCACGGCCTGTTCAAGTTCCCGTGCGGCGAGGCGCAGCGAGGCAGGATCGCCGGCCTCGATCAGCGCGCGGCCGTGGCCGGCGCGGATCAGCGCCTCCTGCGGCGCCAGGCGCGACGCCGCGCCATAGGAAGCGAGCGATTCCCGCACCCTTCCGCCCTCGAACAGGACCTGCCCCTTGAGTTCGTGCAGGTAGGGGTCGGAGGGGCGTTCGCGGATCAGCCCGTCCAGCACCGCAACGGCTTCCGCCCGCCGCCCCGCCCGGTGCAGCGCGGCGGCACGGGCGTAGCGCGCCGGGGCGCCCGTGTCGGTCGCCGGATAGCGCCGGAAGGTGAGCTCGGGCCGGTCGAGGAAGCCGTCCAGCTTGGCCCGGACCATCGCGTAGCGTGCCTCGAGCCCGGCGGGCACGGCCTGCTCCTGCTCGCCGAGGCGTGCCGTCTCCTCCCGCAGGAAGTCGAGCCGGTCGCGGGAGAGCGGATGCGTGCGCAGATAGGGGTCCTGGCGCGAAGCCTGGAGGTTCTCCTGGTCCAATATCCGCTCCAGAAGCCGGACCAGGCCTGCGCCGGACCAGCCGCTGCGCGCGAGCAGCCCGACGGCAGCCTGGTCGGCCGCCTGTTCCTGCGCCCTCGTGTAGGCGAGCAGATCCTGCAACGCCGCGTGCTGCCCCGCCATGGCGATGCCGATGCCGAGTTCCCCGCCGCCGCGCCCGCCGGCCGCCGCCGCCGCGACGCCGCCGAGCAGCATCGCCGCCGCCTGGCGCAGCATGGCCGCGCGCAGTTCCTCCGGGATGCGGCTGACGTGGCCGCCTGCGATATGACCGGTCTCATGCGCCAGCACGCCGGCGAACTCGGCGACGCTCTCGGTCTGCTGGATCAGCCCGGTATGGATGAAGAGCCGGTTGCCGGTCGTGACGAAGGCGTTTATGGCCCAGGCCTGCAGAAGCGTGATGCGGATGGCGGCCGGGTCGAGGCCCGCGGCCCGGAACAGGGGATGCGCGACGGCCCTGACCACGGCCTCGGTTTCCGCATCGCGAATGGTCACGACGCGCTGCCCTCCCGGCTGCGCGGCAGCGGAGGCGAGCACGAACGGCATGAGGACCAGGACGACGACGACGGCCAGCGCCTTCCGCATGCCTGCCAGCCTACCCCGTCCCGCCCGCAGCCCGAAGCCCCGCCGCGCCCCCTGGCTGCTCGCGCTGGCCGCGCTGCTGCCGGCCTGCTCCACCATCGAATCGATCACGCCGAGCTTCATCAGCCGCCCATCGGTGCCGCTCGGCACGCCCGGGCACGTCACCGGCTTCGTCGGCGGCGCCGTGGCCGACGAACCGCGCGCGGCGATCGTGGCGCGGGAGATCCTTTCCGCCGGCGGCTCGGCGGTGGACGCGGCGGTGGCCGGCGCCTTCGCCATGACCGTCACCCTGCCCTCCCGCGCCGGGCTCGGCGGCGGCGGGGCCTGCCTGATCTACAACCAGCGCCAGCGGGAAGTGCTTGCCGTCTCCTTCCCCGCCGGGGCGCGGTCCGGCCTGCCGCAGGGCGTGGACCGGCCGGCGGCGGTGCCGCTGATGGCCCGCGGCCTCTTCCTGCTGCACACCCGCGGCGGCCGGCTGCGCTTCGAGCAGCTGATCCGCCCGGCCGAGGACCTCGCGCGCCTCGGCACCGAGATCAGCCGCGCCTTCGCGGGCGACCTCGCCGTCGTCGCCGCGCCGCTGCTGAACGACCCGCAGGCGCGCCGCGTCTTCGGCGCGCCCGGCGGCGGGCCGCTGCAGGCCGGGGAGCGGATGACGCAGCTCGACCTCGGCGCGACGCTGGCGCAGCTGCGCACGGGCGGCGTGGGGGAGATGTACCAGGGCGGGCTGTCGAGCCGCCTGGCCGATGGTTCCCTCGCCGCCGGCGGCGGGCTGACCGAAGCCGAATTGCGCGCCTCGCGCGCGGAGGTCATGGAGCCGGTGCGGCTTGCAGCCGGCAATGACATCGCCTTCTTCCTGCCAGCCTCCGTGGACGGCAGCGCGGGCACGGCGCAGGCCTTCCAGGCGGCCTTCGCCGGCCAGGCACCGCCCTTCGGCGGCGGCATGACGGGGGCGAGCGCCGGGCTGGTCACGCTGGACCCCGAAGGCAATGCGGTGACCTGCGCCTTCTCGATGAACAACCTGTTCGGCACCGGTCGCGTGGTGGCGGAGACGGGCATCCTGCTCGCCGCCGCGCCGGGGCTGGGGTCGGTGCCGCCGGCGCCGCTCGCGGTCGGACTCGCGACCGCGCGGGATCTGCGCGGCTTCCGCTCCGCCGCGGCCGGATCGG
>NZ_JAAEDM010000104.1 GCF_018129065.1 Neoroseomonas soli | reverse complement strand
GGCTACGGCGGCCTGCCGACCGGCGCCGGCCCGGCCGCGGGACGCGCGGAATCCGCCCCGCGCCTCGCCGGCGAGGCCGAAGCCCTGCCCAAGATCGGCATCGGCCCGCTCGCCGCCGCGGCGCAGCCGCTGATCGACCTGCTCGGGCGCCTTGCGAATGCCGCGATGACCGCGCCGCCGCAGGGAGAGGAGCTGCGCGAGCGCGCCCTCCGCGCCCTGCGCCAGTTCGAGGTGGATGCCCGCGAGGCCGGCGTCAGCGCCGAGCAGGTGCGCGCCGCGCACTACATCCTCTGCGCCAGCCTCGATGACGTGGTGCTCTCCTACAACTGGGGGCAGGGCAGCGTCTGGTCGGTGCAGTCGCTGGTGGCGACCTTCCATCAGGAAGTGAAGTCGGGCGACCGCTTCTTCGACGTGCTCGCGGGCATGCAGAAGGATCCGGGGCGTTGGAAGGATGCGCTGGAGGTCTGCTACCTCTGCCTCGCGCTGGGCTTCCAGGGACGCTACCGGCTCTCCCCGCGCGGCGCCTCGGAACTGGAGCGCATCCGGGAGGGGCTCTATCAGCTTCTCGTGCAGGTGCGGCAGCCGTGGGAGCGGGAACTCTCGCCCCGCTGGAAGGGCGTCGATGCGCCGCATCGTGGCCCGCGCCGCGGCATCCCGGCCTGGGTCGCGGCCTGCGTCGCGGTCTTCGCGCTCGGCATGGGCTACGCCTGGCTGGCGAATGCGATGAATGAGGGCTCGGACGGGCTCTACGAGCGCCTCGCCGCGCTGCCTCCGGGCCAGGTGCCGGAGATCGTGCGCCAGGCACCGCCACGCCCGCCCGCGCCACCGCCCCCGCCGCCCGCCTTCGTGGCGCCGCCGAGGCCGGATTTCCTCGTCACGCTGCGGCAGTTCCTCAAGCCTGAGATAGACCAGGGGCTGGTGACGGTGTTCGGCGATGCGCGGTCGGTGACCGTGCGCATCAAGAGCCGCGGCATGTTCGGCTCCGGCTCCGCCACGGTGGAGCCGCGCTTCGTCCAGACCTTGCAGCGCATCGGCCTCGGACTGCGAGACGAGCCGGGCCGCGTGCAGGTCATCGGCCATTCCGACAACCAGCCCATCCGCACCGTGCGCTTCCCGTCGAACTTCCATCTCTCGGCGGCGCGCGCCGAGGCCGCCTCGGCCATCATCGCGGCCGCCACCGGCGATACGTCCCGCTTCACCACCGAGGGCCGCGCCGATGCCGAGCCGATCGCCGACAACCGCACCGCGGACGGACGCGAGGAGAACCGGCGCATCGAGGTCGTGCTGCTGAGGGGAACGAACTGACCATGCAGCTGCTCGACGTCCTGCGCCCGTTCTTCACGGGCCGCGCGCTCGCGGCGATCGTCGCCGTCTCCCTTCTGATGCCGATTATCTGGCTGTTCGGCCCGCTGCTGAGATACCAGGGCTTCGCGCCGCTGGAATCCGAATTGAACCGGATGATCCTGTGCGCGGCGCTCTTCGTGCTGTGCCTGGCGGTGATCTGGGTGATGGACCGCCGCAAGCGCCGGCGTGACGCGCTGCTGGTGCAGGGCATCGCCGAAGCCGACCCCACCGCGGACCGCGCGGCGGAGGAGGAGGCGGAACTGCGCGAGCGCCTGACCGGCGCGCTCGACAAGCTGAAGGCGACCAGCGGCAAGAAGGGCGGCTTCCTCTATGAGCAGCCCTGGTACGTCATCATCGGTCCGCCCGGCTCGGGCAAGACGACCGCGCTCGCCAATTCTGGCCTCGACTTCCCGCTGACCGACGGCGGCAAGCTCCAGGGCGTGGGCGGCACGCGGCTGTGCGAGTGGTGGCTGTCCGACAATGCCGTGCTGATCGACACGGCGGGGCGATACACGTCGCAGGATTCCGATGCGGCCGCCGACAAGGCGGGGTGGGAACGCTTCCTGACGCTGCTCAAGAAGTCGCGCCCGCGCCTGCCGCTGAACGGCGTGCTGGTGACCTTCGGGGTGGACATGATCTCCCGCCTCGGTCCCGCCGAGCGCGAGCAGCACGCCCGCAGCGTTCGCCGCCGCATCAAGGAACTGGAGGAAAAGCTCGGCCAGCGCCTGCCGGTCTACTTCATGGTCAGCAAGACGGACCTGCTCGCCGGCTTCATGGAGTTCTTCGACGACCTCGACAAGGCGGCGCGCGAACAGGTCTGGGGCTTCACCTTCCCCGTCGCCGTCGCCGGGGAGGCCGGCGCCTCGGCGAAGTTCGGGGAGGAATTCCAGGCCCTGCTCGGCCGCCTCCAGGACCGCGTGATCGAGCGCCTGCAACAGGAACGCGGCCCGCAGCAGCGCGCGTCGCTGGCCGGCTTCCCGGCGCAGTTCGCCTCGCTCGAACAGCCGCTTTCGGCCTTCATCTCGGTGGCCTTCGGCGGCACGCGGCTCGATCCCGCGCCGATGCTGCGCGGGGTCTATTTCACCTCGGGCACGCAGGAAGGCAGCCCGCTGGATCGCCTCGCGGGGGCGCTGTCGCGTTCCTTCGGCTTCGATCCGCGCCGGCCGGCGGCGGTGATGCAGCAGAAGGGCCGCGCCTACTTCATCACCCGCCTGCTGCGCGACGTGGTGTTCAACGAGGCGCGGCTCGCCTCCAACGACCGTGCGGCGGACAAGCGCCGGCGCATGGTCGCCATCGCGGCGTGGTCGGTCGCGGGGCTCTGCCTTATCGGCGGCGGGCTCTACGGCTACAGCGCCTGGTCGTCGGAGCAGGCGCGCGCGCAGCGCCTCGCGGAGCAGATCGGCAAGGCCGAGCAGGCATCGCAGGGAATTCCCTTCGAGCGCATCACCGCCTCCGAGTTCCAGCGCATCCTGCCCTACCTGGACGCCGCGCGTGACCTGCCGCCGGCGGCGCGCGGGGATGGCGGCGGGCTCGGGCTGAGCCAGGAGGACAAGCTGCTCGCCGGTGCCGGGTCGGCCTATCGCCGCGCGCTCGACCGTTCCTACCTGCCGCGCCTGCTGGCGCGGCTGGAGGAGGCGATGCGCACCTCCTTCCAGCGGCCGGACGAGCTGTACGACGCGACGCGGGCCTACCTCATGCTCGGCCAGGAAGGGCCGCTCGATGCGGATCTGGTGAAGGCCTGGTTCGCGCGGGACTGGTTCCGTTCCTTCCCCGGCGCGGTGAACCAGCCGGTGCGCGATGCGCTGATGGGCCACCTGGACGCGACGATCGCGCGCAACTTCCACCGCTACCCGGTGGATGGCGCGCTGGTGGATGCTTCGCGGCGCATCTTCTCGCGCCTGCCGCTGGCCGACCGCGTCTTCTCGCGCCTGCAGACGGCCGCCGCGTCGGCCGGCAACATCCAGCCCTGGCGACCGGCGGATGCGCTGGGGCAGGCGGGGCAGCGCTACTTCGTGCGCGCCTCCGGCCAGCCGCTGACCGAAGGCGTGCCCGGCCTCTATACCGTCGACGGCCTCTATCGCGGCCTGCTGCCGGTGCTCGGGCAGACGGTACGGCAGGGCGTCGCGGAATACTGGGTGCTCGGGCCCGAGGGCGCGAACCAGGCCGGCGGCGAGGACCCGGTGCGGCTTGAACAGGCGGTGCTGCGACTCTACGCCGAGGAATACGCACGCCAATGGCAGCGCGTGCTGGACGACCTCAACCTCACGCCGCTGCCGCCGCAACTCGCGCAGCAGGCGGAGGCGCTGAACCTGCTCGGCGCGCCCAATTCACCGATGAAGGACCTGCTGCGCTCGATCGCGCGGCAGCTCACGGTCGGCACGCCGCCGCAGGGCTGGACGCCGCCCGGCGCGCAGCCGCGCCCGGCAACCCAGCCTGGACAGCCGCAACAGCCGCCGGAGCCGACTGGCGCGGAACCCGTGGCGCAGCTCGTCGAGCCGCGCTTCGAGGCGATCCGCACCGCGGCGGGCGATCCGATGGACGGCGTGCTGCGCATCGTCAACGACCTCTTCGTGCAGGTGCAGCGGCTTGCCACCGCACCGCCGGGCACGGTGCCGGCGCAGGCTGCCGGTCTCGACCCGGGACAGCGGCTGCAGGCCGAGGCCGCGCGCCAGCCGCAACCGCTGCAACGCTGGCTCAACGCGATGGTCAGCCAGACCAACGTCGCGCGCGGCGGCGGCGCCAAGGCGGCGCTCGCGGCGGCCGGGGCGCAGCAGCTGGCACCCTTCTGCCGCGGACTCGAGCAGCGCTTCCCCTTCAACATCAACGGGGAGGACCTGCCGGTCGATGACTTCATGCGGCTGTTCGGCCCCGGTGGCGTCTTCGACCAGTTCTTCACGCAGAACGTGCGCCAGTACGTGGACACGACCCAGACGCCCTGGCGCCCCATGGCGACCGACGGCCTGCCGCCGCCGATCAGCGCCGCGGACCTGATGCAGTTCCAGCGCGCGGTGGCGATCCGGCAGGCCTTTTTCCCGGCCGCCGCCTCGCTGGGGCTGCGCTTCGAACTGGTGCCGCGCGGCATGGATGCGGGGGCGCTCTCGGCGACGCTGGAATTCGAGGGCACGCGGACGGAGATCACCCAGGGCGGCGCGGCGCGGCCGATCGCGCTGTCCTGGCCGGCGCGCGGCAACCTGACGCTGTCCTTCGATCCGCCCTCCTCGGCCGGGCCGCTCGCCTATGACGGGGCGTGGTCGGCGCTGCGCATCGTGATGCGACGCAACAGCACCCTCGGCGCCGGGCCGTCGCGCGAAAGGCTGCGGCTGACCGTGCGGCAGGGGGAGCGCAGCATGGAGTTCGAGTTGCGCGCAGGCAGCGCCCAGCATCCCTTCGGCCTTGCCGAACTGGCGCAGTTCCGATGCCCGACGCTCTCCCCCTGACGGGCCTCTACGGCAAGGTGCCGGCGCATGGCGACTTCGTGCGCCGTGGCCTGCCCACGAGCTTCGTCGGCCCGTGGGACGCCTGGTTGCAGGCGGGCATCGCGCGGGCGCGGGCGAGCATGGGCGCCCACTGGGAAGCCGCCTGGGACGCTGCGCCGGCTTGGCGCTTCGCCTTGCCGGCCGGCGCCTGCGGCCCGGACGCGGTGGCCGGTGTGATGCTGCCGAGCGAGGACCAGGTCGGCCGTCGCTTCCCCATCACCCTCGCGGTTCTGCTGCCGCCGGGCGAGCCGACGCCGGCCTCCGGCTGGTTCGACGCAATGGAGGCAGCGGCCTGGGCGGGGCGCATGGGCGGCGCGGATGCCGATGCGCTCGCCGCCGCGCTGCCGCTACCCGGCGCACGGCCGCCGCCGACGCCCATTGCGGTCCTGCCGCTCGCGGCGATGCCCGGCGCGGCGACGATGGTGCCGCTTCCGGCGGCGGACGAGGCTCCCCCCATGCTTCCCGGCGCCGAGGCGCCGGTCGAGACGTCTGCGCCGGGCGGCGACGACGTGCTTGCCCTCCTCGCCGGCGGCAATGCCGCGGGACAGCACTCGGGCGCACCGGCATTGCCCGGCACCGACGCTCCGCCCGCCGAGGAATCGCCCACGGACGTGCTGGCGCTGCTCGGCGCGGGCACGCCGCCCGAGCATGCCACTGAGCAACCCCCTTCGGACGTCCTCGCCATGCTTGGCGCGGGCGCACCGCCGGGCAAGGCCACCGAGGATCCGCCGGGCGACGTCCTGGCCCTGCTCGGCGCGGCAGGGGATCCGATCGAACCAGTTCCTCCGGTGGTCGATACCAATGGCACCCTGGCAATGCTGATCGGTGCGGGCGAGCCGGGCGCAGGCGACGCCGAAGGATCCTCGCGCGAGGCCGACCCGTTGGCCGGGCTCATCGGCGCCGGGGCCATTGCCGGCACCGAGCCTGCCGAGGACCCGCTGCCCTTGGCCGCGGCGCCCGAACCGTCGGCCGTCCTGGAGCCCGCCGCGGAACCGGCCGTCGTCCCGCCCGCCGAGGCGCCCCCTCCGCCCGAAGGCGGCGGCTGGTGGACGCGTGGCGGGCCGCATGTGCCGCCGATGGTCTGGCCGCTCGCGGCCCTGCCGCCGGCCGAGGATTTCGCCTACCTGCTGGAAGCCGAGGCATGAGCTCGCGTCTGACCTCTCACGCCGCCACCCATCCGGGGGCCGTGCGGCCGCGCAACGAGGACGCGCTGCTGGACCGACCCGATCTCGGCCTGTGGGCCGTGGCCGACGGCGCCGGCGGGCATGGCGCGGGCGATGTCGCTTCCGCCGCCATCATCGCGGCGCTCGAGACCATCCCGCCGGGCCTCTCGGCTGCCGAGCTGCTCGCCCAAGTCAGGCTGAGGCTCACCGAGGTGCATGCCGGGCTGCAGGAGGAGGCGGCGCGGCGCGGGCCGGGGCGGATCCTCGCCTCCACCGTCGTCGTGATGCTCGCGCGCGGGGATCATTTCGCGATGCTCTGGGCGGGCGATTCGCGCGGCTACCTGATGCGCGGCGGTCAGCTCAGCCGCGTCACGCGCGACCACAGCCTGGTGCAGGAACTGGTGGACCAGGGCACGCTGCGGGAGGACGAGGCCGAGCACCATCCGCAGGCCAATGTCATCACCCGCGCCATCGGCGCGACCGGGGAACTGGAGCTCGACAAGGTTTCCGGACGCATCATCGAGGGCGACCGCTACCTGCTCTGCACCGACGGTCTGTTCAAGACCATGGCGGAGCAGGAGATCGCCGCCATGCTCGCCAACGGCAGCGACGCCGCCGGCATCGTGAACGAGGCGGTGGGGCGTGGCGCGCGCGACAACGTCAGCGCCGTCGCCGTGGACTTCCTCGCCTGATGCGCGGGGCGCAAGGGCAGCGCCCTTGCGCTGAGCGCCGCGCGCAGCGTCCGGCGCGCGAAATCTTCGCCGCGGAGGCAGTACCCTTGCGTGGACGGCGTGGCGCGGTGCACGGGCAGGACGCCCGCGCGCCCGATCGGGGGCGGTAGCCGGGCGCTCAGGACTGCGCGGAGATGACCCGCCGCGCCGGGCGGAAGCGGTAGGCGGCCGCGGAATATGCCTCGGAGCGGATCCGGTTAGCCGAAATCACTGATCGGATGAGGATTCTCGCGAAGATCGGCGCCGGGCGCGGTTGCCGTGCGCCGCTGTGGGCCGAAACCGATCCCGGTCCGTGAGACGTCGCCGCGCCAGCCAGACCAGGTCGCATGCGGCTGGAAACAGTCCCGTGCGTGACGATTCCCGCCGACGCGCGGCGAGAGTGGCCTCCATTCCTGCGGAACCGGGTCTACGCCGTGCCGAGGTTGAAGCTGACGACGTCCTGCGGACCCGACAAGGCGTTGCCGACATTGACCACGCGGTACTCGAGCGCGCGATAGGTGAAGACCAGCGTCTCGGTGGGTCGGCCGCCGCTCGACGAACCCACGTCGATGGCGATGAGCAGCGCGTCGTCGAACTGCGCCTCGAGATAGGAGGTCGGCTCGCCGCCCTGGCCGGCCCGCAGCCAATGGAAGCGGATCGGCGTCGAGTTGCCCTTGATCATGTGGTCCCAGAGCAGGGAACTCGACGAATCAGCCAGTCTGGTCAAGGTGATGTCCGTCAGCTGCGGCGTCGAGTAGGCCGCCGACTTGCCGAGGACGCCACCGGTATGGGTGCGCGCCGCGCGGCGGCCGCCCCAGCGGAAGCTGGTGAGCGGGAACCAGCCGTCATGCCCGGCGATTCGGCCTTCGCCCTCGACGCCGTCGATCTGCATCAGGATGGTCATCGTCCACCAGCCTCGTTGCTGAGCCTCGTCACCGACTGCGCGCCGCGGGTCGTGCCGCTGAAGCGCCAGGTGGTGATGGTCATCTGTTCGCAGCGGATGCTGTAGGATTCCGTCTGCCGTTCCTCGGCGCCTTCCATGCCGAACTCGACGATACCGCAGCCCTCCAACTCGAGGCGTATGTACTCCTGCGGGCCGCTATTGCCGGTGCGGATGAAGACGATGACGACGGGCGTGTCGAAGCGGCCCATCAGCGCTTCCCGCAGCAGGCCGACGGAGGAAGCGTCCGTCACCTTGGTGACGCGGACGGGCGGGACCTCGCCTTCGAACCCGGACTGCGCCTCGGTCATCTGCGGGTGGCCGACGCGACCGGAGAAGCCGCAGGAACTGAGCTTGATCCAGCCGCCGCTTGCGGGGGCGTTGGAGATCTGCAGCGTCGTACGGGCCTCGCCCGGGACGCTGCCGAAGCACATGTAGATGGACTCGGAACCCGGGCCGCTGGATGCCATAGCCATGTCGGGGGCCTCCCTGAGCGGGTCGCTTCAAGCAAAGCGCCGCCCGGATCGCTCCGGGCGGCGCTCGGTGCGCTGGACCCGCGGTCCTCAGCCGCCCGTCGACTTCGCCAGGTCCCACATGTAGCGGTCCGGGCTGCCGGTCAGGTCGTCGCCGATCGGGCTGTAGTCGACCGTGATCTTGTCGAAGTTCAGGTGAATGGTCTCGCCGGGGCGGCTGTCGACGCCCGGGCCACCCGCGGCGCGGAAGGAAAGGCCGGCCACGCCGCAGCCTTCGAGCTTGAAGCCGAGGAAGGCTTCCGGCTTGCCGGCGCCGGTGCGGACCATCTTGATCTCGACCTCGCGGTCCAGCTTCCCGAACAGCGCCTGCTGGAAGTACTTCACCGTCGTGCCGTCGGTGATCTTCTTCACCACGACCTCGCTCACGTTCGCGGTCGTGCCCTCACGCGTGGAGGTGCCGCCGGCGGAGGCGATGCGACGACCGATGCCGAACTCGAAGGACGTGAGCTCGGTGAACTCGGTGAAGCCTTCGGTGCTGCTCTCACCCTTGATGTCCTTGAACTTCATGAAGATCGGCATGTGCGTGTTCCCTTTCCCATCCTGCCCCCCGGAGCCGGCCCGTTGCCGTCTCCCGGTGAGCCAATTCTATAACTCAGTCGACGTCGTAGCGGAACGAGCCGTCGTCGTTCATACCCACCTTCACCTGAAGGATTTCATGCCCGTCCGCGAGGCGCGACAGGATGCGCGCCGAGAGTTCCGGCAGCACCGTGCGGCTGAGGATGTTGTCGATGTTGCGTGCGCCGCTCTCGACTTCCTTGCAGCGCGAGACGATCGCGTCGGGCACGCTGTCATCCACCTGCAGCGGCACGCCGTAGGCTTCCTTCAGCCGCTTGCCGATGCTGCGCAGCTTGAGCCCGCAGATCTTCTTTAGAACCTCATCCGCGAGCGGATAGTAGATGACGACGTTGCAGCGGCCGAGGAAGGCGGGCTTGAACACCTTCAGAAGGTCGGGCTGCAGCGCCTCGCGCAACTGCTCGGGTTCGGGCGCCATGTCAGGGTCGGCGCAGAGCTTCGCGATGGTGTCGGTGCCGGCGTTGGACGTCATGATGATGACGGTGTTGCGGAAGTCGATGTCGCGGCCTTCGCCGTCCTTCATCGCGCCCTTGTCGAACACCTGGTAGAAGACGTCCTGCACGCCGGGATGCGCCTTCTCCATCTCATCCAGCAGCACGACGGAGTAGGGGCGGCGGCGCACGGCTTCCGTCAGCACGCCGCCTTCGCCGTAGCCCACGTAGCCGGGCGGGGAGCCCATGAGGAGCGAGACCTTATGCTCCTCCTTGAACTCGGACATGTTGATGGTCGTCATGTTCTGCTCGCCGCCGTAGAGCAGGTCGGCGACCGCGAGCGCCGTCTCCGTCTTGCCGACGCCGGAGGTGCCGGCCATCAGGAAGACGCCGATCGGCTTGCGCGGATCGGTCAGCCCGGCGCGCGAGGTGCGGATCGCCTGCGCGATGGCGTCGAGCGCGTGGTCCTGGCCCACCACGCGCTCCATCAGCTTGTCCTTGAGCCTGAGGACGGTCTGGATTTCGTCCGCGACCATCCGGCCGAGCGGGATGCCGGTCCATGTCGCGACAACTTCCGCGACCGCCTGGCCATCGACCACCGGGAAGACCAGCGGTTCCTCGCCTTGCATCTTCTTGAGCGCGGCACTCGCCTCCGCCAGTTCGGTCTTGAGCGGCGCGGTGTCCTCGGGCTCCGGCGTCTTGCCGTCGGGGCCGGGCATGGGCACCGCGGCGGCATCGATGCGATGGCGCAGGTCGCGCAGCTTCGCGACCAGCACCTTCTCTTCCTCCCACCGATTGGTCAGCTCCTCGAGCTCGGCGGTGACCTTGGCGTGCTCCTGCTCGAGCGTGACGCGCCGCGCGGCATGGTCGGTCCCGGCAGCCTCCTCGCGGGCGATGGCGCCGAGCTCGGTGTCGATCAGCGACAGCCGGCGCTGGCGATCCTCGACCGGGGCCGGGATCGAGGCCTGGCTCATGCCGACGCGGGCGCAGGCGGTGTCGATGAGCGACACGCCCTTGTCCGGCAGCTGGCGGGCCGGGATGTAGCGGGCCGAAAGCTTCACCGCCTCGGTGACCGCCTCATCGAGGATGCGCACCCCGTGGTGCTTCTCCAGTGTCGAGACCAGGCCGCGCAGCATGGCGGCGGCCAGGGGTTCGGAGGGCTCCTCGACCTTCACCACCTGGAAGCGGCGGGTGAGGGCGGCGTCCTTCTCGAAGTACTTCTTGTATTCGGCCCAGGTGGTCGCCGCGATGCAGCGCATCTCGCCGCGGGCGAGGGCCGGCTTCAGCAGGTTGGCGGCGTCGTTCTGGCCGGCCGCACCGCCGGCGCCGATCAGCGTGTGCGCCTCGTCGATGAACATGATGATCGGCGTCGGCGAGGACTTCACCGCGTCGATGACACCTTTGAGGCGATTCTCGAACTCGCCCTTCACCCCGGCGCCGGCCTGCAGCAGGCCCATGTCGAGCGAATAGAGCTTCACGCCCTTCAGCGCCTCGGGCACGTCGCCCGCGGCGATGCGGAGCGCCAGGCCTTCGACCACCGCGGTCTTGCCGACGCCGGCCTCGCCCGTGAGGATCGGGTTGTTCTGGCGGCGCCGGGTCAGGATATCCACCATCTGCCGGATCTCGCCGTCGCGGCCGAGGATCGGGTCGATCTTGCCCGCCTTCGCCTGCGCCACGAGCTCGGTGCAGAACTGGTCGAGCGGCCCGCCGGCGCGCGGGGCCTCGCCGGCCGGGGCGCCGGGCGCGCCGCCGGGGGCGCCGGCCTCGGCACTCGCCTCGGCGGCTTCCTCGCTGCCCTCGGCCAATTCGCCCAGGTTCCGCCGCACCGCATCCGCCGGCAGGTTCAGCAGCGACGGCGCGCTCTCCTTCACCGTGCGGCCGAGCGTGTCGTCGTTCAGCAGCGCGGCGAGCAGGTGGCCGGAGCGGATCTTCGATGCCGTGCTCTCGAGGCTGGTCAGCAGCCAGGCCTCGCGCAGCCAGGTGACGATGTCCGGCGAGAGCGACGGCGCGCGGGCATTCCCCGTCTTGAACTTGTCGAGCGCGCGCGTCAGCTCGTTGGCGACGCGCCCGGCATCGACGCCACCCTTGCGCAGCACTGCCGCGACGTCGGACCCGCCGGTTTCCACCAACTTGAGCAGCACGTGCTCGATCTCGACATTGTAGTGGGTGCGGGAGAGCGTCAGCCCCGCCGCGGCTTCCAACTGCCGGCGCGTGAGCGCGTTCATGCGCCCGACGAGGGATTTCAGGTCGATCGCCACCATGTCGGACGCACCTCTATTTGCATGTCGCTGCGGATGGCCATGTCGGTCCGCGGCGCGAACGGTAAGGGGGCATGCGAAACGAGTCCAGCGTGCTAGCGTGCCGCCGCGCAGCCGCTGGTTGGCCGTGAAATCTGCGTTACACGGGGGTTTACGATGGGTGAAGGAGTGCTCGACATCGAGGCATTGCTGGCGCCGCTGCCGAGCGGGGAGGGGGCGGGGGAGGACATCCGTCCCGACTACTCGCCCAGCTCGATCTACCAGCGCGTCCGGACCCAGCGGAACGACGCCCGCGCCGGCGAGCGCGCCATCGACGGCGGTGACCCGGACGCCAATCCGGCCGCCGTGCAGGCCGCCTGGCGGGAGGTGAAGAAGCTCGCCATCGAGTGCCTCGGGACCAAGTCGAAGGATTTCGAGATCGCCGCCTGGATGACGGAGGCGCTGGTCCGGCTCGACGGGCTGAAGGGGCTGACCGACGGTGCCTCGGTCATCGCCGGGCTCTGCACGCAATATTGGCAGAATGGTCATCCGGCCCTCGACGGGGAGGACGGCATCGAGGGACGCGGCGCGCCGATCGGCGGCCTGTCGGGGGAGGGGGCGGACGGCACGCTGATGGCGGCGATCCGCAGCTACCCCCTGTTCCGCCGTGGCGACGGGTCGGAATGCGACCTCTTCACCTGGCAGCGCGCGGAGGAAACCGCGGCACTCGCCGACGCCGCGCGCAAGGAGCAGCGGATCAAGTCGGGCGTGCCCGACTTTGATGCATTGCAGAACGAGGCCCGGGGCGACGCCGCGATGCTGCGCGCCGCCGGCGATGCCGCACGCGCCGCCGCCGCCGCCTGGTCCGCGATGGACGCGGCCGTGGGCACGGCCTTCGGCGCCGAGGCCCCTTCCACCCGGCGGGTCTCGGAAGCCCTGGCGGCGATCATCGAGCTGAGCACCCGCATTGCCGGCGCCCCGAGCGCCCCGGCGCCGGCCGAATCCGGCGAGGCGGCGGCGGAAGGCGAAG
>NZ_JAAEDM010000103.1 GCF_018129065.1 Neoroseomonas soli | reverse complement strand
CAGCGCGCCGGCCAGCCCCAGCGCGGCGGCGGCCAGCGCGATGCGCGACCCGCCCGCCCGCTGCGCCTGCCCCAGCGCCCAGGCGCCGAAGGCGACCATCACGCCGCCCGCCAGCACCGCCAGCACGGCGTCCGGCCCCACCTGCTGCGCCAGCACCCAGACTAGCCAGACCGCCGCGGCATACATCGGGAAGGCCAGGAACTGCCTCAGCCGCTCCATCCAGGCCCCTGGCCTCGGCAGCAGCCCGGCCAGCCCCGGTGCCACCGCCAGCAGCCCGTAGGGCGCCGCCAGCCCCAGGCCGAGCGCCAGGAACACCGCCATGGCGGAAGCCGCGTCCATCGCCAGCGCCGCGCCCAGCGCCGCCGCCATGAAGGGCGCGGTGCAAGGGGTGGCGACCAGCACCGCCAGCCCGCCGGTCGCGAAGGAACCGAGATGCCCGCCCCGCCCCGCCACGCCCGAACCGGCCCCGAAAGCCCCGCCGAATCCATAGACGCCCGAGAGGTTCAGCCCCACCGCCAGCATCAGCCAGGCCATGCCGGCGACGAATCCCGGCGCGGTGAACTGGAAGCCCCAGCCCGCCGCCGCCCCGCCCGCCCGCAGCGCCAGCATCAGCCCGCCGAGGGCCGCGAAGCTCAGCAACACCCCCGCGGTGTAGGACAGCGCATGCGCCCGCACCTTCCCCCGCGCCTCGCCCGACAGGCGCGCGAGCGCCATGGCCTTCATCGCCAGCACCGGGAAGACGCAGGGCATCAGGTTGAGGATCAGCCCGCCCAGGAAGGCGAAGACCGCCGCCTGCCAGAAGGGCAGCGCCGCAGGCGGCGCGCCGGGCGAAACCGCCGCCGAGACGTCATAGGCCACCCGCCGCCCGCCGCCATCCGTCACCAGCACCACGCCATCCAGCGCGGCCGGCGCCGAGCCGCCCGGCGCCGCGGTCAGGGCGAGTTCGACCCGCCCCTCCGCCACCGTCAGCCGCTGGACGGCGGCGTGGTCGAGCACGGCCGGAGCCTCGGGCAGGAAGACCGCCTCCCGCACCGTCTGGCGGGACAGGCCCGGGCCTTCCAGCGTCAGCACGCCGCCGGCCGGGCCCAGCGCGGCGCGCGCCTGCCAGGGACTCGGGCGGGGGCGCGCCTCCGCCGCCGCGGCAAACAGCGGCGCGGTCGCGGGGTCCGGGCGGGGCGCGGCCTCCACCGGCAGGTCGAGGCGGAAACTGCCTTCTTCCGGGATGCAGACCTGCTCGCAGACCAGCCAGGTGGCGTTGCCCTCGATCGGCAGGGTGGCGCCGGGGGTCAGGCCAGCCGGCAGCGTCACCGGCAGGGGCAGCACCACCTCACCGTGGTAGCCGTAGTTCACCAGCGGCCCGTATTCGATCCGTTCCGGCGCCGGCCAGGCGATGGGGCCGGAGGTCGCGCCCTCGGGCAAAGCCAGGTTGATCTCGGGCGGCGCGCCGGCATCGCCCGCATTCTTCCAATAGGTGTGCCAGCCCGGGGCCAGCCGCAGCCGCAGCCCGAGCGTCACCGTCCCGCCCGGCGCCACCGCCGCCTGGTCGGTCACCAGCGTCACGGTCGCGCGAGGGGAACGCACCGCCTCGCTCTCGGCCGCGAGGCCGGCAAGCGGGAAGGACATCAGCAGGAGCGAAGCAAGGACCCGGAACATCGGGCGCATACAACGTCCCTGCCCGCCGCCGCCGCAAGGGCCTGGGGCGTGCACGAACCCGCAATCTTTGCGGGGCAGGATGGCGGCGTGGTCCTTGCGCTCGCGATCCTGCTCGTCCTCGCCCTGCCCGCCGCCGCCCAGGCGCCGCCCACCTGCACGCCCGAAATCCAGGGCCAGGCCGCCTGCATGGCGGGGAAGCTCTGCGAATGCCGGTTCGAGCGCGGCGGCCAACTGACGGGCCGGCCGGATCGATTCGCCTGGGATTGCGGCGTGATGCGGCCGATGTGCCCGCCGGACCCGACGATCTCGCAGCCGCAGCCCTGGGTGCCGCCGGTGGGGGTCTGGGTCGGTCCGGGCGGGCCGCGGCGCTAGATCAGATCGCACACGGCTGGATCTGGCCGCACGCGCGAAGATGCTCGCTCAACCATGGCGAGAGCGGCTTCCGCCGATGTGGAATCCGGTCTCGCCGGGGCGCCCGGCAGGCCGGCTCAAGCCGCCGCCGCGGCCTCCTCGCGCGCCATCAGCGCCAGCCCTTCGGCGACCGAGACGAACTCGCCCCCCGCCACCACCCGGTCCGGGCCGAAGCGGTCCTCGAATATCCGCCGCACCGCCGGCACCAGGGAGGTCCCGCCGGTCAGGAACACCCGGTCCACCCCCTCCGGTCCGATGGCGGCATCGGCCAGCGCGGCATCCACCGCCGCACCGATGCGGGCGAGTTCCGGCGCGATCCAGCCCTCGAACTCGGCGCGCGCGATCGGGGCGCTCAGCGCGAAATCGCCGTGGCGGAAGTCGAGCGTCGCGCTCTCCGCCACCGACAGCGCCGCCTTCACGCCAGAGACGGCGCGGTAGAGCGCATAGCCCGCCTCCTCCTCGATCAGGGCGATCAACTGCCGCAGCCGCCCGGGATGTTCGGCGGTGCGGGCCACCTCGGCGATGTCGCGCAGCGTGCGCGGCGCCCGCATCATCGACAGCTGGTTCCAGCGCGCGAAGGCGGTGAACCAGGCCGGCGGCACCGGCAGCGGCTTGCCCATGACCTCGTAGTTCGTGCCCTTGCCAAGCAGCGGCGAGACGACGCGGTCGATGATCCGGTAATCGAAGGCATCCCCCGCGATGCCCACGCCCGCATGGCCGAGCGCGCTGACGCGGCGCGGCGGCCCGGGATCGAAGCGCAGCACCGAGAAGTCGCTGGTGCCGCCGCCGAAATCCGCCACCAGCACCGTCGCCGGCGCTTCCAGGTCATGGGCGAAGCGCTGCCCGGCCGCGGCCGGTTCCAGCGCCACCTCCACATCCGGCAGGCCCGCCGCGGTGAAGGCGGCGCGCAGGCGCGATTCGCCGAGGCCGTCCGCATCCCGCTCCCCCACGAAGCGGACCGGCCGGCCCACGGTGACGCGCGCGCCCGCCATCTCCGCCCGGAAGGGCGCCAGCAGTTCCCGCAGGAACAGCGCGATCAGCGCCGGCAATTCCCAGGACCGGCCGAAGATGCGCGTCTCGGAGAAGCTGCGCTGCGCCAGGTAGCTCTTCATCGACATGATGAGGCGGTTGTCGAAGGGCTCCTCGAGATAGGCGTCGATCGCCGCGGGCCCGGCGGCGTGGCGCGTGCGCCCGCCCTGCCCGGCCCAGAAGCACAGCACGGAGCGGAACACCTCCCCCGTCGGGTGGCGCAGCGTGCGCACCGATCCGTCCGGGCGCAGCATCGAGACAACGCTGTTGGTCGTGCCGAAATCGATGCCGATCGCGGGGCGCATGGGATGGGTCCTGGCAGGGGGGCGCGCCTTGAAGCCCACCGCGCCGCCCCTGGCAAGCGCGGCCGCGAGACATTCAGGCGGCGGCGTCGCGCAGCACCGCCGCGGCGGGCCGGGCACGGTTGCGCCACAGGCCGAGCAGCAGCGAGGTCAGCGCCAGCGTGTCCGAGGCCAGCCCGAACACCGAGCCCACCATGAGGTTGTGCGTCATCCAGAACCCGACCGAGGCCAGGAACCACAGCCGCAGCCTCTGCGTGTCCATCTGCAGCCGGCCGACCGCCGACATCAGCTGCCCCATCTGCGAGAGCAGCGACGGCAGCCCCGTCCAGGTCAGCGCCGTCACCACGGCCGAGACGGCCAGCGTGGCCCCCACGACCCCGATGCGCCGCCGCCGGTCGATCAGCACCACGAGGGCGATGCCCTGCAGCGCCCCCATGACGCACATCGCCGCCGCCGTCGGCGCCCCGAGCAGAAGGTAATGCAGCGCGAACAGCAGCGAACCCGCCACCTGCACGCCGAGGATGGTCCGGCGTCCCCGCAGCAGCGGCCAGGTGATCGAGGAACCGAGCGCGACGAAGCCGGCCAGGTTGGCTGGCTCGAGCATGGCGGCGAGGGACGGGAGGGCAGGCAGCGCGGACACGAAGGGCTCCGGGGCTCACGGATCAGGAGGGCACGGCACGTTTTGTCGCGCCCAAGCAGGGCGGATCTGTGTCCGCCCGGCGAGGGCGGCGCCATGGATGAGGCATGGCTGCCCTGCGAAGGGCGCGGTCGGGAATCGCCTGCCGGGGCGAGCAACGCGCTTTCTCCGGGATGCATGGGGACCGCGAAGATCTGCTCGCGTAGTCGCCGCGGGGCGAGCAACGCACTTTCTCCGGGATGCATCGGGGGCGGGTCGGAGGTTGGCTGCATGAGAGAGGGACGGGGGAGGAGAACCTCCCCCGCACCCCCTCCCTTTTTTGCGACTCCGCCCTCGCATGCGGACGGGTCCTGGGGCACATCTGAGACGTGCCCTATCTCGTCGAACTGCTGCTCTTCCTCGCGCCCTTCGCGGCCTACGGGCTGTGGCGGAAACTCAACCCGCACCATGAGCCGAGCACCGTCGTACTCGTCCTCGCGGGCCTCGGGGTGGCGCTGATGCTGGCAGGGGCCGTCTGGTTCGGGCTGTCGCGCAGCATGAAGCCAGGCACCGCCTACGTGCCGGCCCATCTGGAGGGCGAGCACATCGAACCGGGCCACCCGGAACCGCGCCGGTGAACGACACGCCGGAGACGACCATCCCCCGCCCCGCCTTCCTCCACACGCCGGCGGTCGCGGCGGTGCTCGCCGCCCTGCCCGGCGCCCGCGCGGTCGGCGGCTGCGTGCGGGACGCCCTCGCCGGTCGCGACTCGGCCGATGTGGACGTCGGCGCCCCCTTCCCGCCGGAGGAGATCGCCACCCGCCTGCGCGACGCCGGGCTCAAGGTCTTCGAGACCGGCCTCGCGCACGGCACCATCACCGCGGTGAAGGACCACCTTCCGGTCGAGGTCACCTCCCTCCGCCGGGATGTGCTGACCGACGGCCGCCACGCCGTGGTCGAATGGACCACCGACTGGCGGGAGGACGCCGCCCGCCGCGACTTCACCATCAACGCCATGTCGCTGACGGCCGAGGGCGCGCTCTTCGACTACTTCACCGGCCGCGCCGACCTCGCCGCCGGCAAGGTGCGCTTCGTCGGCGACCCGGACACGCGCCTCGCCGAGGACTACCTCCGCGCCCTGCGCTTCTTCCGCTTCCAGGCGCGCTACGGCGCCGGGAAACCGGACGCGGCGGCAGTGGCCGCCATCGCCCGCGCTGTGCCGGGACTGGCGCTGCTCTCGATCGAGCGGGTGTGGATGGAACTCAAGCGCATCCTCGCCGTGCCCGATCCGCGCGCGGCGCTGGACCTGATGGCGCAAACCGGGGTGCTCGGCGCCGTGCTGCCGGAGGCCGGCGCCCGGGACATCCTGATGCGGCTGATCGAATCGGGCGCGCCGGCCGATGCGCTGCTGCGGCTCGCGGCGCTGCTGGCGGCCGGGACGGACACGGCCGCCCTGGCGCGGCGGCTGCGATTCTCCGCGGAAGAACGGTCCTGGCTGGACGAGATCCGCGGCGGCCAGGGACCCGTCGCCCCGGGTGCCGCCGATGCCGACCTCCGTCGCGCCCTGGCCCATGCCGACAGGACACGGCTGGGTGCGCCGGCGCGCCTCGTGCTGCTGCGGACCTGGCTGTCCCAGGCGCGACAGGACGGGGCATCCGCCCCCTGGGACAAGCTGCGCGCACGGATCGAGGCCATCGTCGCGGCCGGCATCCCCACCTTCCCGCTGCTCGGCCGCGACCTCGCCGGGGAAGGCATCGCGCCGGGCCCGGCCATGGGGCGCTGGCTCGCGGAATTGCGCGCGTGGTGGCTGTCCGGCGGCTGCATTGCCACCCGCGAGGACTGCCTGGCGGAACTCCGCCGGCGCCTCGCCCAGGGCGGCGGCGGGACCGCACTCGGGGGCTGAGTGGGGGATCCGGTCCCGCCGCCTTCACCGGAACGAAACGAGAACTAACATGCCGTCCGCGCTCGCTGCAAGGGCGTTAATGTGACAATCGTTCCGCCACCCGGATATCGCCCGGCGCCGCTCCGGGCTATCCCGCCGCCATGGCTGCCCCACCGACGCTCGACACCACGACCCGCGCCCTGCTCGCCCGCCTGTGGCGCTCCTACGTCGCCGGGCACCGCCAGGGCATTGCCATGGCGCTGCTCTGCACCGTGGGGGTGGCGGCGACGACGGCGCTCTATCCGATCGTCATCCAGCAATCCTTCGACCTCTTCACCGAAGGCCGGCAGGACCTGCTCTGGGCCATCCCGCTCGTCATCGTCGTCGTCACCGCGCTCAAGGCGCTGGCGCAGTACGGCCAGGCGGTCGCCATCCACTCCGTCGTGCTGCGGGTGATCGAGGCGGTTCAGAACGATCTCTTCCGCGCCCTGACGCGCGCCGACCTCGCCGTGGTGGCGCGCGACGCACCGGCCCGCCACGCCGCGCGCTTCACCACCGATGCCGGCCTGATCCGGGAGGCGCTGACCAAGTCCATCGCCGCCGTCGCCGATGCGCTGACGGTGGTCGGCCTGGTCGCCTCGATGGTCTGGCTGGACTGGCAGATGTCGCTGGTGGCGGCGCTGCTCTACCCGATCGCGGTCGTGCCGATCCTGAAACTCGGCAAGCGCATCCGCCGGGCCTCCGGCGGCATGCAGGAACGCATGGGGGAGGCGGCGGCGACGCTGACCGAATCCTTCGGCGCCGCCCGCGTGGTCCGTTCCTATCGCCTGGAGGCGGCGGAGGAGGCCCGCGCCGCCGGGCTGTTCGCCCGCCTGCGGGAGAGCATCTACGGCATCGCCCGCACCCGCGCCTCGCTCGACCCGATGCTCGAGGCGCTGGGCGGCGTCGCGGTGGCGGGCGTGCTGATCGTGGTCGGCTGGCGGGTGGCAAGCGGGGCCAGCACGCTCGGCGACTTCACGGGCTTCGTCGCGGCGCTGCTCATCGCCTCGCGTCCCGTGCGGGCGCTGGGCTCACTCAACGCCGCGCTGCAGGAAGGGCTCGCGGGGCTGTCCCGGGTCTTCGGCGTGGTGGACGAGCGCCGCCGCATCCTCGACGCGCCGGGCGCCGCGCCGCTGCCCGCTGGCCATGGCCGCATCGCCTTCGAGGATGTCGGCTTCACCTATGAAGGCGTGCCCGACGCCGCGCTGGCGGGCCTGACCTTCGCCGCCGAGCCGGGCCAGACCGTCGCCCTGGTCGGTCCCTCGGGGGCCGGCAAGTCCACCGCCATCGCGCTGGTGCCGCGGCTCTATGACGTGACGGAAGGCCGCGTCGTCGTGGACGGCGCGGACATCCGCGGCGTGGCCATCGCCTCCCTGCGCGACGCCATCGCCTATGTCGGCCAGGACGCGGTGATCTTCGACGACACCGCGCACGCCAACATCGCCTCCGGCCGCGAAGGCGCGACGCGGGCCGAGGTGGAGGACGCCGCCCGTGCCGCCGCCGCGCACGACTTCATCGCCGCCCTGCCGCAGGGCTACGATACGCGGCTCGGCTCCGGCGGCTCGCGCTTGTCCGGCGGGCAGCGGCAGCGTGTCGCCCTGGCCCGCGCGCTGCTGCGCAATCCGCGCATCCTGCTGCTGGACGAAGCCACCAGCGCGCTGGACGCGGAGAACGAGGCCCTGGTCCAGCAGGCCCTGGCCCGCCTGCGCAGTGGCCGGACCACCCTGGTCATCGCCCATCGCCTGGCCACCGTGCGCGACGCGGACCGCATCGTGGTGATGGAGGGCGGGCGCGCCGTCGAACAGGGCCGCCACGCCGACCTGATGGCGGCGGACGGCCTCTATGCCCGTCTGGTGAAGACCCAGGCCTTCGGCGCCGAGGCCTGACGGCCGCTGCCGCTCCGGTTTCCCGTATCCACTGTCCCGGGAACGACGTTGCCGGGCGCCTGGCCATTGCCTTCAGTGGCATGCCGATGCTGCCGGCGCCGTGAACGTCGCGGGCAGGACGTCAGCGCCCCAGCATCTGCGCCAGGACCCGCCGGCCCTTCCAATGGTGGTGCAGCGCGGCGGCGGCATGCCCGGCCGCGAGCAGCACCAGCGTCCAGGCGAGCACCTGATGCAGCCCGCGCAGCCTGTCGTAGAGCGCCTCGTCAGGCCCCAACACGTGCGGCACGGGGATCAGCAGGAACAGCACCGTCTCGATCTGCCCCGGCGCCGTGCTGGCACTGAGGTAGCCGAGCCCCGGCACCACCAGCAGCAGCAGGTAGAGCGCCGCATGCCCGGCCGCGGCGGCGCGGCGCTGCCAGGCCGGGATGCCTTCGTCCTCCGCCGGCCGCCCGCGCCGCGCCCGCAGCCAGAACCGCCACAGCACGAGCGGCGGCACCAGCAGCCCGATCGTCTTGTGCGCCTGGTAGGCGAGGATCTTCTCCAGCAGCAGCGTCAGCGGCAGCCGCACCATGACCAGACCGATGACGAAACCGACCGCGACCAGCGCCGCCACCGCCCAGTGCAGCCATCGCTGCGCCCTGCTCCAGCCGTCAGACGATGAGGCGGGCACGCACGACAAGCCGGATGAGGTCGGAGATCGCCGCCTGGTCGGCCGTCATGCCGAAGTCGGAGCGCTTCAATTCCCCGCCGGCGCTGAATTCGGCGATGTCCCGGCCGAGCGCGGGGTCGCGCCTGCGGTCCACCAGCCGCCCCTGCATCCGGTGCGGCCGGGTGATGCCGCGGATGGTCAGCTCGCCAGCGAGGACGAATCCCGCGAGGCTCCCCTCCCCCGTCGCCGCGCCGCGGAAGCTCGCCTCCGGGAAATGCTCGACGTCGAAGAAGGCGGGGGAACGCAGCAGGTCCACCGCCCCCGGATAGGCCAGCGCCACGGCGGCCGTGTGGACCGTGACATCGACCGAGGCGGTCAGCGGGCTGTCCGGGTCGATCATCAGCTCGGCGGAAAAATTCTCGAACCGGCCGGTGGAGGTGAGTACGCCCAGGTGCCGGGCGATGAACTCCAGCCGGCCGACATCCTGGCCGAAGACATAGCGGGTCCGTGCCGCCGCCGGCCGCGCCAGCGCCAGGGCGCCGAGCCCGCCCACCAGTGTCCGCCGCCCGATCCGCTTGGCTATCATGTCCGCCATGGGACGGCCTCCTGTGCCGGGGAACATTTCGGGTTGCCGCGGGCGAGTGCAAGCCCGCTTGCATCCGAAACGCCGAAGCGTCATATAGCCGCCAACAACACCATCCGGACCGACGGGGGGTGGCCTTGAAAGAGGCCGCCTTTTTTGTTGCTTGAACGACACCGACGACCTGCCGCGGCATGAAGGGCTCGAAGCCCGCATCGCCGACTCCATCCTGCCGACGCTGACGCATCTCGGCTACGAGCTCGTGCGCGTCCAGGTCTCGGGCAAGGAACGCCCGACCGTTCAGGTCATGGCGGACCGCGCCGACGGGGCGACCTTCACGGTCGACGATTGCGAGGCGATCAGCCACGCCGTCGGCGCCGTGCTGGACGTGGCGGACCCGATCAAGGGCGAGTGGATGCTGGAAGTGTCCTCGGCCGGGATCGACCGGCCGCTGACCCGCACCAAGGACTGGAACCGCTTCGCCGGCCATGTCGCGACGGTTGAACTCGCGATCCCGCAGGACGGGCGCAAGCGCTTCCGCGGCGTCGCCCTCGGCGCCGATGCGGAAACGGCGCGGATGCGCCTCGATGACGGTAGCGAGATCGCCTTCCCGCGGAGCAACATCCGCAAGGCCAAGCTCGTGCTGACCGACGAACTCATTGCCGCGACCGCGGCGCCCCCGACCGAGAACTAGGAGACCATCTCCATGGCTGTCGATATCACCATCGCCCGCCCGGAACTGCTGCAGGTCGCCGACGCCGTCGCTCGCGAGAAGATGATCGAGCGCGACGAGGTGCTCGAGGCGATGGAGCAGGCCATCCAGAAGGCCGGCCGCGCCAAGTACGGCCACGAGAAGGACATCCGCGCCTTCATCGACCGCAAGGACGGCCGGGTGAAGCTCGAGCGCTGGACCGAGGTGGTCGAGCAGGAGCCGGTGGAGAACGAGGCGACGCAGATCCCGCTGCGCATCGCCCAGAAGATCAAGCCGGGCATCGGCCTCGGCAACTTCATCATCGACCCGCTGCCGCCGATCGACTTCGGCCGCATCGCCGCGCAGACCGCCAAGCAGGTGATCGTCCAGCGCGTGCGGGAGGTCGAGCGGTCCAAGCAGTTCCATGAATACAAGGACCGCGTCGGCGAGATCATCAACGGCATCGTCAAGCGCACCGAGTACGGCAACCTGATGGTGGACCTCGGCCGCGCGGAAGCCCTGCTGCGCCGCGACGAGACCATCCCGCGCGAGGCCTTCCGCAACGGCGACCGCGTGCGCGCCTATATCTACGACGTGCGCGAGGAACCGCGCGGGCCGCAGATCTTCCTCTCCCGCACCCATCCCGGCTTCCTCGCGAAGCTCTTCGCCCAGGAAGTGCCGGAGATCTACGACGGCATCATCGAGATCAAGGCGGTCGCCCGCGACCCTGGCTCGCGCGCCAAGATGGCCGTGATCAGCCGCGATTCCTCGATCGACCCGGTCGGCGCCTGCGTCGGCATGCGCGGGTCCCGCGTGCAGGCGGTGGTGGCCGAACTGCAGGGCGAGAAGATCGACATCATCCCCTGGTCGCCCGATTTCGCGACCTTCATCGTCAATGCGCTCGCCCCGGCCGAGGTCTCCAAGGTGGTGCTCGACGAGGACGGCAAGCGCTGCGAGGTCGTGGTCCCGGATGACCAGCTCAGCCTGGCGATCGGCCGCCGCGGCCAGAACGTGCGCCTGGCCTCGCAGCTCACGCGCTACGACATCGACATCCTGACCGAGGCCGAGGAATCCGAGCGCCGCCAGGAGGAATTCCGCAAGCGCACCGGCCTGTTCGTCGAGGCGCTGGACGTCGACGACGTCATCGCCGGCCTGCTGGTGCAGGAAGGCTTCGGCACGATCGAGGACGTGGTCCAGGTGGAGGACGAGGAACTCGCCACCATCGAGGGCTTCGACGAGAACGTGGCCACCGAGCTGAAGCGCCGCGCGGCGACCTTCCTCGAGAAGCGCGACACCGAGCTGGACGAGAAGCGCCGCACCATGGGCGTCGAGGACGTGCTGGCCGAGATCGGCGGCTTCTCCCCGGCCATGCTGGTGCAGCTCGGCGAGAAGGGCGTGAAGAACCTCGAGGACCTGGCCGACCTCGCCGGCGACGAGCTGATCGAGATCCTGGGCACCGAGGTGGTGGACGAGGACACCGCCAACGCCATCGTCATGGAAGCCCGCCGCCGCGCCGGCTGGCTCGGTGAGGAAGCGGGCGAGGCCCAGGGTGACGGGGACGCCTGATCCCGGGGCGCCGGAGGTCGAGCCGGAGGAAACCGGCCCGCTCCGCCGCTGCATCGTCGAGCGCGAGAGCCTGCCGAAGGAGCGGATGATCCGTTTCGTCCTCGGGCCCGGGCGGGAAGTTGTTCCAGATCTGGCAGGGAAGTTGCCGGGCCGGGGAATGTGGTTGAGCGCGCGGGGCGATGTGCTAGAACGCGCGCTGAGCCGCGGGGCTTTCATGAGAGCCGCGCGCGGGCCCGTGACGCTTCCCTCCGACCTTCGCGCGCGGATCGAGGACGGTCTTCGCGCCCGTGTCCGCGACCTTCTGGGCCTCGCCCGGCGGGCGGGCCAGGCGGTTTCGGGCTGGCAGGCCGGGCGCGAATGGCTTCAGGCCGGTCGCGCGGGCCTGCTGGTGCAGGCCGTGGATGGCAGCCCGGCGGAACGCGCGCGCTTCGGCGGGCGCAACCTGCCGGTGGTGACGCCGCTGACCGCGGCGGAACTGGGCGTGGTCTTCGGGCGGGACCATGCCGTGCATGTCGTGGTGGCGCCCGGCCGGCTGGCTGACGCCATCCGGGTCGAGGCGGACAGGCTGGCAGGATTTGCCGGCACCCCGCCGGATAATTCGTGAGGGCCGCGCACGTCGCGCGGCCTTGAGGCAGTTGTTTTTTAGGATCGGGTTCGGATCACCGGATGAGCGACCAGAACGAGCAGGACGCGGGCAAGAGCAGGCTGAGCCTTCGGCCCGGTGGACGCCTCGAACTCGGCAAGACCGTGGACGCTGGCAGTGTGCGCCAGTCCTTCAGCCATGGGCGCACCAAGACCGTGCAGGTCGAGGTGGTGAAGAAGCGCGTGGTGACGCCGCCGGCCAAGCCGGGCGTGAGCGCCCCAGCGCGCCCGGCGCCCGCCGCCGGCCCCGCCGGCGGCCAGTCCCGTACGCCCGGGCAGACGCAGCCTGCCGGCGTGCGCGCCCCCGCCGCCGGGCGCCCGCTGACCCAGGCCGAGATCGCGCTCCGCCAGCGCGTGCTGGAGGAAAACCGCCGCGTCGAGGCCCAGCGCCAGCGTGAGGAACGCGAGCGCCAGGCACTGATGGTGCGCTCCGCCGCCGAGGAAGCCGCCCGCAAGGCGGAAGAGGAGCGCCGCGCCGCCGAGGAGGCCGCCCAGCGCGCCGAGGAGGAGGCCCGGGCCGCCGCCGAGGCCGGCGCGCGCGCCAATGTCGAGGCGGAGGCACGCAAGGCCACCGAGACCGCCCCCGCCACCACCGCCGGCGCCGCAACCAGGCCGGCCGGCGCCCCC